>NZ_ARYN01000001.1 GCF_002094855.1 Zunongwangia atlantica 22II14-10F7
GTTCAAGTCCCGCTCCGAGTACAAAGACCCTCTTTATCTTATTGATTTAGAGGGTTTTTTGTTTTGGGGATCTTTGTTTATTTACGAGAATGGGTAGAATTTTTACTTTTAATCTTCATTTGCATAATTCATTTCGATAAAAATTTCCTTCGGAGTATCTTTATTAAATTGCTTTCGTGATAATTAAATGACTGGTTTTCTTGTAAGACTATTTTACAAAAAAAAGCAGCTCCATCTAGAAGCTGCTTTTCGATATTTTAGAACGATTTTTTATTTTAAATCAAAGCGATCTAAGTTCATTACTTTGGTCCAGGCTTTAGCAAAATCTTTTAGAAATTTCTCCTGGCTATCAGAACAGGCGTAAACTTCGGCTTGTGCGCGTAGTTCAGAGTTTGAACCAAAAATTAAGTCGGCACGGCTGGCTGTCCATTTAGTGTCTCCTGTTTTTCGATCTTTACCAACAAACTCTGTTTGTGCATCGTTTGTAGAACTCCACGTTGTGCTCATATCCAATAGGTTCATAAAATAATCGTTACTTAAAACCCCCGGCTTTTCAGTAAAAACTCCTTTTTTAGAACCATCGTAGTTAATGTCTAAAACTTTAAGTCCGCCAAAAAGTACGGTAAGTTCTGGTACATTAAGCGTTAGTAATTGCGCTCTGTCGATTAGCATGGTTTCAGCAGAAGTACTTACATCTTCGCTTCCTCTAATATAATTTCTAAAACCATCAGATTCTGGTTCTAAAGCATTAAAGGCATCAGCATCGGTTTGTTCTTCAGTAGCATCGGTACGTCCCGGAGTAAATTCAAGTTTTATATCACTTCCTGCGTCTTCAGCAGCTTTCTCGATTGCGGCATTCCCGGCAAGAACGATAAGATCTGCTAAAGAGATTTTCCTTTCCGAAGAATTATTAAAATCGGCCTGAATTTCTTCTAATTTTGATATAATCTTTTGAAGTTGTGCCGGGTTGTTAACTTCCCAGTTACGTTGTGGCTCTAAACGAATTCTTGCACCATTGGCACCACCACGTTTATCTGAACCTCTAAAAGTTGAAGCTGAAGCCCATGCTGTAGAAACAAGCTCTGAAATCGACAATCCTGAATTTAAAATAGTATCCTTTAAACCTGCAATATCATCATTATTCACCAATTCGTGATCTACCGCTGGTACAGGATCCTGCCAAATCAATTCTTCGTTAGGAACTTCTGGACCTAAATATCTTGAAAGTGGCCCCATATCACGATGCGTAAGTTTAAACCATGCTCTTGCAAAAGCATCGGCAAATTCATCTGGATTTTCGTAGAAATGTCTCGAGATTTTCTCATAATCTGGATCCATTTTAAGTGCAAGATCTGTAGTAAGCATAAAAGGAGCATGCTTTTTATTAGGATCGTGAGCATCTGGAACAGTACCTGCGCCGGCATTATCTTTGGGTTTCCATTGGTGTGCACCTGCGGGGCTTTTAGTAAGCTCCCATTCAAAACCAAATAGATTTTCGAAGAAATTATTGCTCCATTTTGTAGGAGTAGTGGTCCATGCACCTTCTAGTCCGCTTGTGATGGTGTCGCCAGCATTTCCTGTCCCAAAGCTATTTTTCCATCCCAAATTCATTTCTTCAATAGTTGCTCCGGCAGGTTCAGCATCAACATATTTTTCAGGATCGGCAGCACCGTGCGTTTTTCCGAAGCTATGTCCGCCAGCAATTAATGCTACGGTTTCATAATCGTTCATCGCCATACGGCCAAAGGTTTCTCTAATATCTTTAGCAGCGCCCAGTGGATCTGGATTTCCGTTAGGTCCTTCAGGATTTACATAAATTAATCCCATATGCGAAGCACCAAGTGGATTTTCTAGGGTATTACCTTTTTCGTAGCGTTCTTTATTTCCAAGCCATTCACCTTCAGATCCCCAATAAATATCTTCTTCGGGTTCCCAGATATCTTCACGACCACCGGCAAAACCAAAAGTTTCAAACCCCATCGATTCTAAAGCGCAATTTCCGGCAAGGATCATCAAATCTGCCCAGCTAATTTTCTTCCCGTATTTCTGTTTAACAGGCCATAAAAGTAGTCTTGCTTTATCCAAATTCGCGTTATCTGGCCAGCTATTTAAAGGTGCAAAACGTTGTGATCCCGAGCTTGCGCCACCACGACCATCGGCAATACGATACGTCCCAGCGCTATGCCATGCCATTCTGATAAAAAATGGACCGTAATGTCCAAAATCGGCTGGCCACCAATCCTGCGAATCGGTCATTAATTCAAATAGATCTTGTTTTACTGCTTTTAGGTCTAGTTTTTTAAACTCATCAGCATAATTAAAATCCTCGTCCATAGGATTAGTTTTGGAGGAATGCTGACTCAATATTTTTAGATTTAGCTGATTAGGCCACCAATCTTTATTTGTTGTTCCCGTTCCTGCTGTGAAGCTTTTTGCTCCGCCTAGAAAAGGACATTTGCTAGAATCATTTACTTCCCAAACCTTATTGTTATCTGGATTGCCTTGATGATTGTTGTTTGCCATGACTTAAGTTTTTAATTAATACTTGGTTAAAAATAGATAACGAAATGTTATGTTCTTGGGATTTGTAATAGTAAAAAGCTATCGCTTTAATTGCGGAATTTATTGCTTTTTATAAATTATGTATTAATTGGTTAAAAAATACTCTTTAAAATTAACGAATTATAAATTCTAATAAAAGTATTTTTCAGTTTAAGCAGTGGTTATAAAGTTTTCTTTTCTGAAATGATCTGGTAATTTAAAAATCTAGCTACGCTGAAAATATAACTTCAGAATAAATGATGTCGATATTATACATTTTCAAAGATGTTTTTATTCTGAAGGATTTAGCTGAACAGACTAAAGTTTAACCAATGTTTGGGGGCTAGTGTTTTTTCGGCATAAATTGAAGTTTGCTTATCTTGTGGAAAAATTCAAACCTTCATGATAAAAAAAGTACTAGCGATTGGAGTACTTGCAGCCTTAAGTTTTGGCTGTAAAACTTCTAAACCTGTCGCCGAAGCTCCTAAAACCGAAAAGAAAGGAGATTTTAAACCTTATAATAAGGTAATTACGGCCAGTGCCGTTTCAGACAAAGGTTTATTTATTACTCACAGGGTAGATGATAAACTGTATTTCGAAATCCCAGATTCCCTTTTTAATAAAGATATGCTTTGGGTTAGTAGAATTGCTAAAGTGCCATCTGGTTACGGTGGTGGATATGTAAATGCCGGCTCTAAAGTTAACGAGCAGGTAGTGCGTTGGAATAAACGTGGAAAAAATGTAGATATTAAGGTGATGAGCTTTGAGAACCAGAGCGACGAAGAATCACCAATCTATAAATCTGTACAGGCGAATAATTTTGAGCCAATTATGTACAGCGCAAAAATCGAAACCATAAAAGCAGATAGTAGTGCTTATGTAGTTGATGTTACCAGTTTGTTTGAAGACGAAGTTGCCGCAATTAACGGTATGGATGCTTCTTCCAGAAAAAGGTATAAAGTGAGACGTCTTGATAAAAGCAGGTCTTATATAGATGAAGTTCATTCTTTTCCGCAGAATGTAGAAGTAAGGCATGTGATGACTTACGAAGCTGAGGAGCCGCCAGAGAGAGGACAGGCCAGTACCATTTCTATGTTAATGAACCAATCTATGGTTTTGCTTCCTGAAGATAAAATGATGCCTAGAATTGCAGATTATCGTGTAGGATGGTTTACCGTAGGAAAATACGATTATGATTCAGACGCATTAAAATCTGACGATTACCAGATTATTAGAAAATGGAGGTTAATTCCTAAAGATATTGAAGCCTATAAAAAAGGAGAACTGGTAGAACCGGTAAAACCAATTGTATATTATCTGGATCCTGCAACACCAGAACGTTGGAGACCATATTTTAAACAGGGAATTGAAGATTGGAACAAAGCTTTTGAAAAAGCTGGATTTAAAAATGCGATTATCGCTAAAGATCCGCCTTCTAAAGAAGAAGATCCAGATTTTAGTCCAGAAGATGTACGATATTCTGTAGTACGTTATGTGGCCAGTACCACAAGAAATGCGGTAGGACCATCTGTAGTAGACCCAAGAACCGGTGAAATTATAGAAAGTGATATTATCTGGTATCATAATCACCTGCGTTCGTATAGAAATAGATTTATGATCGAGGCTGGTGCGCAAAACCCTAATGCCAGAACACTAGATACTCCTGAAGAGGAAATAGGAGAAATGATGCGTATGGTAATCGCTCATGAGGTTGGGCATGCCTTGGGTTTGCCGCATAATATGAAAGCCAGCGCCGCTTACCCAACAGATTCTTTACGTTCAGCCGAGTTTACTCAAAAATACGGGCTTACACCATCGATTATGGATTATGCTCGTGTAAACTATGTAGCACAGCCAGAAGATAAAGGAGTGCGATATATTAGAATGATGGGGCCTTACGATCTTTATGCGATTAACTGGGGATATCGTTATTTGCCAGATGCAAATACGCCAGATGATGAAAAAGATAGCCTTGATAAATGGATTCTTGAAAAAGCAGGAGATCCTATGTACGAATTTGGTGGAGGTTATGGTGGTTTCGATCCGCAATCTCAAAGAGAGAGTTTAGGTAAAGACCAGGTAAAAGCCAGCGAGTATGGTTTGGCTAATATGAAAAAAGTTGTGCCTAACTTAATCGAATGGACTACAAAAGATGGCTATGGTTATGATGAGTTAGATGAAGTATATGGTGAACTTATTGGTCTTTGGAGAGGTTATCTATATCATGTAGTAACTAATGTAGGAGGAGTTTATGAAACTCGTAAAACTTCAGATCAGGAAGGTGCTGTTTATACTCCGGTTCCAGACGATATTCAGGAAGCTGCAGTTAAATTCTTAAATGATAATGCATTTACAACCCCAGATTGGTTATTAAACAAAGATATTTTAGATCGTATCGAATCTAGCGGGGCAATAGAGCGAGTACAAAGCTTACAATCCAGAGTTTTAAATTACTTACTTAGTGAAGACCGTTTATTGCGAATGATTGAAAACGAGCAGCTTCATGATAGTGAGTATGCAGTGATAGAACTTTTGGAAGATCTACGAAAAGGTATTTTTTCTGAATTATATAGTGGGAAGAAAGTAGATGCTTACCGAAGAAATTTACAACGATCTTATGTAGATATTGCTATTTCTTATATTCAAAAAATTGAAGAAGGAGACGATGTTTCTGGTACAGATATTATTGCTTTAATGAGAGGAGAATTAGAAACACTTCAATCTCAGTTAAACCGTATGCAATATTCTACTTCAGATCGCTTAAGTAGATATCATTATAAAGATTTGATTGCAAGAATAGAAAAAGCATTTTCAGATAAGTAAGAATTGAAAATCACCTTTTATCGATAAAAAGCATCCCTAGTGGATGCTTTTTTGTGTCTTTAATCCATCTAAAAGTTCGTTTATGGTGTGTTTTGGCGATAATACACGTTTTAGCAAGTGTTTTTAAGAAGGTAAATTCTTACTTTATGTATCGATAAAAGACATTTAATTGTTTATTTTGTAATACCTTACTTACAAAATACTGTTAAAATAGACTTTTTTGCAGGTTAAAGTGTTTTTTATCGATTATTAATGTTTTTTGAATGTTCTTTTTTCCTAATTTTATCCCATCGAAATAATTGAAAATCAAATCTTATAGAATCGTATGAAAACAAAATTACTTTTAGGAATCGTTGGAGCTTTTTTAGCAATTGGATGTAGTCAGGAAAGACCAGGTGCAGATACTTTTAACTTAGATGTAGCATTTGAAATTACCGTACAAAATGAAAAAGGAGAAAATCTTTTAGATCCTAAGACCGAGGGTGCTATCAATCCAGAAGACATTAAGTTGTATTATGTTGAAGGTGGTAAAGCCGAGGAAGTATATAATGAAACAAGCGATTTGCCAAAAAGCTTTATGGTTTTTCAAACAGGAGGAACTTACAGAATGAGAATCCTTCAAAATCATGTGGATACTGAAGATCGTCCACTTACATTAATCCAATGGAACGAAACAGATGTTGATACTATCCAAAGTGAATATTTAAAAGGTGATAGATATATCATTCAGGATAAAATCTATTACAATGGTGAATTAAGCTGGTCTACAGGAGACAGTTTTGAGCCATATTTCGAGGTAGTAAAAAACTAAATACTTCATTATTTCTTTAAGATTGAAATATAGAAAAGCGCCTTTTAAGGCGCTTTTTTTATGTCTTAATTTTTAAATTTCGTTGTAAATAAGATCTCAGATTAATATAGACTTTTAAAACTTGTCTTTATTTTTTGATAGTTTTCGTTTAATCCCTGTATTTCTTCGTCAATTTCTTCTGAAACAATTTTTATATATTTAATAATTTCCCGGTTGTTTAAAACATCTTTTTCATCTGAAACTTCCAGCAAGTGAATAAGGCCTAACATATTTGCTATTGGTCTTCGCATTATATGAGAAATATCAAAAATAATTTTCTCTAATAATTCCAAGTAATTTTTCTTATCGGTTATATCTCTAAAACTACCATACCAAACTATTTTTTCTCCAGATGATCTGTCGGGAAAAGCTCTGGATTGATGCCATGCCACACTCTTATCCGGTTTAACCACTCTGTAAGTAATATCCCAGTCTTTTTTGTGCTTTACAGCATCAGCAAAAGTGTTTTTAACCATAAGACGGTCCTCGCTATAGATAAAGTCTAAAGCTTTAAAAGGGGTGTTCTTAAAATCTTCGATGGCAAGCGGCGGAAGCAAATCTTTGATGGTCTCATTAATATAGGTGAACTGAATTTTTTCATCCTCATTAAGCTCTAATTGAAATAAAGCATCCAATGAATGATTGCTGAGTTTGTTGAATTTTGAGATACTTTTTTTAAGCAGGTCATTTTGATTTAAATGCTCTCTTTTATGCTCTAGGTAATCGATAGTTTGATTGGCTAAAATCTGAAGTGCTTTAATTTGAATTTCACTTAAGTTTCGTTGCTTTTTATCGATAACGCATAAAGTGCCTAAAGTAATGCCATTGGAAGTGGTTAATGGAGCACCGGCATAAAATCTTATTTTAGGATCCCCAAGAACAAGCGGATTATTTTTAAACCGAATATCCTCCAATGGATTTTCTACAATAAAGATTTCTTCTGGTTTTTCTATGGCATGTTTACAAAAGGAATCTTCAATTGGTGTTTCTTCAACATCAAGACCAATTTTAGATTTAAACCATTGTTTTTCTTTGCTTACCAGGCTAATAATTGATATTGGGGTGTCGCAAATAGCGGCTGCCATTTGCGTTAATTCGTCCAGAATTTTTTCGGAGGTTTTATCTTTAAATATAAAACCGCTTAATAACTCCTTTCTCAGGATATCTTCTTCCATCTAGCTAAAAATCTTTAACTGCTGAAAAGTAGAAAAAAATATAATTGTAAAAAAGTTAAAAAATTGAGTGTAATTATTTGTTTTACGTAAAATAAGTGATTTTAATTACTTATTTATTAAACTGCTTTGTTTAAATGTGTAGTTTTTTCAGGAAATTGGAATAACTCTTCCTCTTCGGCTTCTTCAGCTTTTATCAAAACAAATTCAGTAGGAGAAGATGCAGTTCGTTTATAAACGATTTTGATTTTGTAATTAAGTGTACGTTCTTCAGTATAAAAAGTTCCGGTTTTTTTATCAAAACCACCTTCAGTAGTACAACAAATACTCTTAATTTGATATTGCTGTACTTTTTCCAGGATCTCTAGATCCAAATCACTTAATTCGTAGCTGTTTTTTAGTTGTTGTAGTCGATTTTGTAGTCTAAGGGATTTGACTTTTTCCATATTTTGATTGATTTTTCACAAAATTAATCGATCATAATTTTAAATTATTATAATCATTTTTAAATATAAGGTTAAAAATCAATAATTTATGTCTTAATTTTGTTAAAGCTTATTTAATAGTGAAATCAAAATAGGTCTCTGGATAAGGTTCTTGTCTTAAAGTGTAATGCCACCACTCTTCACTATAGGCTCTAAATCCATATTTACTCATTATATTTTTTAAGTACTCGCGATTGGCTTTTTGAGTTGCAGTGATTTCTTTGAAATTGTGGTGTGATCGCTCCCCAAAATAATCGTAAGTGCCACCCATATCGATCTCTTTTAGTGTTTTTGCGTCTATAATTGTGAGATCTACGGTGCTTCCCCGGGAGTGGCCAGATTTTGTGGCGATATACCCTAAATTAAAAAGATTGCTTTTTTTCTTTTCAGGATAAAACTGTGCTTTTGTAAGTGTATCCTCTGGTTTACGAGCCCATTCGATAAAACTATTAACCGCTCTTTGTGGGCGGTAGGCATCAAAAATTTTTAGGCAGTAGCCATCATTTTCTAATTCGCGCTGTACTTTTTGTAAAGCGATAGCGGCTTCTTTACTCAAAATAATTTTCTCGGCTTCATAACCGGGAACAGGTTTGCCTGTAAAATTATTGTCTCCAAGATAACGAAGTTCAATTTTTAGATCTGGAATAAGGTCTGATACATAAACAAAACCTTCGGGTAGTTGTGAATAACTCAATTGAATAAAAAATAAGGTAAAAACAAGCGTTATTTTCTTCAGCATAAAAATGTTTTAATAATTGGAATTAATCCAATTTATTTGCATATTGCATAGGAATTATTCCTAATAAAATATTATGGCAGCATCTTCAATCGAAATTAAGCATTTTAAAGAAGTAAGGGAAGAAAATAATTTTACACAGGCTGAATTTGCCGAAATTTTGGGGATTAAAAACTCAACTGCAGATATAGAGCGTGGTAGAACAAAACTCTCTGGAAAGGTTGTGGCTGAGTTATTAAGACAATTTGGAATTAATCCTTTGTGGTTGTTTGGCGATAGTGGGCAAAAATATCTGAAGATTTCTAAAGGAGATGTAAGTCCAAAAGTCGTTACCGTAGATAGAAACAGTGATAACGAAAATATCGTAATGGTAAATCAAAAAGCTGCTGCGGGTTATCCTCATAACGTTCAGGATGTAGAGTGGTATACTCAATTACCTGCTTTTGAAATTCCGTTGCCAGAATTTAGAAATGCCAGTTATCGTGGTTTTCAGGTTGAAGGAGATAGTATGCTGCCAAATTATCGTCCGGGTGAATGGGTGATGGCTAAAGGAGTTGGGAGTATGGACGAGGTAAATAATAATCGTGTGTACGTGGTTGTGATGTACGACTCGGTTTTGATCAAGAAAATTCAGAAATTACCAGATCCTTCAAAATTGTTACTAATCTCTATAAACGAAGAGTATTTGCCGATCGAAGTAAAACTTGGGGACGTTCAGGAACTATGGCAGGTAAATAGTAAGCTTACTTTTAATATCGATAATCCTTCAGAAAACGGACTTTTTCAGCAATTACAACAATCTATGGAAGAATTGAAAAGAGAGCTGCAACAATTTAAAAACAATAATTCTCCAAAGGTTTCTTAGCAGATCATCATCTTTTTATTGTAGTTTTAACAGAATTGATATTTTTACCAAAAGCTATTATGTATGCGTTGGTTAATCCTGTTACTATTATGTATTCCGTCTTTAAGTAAAAGTCAGGAACTCCCGCCAATTACAAATTTTGATACCAAAACCTACAATGCAGGCAACCAAAACTGGATGGTTGGGCAGGGAGATAATAGTTGGATGTATTTTGCTAATAACTCTGGTTTATTGTCTTTTAATGGCGAGCAATGGGCGCTTTATAAAATGAAGGATGGTAGTCCCATACGTTCTGTAAAGGTGGTCGATAGCCTAATTTTTACCGGTGCTTACATGGATTTTGGTTATTGGCAAAAGAATAGTCTTGGTTCATTTAATTATACGTCACTTTTAGATAAATTACCTTCAGAAATTCGTGATGGCGAGCAAATTTGGCACATTGAAGCTTTAGGTAATTATATAGTTTTTCAGAGTTTAAGCAGGCTTTTTAGTTATCATTTAGATAATAGGAGTATTGCCATTACCGATCTTGGAAAAACGATTTCTAACCTTTTTAAATCGGGTAATACTGTTTATTTTCAGGTGGCCGAAGATGGTTTGTATTCTATAAAAAGTGGTGGGATAGAACGAGAGGTTGGTTTTGAACAGCTTGGAGCAAAAGCAATTATACAGGTTTTTGAATGGAATAATCAAAAAGTGGCATTAACCCGTGATGATGGTTTGTTTGCTTTTGGGCAATCTAAATGGGATAAAATAAATGTCCCAAATTATCCAATTTCAGCTAGTTTTTTTTCTGCGGAATATACTAACGATAACAAGTTGGTTTTAGGAAGTATTGGTGATGGATTATTCATCTTAAATCTTTTAGATGGGAATATTCAGCAAATTGTTCAACCAGATATTTTAAATAATACCATTTTATCGGTATTTGAAGATCAATTGGGGCAAATCTGGTGCGGACTAGATAATGGTATTAGCCTTATCGAAAAGGATAGTCAGTTTTCGATATTTTCAGATATTACGGGTAAGCTAGGCACGGTTTATTGCAGTATTATGTTTGAAAATGAATTGTACCTGGGAACCAATCAGGGTTTGTATAAACGTAATGATCGTGAAAGGGATTTTAATTTAATCGAAGGTACCAGCGGCCAGGTTTGGAGTTTACAGGAGTTTAATGATCAGCTTTTTATTGGTCACGATCGTGGTACTTTTACGCTAAAGAAAGATAATTTATCCTATATTTTTGATGGATTGGGAACCTGGCAGATAGTTCCTTTTAAAGATGGTTTTATTCAGGGGCATTATAATGGAATAAGTTATTTTAAGGAAGGCCAAACTTTTAATGAAATCTCGTATTTGGATGGCTTCAATCTCTCTTCGCGTAATATTCTAAATTATAATGATCAAGAAATTTGGGTAGGTCACGATCATAAAGGAATTTTTAAATTGAAGCCAGATTTATCGAATTTCAGTATAAAGCTAGAAAAAAATTATACTGTAGATTATAAAGATGCCTCTGGAATTAAATTGTTTAAGTTTAATGATGATATTTATTATTCTACCGCACAAAGTATTTTTAGATATGATGCTCAAAAAGATATTTTTACTGAAGAAAATCAATTAAATACCGTTTTTAAAGATATAGATCGAAATTCTGGCATTTCTCATATCACCAAAGATGGTAAGTGGTGGTCTTTTTCTGAAAATGAAATGTATTATACCGTTAAAGATGCTTTTCAGGAAGGTTTAAATGTAGAGTCGATTCCGCTTTCTTATGAATTTCGAAATATTTCAAACGGATTTGAAAACTTATCTCAAATTGGCGAAAATCGATATTTAGTAGGAAGTAATCATGGATATGCAATTTTTAATACGCCATTTAAAAAGCATGAAATTCCAGATCTAGAAATTAATAAGATCGAGATTGCAAATAAAGATCTGAATTTTAAAATAATCGATAAAAATCGAGCAAACCCAGTTTTCAAAAACTCAGAGAACTACTTCAATTTTTATTTTAATACACCGGTTTATCAGCGATTTTCCAATATAACCTATAGTTATAGAATTAAAGGTTTTACAGATACCTGGACGCCATTTAGAAATGTAAATATGGCAAATTTTGAAAATCTGCCTTATGGGGATTATGAATTTCAGGTAAAAGCTAAATATGACGGACAGGAAACTAATATTGCCGTTTATCCATTCGTTATAGAAAAGCCCTGGTTCTTATCGAATCTTGCCATTTTTATCTATGTTTTATTCTTAATCATAATAGTACTTGTAATTCATCATTTCTATACCAGATATTACAATAAGCGACATGCTGAAATGATAAAAATAGAAAAGGAGAAAGCTGAATTGCAGCAATTAGAAGCTGCGCAGGAAATCATGCAACTTAAAAATGAACAGTTAGAAGCTGATGTGTCCTCAAAAAATAGGGAATTGGCGGCATCAACGATGAGTATTATACGTAAGAGTGAGGTACTTAATCAAATAAAGAATGAGCTAGGCGCAGTTTCAAAATTAGAAGATATTAAAGCCGTTTTAAAAACGATTGATGCTAATATTAATGAAGAAGATAACTGGAAATTCTTCAAAGAGGCTTTCGATAATGCAGATAAGGATTTTCTACAAACCGTTAAAGCGAAACATCCTAATTTGACTTCTAATGATTTAAAACTTTGCGCATACTTACGTCTTAATTTATCTTCAAAGGAAATAGCTCCTCTATTAAATATTTCTGTAAGAAGTGTAGAAATTAAACGATATCGTTTGAGGAAAAAGATGGATTTAGCTCATGAAGAAGGTTTGGTAGAGTACATCTTAAGTTTCTAATTCCTTTACAAGTGTAAAATTTACCTCAACATTACCACAACATTATCGTATATTTCTCATTGTCTGTGTTTTAAGCAATCATTTTTAAATTCATTGTAATCACTATTTATACAGGTGTTTATTGCTGAATCCTCAATTTTAACACTGTATTTTTGAAATGTATACTTTTTGTAAGGGTTTTAAATTCTTGTTAAGCTTTTATTAAATACTAATTTGCATACCAAACAAAACAATCAACAAATGAATAGAGTACTGTTACTTATTTTATTTTGTATGCTTTCATTTGGCATACACGCTCAAACGTTTTCGGTTTCGGGTACAGTTTCAGAAGATGAAACACAAATGCCATTACCCGGTGTTAACGTTGTAGTGAAAGGAACAACTAATGGAGTAATTACCGATTTTGATGGTAATTTTTCAATAGAAGATGTTTCTATGGGAGATGTGCTTGTATTTTCTTATATAGGATATACAAGTAAAGAAGTTACCATTACCAATCAGGATGCGGTTAATGTTATCCTTGCTGTAGATTCCCAGGCATTAGATGAAGTATTGGTTATTGGATATGGTGAGCAAAAGAAAAGGGATATCACCGGTGCGGTTTCTAATGTAGGAGCTGAAACTATTTCTAAACTAGAGCCTGTAAATGCCGCCCAGGCTTTACAAGGAACAACTTCTGGGGTTAATGTAACACCAACAGGAGGTTCTCCGGGAGCCGAATCGAACATTAGGATTCGTGGAATTTCAACAAACGGGCAGAACAAACCACTAGTAATTCTGGATGGTTTTCAATATGAAGGAGGATTAAATAGTATAAACCCTCAGGATATCGAAAACATCACCGTATTAAAAGATGCTCAGGCTGCTATTTATGGTACCATAGGTGCGAATGGTGTGATCTTGGTAACTACCAAATCTGGTAAGAAAAATCAAAAAGCAAAGGTTTCTTACGAGGGATATACTGGTATCCAGGAAACGACCAGAAAATTACCAGTTTTAAATGCTACAGAATATGCACTTATTTTAAACGAAAGCTATGCTAATGCAGGGCAATCTTTACCATTTTCTAATGTAAATGGTCTTGGCGCTGGTACAGATTGGCAGGATGAAGTTTTTCAGGAAGCGATGGTGACAAGCCATAACCTTTCTATAGTTGGTGGGGAAGAGAAGATCACTTATTCTATTGGTGCTTCAAATTTAAAGCAGAAAGGTATTATTTCTCCTGAAAAATCACAATTTGAGCGTAGTACTGCTAAAATTACTTTAAATGCAGATCTTACCGATAAGCTTAATGTTCAGACAAAGTTATTTTACAATAGTACAGAAAGTAGTACGGTAAACAGCTTTAGTTTAGGATCTGTTTTATTTAATGCCGCGAATATTGCGCCGACTATAGATCCTTCAGTAAGTAATTTAGACGGACAAATAAATCTAGGAAACGAGGTGGTGAATCCATTAACACAACTAGATAATACGTATAATAAATACATTACTAATCGTTTAAGTGGTACAGTGCAGGCAAGTTTAGATTATGCTACTAATCTAAATCTACAGGCTCGTATCGGTTTCAATACAAGCAATACTAAGAATAGAGAGTTTACGCCTCAATTTAATTATGGTACGGGTAAGATCTATACCAATACAAATAGCTCGGTTACGCTTGGAAAGATAAACGATAACGATTATACGTTCGATCTTTTTAATACCTACGAAAATACATTTGCAGATGCGCACGATGTAACCTTTTTGGTAGGGATGACGGCTTACGAAACTAATGGTGAAGGTCTTTATGGATCAAGAACCGGAGTGCAAGCCAATAGCTGGGAGTTCGCAGATCTTAGTAGTGCAAATGGTGCTGGAGAAGAGCAAACAAACTCTTCATATTCTTATAAGCTAAGAAGACTGTCTTACTTTGGACGTATTCAGTATGCATTTCAGGATAAATATTTATTATCTGCAATGTTACGTCGTGATAGTTCAACCAAATTTGGACCAAATAATCGTGTAGCTTATTTTCCATCAGCAACTGCAGGTTGGGTGATTTCAGAAGAAAACTTCTTTAACGAAGATGGATTCCTTAATTTCTTAAAACTACGTGGTAGTTACGGGGTGTTAGGAAACGATCAAATTCCAGATTTTGGATATTTAGCTTTATTGAATGGTGAAGCAACTTATGTGCTTGGCCAAGAGCAATTATTAGTAAATGGTCGTGCCTTGGGCCAATTGGCGAACCCAAATTTACAATGGGAAGAGGCGAAGAAATTTGATGTTGGTTTAGATGCTAACTTCTTAGATAGAAAATTCGAATTTACAGTAGATTACTTTATCAATAATCGTGATAATTTATTAATCTCTAATATTCCGGTTTCAGGAATTTATGGGGTAGGAGCACCTGCCTCGGGTAGTCCTACTATTAATGCAGGTTCTGTTAGAAACGCAGGTTGGGAATTTGCTTTAAGTTATAATAACAAGTTTAACGACGACTTTTCTTTAAATGCTTCATTCAACGTAAGTACGCTGGATAATGAAGTTACTCAGGTAAACGGAACCAATTTTATTGAAGACGGAGACTTTGGTGTTGGTCAGCCTTTAATTTCAAGAATGGAAGAAGGTAAACCAATTGGTTATTTCTACGGATATCAAACCGATGGGATCTTCCAAAATCAAGCTGAAGTAGATGCGCATCCTTCTCAATTAGCTTTAGGTGCAGAGGCAATGCCTGGAGATATTAGATATCGTGATCTAAATGGAGACGGAGTGATAGATAATAACGACCGTACAGATCTAGGTAATCCAATTCCAGAGGTGACCTTAGGTTTTAATTTTGGCTTCAACTTTAAGAATTTTGATTTCGCAACCTATATGTTCTCTAACCTTGGGAATGATATTGTGCGTAACTACGAAAGAGATCAGCCTAACGTAAATAAAATGAGCTATGTGTTAGATCGTTGGACGGGTGCTGGTACAAGCAACACTGTTCCAAGAGTAACAACAGCAGCGACCGCAAACAAAGTATTCTCAGATTTTTATATCGAAGATGGTTCTTTCGCAAGAATCCAAACCGTGAGTTTAGGATACACGATTCCGTCTGAATTTACTCAGAAGGTTTCTATCGATAGATTCAGAGTTTACGGAAAAGTAGATAACGTATACACGTTTACTGAATATTCTGGTTACGATCCTACAGCTTCATCGGGAGAGCCAATTGGTGGAGGGATCGATCTAGGTTTCTATCCATTACCAAGAACGTATATGTTAGGTGTAAATCTTGAATTTTAAAAAAATGATGATGAAGATAAATATCAAAAGAAATATAATTTTGGCAGCAATTGCCGCTTCGCTGGGGATTACTTCCTGCGGAGATGATTATGTAGAAGTAGATCCACCTTATGGGATTAACTCAGATTCTTACTTCACTACAGAAGATGATTATTATAACGCTTTGATAGGAACTTACGATATTCTACAAAGTACTTATGTAAATGTGATCTTAGGAGAGATAGCATCAGATAATGCTAATGCTGGTGGAGAAAGTGCAACAGATGTGATTGGATGGCAACAGGTAGACCGTATGCAACATACCCCTGTAAACGATAATCTTGATGATATTTGGGATTGGAATTTTGCAGGTGTTTATCGTGCAAGTTTTGTGTTAGAAAATGCCGATAATATCGATTTTGAAGGTAAATCTCAATTATTAGCCGAGGCTTACTTTTTAAGAGCTTATTTCAATTTTGAATTATTAAAATGGTTTGGTCCTATTCCTATTAAACCTGAAGGGCGTTTTACTTTAGGTGAGGCGCAAACTATCCCAAGAGCTTCCAGAAGTGAAGTTTATGCGCTAATTGAGCAGGATCTGGCATACGCCGAAGAAAACTTAGCGATAAATGCTCCTGAAGTTGGTCGTGTAACTAAAGGTGCTGCGCAGGCTTTACTTGGTAAAGTGTATTTATATCAGGATAAATTCTCTGAAGCTGCAACAGAACTTCAAAAAGTGATCAATTCTGGTCAATATCACCTTTATGGTACTCAGGGTAGTGAAAACTATGAAAACCTTTTTGAATATTCTGCAGAGAATAGCGCCGAATCTGTTTTCGAAATTCAGTATACAGGTACAGAAGGTGCAGGTTTTGAATGTTTACAATGTAGTGAAGGAAACGTAATGGTTGGATTTAGCGGAATTCGTGGATATTCTGGTCCTGTTTTCGAATCTGGTTACGGTTTCAACCTTCCTACAGAAGAAGCTTATAATTCTTTTGAAGATGGAGATCTAAGACAGGATGTTAGTGTTTTGGATATTGATGCATGGGCTTCAGAAACTGGTGCTTCTTATAATATAGGAAACCAGGATGAGGTAACTGGTCATACTGGCTATTACAACCGCAAATATTTACCACGACAAAATGATAATCTTGGAGATGCCAATTTAACGCAACCTAATAATTATAGAGCTATTAGATATGCAGATGTTTTGCTTATGGCTGCTGAAGCTTTAAATCGTGGAGGAATAAATGATTCTCAAGCATTATCTTACTTAAATATGGTAAGAGATCGTGCTGGTTTAGACGCTGCAGATCTTAGTGGTTCTGCACTTACTGAGCAAATTTATCAGGATAGAAGATCTGAAATGATTGGAGAGGGGCATCGATTCTTTGACCTGGTAAGAACAGGTAGAGCCGAGCAGTTTATCGATGGTTTCACAGCAAATAAGAACGAGGTTTTTCCTATTCCGTTAGAAGAAATACAATTCGCTCAGGGTAACTGGGATCAAAACACTGGTTATTAAAATATAGATTATGAAGAATTATATAAAATCAATTATAGCATGCTTTTCTTTTCTTCTATTATCGTCATGTTCAGATGATGATAGTCTGGAAAGCGTAGAAATTGCAATGCCCTCAGATATCTCTGCTCAGTTTACTGTAAAGCAGGATAATTCTGGTGAAGTAAGCATATTGCCTTCGGCTACTGGAGCAAATATGTTTAGTGTAGATTTTGGAGATGGTAGCGAAGTTTCAGATTCATTTGCTCCGGGAACTCAGGTAGATCATACGTATGCTGAAGGGCAATACGATGTAACTATCTACGCGATGAACCTTAATGGAGAGGTTGCTGAAGCTTCTCAATCTTTAAACGTTTCGTTCTTAGCTCCAGAGAATCTGGAAGTAACGATTACCCCAACTCAAACCAATCCTTACGAGATTACGGTGAGTGCAACGGCAGATAATGCTTCTGGTTATGAGGTTTATTTTGGTGAAACAGCAGATGAAACTCCTGTATTATTGATGCAGGGAGAAACTGCATCTTACGAATATAGTGATGTAGGGACTTATACAGTAAGAGTAGTCGCCTTAAGTGGAGGAGCTGCAACTACAGAGTATACAGAAGAAGTTGTTATCGATGGCGCTAGCGGCGCGGTAACATTCCCTATAACTTTTGATGACGCAACAGTAGACTATCAATTTGTAACCTTTAATGGCGCAAGTTTCGAAGTAGTTAGTAATCCTCAACAATCAGGAATTCATAATGTAGAAACTAATGTTGGGGCGATCACTAATTCTGGTAATGCTTACGAAGGTGGATCTTTCAATTTAGGTGGGGCTCTGGATTTCAGTGGAGACAATAAACTAATTACACTTAAATTTTATTCTGAAGTTTCTGTTCCTATTCTTCTAAAATTAGAAGGCGGAGTGAACGGAGAGCGTCAAAATGAAGTAGTCGTAACTCACGGTGGTACAGGATGGGAAGAACTTACTTTCGATTTTAATACGGCAACGAAGAGTTACATCGACGGTAGCCAGGGAGTTGGCGAGGCATTTGTTCCAACTGGCCAATACGGTACTGTAACTATGTTTGTTGATGGTCCTGGTGAAACAAGCGGTACATTCTATATCGACGATCTTATGCAAACTAATGGAGCAGTTTCCGGACCGCAGGCTGCTGCGCCGGTTCCTTCTTTGGATGCAGCAAATGTGATCTCTTTATTCAGTAATGCATACTCAAATGTAAATGTGAATACCTGGAGAACAGATTGGTCTGTAGCCGAATATGAAGAAGTGAGTATAGAAGGCGATGCTGTTAAAAAATACTCTGCTTTAGATTATGTGGGTATAGAAGCAACTTCACCAATGATCGATGCTTCTGCAATGACTCATTTTCACGTAGATGTATGGTCTTCAGACTTTACTGAATTCCGAGTAAAACTGGTAGATTTTGGATCAGATGCGGCTTATGGTGGCGGCGATGATGTAGAACACGAACTGGTATTTTCAGCTCCGGCGCAAGGCGAATGGGTAAGCATGGATATTGCTTTAAGTGATTTTACCAACCTTGTAACTAAGGGACATATTGCTCAGATCATATTCTCTGGAAATCCTACGGGACAGCATACGGTTTATATTGATAACGTGTATTTCCATAATTAAAAATTAGACGTAAAATGAAGAATTTTAAATATATACTAGGCCTTTTGATCATTCTTGGTAGCTTTTTACAAAGCTGCCAGGATGATGATCACGACTTTGGAGAAGTCGTGGCGCCTTCAAATCTTTCTTTAGAAGCAACTATTGTAAATGCAGATGATGATAATCCTTATGGAGACGGTAGCGGGCAGGTGCAGTTTGTGGCTTCAGCAGATAATGCGATAAACTACAAATTCGCTTTTGGAGATAATACTTCAACTAATGTTTCAGATGGTAATGTAATGCATTCGTTTACTTCAACAGGAGTAAATGAATATGTGGTGACCGTGATCGCTACCGGTACAGGTGGTACGGCATCTTCAATGACAACTACAGTAACTGTGTTTAGTGAATTTGATGATCCAGAGACCAAATCTTTACTAACAGGAGACGATACTAAAACATGGTATGTGGCAGCTGCACTACCAGCTCATTTAGGAGTTGGGCCGGTGGAAACTGTAACACCAGATTATTATGCTGCTGCACCGTTCGAGAAAACAGGAAATCCTTGTTTCTACGACGATATGATCACTTTTAGTTTAGATGCTAATAATAATATCGTATTTAATCATGATAACAACGATGCTACATTTTTTAACGTAGATTTCTTAAGCGTTGGTGGTGGCGGAGGCTCAGAAGATCAATGTCTTACATTCGATACTTCTGGCAATAAATTCGTAAATCTAGCTTCAGCGCAATCTGGCTTGGGAGAAGATGTTTCTACCGGCACGCAAATGATGATCTCAGATGGTGGTTTTATGTCTTATTACATAGGTACAAGTACTTACGAAATCCTAGAGATTACAGATGATTATTTATATGTACGCGGAATTCCTGGTTCTAATCCTGCATTAGCATGGTATTTAAAATTCACTACAGATCCTGATGGAGGAGCTGGAGGAGGAAACCAATCTGCTGAAGGAAGTGAGTTAGAAACTGAATTCGAAAACCTTGTTTGGGAAGAGGAATTTGATGGCGCCGCTTTAGATACCGATAGCTGGAATATTGAAACTGGTAATGGTGATAATGGTTGGGGAAATAACGAAAGCCAGTATTACACAGCAGATAATGCAGTAGTAAGTGACGGTACTTTAAAGATCAATGCGATTGCTGAAAATACAAATGGATTCGATTATTCTTCAGCAAGAATAACAACGATGGACAAGCAGGAGTTTGAATATGGTAGAGTGGAGGTGCGAGCTAAGCTTCCTTCTGCTGCCGGAACCTGGCCTGCGATCTGGATGTTGGGATCCAATTTTGCTGAAGTTGGTTGGCCAAATAGTGGAGAGATCGATATTATGGAACATGTAGGTAACGATCTTGGAGAAGTTTTAGGCACTCTTCACATGCCAGGAAACTCTGGTGGCGAAGGAATTTCTAAAGGAACGGAAGTTGAAAATGTGGAATCTGAATTCCATACCTATACTCTAGAGTGGACTGCAGATCATATTCTTTTTGCTGTAGATAACGTAGTGTTTCATGAATTTGAAAACAATGCAAGCACACCATTTAATCAGCCATTTTTCTTAATTCTGAATGTGGCAATGGGTGGTAATCTAGGAGGAACAATAGATCCTAATTTTACTCAGGATACTATGGAAGTAGATTATGTGAAAGTTTTTCAATAAAGAAAATACATAATTTCAGGTTTGATTTTTAATGAAATAGGGGTTGCCTGGAGGTTAAGCTGTTCTTCCTCGTAGCCCTTATTTAATTTTTGGATATGAAAAAAAGACTAGCAATAATAGGAGTATTTCTGTCATTAGGTTTACTGGCATTCTCCACCTATAAAAAGCCTGTGGTAAAATCTACAGATCCAGCCGATATAGAACAAAAAGTAGATTCGGTTTTGGCTTTAATGACGCTCGAAGAAAAAATCGGGCAGATGGTACAATATAACGGAAGCTGGGATGTAACCGGTCCCGCTACCGGAACAGATAACGAAAAGAAACTCGAGAATCTTAAAAATGGTCTTGTTGGTTCTATGCTTAACGTGACTTCTGTAGAGCACACGCGTGAAGCACAAAAGATCGTGATGGAAAATAGCCGACTAAAAATTCCGTTGATTTTTGGTTATGATGTAATCCATGGGTATCAAACAATGTTTCCTGTGCCACTTGGAGAAAGTGCGAGTTGGGATCTAGAATTGATGGAAAAAACGGCAAGAGTGGCGGGTAGAGAAACTGCAGCTGCCGGAGTTCACTGGACGTTTGCGCCAATGATGGATATTTCTCGCGATGCCCGTTGGGGTAGAATTATGGAAGGTGCGGGTGAAGATCCTTTTCTTAATTCGAAAATTGCTGTGGCGAGAATTAAAGGATTTCAGGGAGACGATCTCTCAGATGCTAAAACTATCGCAGCCTGTGCTAAGCACTTTGCAGGTTATGGTTTTGCTGAAGCTGGTAGAGATTATAATACTGTAAACGTTGGAATTTACGAGTTAAATAACACGATCTTGCCTCCGTTTAAAGCAGCTGCAGATGCAGGTGTAGCTACTTTCATGAACTCATTTAACGAAATAGACGGAGTGCCGGCAACCGCAAGTACTTATTTACAAAGAGATTTACTGAAAGGTGATTGGGACTGGGACGGATTTGTAGTTTCAGATTGGGGTTCTATAACCGAGCTTATTCCGCATGGCGTTGCAAAGGATAAAAAAGCTGCTGCAAAATTAGCAGTAAAAGCCGGAAGCGACATGGATATGGAAGGTGGCGCGTACGAGTCTTCTTTGAAAGAATTGATCGAGGAGGGTAAAGTTGATGAAAAGTTGATCGACGATGCAGTAAAACGAATTCTTCGAGTAAAGTTCAGATTGGGGCTTTTTGATGATCCTTATAAATATTGTGATGAAGCCTTCGAGAAATCTGAATTATATTCTGAAGCTAATCAACAAGTCTCTTTAGAAGCCGGGAAAAAATCGATCGTTCTTTTAAAAAATGAGAATGATATTTTACCAATCTCAAATTCGATAAAAAACATCGCTGTTATTGGACCACTGGCGAACGATAAAGATTCGCCGCTTGGTAACTGGAGAGCACATGCTGTGGAGAATTCGGCTGTTTCAGTTTTAGAAGGAATAAAAAATCATGCACCAAAAGGTGTAAAAGTATCTTATGCTGAAGGTGCTAAGCTTTCTACCGGAGATCGTTCATTCTTAAACCCCATGACCTTCAATGAAGATGATAAAAGTGGTTTTGCTGAAGCTGAAAAATTAGCAAAAGCATCAGATTTGGTGGTTTTGGTTGTTGGTGAAGATGCTTTTCAGACAGGAGAAGGGCGTAGCCAGGCAAATATTGGATTTGCCGGAGTTCAGGACGATCTTATTAAAACCATTCAAAAAGCGAATAAAAATGTAGTGATGGTTTTAATGAATGGTCGCCCAATGGATCTTAATTGGAGTGCAAAAAATGTTCCTGCAATCGTAGAATCTTGGTTTTTAGGTTCACAACATGGTAATGCGGTGGCCGAAGTTTTATTCGGTAAGTACAATCCTTCGGGAAAATTACCGGTTTCTTTTCCGCAGAATTCAGGAATGGAACCTTTGTATTATAACCAAAAAAGCACCGGTAGACCAGATGGTGGCGCCCAAGTAACCTATTCGCATTACACAGATTCGCCAAGAGAAGCGTTGTTTCCTTTTGGATTCGGACTTAGTTATTCTGATTTTGAATATGGGGACATCAACTTAAGTGCTAATTCATTTTCTGAAAATGGAGAAATAGAAGCTACAATTTCAGTAAAAAATACAGGGAAAATGGCCGGTGAAGAAACCGTTCAGTTGTATTTGCATGATCTGGTAGGAAGCATTACAAGACCAAATCTAGAATTAAAAGCTTTTGAAAAAGTTTCTTTAGCGCCAGGTGAAAGCAAAACCGTGAAGTTTACTATCGATAAAGAAATGATCACCTATTTTACGGCTAATAAAAAATGGGAAGCTGAAGCCGGTGATTTTGAAGTGATGATTGGTGGAAATTCTGTAGATCTTAAAAAAGCTAATTTTGAATTTAAATAATATGAAGGCAAGATTCGCGATTTTAGGATTAGTTTTTTTGAGTTTACAAAGTTGCAGTACTCAGGAAAAAGAATTGATCTGGGAAGAAGATTTTGATGGAAATAGCTTAAATATGGATTATTGGAGCTACGAGAATGGTGATGGTTGTCCTGATATTTGTGGTTGGGGAAATAACGAACGCCAGGTTTATCGTCCGGAAAATCTTGAAATTAAAGACGGGATGGCGATAATTACTGCTGAAAAAGACGGTGATGATTATTTCAGTTCTCGAATAAATACCAAGGAAAAGTTCGAATTTCAATACGGAACTATAGAAACCCGAGCTAAAGTTCCTGGCGGACACGGAATTTGGCCGGCAATCTGGATGCTTGGTGATAATATTGGTGAAGTGGGCTGGCCTGCTTCCGGAGAAATCGATATTATGGAATATGTAGGCCGAATGAAAGATACGCTGCACACAACTTTACACACCCCAGCAACGTACGGCGATAATGCAAGCACTAAAGTGACGAAAATCGATAATGTAGAAGACGATTTTCATGTGTATAAAGTAGAATGGTCTAAAGATGAAATTGTTTATTTTATCGACGGAAAAAAAGTATATACTTTTTCACCAAAAGTAAAGGACGACGAGCATTATCCTTTTAGACACAAGTTCTATTTCTTGCTGAATATGGCGATTGGTGGAAACTTTGGCGGTCCCGAGGTAGACGACAGTATTTTTCCTACTAAATTCTATATCGATTATATAAAAGTGTATCAATAATCTGATATTTTTAGCATTATAAAAAAAGCCCTTTCAAAACTGAAAGGGCTTTTCTCTTTGGTTAGTAAGTTGCTTTGTATTTTGGGTTAATCTACTGCATCTTCTATTGCATCACCTGTATCTTCTGCTGCTTCTTCAACACTATCTGCAGCTTTTTCTACACCAGATTTTTCTTCACGGCAAGAAGTTAATACAATAGTTGTTACAAATGCGGCTAAAATTACTAAGGCTCTTTTCATAATATTGGTTTTTGGTTGGTAATATTTGTTTAATTATCGTCAGATCCGTCAATTTCGTCTCCAACTTCGTCAATAGCATTTCCAGTTTCGTCTACTGCAGTATCTACAGCGTCACCGGTTTCGTTGGCTGCATTTTCAACTGCATCTCCAACATCCTGCCCTGCTTCTTTAACATCTTCAATTACACCATTGTCGTCGTCATTATAATCATCCATTTCATCTTCCTGATCTTCAATCATACCATCGTTCATTTCGGTGTCATCGGTGTTGTCTTCTGTTGTTTCTCTACAAGAATTCATTGTAAAAGAAATAGTTAGAAAAGAAGCAAATATTAAAAAGTAACGTTTCATAGTTTTTTGATTTATTGGTTGAAATTAAAATTAATATGTAAATAAACAGACTTAATAAAATTTGTGGTAAAGTTTTGCTAAGACTATTTTAAAACTCTGGGAAACCGAGTTTTTTTGTTAAAACTCCTTAATTATCGTCGCCAATTTTATCGATTTCCTCGTCGATTTCTTCATTTACTTTTTTGTCTACTTTCTTAGCAGTACGTTCTAAAATACCTTCGTTTTCGGTTTTTTCGACTTCAACTTCTTTTACAACGGTTTTTTGAGGTTCTTCACGGCAAGACAAAAAAGTTGTTGCACTTATTGCCATAAATCCACCTAATAAAATTAATCGTTTCATGATTTTTAAATATTGTTGAACAGGTCGAAATTACGACTAATAAGCTTTTTTCGATATTTTTTAAATGAATTTTAATAGAAAGTCTTAAAATACACTCAAAAAATTAGTGGTTTTGCTTTAGATAGGATAGCACAGTGCGAGTTGCACCTGTGTTACTATTTATAAAATGACCGCTAATCATTCCGGTTTTAGACCTAAATTCTTTGTTTATTACCAGTTTGGTCATTATTTGGGATAATTCTTCTGCGGAAGCAACCGAAAATAATCCGGCAAGTTGCTGAAGTTGTTTAGCTTCCGGGAATTTGTCGAAATTTTTACCAATAATAATAGGAACACGAAAAGTTGCAGGTTCTAAAATGTTATGAAGTCCGCTGGTGCCTGCTGCCCCGCCAACATAAGCGATGTCTGCATAGCTGTAAACTTTAGTAAGTAATCCAATAGTATCGATAATTAAAACCTGATATTCGTTAATTTCAGCATCATTTTTTTCTGAAAATAAGATCGTTTTTTTTATAATTTTCGCTTTTAGTTTTTCGATCTTTTCAGACTTTATTTCATGCGGAGCAATGATGAATTTTACATCTCCTGAAGAATTATTGATGAAATCCAGTAAAAGCGCATCGTCTTCTGGCCAGGTGCTTCCGGCAACTATACAGGTTTTATTTTCTTTAAAATTTGCTACAAATTCAAGCTGATTATCATATTCTAATTGTCTTGCAACACGATCGAAACGAGTATCACCACTTACCGTGGTATTTTCAATATTAATTGTTTTTAAAAGCTGTTTTGATGATTCATTCTGAAGAAAAATATGTTCAAAAACCTGAAGAGCTTCTTTAAATAAACTTCCGTAAAGCTTAAAATAGATCTGATCTTTTCTAAATGCGCCAGAAATTAGAAATGTGCGAATGTTGTGCTCTTTTAATTCTTTTAAAAAGTTAGGCCAAATGTCATATTTGATAAAAAAGGCAAGCTTTGGTCTTACTAGCGATACAAAGCGTTTTGCATTTTTAGGAGTGTCTATTGGTAAATACACGATCGCATCTGCCGAAGGGTGTTTTTTCTTGTTTTCATAGCCAGAAGGCGAATAAAAGCTCACCAAAATCTTATAATCTGGATATTCAGCTTTTATAGCTTCCATAATAGGAACAGCTTGCTCAAATTCTCCCAAAGATGCGGCGTGAAACCAAACCCAATCTTTAGAAAAATCAATCTTTTCTAATTGCTGAAAAACCTGTTTTCTGCCCTCTACAAATAGTTTGAGTTTTGGGTTAAACATGGCCGGCAAAGGAAGTGCCGCTTTGGTTAAATAAGTGAGTAAATTATAAATGCCTCGCAAAACAAAGAATTTGGATTACAAAAGTAGGGGTTTCCTTAAAAATGTATGGCAATAGCTGCTATATTTCGTAATTTTGATTCCACAAGAAAAAACAAATGAGAAAGATACAGATGGTTGACCTTAAAGGTCAATATGAAGGAATAAAAGATCAAATTAGTACTTCTTTTGATGAGGTGATAACCTCCACAGCTTTTATAAACGGACCTGAAGTTCAGAATTTTCAAAAGGAATTAGAAGCATATCTTGGTGTAAAACACGTAATCCCTTGTGGGAACGGGACAGATGCTTTGCAAATTGCCATGATGGGGCTAGGTTTAAAACCTGGTGACGAGGTTATTACCGTAGATTTTACTTTCGCTGCTACTGTAGAGGTTATTGCTTTGTTAGGATTAACTCCGGTTTTAATTGATGTAGAACCAGATACTTTTAATATCGATCCTGAAAAAATTAAGTCGGCAATTACGCCAAAAACCAAAGCAATAGTACCGGTACATTTATTTGGACAATCGGCAAATATGGATGCGATCATGGAAATTGCTGAAGCTAATAATCTTTATGTAATTGAAGATAATGCACAGGCGATTGGCGGAAATTACCACGATAAAAACGGGAAAACCCACAAAACCGGAACGATTGGCCATATTGGAGCAACCTCATTTTTTCCATCCAAAAACTTAGGGTGTTATGGTGATGGAGGAGCGATCTTTACTAACGACGATGAATTAGCGCATACCATTCGCGGGGTTGTAAACCACGGAATGTACGAGCGTTATCATCATGATGTTGTTGGAGTGAACTCTAGATTGGATAGTTTGCAGGCAGCAGTTTTAAGAGCAAAATTGCCAAAATTAGATACTTATAATGCGGCTCGTAGAAAATCAGCAGATCTTTACGATGCAGCTTTAAAAGGACAGGAAAATATAATTACTCCGGTTCGTATTGGTGCAGATGATACACATGTTTTTCATCAATATACGCTAAGAATCACTAACGGAAAAAGAGATGCTTTAGTGAAGCATTTTCAGGAAAATGATATTCCTTGTGGAGTGTATTATCCAATTCCGCTTCACAAACAAAAAGCTTATACAGACGAGCGCTACAATGAAGCAGATTTTGAAGTGACTAATCAATTGGTGAAAGAAGTAATTTCTTTACCTATGCATACCGAATTGGATGAAGAGCAAATCGAGTTTATCACCAAAACACTTATCGAGTTTGTGAATGGATAGTTTTCAGTAAAACGAAAGGATTGAAAATATTGAAGAGCCGTGAAATTATTTAGTTTCATGGCTTTTTTGTTTTAGTGTCAATTATTTTAAATTGTTGTTTAAATAATCGAAAATCGATTTAATCTCATCATCTTCTTTAAGATTCAACCTATTCTCTTTGATGTAAGCCTTTAATTTTTCCTGAAGTTCAGGTTCTAAAGTTTTAATGAATTTTTTATAATTTGAAGGTAGCGGTCGTAAAATTTCTTCTGGCTTTGAAGAATAATAATAACTACTGAAATGTGAAAAACGATTCGGCACTTCCTTTACCATAGAGCTTGTGGCTGCATGACCTTCAGAGAATTTTGCGTTAATGACTTTGTAAGCATTGTACGTGGCAGAATCATTAATAGCGTACACAAAACCATTTACTGCATTGTCTTTTTTAGGTTTGTATTTTCTGAAATAAATTTCTTTACCATCCTCAAAGATCAATTTGATATTTTTATCTCTAATTAGTGCTTTTGGTTGTTCTTCTGGTAAAATAGTTTGCTTTAATTCAATTTCATCATTTAAAATGTTATGCCGAGCATAGAAGTTCTCCTGTAATTCTCCTTGATAATATACGGTCGCAATCTTGTAGCTCTCATCTAAATAAGGAGATCCTATTGTTTTAAGATTAGAGTTATAAGCATTTTTGTTATCCAACAGATCGTGCATTATCGTATTTAGGATAGGTTGGCTTCCTGTACCACCATCTGTGATCGATTTAAAATTTCCTGGTTTAGGTGTGGTAACCTGAGCATAGTTGGTAGTAAAGGTCATCAGGAAAAAACAATATAAACTGAGTCTTAATTTTTTCATAGTAAGGAAATTTAAAAAAGGCTGCCTTAATAATTTCAGGCAGCCTTTAAAGCTAATACAAACTTTTGTATTAATCTGGACAGATGCTCAATGGAATCTCGCCAACCCCGGGACTGGGGCCTTGTTCTGAAGCTAAGTCACCATTAGGTGCATAGACCTGAAATGTTATTTCGCTATCCCAATCACCTGAATTGAATACGAAGGATAACTCCTCTGTATCTTCTGGTACGGTTACAGAAAATGATCCGGCAGAACCAGAATCCAAAGTGTAATCTTCTGTAGTGCCGTCTATGGTAACCGAAATAGAAGCACCGTTCCAACCATCACCGTAACTATCCTGTAGGTCTACATTGTAGGTTCCAGGAACCGGAGTAAGCGGAGTACAGTTTACCCCAACGTAGTAAATTAATGGTGATCTAAAGAATGAACTGCTCGATACAGTTCCGCCATAATCGGTATTGGTGTACGATCTGCCATCGGTTAAATTTAGAACCATACGATAGATAAAACGATCACCACCACTATAATCACTTTCGGAAAGTCCGGCTGCGCTGGCAGCTTCGGCTAAAGATCTTTCAAAAGAAATAACAGGTAAACCATTATCCCCGGTGGTAAATTCAGATGCTGGTATATTGACTAATAATGTTTCACTTGTACTATTATCCACAGCATCTCCCTGGTTATCTTCAAAAGAGATGTAAACATCTACAGATTCTAGTAGATCTCCCATTTCCTCGTCCTGTTCTTCTAACATGATCGAAAAAATAGAGGTAGGATCAAAAGCATTGTAAGATGCGCTTATGGTTTCTGTTGTTCTAAGTATTGCCCCATAAACGGTATCCTGAAATACCTTGTCTACGGTATTGTCTTCTTCTGTACAACCAAGCAGCAGCAAGAAGGCAAAAAACGGCATGATATATTTTATATGTTTTTTCATCATAGTTTTTTTATTTAGTTCGACTCAGGAAATGAAGGAGATGCCGGGTTAGTGTCCCAAAAAACTGTCGTGGTAACTTCCTGTTTCTGTGATACAGAAGAGTTGTTATTTACAAAGTTTGCAGGATATCTAAACGATCTTATAAAACCTCCTGGGTTTGGCTCTCTATTTGGCTGAAGTGTAGTTGGGTATCCAGTTCTACGATAAAAGTTGTAGTTTAATGTACCGTTTCCAAAAGATGCGATCCAAAATTCTTCAGCTAAAACATTCCATTTCTCATCTGTACTTGCGCTGCTTAATTCTGTTTCTAGCTGAGATAGAAAACTGTCTACCTGCTCTTCTGAAGGAGCGTAGCTTAAATCTGCATCTGGATCTAGCGCTCCAAAAGACTGAACTTTAGCAATAGATTTTTGAGTACCGCTAACTACAAATTCCTGTGCGGTGATTTCGTCTCCTTCTGCCATAGCCATTTCAGCTCTCATAAAATCTACCCATGAAGCTAGCATTAATGGTGTGATTCCTGCACCGGCGGCTCCTGCACCTTGTGAAACTGGTGCAAATCTACTGTCGTCAAACATTCCGCCTGCCGGATAAATTCCGTATGTTGATCTCAAGAATCCGTCTCCTGGAGTACCATCATTATCACCATGATCTCTACCCCAATATCCACTGGGTAAACTACAAAATGTATAGCCACCATCGATATAATGTTGTGGAGCGCTTTCCATAGAACAAGTTAAAGTTTGTTCATTAGGATCTACTTCCTCTCCAGGAACAGCATCTACCTGGCGATAGAAATAATAACGTATTCTAGGGTCACTGTCTTCTAACATGGTTCCCATTAGCCAATTGGATAGATAGCTTCCGGCTCCTGTTGGAGTGTAGTTATTTGCATATCTTCCGTTTCTTGTATCAGGCTGATTTTCGTTTGTACCATATCTAAATTGGAAATCTTCATCTGTACTACTAATAAAATCACCGGAAGTAACGATCTGGTTAAAACTACTTAAAGCTGAATCATCTACTAATCTCGTCTGAACATAGATCTTCATTTTTAAAGTATTTGCAAGTTTTACCCAATTCTCATAATCTCCTTCATAAAAAGGATCATAATCTGGTTCTGCGGCTGCCTCCATATTAAAATTAGCTATCGCTTCATCTATTAATGATTCTGCTGCGGCATAAACCGCTGCACCATCATCTACAGCGGGATTAAAGTTTCCTTCGTCGCCCATTAAAGCTTCAGAATAAGGAATGTCTCCAAAATAATCTACCAGTGTAATCAAGACATTAGCAGAAAGAAGCTGAGCTATTGCGATATGATGAAATTGTTCGTTTTCCTGTGCAATTGGAGTCATCGCTTCTACATCTGCCAGAATCTGGCGATAAGCTAAATCCCATTCATCATCAAAAGCGGTAGGCGAATAAGCATTTAAATAATTACGACTACCCATGTATTCTATCCTTGTTACCTGCGCGCCGTAATTCCCAAAGTTTTGCATTAGGCTTACATAAGATCTTTCGATCGCATTTAGATAAAAATCAACATCGGCCTGCTCTGGTGTTAAAAAATTAGGGTCTTCGGTTAAATCCATGTCGGTCGTTTCACAGGAATAAAAGCAAAGTCCTGCCAAGACGAACAATCCGAATATTTTACGTATACTTTTCATATTGTTTTAGTTTTTAAAATGAAGCTGTGATACTAATTCCGTATCTCTTCGAACTTGGTCCACTTAAAAAATCAAATCCCTGTCCATTTCCTACTCCTAAGGCAGCAACATTAGGATCGAAGTTTATACCATCTGGCGTATTGTAGGCATCGTACCAAAGGTTATATCCAGATACTTTTAGGGAAAGCGAACCAAAAGGTGTTTTCTCTAAAAATGATTGTGGTACAGAGTATCCTAAAGATACCTCCTGAAGTCTTATTACAGAACCATCGTAAACCTGAAGCTCATCTGGTCCAAATAGAATATTATCAAAATAATACTGTGAATTATTAATTTGAATATTGTTTGGCTCGCCAGTATCCTGATTTACACCCGGAAGAATAAAAGGATTGATTCTGTTATCTGTATCTGTAGTTAGTCCTCTTCCTAATAATGTAGCGATCGTTTGGCTGTAAATATCACCGCCAGAGACATGAGTTACCAAAATATTAAAATTGAAATTTTTAAGGGAGATACTACTGCTCACATTAAGTGTATAATCTGGGTTAGGATCCCCAATTTCAAACTGGCCAGATTCAACAACATAATCTCCCTGGCTATTGGTAACAAAGTTTCCTGCATCGTCTCTTAAGATTCGAGATCCAACTATAGTTCCTAAAGGCTTGTCTGGAATAGCAGCATTTCCCAGGTTAGAGAAACCTGAATAAACAATGATATCTGTATCCTGGCCAAGATCTTTTACCGTTGGTTCTATAGTACTAAAGTTTGCATTTATGCTCCAATTAAAAGCACCTTGATCTGGATTTTTAAAGATATCCAGCCCGGCCTCAATTTCTAATCCTTCTACATTGATTTCACCAATATTAGTTCGAACACTCGTATAACCCGTAGATGCATCTAAGCTTCTGTTTACCAGAAGATTTTCTGTAATTCTATTAAAATAAGATGCATTAAGTGTAAAATGATTATTGAACCAGTTCGATTCTACTCCAAATTCAATTTCAGTCATTGTTTCTGGTTCCAGATCTGGATTACCTAAAACACTATTAGTTGTATTACTAACTATTAAGTTTCCAGAGTCATCAAGCCAACGTTGTGTATTCAATGAAAGTCTATTAGCAATTGGGTATCCAGACGGGAAGTTTGCAGAGGTACCAAAACCTGCTCTAAGTTTTAAAAATCCTAAAGCATCGCCACTAAGGTCTGAAAATGCTGAGGTTGGTAAAAATGAAGCACTAACTCCAGGATAAAAAATCGATCTATTGTCTTCAGAAAGATTAGATACCCAGTCGTTACGACCATTAATTGTAAGGTATAAAAATCCATCGTAATCTAATTCTACCTGTCCATAAAGACCTGCAATATTTCTTTCTTCGGAATACTGAATTTCGTCCTGCAACATAAAGTTGAAGTGTCTTAAGACATCAAAAACCTGTTGGTTAGAACTACTAACTCCCTGGCGATCGTAAATAGTTCTTCTGGTGGTTGCTCCCAGGTTAAAATTAAGTCCAAGTTTTTCTGAAAGATCATACATCCCATTTAATGTGATGTTGTGATCCCAAATGGTATTTGAGTTGGTCCAGGTATCATAGAAACCACTTCTAATTCGTGTATTAGACGTAGAGCCTCCTCTGTTTTGATAGCTGGTGTTACCTTCATTATAAAGATCGATTCCTAATCTATAAGTTAAGTTTAGATTATCAGTAAAATCATACATGATGCCCGCGCTACCATATACACGATTGGTCAACTGTTCTGAACTCGCATTATATACTGTCCATAAAGGATGCTGAATATCATTGGCCTGGCGATAATAAACACTTCCGCCCGTTAAAGGATTTTGATAGGGTAGTCCCATCAAATCTACATTTCTGGGTGTAAAGAACACGTTTGAAAATACTGAAGATCCTCCACCGCCAAATACAGTATTACCATCCCCTGCAGAAACCGGAGGTGATTTAAAATCTGTTTGCGAAAAGTTTAAGGTACCGTTGATTGTAAAGTTATTTGCAAGTTCAGCTTTACCACCAATCCCAAGGTTATTTCTTATAACTTTATTTTCTGGAGTAAAACCTTCGTCTTCTAAATGTCCACCACTTAAGCTGTAAGTAACTTTACCATCATCTGAAGCTCCAGAGAAGTTTACACTAGTATTAGATACAACACCTGTTCTAAAAAATTCTTCTACACTATTGTATGGTTGCCATGCATAGGGTGTATCAGCAAACTCTGGGAATGCCTGAGGGATTCCCGTTCCAGAACTTGCAGTAGAATAAGGATGCGGTAAATTTCCGTTCTCATCGATCGCGGGATCTGCACCCCAACCTGCAACACCAGCTTCATCAAATCCTGGTCCCCAGTTACTATAGAACCATCCAAAAGCCTGATCGAAACCACCACCATAACTCATAGTGTAATCTGGAATCGAAGCTACTTCATTAAAGAAGATTGAAGAAGTTACGGTAACTTCATGCTTTTTACGACTGGCAGCACCGCTTCCGTTTTTAGTGGTGATCAAAATTACTCCGTTTCGACCTTGAGTTCCGTAAAGAGTAGAAGCTGCAAGACCTTTTAAAACGTTTACACTTTCGATATTGTTAGGATCCAGGTCGAAGAATCTACTTCCTCCACTATTACCTTCAACGAAGTCTCCCTGAGCGTTTGTATCGCTACTAAAGGGAACACCATCTACAATAAATAAGGGCTGGTTACTACCACTAAAAGAACTTAAACCTCTAATAATGATATTTGTTCCAGATCCAGAGATCCCACTTTGTTGGGTGATTTGCACTCCTGAAGCCTTACCACTTAAAAGTCGGCCAACATCCCCTTCAGCTCTGGATTCCAGATCTTCGCTACTAACTTCGGAAACCGCATAACCTAAAGACTTTTTTTCTCTGGAGATCCCCAGAGCGGTTACCACCACTTCATCAAGTTGTGCCTGGTCGGCTTCCATAACAACATCGATGGTATTAATGTCGCCTACCGTATATTCTGCCGTTTTTAATCCAACAAAAGAAAATACGATAATATCACCTTCTTCTGCAGCAATGGAATAGTTACCATCGAAATCTGACTGAATACCACTTGTGGTTCCTTTGATTCTGACGTTTACACCAGGTAACGGCATGCCCTGATCATCTGTAATTGTTCCTGAAATTGTTCTATCCTGAGCGAAAACGCTGCAAATGGAGAACAAAAACAGTAAGGTCAAAAAACTTTGTAGTTTTCTTTTCATATTTGAGTTTTTGAATTAGCATGTTAAAAAATTATGAAAAACCTAATCAAAAAACCAAATAAATATTTATAAATAGTTAAAAAATAATATATTAAATATATTGAACAATTATTTATGTTAAAAAATGTAATTAATTGAATTTATATAGTGTCTAATTAAATTATTCAAAACTTTGAAGCTCTACTTCTTTTGATATAATGTGCAGTTTTGATCAGAATTGTAGTCTTAAAAGTCAAAAAAATAAACATAAATTCTAGTAGGTTGAAAATAAGTGTTTAAAAACTACCTCTTTCGCGTAAAATTAAAGTTTTGGTTTTACGTTTTAGCAAATGGTAAATTATAGGAAATAAAAAAGGTGAGCTGACAAGCTCACCTTTTATGATTTTTATGAAGATATAAATTAAATCTCTGCAGAAGCAGTCTCCATTTTTCGATCTACTTTCTTTACAAGTCCTTGTAATACTTTTCCCGGGCCAACTTCAGTAAAGCTTGTTGCACCATCTTTAATCATATTCTGTACAGATTGCGTCCATTTTACGGGAGCTGTTAATTGAAATACAAGATTCTTTTGAATTTCAACCGGATCTGTTACCGCAGTAGTACTCACATTTTGATAAATAGGACAAGAAGGATTCTTGAAATTAGTAGCTTCTATTGCTGCTGCCAGTTCTTTTCTCGCTGGTTCCATAAGTGGTGAATGGAAAGCTCCACCAACAGGAAGCAATAATGCACGTTTAGCACCTCTTTCTTTTAATTCTTCGCAGGCTTTTTCTACAGCTGCAACCTCGCCAGAAATTACTAATTGCCCTGGGCAATTGTAATTAGCCGCAACAACAGTTCCTTCAATTTCAGCACAAACAGATTCTACAAGTTCATCTTCTAAACCTAAAACAGCCGCCATGGTAGATGGTGTAATTTCACAGGCTTTTTGCATGGCTAAAGCACGTTGAGAAACAAGCTTTAGGGCGTCTTCAAATTCTAAAGTATTATTGGCTACAAGAGCAGAAAATTCTCCTAAAGAATGCCCGGCAACCATATCTGGTTTAAAATCTGCTCCTAAAACCTTACTTAAAATTACACTATGCAAAAATACTGCAGGTTGGGTAACCTTAGTTTGTTTTAGATCTTCAGCAGATCCACTAAACATCGTTTCGGTTATAGAAAAGCCAAGGATTTCATTTGCTCTTTCAAATAGGTCTTTAGCTTCAGCAGACTTTTCGTATAAATCTGCTCCCATTCCTGAAAATTGTGCTCCCTGTCCGGGAAAAACGTATGCTTTCATTTTCTAAATTTTATCCCTTTTAAAAAGGGTTTAATAGCTGTCTCGATCCTTAATTTATTGCTTTCGAGACCCGAAATTATAAATTATTACATCTTTATTTTCTTAAGAAAATACGATATAACTTCGGCAAAAATAGGAAGAATAAAAAAGACCTCACAACAAAATATAGCTGCGAGGTCTCTTTCTGCAAATACACTCTTTATAAATTTAGTTTTCCTTTTTCACCAATATCCTGACTTTCCCCGGTGACTGCAGCAATGCCCATTTTAAACAGAGCCGTATACTTATTCGATTTTGTATCCCAATAATAGGCTTCTTGTGGATTCACTTTTATCGCTGTTAAGTTAGGATCATCTACGCCTTTAAACCAGGTGTCGTCTACTTTACTATATAATTCTTCTAAAATATCTTTATCGGTAACTAAAGTAGCGTAACCAAAAACGCTAATAAAATCCATTTTTTTTGTGTCACTATATAGCAATTGTACATCGCTGTCTTTTACGATATCGGTATCATGATCGCTATCTAAGGTACTTAAAAACCAAATGTTACCTTCGGTATCAACTTTTTTAGTGGTCATTGGCACTGCGTTAACCGGTTTAGAACCAATATTGGTTATTAGCATAGCCATTTTAATTTCGTTCACTAAAGATTTTAGTTTCTTTCTAGCTTCAGTATATTCCAAATTCTCTATACTCATAATCTTTCTTTTTTAGTTGAATTATGAAATTACAAAAGCCTTAAAAAGTTGTAAGCTAATAAACTGCTAAAAACGAATAAGTTGCTGTTAAGAATTGTGAAATTCCTTTTTGAAATGGAATTTCTGCTTTTATGAGTAGCGTTCTATAATATTCTTACAAGAACCTAAATAGCCAGTGCCAAAAAGATTGAGATGTACCAGTAGATAGTAAAGCTGCCAGATGGGAACACGATTTTCAAAGCCTTTTTCTACTGGAAATTCTTCAAAATAAGCATTGAATAAAGCAGAATCGAATCCGCCAAAAAGCTTCATCATCGAAAGATCCATTTCTCGTGGCGCATAAGCAACGGCAGGATCGATAAGGCATGGGTGGCCTTCAGCGTTTACCAGGTAATTACCATTCCAAAGATCACCATGAATTAATGCCGGTTTTTCCTGTGGGATAAGATTGTATAATTCTGAACAGAATTTATTTGTGTCACCTAAACCATAACCTTGTTCTTTTGCTAGTTTGAATTGTGGTTCTAGCCGTTCTTCAATATAGAAGTCAATAATATTTTCGTGTTCTTTATTTTGCTGAGGTAAACTGCCAATATAATTATCTTCAGAAAAACCGAATTTCAGCTGCGTGTTTTTATGGAGATCTGCCATTTGCTTCCCAAAAACAGTCCAGAAGTTTGATGATTTAGAACCTGTTTCCCGATATTCCATTAAAAGGCAGGAATATTCACTTTCAGTATAAACGGCAATCATTTGTGGCACATCGATGGCTTCAGCAGATTTTAAAGCTTTCATTCCGGCCATTTCAGCTTCAAACATTCTTGGGAATTTTGTGGCGCTATTCACTTTTACCACCTTCTTTCCTTCCGTAGTATTCAGCAAAAAAACATTATTGATATCTCCGCCAGATAGCGAGGTGATATTGTTGATTTTTAGATTGTTTTTTTCTTCAATTATTTTAAAAAGTGGCTGGTAGGCATCATTTACGCTCATACGTAAGGTAACTAAAAGAGTATTTATGTTTCTCGTCTTTTTCATGAAAAACCTCTTCAGTTAACTTCCATTCCTCTTCGTCGATTTCAGGAAAAAAGGTATCGGCATCATCAAAGCTTTCATGAACACGGGTAAGTTCGATCTTGTCTGTTCTTTCCAATCCCATTTTGTAGATCTCACCACCACCAATTATAAATGGATTGGGATCTAGATCCTGTGCGATCTTTAATGCCAGTGATAAACTTTTTACCACATAAACGCCTTTGCCAGGATCGTAATCTTCGTTTCTGGTAATTACGAAGTGAGTACGATTAGGTAGCAAACCATCAAAACTTTCAAAGGTTTTGCGGCCCATAATAATTGAGTGATTACTGGTTAATTTCTTAAAACGCTTAAAATCGTCTGGCAATCGCCATAAAAGATCGTTGTCTTTACCTAGTGCATTATTTTCGGCCGCAGCCGCGATCATTGTAACCATAAATTAATGATTGTAGTTTTGGTCTGGTTTATCTGGAGCGATTTGCTTAAATCTTTCGTTAGTTTCGCTGTCTTGAGGGAATTTTTTTTGATTGTCTTTATTAGGCAGCGGATAATCTTTTTCTACTTGTTGTTGCAATTTTGCAATCTTTTCTTTTTGCTTGGCAACCAGTTTGTCAATTTGTTTTGCCTGCCATTCTTTTCCCATAAACGTATTTACTAAAAGCACATTAAAGAAGTGTATCAAAAAGATAAATCCCCAAATAAGGATAACCCAAACAAACCAATTATAGCCTAATAGTAATATATCTTCTTTAAAACCTATTACCACATTTAAAATAATGGCCAAAATAGAAGCGCCAAGAAATACGATAAAATGCTGAAAAAGTCTTTTTTTCTGAAGTGTCCTTTTTCTGGCATTTTCGTACAACTCACGCTGTTCGGCATCTACTTTAGAAGTATTTTTCTTTTTAGAGAACATAAATAAAGGTACTTTAGTGCTTTTAACAAATTTACATTTTTTACAACTGAATTCTTTAAGGCTTATGAGTAATTTAAGAAAAGGCTTTCCCGTTTTAGAGCGATATACTTACCTTAATACAGCAGCTTCTGGCTTATTACACGAGAAAGTTTTAGAATTCAGACAAGAGCACGATCTTGATTTTTTAATTTCGGGCAGTGTTTTAAAAGAAGGTCAGGGAAAACTTTTGGCTAACGTGCGAGAAGAGGTTGGCGAAGCTTTTAATTGTGAGCCAAACAGGGTAGGGCTGGTGCCTAATTTTTCTTATGGTTTTAATACGCTTTTGGAGGGAATCGAAAAACCTAAAAAGGTGTTGTTGCTTAAAAATGATTATCCGTCGATCAACTGGCCGGTGGAATCCAGAGATTTTGAAATTTGTTATGCTGAAATCAATGAATTTTTAGAAGAAAATATTGTTGAAGCTTTAAAGAAAGAGCAACCTGAGTTTTTTGCGTTTAGTATCGTGCAATATATCAACGGGATTAAACTAAGCACCGCTTTTATCACACAGCTAAAAAAGGATTTTCCAGACGTTATTTTTATTGCAGACGGAACCCAGTTTTTAGGAACTGAAGCTTTCGATTTTGATGCTACTGGAATAGATGTTCTAATCTCGAGCACGTATAAATGGCTAAATGCCGGCTACGGAAATGGTTTTATGCTTTTCAACAAAGATATTGAAGGTAAGGTCTCTCCAAAACATTTAGGTTTTGGTTCTTTGCAGGGTAAATATAAAGCGCACGAAGGCAATTTTCTGGGTAAATTTGAGCCTGGTCATCAGGATACTTTAAACTATGGGAGTTTGGGTGAAGCAATGAAGTTGATTAAAAACATCGGCATTTCTACGATAGAAGATCAGGTGAATGTTTTAAAAAGTCATGCGAAAAAGCTTTTTACTGAAATGAATTTATTGGAAGATGCCGTTGTAAAAAGAGGCGATCATTCATCGATTTTCAATATAAAAGGCGACGATAAATTATATCAGTATATACGAGAAAAAGATATCATAGTTTCGCAACGAGGTGAAGGTTTACGTGTAAGTTTTCATTATTTTAATACCGAAGAAGAACTGGAAATTCTGGTAAAAGCGCTTAAAGCTTATAAAGGATAGCTGCTATCTAAAATACCAGAGTCTAGATCTCAAAAAATCTTATTTTTACTCCTTAATTTCTACGCCATTTTTAAAGGCTACGTAGTTTTGAATAGGTTTTGCAGCGTGGCTGGCTTGCGGATAGTACCATGCCGCATCTTCGTTTTTCTCGCCATCAACTTCTAGCGTAAAATAGGATGCAAGACCTTTCCAGGGACAGCGTGTTTGTTTTTTGCTGTTTTTAAAGTATTCTTTTTTAATACTTTCCATCGGGAAATAGTAGTTGCTCTCTACTGTTTTAGTATCTGCACTTTCAGCAATCACAGTATTTTTCCAAATCGCTTTCATAATTACTGATTTTCGATAAAAACCTGAGGCTTTTTATTAGGAAGTTGAATTAAAATTCCGAAGTGATTATTATCTAATTTCGCTAAGACAACAATAGATTTTCCGTTCGTATAAACAAAACCGGTCCATGCGCTGTTAAAAGCATTTTCAGAATGCTCAATATTCATTTTTGCTGAAAATGAATAGGTTTTTTCGCCCAACACAATGCTGTTTTCCTCTGAATTTAAGCTGAAATTGGGATAAGTATCTTCAGTAGATCGAAATTCGATAATTTCTGCGGTCTTTTTTATATCGTAAGATAATTGGCTTTTAGTTCTTATAATTTTAGAATATTCATTTTCCCCGGAAGATGCATTGTCTTTAATTCTCACCTTTTCGGAAAGAAAATTTATTATAGAACCGTCTGGTTTATCTTCAAATTGTAGACTCTTCTCTAAAGCATTATTTATTTTTGATTTTTCGACAGTTTCGATTTCTGAAAAATTTACTTTTCCCTGTGGAATAAATTGTTGTACACCTATATTTTCTGAAGTTTCAGCATAATCCTGCATCGGGATAAATGCGAAACTTAAAAGAATGGCAGAAAAAAGGAAAAGTAACTTTTTCATAGAAATAGATTTTATTAGTTACAGATCTAAAGATCTTTCCTTCTAAAGATATAATTTTTGTAGCAGTTTTCCGAATCGCTAAATTCTTCAATAACTTCTAGTCCGGCTTCTTTGGCTAGCCATTGCACAATATTATCGTCGTATTTCTGTGAGATTTCGGTATGAATGGTTTCCCAGGCATCAAAATGAATATCTAGGCCAAGTTTGTCGATTTTTACCTGCTGTTCTTTTTTGCTCACCAGGTAACTCGCCGCCGTACCGGTTTCAGGATTATAGGTTTCCCAGTGTTTAAAATCATCGGTGTTAAAGTCGGCTTCCAACTCGTTATTCATTCTAACCAGAAGATTTTTATTGAAAGCTTCTGTGATTCCGTGGGGATCATTATAAGCATCCAGGATTATTTGAGGATCTTTTTTCTGATCGAAGCCCATAAATAACATATCTTCTTTACTCATCGCTTCACAGATATTCTTTAAAAAATCGATCGCTTTTTCATGCAAAAGATTCCCAATGTTAGAGCCTAAAACCATGATCACTTTTTTGCGCGAGTTATAATCGGCCAGTTTCTCTAAGGTTTTAAAATAGGTTCCTTGCTGAGTTTTTATGTTTACGCCGGGAATTTCAGTTTTTAAAGCTTCTTCTAATTCGTCTAAAACATGCTGACTAATATCGACCGGTAAATAATCAAAATCGTAGTTTTTAGCAACCAGGTGCTTCAGTAAAACTTTTGTTTTTTTACCATCGCCGGCGCCAAGTTCTATAAGGTCAAAACCTTTTTTGCTATTAAAAGAATCTGCGATCGAAGCTGTATGTGACTGAAGAATGCCAAGTTCGCAATTGGTTAAATAATACTCTGGCATATTCATGATCTGCTGAAAAAGCTTATCTCCCTTTTCATCATAAATATATTTTGAAAGCAGATATTTAGGAAAGCTGGTTAGGCCTTTGGCAACATCTTCTTCAAATGCAGTTTCATATTTTGTGGTAGTTGGTGTGGATTTCATAGTGTAAGTTGATCGTTATTTTGCAAGGCGAATTCCTGTGAATTGCCAGCGTAAAGGGGCATGAAAAAAGTTGCGATAAGTTGGTCTTGTTTGTTTGTTGGAAGTAGCAACAGAGCCACCACGCAACACTTTTTGATTCACCATAAACTTACCATTGTATTCGCCTAAAGCGCCGGGAGCTTTGCTGTAACCGGGATATGGAGAGTAAGCACTCTCTGTCCATTCCCAGCGTGATCCCCAGTTAAATTTGCTGTTAGCGACTTCCCATTCCTGCTCGGTTGGCAAGCGTAAACCTTTCCATTGTGCAAAAGCGAAGGCTTCATAATAGCTAATATGACTTAGCGGTGCATCTAAAATTAATTTTTGTAAACCTTGTAGTGTAAATTGATGCCAATCGCCATCGATGTTGTGCCAGTAAGAAGGTGCTGAAATTTGATTGGTATTTACCCAATCCCAGCCTTCAGCATGCCAAAGTAAAACATCCTTGTAACCACCGGCTTCAATAAATTCGATATATTCTTTATTGGTTACCAGTTTATTCGAAATTTGATAATCGGCTAAATAAACGGTGTGGCGACCTAGCTCATTATCATAACAAAAATCTGTGTTATTATGGCCAATGTCGTAATTCCCTTTTTCTACAGAGATCCATTCCTGCGGAAAGTCGTAAATAGGATTTTCTTCAAACTGGTCGTTGTATTTAGGGAAAAGCGGATTGTTTCCTAAAATGTATTTTATATCGGTATATAATAATTCCTGGTGTTGCTTTTCGTGATGGCAGCCAATCTCGATCACTTCTAAAATTTCAGGGCTTAACTCTTCAGATTCGATAAAATCTTTTAGTGCTTTAGAAACATAATTTCTATACTTATACACCCATGCAACGGTTGGACGCGAAAGATTTCCGCGATCTGTACGTATCACTTTTTCGCCTACGCTTTCGTAATAACTATTAAAAACATAAGCCGAATGATCGTCAAAAAGATGATAGTCGTTTTTGTAAGGTTTTAGCACAAATTCTTCAAAGAACCAGGTAGTATGTCCCAAATGCCATTTAGGCGGAGAAACATCTACAATGGGTTGTACAACGTAATCTTCGGTTTCCAGAAAAGAACAAATAAGTTCAGATTGTGCTCGCGTTTCGTTGAAAAAATCTAATAATTCAGATTGTAGAAGCATAAAAAGAGATGTGCGATTAGTGCGTATCTCTCAAATTTACAATTTTTTAGAGGCGATAAGTTCTCGTTTGCGTTAATCCCAAGTTAAAAAAGGAATAGCGATCGTAACGAAGTGAATAACGTTATTTTTAACTAGATCTGAGAATTTAGACCGCTTCGCTTTTAGAATTTAGAAGAAATTAGAGCATTAGATTTTTTCATATTTGTTGAAAAAAAATTGGAGTAGACCAAATATTTCGATTTTTAGGTTCTTAGCTTTCTGTAAACTGTAAACTGTAAACTGTAAACTGTAAACTGTAAACTGTAAACTGTAAACTTTATAACTGAACCGGTATCGTATATTTCATAGAAATGGATTTTCCTGCCTTTTTAGCCGGAGTCATTTTAGGGAGTTTAGTCAGCATTTTCTCTAAGGCTTCTTTAATCCTTGGTTCTTCAGTTTCGATCGTATTGATCTTTACCACACCTTTTTCATCGATATGCATTTTTATTGTGGCTTTACCTCGAAGAAAATCCCCAGTATCTTTCCTGGGATATTTATAGGTCGTTTTTACAAGTTCCAGGAATTTTTGACTAAAGCAATTTTCTTTGTTTTCTGCGGAATCACAACCTGGCCAAACCGCAGCAATTTCTGAAACTTTAACCGTATTACCTTCAGCTTTTACGCCTTCCTGTCCAAAACCTAAAGTGCTGAAAAGGAAGAAAACAATAAGTAGTAGATTTTTCATAAAAACTGAAGGTGATTTTATCTAATTTCAGGTATAATTTTTAGAATTTAAACGGAACGGTAAATTCACGTGCATCGGGTTCTCCCTGAAGTGTTCCCGGTTCCATCTTCGGCATTTTTTCGATCATTTTTTTTGCTGCATTATTAACCAAAGGTTCGTCACCTTCAATATTTAAAACATTCACTTTGCCTTTTTCGTCAACTTCAAACTTGATGGTAACTTCGCCACGAACATATTCGCCGGCGTCATTTTTAGGGTATTTGTAATTTTCTCTAACGTGCTCGCTAAGTTTCTTGTTAAAGCAGGTCTTTATATTTTTGCTATCCTCACAACCCGGCCAAACTGGCGACGTTTGTTGCGCCGAAACAGTGGTGATACTTCCAATTACAAAACTTGCTATTAGCAATAAGCTTTTCATAATAATTAAAAATTTTAAATTAAAGTTTATTTACACCGCAACCTTGCCCTTAATGGCCGGATACGGATCGTAACCCTCTAATTTAAAATCTTCAAAGGAAAAATCAAAAATATTGGTGATTTCTGGGTTTAACTTCATCGTAGGTAAGTCTTTTGGCGTTCTGCTTAACTGAAGTTCTACCTGTTCCATGTGATTGCTATAAATATGTACATCTCCAAAAGTGTGAATAAAATCTCCTGGCTGGTAACCACAAACCTGGGCCATCATCATGGTGAACAATGCATAAGATGCAATATTAAAAGGAACGCCCAAAAATACATCGGCACTGCGTTGATATAATTGGCAACTTAGTTTACCATCTGCTACATAGAATTGGAAAAATGCATGGCAGGGTGGAAGCGCAGCTTTGCCGTTGGCTACATTTTCTGAAAATGAAACCGAGGTATCTGGCATTACCGAAGGATTCCAAGCAGAAACCAGCATTCTACGACTATTAGGATTGGTCTTTAAAGTTTCTATAATTTCTGAAATCTGGTCGATTTCTTCGCTATTCCAGTTTCTCCATTGGTGACCATATACCGGTCCTAGATCGCCATTTTCATCGGCCCATTCGTTCCAGATTCTAACACCGTTTTCCTGAAGATATTTAACGTTTGTGTCACCTTTTAAAAACCAAAGCAATTCGTAGATTATCGATTTTAGATGCACTTTTTTGGTAGTGACCATAGGGAAGCCTTCGCTTAGATCGAAACGCATTTGGTAACCAAAAACACTTTTAGTTCCTGTACCGGTGCGATCTCCTTTTTCAGCTCCGTTATCTAAAATATGCTGTAATAAGTCGTGATATTGCTTCATAATTCTGCTGCCCTTTTTATCTAGAATTGTAATAATTGAATGCTAAAATAGATAATATGTTCTAAATCTTTGAGTGAATATTTATAAAATAAAAAAAGGTGTAGCCTCTAACCGCTACACCTTTTTTTGTTATTTCTAAGATCAATATTTTTTAACCGATGATCATACCTGCGATCGTGGCAGAAAGTAAAGAGGCTAAAGTTCCCCCTATTACTGCTTTTATACCGAATTCAGATAAGTTTTTACGCTGTCCTGGCGCTAAAGAACCAATCCCTCCAAGCTGAATACCTATTGAAGCAAAATTTGCAAATCCGCATAACATATAGGTTGCCATGATAATCGATTTTTGATAGGTTAGGCTTAATGCGGTTGCCGGGTTTTTAAGTTCTGCTAACTGAATATATCCAACAAATTCACTTGCTGCCAGTTTAATTCCCAGTAACTGTCCCATTAGCATCATATCTTCTTTAGCAACACCAATAAGCCACATTAATGGAGCGAAAACAGTTCCTAAAACCGCTTCTATAGAAAATGTTTGATATGGGGTGTTTGCTGCTAAAAAGTCATTTAAATGAGTAAACTCACCAATTTTTGCAAAACCATAGTTAAGCATTGCAATTAAAGCAACAAAAACTAATAGCATGGCACCAACGTTAGCTGCAAGTTTTAAACCTTCAGTAGTACCAATAGCGATCGCATCTAATACGTTAGATCCTATTTTTTCAGAAGAAACCTCTACGTCAGTATTAATTTTTTCCTGTTGAGGGTAAAGTATTTTTGAAATTACAATGGCTCCCGGTGCTGCCATTACAGATGCTGCTAATAAATGTTTGGCAAATTCTAATCTGGCTATAGGATCGTCACCACCTAAAAAGCCGATGTATGCTGCTAAAACTCCACCTGCTACAGTTGCCATTCCACCAATCATTACCAATAAGATTTCAGAACGCGTCATACGCTCTAAGTAAGCTTTGATCATTAAGGGAGCTTCTGTTTGGCCTAAGAAAATGTTTCCGGCAACGTTCAAACTTTCGGCTCCAGATATTCCTAAAAGTTTGGTTAAAACCATTGCAAAACCTCTAACCACTACCTGTATAATTCCGTAGTAAAAAAGAATAGAAGTTAATGCTGAAAAGAAAATAATGGTTGGTAATACCTGGAATAAAAAGATATATCCAAAACTCGACGTATCCATTAATCCACCTAATAGAAATTCACTACCTGCGGCTGTAAATTCCAGGATTTTAACGAAGATTTTTCCAACAAATTCGAAAGTAGATTTTACCCAGTTTATTTTTAAAACTCCGTAAGCCAGTAATAATTGCATCCCAAGACCAATACTAACTGTTTTCCAGTTGATGGCTTTACGTTTGCTACTAAATAAAAAGGCCAGAAGAATAAGAGAGAACATTCCTAAAATTCCGCGTAAAATACCTGTAGTTGTAATTCCCTGATTAGGGATGATCTTTTTTGCGGTTTTAGCCGGGATAACTTCGGCGATCTTAGGTTGATGTGCTTTTAAATCGATACCATTTTTACCGCTTTTAAGCACCATAGAAGAGTCTGATAATTTGGTGACTCTGTAGTTTTCCATTTCTCTATTTGGCCTGGTGTAAAAAAGAACCAGAATGTCGTTTTGGTACATATAATCGCCACGAGCCAGAGTATCATTCTCTTTGGAGAAGCTAAATCTTCCTTTGTTTATGGTGAGTATACTTTCTGGCTTAAAGATGTCTCCAGAAATGCTGTCTACATTAGTTTCGATCTTCCAGCTTTTCGTAATACTTTGAGCTTGCAGTAAAGGGAAGCTAAAAAGCATTAAAAAAAGAAGGCATAATAATCTCTTCATATTTTAAAAGGGGTATTAATGTCTTTTAGAGATTTCGTCTCTAAGTCTGGCTGCTTTTTCGTAATCTTCGTTTTGAACAGCCTGGGATAATAAACTTTCCAGTTCGCTTAAAGATAACTTTTTATAGTTATTATCTTCTTTAGAAATTTCAATATCATCTGTTAGAAGCTCTTCAGAAATAATTTCTTCCTGATTTTCTTCTTTTTCTTTTTGCTGCTGGTCTTCACCCTGAAGGTAAATTCCTGCTTTTTCGAGGATATTTTTATAGGTAAAGATTGGGGCATCAAACCTTAAAGCCAATGCAATGGCATCGCTGGTACGGGCATCGATAATCTCTTCGATCTTATCTCTCTCACAAATAAGACTGGAGTAAAATACACCGTCTACAAGTTTATGGATAATCACTTGTTTAACAGTAATATCAAATCGATCTGAAAAGTTTTTGAATAGATCGTGCGTTAGCGGTCTTGGTGGGCGTATTTCTTTTTCGAGCGCAATCGCTATGGATTGAGCTTCGAATGCACCAATTACAATGGGTAATTTTCTATCACCACCAACTTCACTTAATATAAGAGCGTATGCTCCATTTTGGGTTTGACTATAAGATATTCCTTTGATATTCAGACGCACTAAACTCATATTCCATAAATTAAAAAAGGCTGTCTAAATAGAGCATTTTACCAAATTTAGACAGCCCTTTTAAGGGGCACAAGTTATAAAATTTATGCATTTTTAGCCTTAAATTCCTTCAATTTTTCATTTAGCTTAGGAACAATCTCAAATGCATCTCCAACAACTCCATAATCTGCAGCTTTAAAGAAAGGTGCTTCTGGATCGTTGTTAATCACCACTTTCGTTTTGGCAGCATTAATTCCTGCTAAATGTTGTATTGCTCCAGAGATCCCCACCGCGATATAAAGATTGGAAGCTACTGGTTTACCAGTTTGCCCAACGTGTTCGCTGTGCGGTCTCCATCCCATATCACTTACTGGTTTAGAACAAGCTGTTGCTGCACCAAGGATATCGGCCATTTCTTCAATCATTCCCCAGTTTTCTGGGCCTTTTAATCCACGACCACCAGAAACTACAACTTCTGCATCGGCAATTGTAACTTTATCTTTTGCTTTGTCTACAGATTCTACGTTTACCGTAAAATCTTCAGCTGAAAGTTGAGGTTCAAATGATTCTGAAGCTGCTGCACCTTCACTTTCTTTAAGTCCGAATGCATTTTTAGAAAGTCCTACAACTTTAACATCCGTAGAAATTTCAGTAAAATTGAAAGCTTTATTTGTAAAAGCTGTTCTTTTTACCTGAAATGGAGAAGTGCTTTCTGGAAGTGCAACCACATTTGAAGCATAACCAGCTTCTAATTCCACGGCCACAAGCGGTGCGCTATATTTTCCGTTAGCAGACTGGTCTAAAACTACGACTTTGGAAGATTCTTTTTCAGCAGCCTGTTTAATTGCATCAGCATAAGCTTCAGCATTAAAATTCTTTAATTTATCGCTGCTTACACTTAAGACCTTATCTACTCCGTATTTACCAAGTTCACTGGTATCTTCAGCATTAAAAGCAATAGCGGTAAGGCTTGTGCTCATAGCTTCAGCGATACCTTTTGCGTAAGAAGCAGCCTCTAGCGCTCCCTTTTTAAATTTTCCGTCTTCTGATTCTGTATATACTAAAACTGACATTCTTTAAATTTTAATTAGATTAAAAACCTTTGTTGAAAATCGATAAAATTGGCTTGAGTTTTAAATAACTTTAGCCTCATTATGCAATAGATCGATTAATTGATCCAAATTTTCTGGATCTACTAGTTTTACTTCACCTTTTGGTGCTGGTTTTTCAAATTTTACTGCTTTTGTGGCAGCTTCAGCTCCGCTAGGTTCAACAACATTTAAAGGTTTTTTACGTGCCTGCATAATACCTCTCATATTAGGTATTTTAAGGTCACTTTCTTCTACGATTCCTTTTTGCCCTCCAATCACTAAAGGAAGACTTGCCGTTAAAGTTTCTTTACCACCATCAATTTCACGAATGGCAGTTGCTTTATCGCCTTCAATTTCAAGGCCTATACAGGTATTAACAAAATTAGCTTTTAGTAATCCAGCAAGTATACCGGGAACCATCCCGCCATTATAATCTATAGATTCTCTTCCGCAGATAATAAGATCGTAATTTCCTTCACCGGCAACTTTAGCTAATTCTTTTGCTACCTGAAAACCATCTGTAGGAACAGTATTAATTCGAATAGCGGTATCTGCACCAATGGCAAGAGCTTTACGTAAAGTAGGCTCGGTTTCTGGTCCACCAACATTAATAATATCTACACTGGCGCCCTGCTTTTCTTTAAACCACATAGCACGGGTTAAACCAAACTCATCATTAGGATTTATAACAAATTGAACTCCGTTAGTGTCGAACTTACTATCACCATCGGTAAAGTTAATTTTTGAGGTTGTATCAGGAACGTGACTAATACACACTAATATCTTCATATTTAAAGTTCTTTTTTTATTAAACGATATGATTACGAAGTTACATAAATAAATTAGAAAGTACTATGCGTGCATAATAAAAATATCATAAAAAACAGCCTTGTATTTGCGTAAAGCTTAAAAATCGATGTTTTTGATGCGGTTTTAGTAATAAAATAATGAGTTTTTTGACGATATAGCTGCTGAGTGGAGATGTAAAATAATTAAGTTTTTTTAAGGGGTAAATTTTTAATGGTTTATGTGGTAAAAACTTTATTGAATTACTATTTTTGTGTTCCTATAAGTTATAAAAATTAATATCAAGAACTATAATGAAGACAATTCAATTTAGGGAAGCCGTTCAACAGGCTATGAGCGAAGAAATGCGCAAAGATGAGTCCATTTATTTAATGGGTGAAGAAGTAGCCGAGTACAACGGTGCATATAAAGCTTCTAAAGGAATGTTGGACGAGTTTGGACCAGATCGAGTTATCGATACTCCAATTTCTGAGCTTGGATTCTCAGGTATTGGTATTGGTAGTGCTATGAATGGTAACCGTCCTATTATAGAGTTCATGACCTTTAACTTTTCCCTTGTTGGAATCGATCAAATTATAAACAACGCAGCTAAAATTCGTCAAATGAGTGGTGGGCAATTTAATTGTCCTATCGTATTTAGAGGGCCAACAGCTTCTGCTGGTCAGCTTGGTGCAACACACTCTCAGGCTTTTGAAAGCTGGTATGCTAACTGTCCTGGTTTAAAAGTAATTGTTCCTTCTAATCCTTATGATGCAAAAGGACTTCTAAAATCAGCGATTAGAGATGACGATCCAGTTATCTTTATGGAAAGTGAGCAGATGTATGGTGATAAAGGTGAAGTGCCAGAAGAAGAGTATGTAATCGAAATTGGTAAAGCCGATATTAAACGTGAAGGTACAGATGTAACGATCGTTTCTTTTGGTAAGATTATCAAAGAGGCTTACAAAGCTGCAGATGAGTTAGAAAAAGATGGAATTTCTGCGGAAGTTATCGATCTTAGAACTATTCGTCCTATGGATCATGAAACTATTATCGAATCTGTGAAGAAAACAAACAGATTGGTAATTCTAGAAGAAGCTTGGCCATTTGGAAATATTTCAACTGAAATTACCTACCAGGTACAGGCGCAGGCCTTTGATTTCCTTGATGCACCAATTATCAAAATAAATACGGCAGATACACCTGCACCTTATTCTCCTGTTCTACTTAAAGAATGGTTGCCTAATAGTGAAGATGTTGTTAAAGCTGTAAAAAAGGTAATGTACAAGTAAAAGAGATAACCTATATTTGACCCCTCTTCCCTTACCGGATAGAGGGGTTTTTTTATGTCTTTATGAAGAATTTTCTTTTGTCTACCCTGTTTATTTTCAGTTGCTTTCAGGTTTTTTCGCAAACCGAGGTTAGCGGTATTGTCGTAGACGAAAACGGCGCAGGGATTCCTTTTGCCAATGTGATCTTCACCAACTCTAAAGAAGGCACAACAACAGACGGCGATGGAAACTTTTCATTGTCTTCAAAAAAAAATTATACCTCTGTTACTTTTTCATTTTTAGGGTATCAAACTAAAGACGTTAGTTTACAAAATAAAGACTTAAAGAATCTAAAAGTCACGCTTTATGCGTCTTCAGAATCCCTTTCAGAAGTAAAAATATATAAAGGTGAAACCTCTAAAAAAAATAACCCTGCAATAGATATTCTTCGTAAAATTTGGGCAAATAGAAGAGGTAATGGTGTAAAGAAATTCGACCAATATGCCTATCGTCGTTATGAAAAATTAGAATTTGATTTAAACACCATAGATAGTTCCCTTATTGAAAGCCGAATCTTTAACGGAATGGAGTTTATTTTTGAAGATTTAGATACTAATAGAATTACAGGAAAAACCTATTTGCCGGTTTTTTTAAACGAATCTGTTAGTATGGTTTACGGAGATAACGAAACCGGGCAGGAATTAACTGAACTAAAAGGAAATAAGAATTCGGGTTTTAGTGATAATCAGATGCTAATTTCTACGGTGCGTGATATTTACGATGAGATCGATATTTACGAAAATTACTTGCGATTTTTTGATAAGAACTTTGTGAGTCCGTTGTCTAAAACCGGTATCAATGTTTACAATTATGTCTTAGCAGATACTGCTTATGTAGATGGGAAATATTGTTACAATATCGTGTATTATCCAAGAAGGCAAAACGAGCTTACTTTTAGCGGAGATTTTTGGGTAAACGATACCACCTGGGCCATAAAAGATATTAACCTGGAAATGTCTGAAGGAGCCAATCTTAACTGGGTAAAAGGAGTTTATATAGAACAGGAATTTGATGTTTTAAACGATTCTGTTTTTTTACTGAAAAAAGATTTCTTTCAGGCAGATTTTGCATTACGGGATAAAGAAGATTCACGTGGCGTCTACGGGAAAAGAACCGTCTTATACGATCAATATGAATTTGATAATGAGCGCCCTTCATCATTTTATAATAAAAAAGTAAATCGTTACCGGGAAGAAGTCTATAATCGTGAAGACGATTTTTGGCAGGAAAACAGGCTCGAAGAATTGAACGGGGATGAACGTGGCGTTTATGATATGCTCGATACGCTTAGAACAGTGAAGCAATTTAAGCGATTATACAATGTTTCTACAGCGCTTGCTACGGGGTATTTAGATTTTGAAGGCTGGGATTATGGTCCAATTTTTTCTTCGGTTGGTTTTAATGATGTAGAAGGAATTCGATTAAGAGGTGGCGGAAGAACCTATTTTTCACAGCATGATAAGTGGAGAATCGAAGGTTATGGCGCTTATGGTTTTGAAGATAATAAATTTAAGTACGGAATTCAGGGAAAAGTTTTGTTGGATCCTGATAATCGTTTGATTATTTCGGCGGGTAATCGTCGTGATGTAGAACAGCTTGGAACTAATTTAACGAACACCACAGATGTTTTAGGGCGTAGCTTAGCCTCTTCAGCATTAATAAGTACAAGTTCTAATAATAGTTTAAGTTCGATCAATCTCTCTGTTTTAGCAGTAGAAATTGAACCTGTTGAAAATCTAACTTTTAGATTAAGTGGTTCGTATCGTGAAATTGAAGCCGCTTCAGAAGGCTTTAGCCTCGATTTTTATACTGATGAGACCAGAACTCAGGTATTATCTGAATTGCAACAGACTGAAATTTCTAATCTTATCATGTATACTCCAGGTAGAAAAACGGCTGGTTATGGTGTGGAAAGAGAAGAAGTAGAAGACGATCACGCTACCATTTTTGTGAACTATACTTTGGGGGTAAAGAACATTTTTCAGAGTGATTTTGATTATAAAAAGCTTCAGTTTTTTTATAATCAGCCCTTAATGATTGGTGGTTTTGGTAGAGCCAATGCCAGTATAGAAGCCGGTAAAACTTATGGAGAAGTACCTTTGGCATTGCTAAGTGTAGTACCGGGTAACCAAACTTATTTTCAGCTATATAACACCTTTTCACAGTTAGATTACTACGAGTTTGTGACAGATACTTATGTAGCCGCTCATTTTGAGCATAATTTTAACGGTCGTTTATTTTCACGAATTCCGCTTTTACGCGATTTAAACCTGCGAGAAATTATCGGGATTAAAGGAGTTTGGGGAGAAATTTCAGAAGATAATATTCGATTAAATGCTTCAGATATTCCTCTGGTAGCACCAAATAATGAGCCTTACTGGGAGTATAGCCTTGGGGTTGGCAATATTTTTAAGATTATAAGGATCGATGCACACTTCCGTGGTAATTATTTAGATAACCCCGATGCAAGGCAATTTGGAGTGACTATAAATTTTGGTTTTCACTTCTAAATCAGCACTGTTAAAGAATAGAATTCACTATATTTGATAATCTAATAAAGTTCAACAAAAACAAATAAAATGTCAGAAACCTTTGATGTACTAATTGAAATTCCAAAAGGGAGCAGAAATAAATACGAATACGATTTTCAGTTAAAAAAAGTACGTTACGACAGGATGATCTTCTCTTCTATGATGTATCCTGCAGATTATGGTTTTATTCCAGAAACTTTAGCTTTAGACGACGATCCCCTAGATGTTCTTGTTCTTGTAAGCGAACCAACTTTCCCTGGTATCGTTATGGAAGTAAAGCCAATTGGTGTGTTCCACATGGCAGATGAAAAAGGTCCAGATGAAAAAATTATCTGTGTGCCGGTATCAGATCCTATTTGGAATAGACTTAATGACCTAAAAGAATTAAATGGTCACTTAATTAAGGAAATCGAGCATTTCTTTAAAGTTTATAAAGATCTTGAAAAGAAAAAAGTAGATGTTGGTGATTGGGGTGATGCTGAAGAAGCAAAACAAATCATTAAAGAGTGTGTAGCGCGATACGAAAACTACGAAGGTGATCAAAATCGTCTTAAACTATAATACACTTTAAAATATTTTAGTCCTAACGAGGTAACAAAGCAATAACTATTTGGTTATTGCTTTTTTATTTGCTTAAAATTTTCTTCGGAATAGTGCTAAGATTCGATGTTTTAAAGGCTTTTTATTTTAACTTCTCTACAACGTGACTTCGCAGATATTTCCTTTATTTTTAGATGCAGTCGGTAAACGGAAGATTTTAGGGACTTTTTGAGGGTTACAAAAGGTGAAAAAATTAATGCTGAAATTATCGAAAATCGACTATAAAAATGCAATCGGTTTTTAGCTAATATTAATCAATAGAAATTTATAGAAGGAAAAATACGTTAATGTTTAAACGATTTAAGAAACTCTTAGGGCGATATAAAAACCTGGATCAGGTGCTTGTAGTGCCTTATCGAAGCTATGGGACTTATTCCAGATTGTTTGTAAAAGGCAGGGTTTTGGACAATGCACCGTTAAAGATTCATCAGGATCAAAACAAATGGAAAACTTTTGTAAATACCTATAAGCAATTTGATAGTTTCGAGATTCCCGATGCAGCCATAGAACTTGAAATTCCCGGTAAATTAAAACTTGAAACAACAACAAACGACGAAGGTTATTTTTTGTTCAATCAAACATTAGAAAATAATATTTCTAATGTTAGTGATAATGAAGGTTGGGTAGATTATCATCTTTATTATCGTGAAGAATTAGAGCCAAAAACCGAGCTTTTGGGCAATCCTTTTATGGGACAATTTTTAATTCCTTCTGTAGATGCTGAATATGGCGTAATTAGCGATATTGATGATACGATTTTACATACTGGGGTTACTTCTTTTTTAAAATGGCGGTTGCTTAAAAATTCTTTGCTTACCAATGCTTATAAAAGAATGCCTTTAAAGGGAGCGCCTAATTTGTACAAGTTACTACATAAGGGCCATGCAGAAGGAAACCGAAATCCAATGTTTTACTTAAGTAATAGTCCCTGGAATATGTATGAATATTTAAAGTTATTCCTGGATTATAATGGCTTTCCAAAAGGACCAATCTTACTGCGTGATATGAGGCATCCTTTCGAGAAAACAATAAAACCCGAAAAACCACATAAACAACGAGAGATTTTTAATATCCTGAAAACCTATCCAGATTTAAAGTTTATTCTGATAGGAGATAGCGGTGAACATGATGCTTCAATTTATACAGATATTGCTATGCAGCATTCAGATAGGATCTTCGCGATTTACTTAAGAAGTGTAAACCATAAAGGACAAATGAAGCGGGTGCAGAGTATTATTGATAATTTTGATACGACACCAGTTCTAATGGTACATAGTTCTGCTGAAGCAATTACTCATGCCCGTGAAAACGGATTTATTAAATAGTAAATTACCACGGGCTAAGCCTACGAGGCATTCGCTGGAAACAAAATTTTAATTTTGAGGCAAGCCTCTGGGTGTTACACCCAATGGCGGTGCCAATAAAAAAGCCGAATGAAAATCATCATTCGGCTTTAATTTCTTGAAAGGGAATTTATTTAATGCGTATGTCCTTTTCCCTGATTATCGTCGTCTATACTTTTTCCTACAGCAGTTCTGGCACTAGCCGGAGTTTGTCTTGGCATAGTTCTAAAAATATGATCCCAAAATGGGGAAGACACGCCAAAAGCACGATCTGGCTCACGATAATGGTGGATACTATGATGATGCCATAAAATCTTTAAAAAGTTGTTAGGTACTTTAAACGCGTGAACTGAATAGTGCACGGCAAGGTAGCTGGCATATCCTACTAAGAACCCTGCTAAAAAGCCAAATACATAATCACCTAAAATCGCTCTATAAATAATAAAAAGTATAGTCGCTACGATTAAACTTAAAACCGGTGGCATGGCCAATCTAGATTTATCTTTTGGATAATCATGGTGAACACCGTGCATGGTGTATGATATTTTTTGCCTTCTAGGCGTGGTTGCAGGGATGTGATATAAATAGCGATGTGCTATATATTCTATAAAAGTAAAGAATAATAGGCCACCAGCAAACCAGGCTAAAATTTCAGGAGTTCTAAATCCTTTTTCAAAAATTCCGTAGTAAATAAGCGCCGCTGCTGTACCAAAGAAAATAATTAGTGGAGCAGAGATGTGAGTATGCGTTAGTTTTTCTAGAATAGGGTTTTCAAATAATTTAGGAGAACCCTTGTGCTTTGGTCGTTTTAGTTTAGTAGATTCCATAATCCAAATTTAAAATAGTCCGTTTATTTCTCCGTCAATTTTGTTAATAATGTCTCCAAGGTCTTCCGGATTATCTACAAAGTTAATATTGTCTACATCTACAATAAGTAAATTTCCTTTGTTGTAATCGTGTACCCAGGCTTCATAACGTTCATTTAATCGGCTTAGATAGTCGATAGAAATAGAGTTTTCATACTCTCTTCCTCGTTTTTGTATTTGGGCTACCAAATTGGGGATACTGCTTCTTAGGTAAATTAGCAAATCTGGCCCCTGTACAACGCTCTCCATAAGTTCAAATAAAGACTTATAATTTTCAAAATCTCTATTGGTCATTAATCCCATTGCATGTAAGTTGGGAGCAAAAATATGTGCGTCTTCGTAAATGGTACGATCCTGTATGATCTTTTTACCACTTTCTCTAATCTGTAAAATTTGTCTAAATCTACTGTTTAAAAAATAGATTTGCAGATTAAAGGACCAACGTTCCATCTTGTTGTAAAAATCTTCAAGATAGGGGTTTTCCAGAACGTCTTCGTAATGAGGTTCCCATTTGTAATGTTTGGCGAGTAATCTTGTTAGTGTGGTTTTACCAGCACCAATATTCCCTGCAATCGCTACATGCATAATTGTTATTCTTCGCTTAGTTTGTTTGGATAAATTTTAGGGTGTAAAGATACAAGATTTACTTAAGCATACTTTTTACAAACTCCTCTAATTGTTACAAAATACAATAATCCTGAGACTTAAATGCCTTTCACTTCTGTTTAATTGACTGGGGTCTAAGGTATAGAATCTTAAACTTCTTAAGGAAGATTGCTGTAACTTTAAGTTTTTTTTAAACTTTAGGATACAAACTTATTTGCTCTTATAGTCTTGCGATACTGGTTTGGCGTAATACTTTCTAATTTTTTAAATTGTCTGTTGAAGTAGCTAACATTGTTAAATCCAGACTGAAACGCAATGTCTGCCAGTTTATCTGAAGTTTGCTGAATCAATTTCTTGGCATATTTAATACGCTCGCCATTTAAGTAATCAATCGGGCTTTCACCAAGCGTATTTCTAAAAGTTTTGTAGAAGTTAGAACTACTCATACAGGCTTTTGCGGCAAGCTCGTCTACAGAGATGTTTTTGGATAAATTTTCGCGCATATATTTTACAATAAAAGCCATGCGGTTATTATCAAAAAGCGAAGAATCATCCAACAACATTAATTTTGCTTTGGTTTGTAAAAGCCTTATCACCAGTTCTTTTACCATAAGATCCAATAAAACATCTTTGGCTTTTTCGTCACTCAAAAAAGTTTTAAAAATGCGATCTAAAACATACTGAACCTGAACATTATTTTCAAGATGCGCTGAATTTGCCTGAAGATCATAATGATCATTCTCAAAATCTACCCTGGTATTTTCGTTAAAATAATTTACGGTCTCCTGAATTTTATCGGGATCGATTCCTAAAGCTAAACAGCGAGTAGGTTCAGCGGTAGTAGCTAAAGGAAAATCGATAATCATTTTTTCGTTTGAAGGAAGCACTACACTTTCACCCGGATAAAAATCAAACGGATTTCTGTTTTTTAAATGCATAATCTTTTTTCCAGAAAGCATACTGGCAATAATAGGATAAGAAAACTGTAAATCGACTTTCTCGGCGACCTGCTGCGTTTCAAAAACATTTAATTCAGCATAATCTGCACTGTAAATAGTACGATTTTCGATAAAGGTTTGCAGCTTTCTAGAGCTCTCGTATTTTAAAAGATTATCATTCAAAATTCACTAAATTATTAAATCGATAGAAAAGTAGTAATTAAAAATAGGAAAGTTCAATTTTTAATGCAAATAATTACGGAGTTTTAAGTTTGAATATTAAAAACATATCTATTATGAGTTATTCCAAACCAAAATTCCAGGAAAAATATGGCAATTATATTAACGGAGCCTTTGTAGATCCTATCGATGGCGAGTATTTTGATAATCACTCTCCGGTAGATAATTCGCTTATTGCAAAGTTTCCAAGATCTAAAGAAGCCGATGTTAAAAATGCAATTGCAGCAGCAAATGCCGCAAAAGAAGAGTGGGGAAATACATCGGTGACCGAGCGTTCTGCTATCCTTAATAAGATCGCAGATATTTTAGAAGAAAATCTGGAAGAGTTTGCACAAATCGAAACTTCAGATAATGGAAAAGCCATTCGTGAAACTTTAAATGCAGATCTTCCTTTGGCGGTAGATCATTTTAGATATTTTGCTTCAGTCATAAGAGCTGAAGAAGGAAGCGCTTCAGAATTAAATAAAAACACACTGTCCTTAATTATTCAGGAACCGCTTGGAGTAGTAGCACAAATTATTCCGTGGAACTTTCCGCTGTTAATGATGGCCTGGAAAGTAGCACCTGCTTTGGCTGCCGGAAACTGTATCATTTTAAAACCTGCGGAACAAACTCCGGCTTCAGCAACAATATTCGCTGAAAAAGTAGGTCATTTATTACCAAAAGGAGTTTTAAACGTGATTCATGGTTTTGGTCCAGAAGCCGGGAAACCTTTAGCTTCCAGTCCAGATGTAGATAAAGTAGCGTTTACCGGGGAAACCACAACCGGGCAGTTAATTATGCAATACGCCTCTAAAAACCTGCATCCTGTAACGATGGAACTTGGTGGAAAATCGCCTAATGTTTTCTTCAGTAGTATTATGGATCATGATGATGAGTTTCTAGATAAATGTATTGAAGGTGCGGTGTTATTTGCTTTAAATCAGGGTGAAGTTTGTACCTGTCCTTCTCGTTTATTGATCCAGGAAGATATTTATGAAGCTTTTATCGAAAAGGTTATCGCTAGGACTAAAGCTATTAAAATGGGCGATCCTTTTAGTCCAGATACTATGATGGGCGCTCAGGCTTCCAGCGATCAACACGAGAAAATTTTGTCGTATATCAATATTGGTAAAGAAGAAGGTGCTGAAGTTTTATGCGGTGGTGGCGCTGCAAAATTAGACGGAGATCTAGGTAACGGATTTTATATCGAGCCAACGATCTTAAAAGGGCATAACAAAATGCGTGTTTTCCAGGAAGAGATCTTTGGGCCGGTACTTGCAGTATGTACGTTTAAAGATGAAGCTGAAGCTTTAGAAATTGCCAATGATACTTTGTATGGTTTAGGAGCGGGAGTTTGGACACGCGATGCACATCAATTATATCAAATTCCGCGTGCGATAAAAGCTGGCCGAGTTTGGGTGAATTGCTACCATGATTATCCTGCTCATGCACCATTTGGAGGTTATAAAAAATCTGGTTTTGGTAGAGAGAATCATTTAATGATGCTTAATCACTATCGCCAGGCTAAGAATATGCTTATCTCTTATGATAAGAATAAACTTGGATTCTTTTAGGATATGACCTTTAAGCGAGTGGATATAACCAAAGAGGCTGCAGCATTGTTAGAAGAACTTAAAGCAGAACATGGCGAGGTGATCTTTCACCAAAGCGGTGGTTGTTGCGATGGCTCTTCGCCAATGCTGTTGCCAAAAGAAGATTTCTATTTGGACGATAATGATATTCATTTAGGAGAAGTAGAGAATGTGCCATTTTATATGAGTCACGATCAATTTGAATATTGGAAGCATACCCATCTTACTGTAGATATCACGCCGGGTAGAGGCGCTAGCTTTTCTTTGGAAATTCCCAAAGGCAAAAGATTTATAATAAGATCTAGAATGCTTACTAAAGAAGAACAGGAACATTTTAATCCTTCCTAAATGAAGTTAATTCTGAAAGTGAAATCGGTTAGGCTAAAGAATCCAGATTTAAAAAAAAATGCTTCAATAATGCCCAAAATCGATAAATAGTAATGTAATTCTTATGAAGAAGAAAGTTAGAATTTAAAGTTGGTTAAGTTTAGGTTTTTATTTCCTTTTGCAAAAGTCGTTTTTCTTTAAAAACGGCTTTTGTTTTTAAAAACTATTCGAAATTAGCTGTTTTAAGGCTGAATTTTCATAGCATTCCCCACATTTAGAGAAGGTCCAAAGACAATCCAGAAAATCTGTAAGCATGTGGAAGCACAAACCAATGAAAATAAGTTTAAAAATCCCTTTTTTTAGAAAAACAGCTCCTAAAATATAGCAGATAATCGCTATTTGAGAATGTAATGGATGATAACCAATTCCGCAGCGATTAGGATCAAAAAGCGGACTCGCAAAAATATGGTCTAAATCCACCAACATGGTTGCAGCTAAAATGATCCAATTATGCTTCCAGTTTTTTTGATCAAAAAAATAAGCGATAATTCCTATCGCTAAAAAATGCATCGAATAATGAAAAATAGACTGTAGCAAACAGGGCTTAAGATTCGTTGTTTTCAGATTGGTTTTCGGGACGCAGTAACTTTGTAAGTTTTCTGTTTAGATGAATGTATCTGGAAATCCCAACCGACAAAAATATGATACTTACTGAAAATGCACCGTATCCCAACCAGTGTAATTCTGGATATTCTTTAATCTGAAGCAAGGCTAGACCACCAATCAATAAATAAAGAGAAGCCCTTATGTAAGCAAGCAAGGTACGCTCGTTAGCCAGTTTTGTTCTTTCTAAAGCAAGATGTTCCCTGATGAGTTTCTCATCTATGATTCTTGTTTTAAAAGGATTGCTCAGTTTTACTCTTCTCATTATTTAGGCTTCAAAAATTAAACTTCAAAAGGAAAAAACATCGGAATAATAAATGATGCCGCGATCCAGATAATGAAATTTAAAGGTGTTCCAAATTTTAAAAAATCATTAAACTTATAATTTCCGGCGCCGTAAACCATGGTGTTGGTTGGATAGCTAACCGGTGTCATAAAAGTTAACGAACAGGCAAACATTACACCAATTAAAAATGGTTTTTCACTAAGCTGTAACGCACTTGCAAGGCTTATTACAATAGGCGCCATTAGTGCTGCCGCTGCTTTACTGCTTAAAATGTTTGTTGATAGAAAGGTAATAAGAAAAACTAAACTTAATATAATGCTTGGGTTAAGATCACCAATTTGATCAAAGATAAACTGCGAAATTACATCAGATCCGCCGGTTTTTTCTAAAGCCTTTCCCATAGAAAGTACGCCAGCCATCATAAAGATCACTTTCCATTCTATCGCATCGTAAGCTTCTTTTGGTTTTAATATTGAAGTTGTTACCAGTAACAAACTACCAATCATTGCACTAATTAGGATTGAAGTTAAATTTAAAGCCGCAGATAAAACAACGCCAAGGGTGATCAATAAAGCCGGAATCGCTTTTTTGTAATTCACTTTTTTGGCGTGATAATTTGATAAAACTACCAGTAATTTTCTAGAAGTTAATGCCTGAATATCTCTTTGAGCAGCATAAAGCAACAACATATCACCTTCTTTTAAAACCACGTTCGATACATCCTGAGTGATAATTTCTTTGCGATGCCTAAGTGCCAAAACCGAAGCATAATATATATTCCTGAAGTTTAATTGTCGTAAAGAACGTTCGGCTAAAGGAGAACCGTAAGGGATCATCACCTCATAGATTGTTTTTTCATCTTTGTTATCTTTCTTTTTTTCTTCTTCAAGTAGATCGTCATTATCACCGGTCAAAATATAGCCGCCTTTATCCATTAAATCTGAAAGATGTTGAGGATCGATCAAGATCTTCATAGAATCTTCAGCACGAAGTACCGTATCGCCGTTAATTTCGTACATGCGGTGATGCTTTCTTTTAATCGATAGAATTTGTGCACCGTATTGGCTTACCAGTTTTGATTTTACGATCGAATGATCTACATCTGTACTGTCTTTACTTAAAACAACTTCAGCTAGATAATTTTGAGCTTCTTTGGTCAATCCACTTTCGTGAGCTTCGGCACGTTTTGGTAATAACCAGGGGCCAACCAGGATTAGGTACGTTAAACCTATGGCAAGTAAACATAACGCAGGTAAAGTGAACTCGAACATATTAAAAGGTTCTAATCCACCTTTTTTAGCAATACCGCTTACTAAGATATTCGTAGAAGTGCCAATTAAGGTACAGGTGCCGCCAAATAATGCAGAAAATGAAATAGGAATTAATAATCTTGCCGGGCTTATTCCTGTTTCTCTACAAACAAGCAAAGCCATTGGGATTAAAATCGCAACAACTGCCGTATCATTTATAAATGCTGAAAATAATGCCGCAGAAAAGCAAAAGATCATTAGGGCAAAGACATAATTTATCTTTGCGATCCTAATGATCTTATCACTAAAACTATCTATGATCCCGCTTTTAAAAATAGCTGCGCTAACCACAAACATGCAGCCTAAAGTTATAGTAGCAGGATGATTAAACCCAGAAAAACCTTCTTCAGGACTTAGAACTCCGCTTACAATAAACAACGCCATGATAAGGATCGATGTGGTATCGATCGAGAAATAATCCTTTATAAAAAGGAAAATTCCAACAAAAATAATGGCCGCGGTTATGTAGAGTTCCATAGATTTTTAAAAAGTTAATGTCCTAGTTTACGGCAAATACATCCCGGCAAGGTGAAGCTGTTTGATTCTTCGTGCCATGGGAATGCCGCATTGTATTTGTTGTTTTCCCAGTAAAAGTTAGAGCGTTCTTCTGGCTCGTTACCAAGCTGATTCATGGTTTCGGCTTCATATAATCTACCGTTCACCATCGTATAAATAATAGATTCAGAATTTTGAATATCCTCTAAAGGATTTTCTTCCAACACTAAAAGATCGGCTAATTTTCCTTCTTCTAAAGAACCAATTTCTTTATCCATTCCCAGATAATACGCTCCGTTTATGGTAGCCGCCTGTAAAGCTTCCATATTCGTCATTCCGCCCATTTGCAGCGACCAAAGCTCCCAATGTGCACCTAATCCCTGTAACTGGCCGTGAGCACCAAGGTTTACTTTTACTCCAAGATCGGTTAAGGCTTTAGCATCTTCAGAAACTAAAACAGGTCCGTTCTCATATTCTTCATCAGGAATTTTTGTACGATGTCTGGAACGTGAATCAACAATACTACGCGGAGTAAAATTCAGCAGTCTTTCATTCTCCCAAACATTCGTTTTGTCATACCAGTAATATTCAGCATTAATTCCGCCGTAATTCACAATAAGCGTTGGCGTATAACCAACATTACTATTGCTCCATAAAGTTTGCACGTCTTTATAAAGTGGCGCCACCGGGATATTATGTTCTATCCCTGTATGACCATCTACGATCATATTCATGTTATGGAAAAATGTACTACCACCTTCTGGAACTACATTCATATCCAACTCACGCGCCGCCTGCAAAATTTGCTGGCGTTGCTCACGTCTTGGCTGGTTGTAACTTTTTACTGAAAATGCACCAAAGGCCTTAGTTCTTCTTAAAGCCGATCTTGCATCGTCAAGATTATTGATCACCGCTTTAAAATCACCATCGGCGCCATAAAGAATGATTCCTGTAGAGTACAATCTTGGCCCTACCATTTCGCCGCTTTTAATTAATTCTGAAATGCCAAAAACGGTTTCACTTAATGCTGAAGGATCGTGAGCGGTGGTCACTCCAAATGCTAAGTTTGCATAAGATGGCCAGTGTTTTTTAGGCGTTAATCCATATCTAAAAGCACCAATATGGGCATGAACATCGATCATTCCCGGCATAATAGTTTTTCCTGAAGCATCGTAAACCTTAGCCGAATTCGGGATCTTTACCTCGCCGGCAGCGCCCATAGCTTTGATCTTATTATTTTCGATAAGAATGCTTCCGTTTTCGATTACTTCCTCATCCTCGTTCATGGTAATGATTCGAGCATTGGTAAAAGCGATCAAACCGCCTGGCGTATCGGTTTCGATTTCTAAACCTATTTTTGTTCCTTTTTCGGTCATTTCAGGAATTTCTTCCGGAGAATCCTCTAGAAAAGTAAAGCGTTGAGAAACTTCATTGGTGAAATATTCATCTCCCAGGGTCCAATGCACTTTTTTGCTATCGGCAGACCAGTGTAAATTTATCCCTGCATCTTTTGCAATTTGGGTAACCGGTACTGTTTTGGTATTTGGATCTAGATCTATGGTTTGCCCAGTATGCGGAAGCGGAGCTAAATAAACTTTGTGAAGGTTGCTAAAAACGATCCATTTGCCATCTGGGCTTGGCAGTAAACGATTTGCATACTTGGAGTTTACTAAAGTTTTCTCATCATTTCCGCTAAGATCGATACTTTTTAAGCCCTTGCTTAAACCACCCATATAATAACCGCCGGTTTGAAAAATGATGCGAGTATCGTCATGATTAAACATGGCAAAATCACCACCTTTATAAATTCGTTTGGCGTCACTGCCATTAGCTTTCATCAAATAGATTCCCGGTTCTTTAGTGAAAGTTTGTCCCTGGTCGCTGTTCCCGAGATCTTTATGGTAAACGATAATTTCACCGTTATGAGAATATGATGGATTACGGTAAATTCCTTTTTCTTTAGTTAAAGTTTCAGTAGTGCCACCACTTAATGCTACTTTTTTAATGCTACCCAGTTTTTCATCATCCCAGGTTACATAAACGATACTTTTACCGTCTGGAGAAAAGTCAGGTTCAAACTCAAAATCGGTTGCATCAGTGATTCTTTTTGGCTTTCCGTTAGGTAAGCTTTTTTTCCAAAGATATCCAACCGCATTAAACACCAAAGTTTTACCATCTGGCGAGGTAGTCGCGTGACGAATAACTTTTGGGCTGAATTTTTCAGTATACACCTGCTGTTCAGATCTTACGGTTTCAGCAATATCGATCTTCGCGTTTACTTCAAACGGAATCTCATTAACTTCAGTAGTTTCAATATTAGCGCGCTTAATTTTTCCGTTGCTCCAAAATACCAGCTCTTTGTTATTCGGCATCCAACTAAATCCCGGGTACACACCAAAGATCGCCCAGGCTTCCTGCTGGTCTTTGCTAAGATTGTCGTAAACCGGCCATTCTTCTCCGGTTTCCAGATCCTGAATAAATAAAACCGACTTCGTTCTAACTCTACGAACAAACGCAAGTTTCTTACCATCTGGAGAAACCTGCGGGCGAGCAGCACCACCAGGACCACCGGTAATTGTTATGGTTTCGCCATCCTCAAAACTGTATCGTTTAATCACATAGATCTGTTTGTTTGGATCTTTGTTGTACTGAAACATACCGCCCGGATACATATCTTCACTGTAATACAGATATTTCCCGTCTAGCGAAGTGCTTGGCTCGTTAACATCCTGCTGGTCATTTTTTCTTTTGGTAAGTTGAAGTCCGGATTTTCCTGCGATGTGATATTGCCACATTTCACCGGCACCTAAAGATCGGGTAGAGGTAAAGTGTTTACGGGCAACAATGCTGTTTCCGTCGGCTGTCCACACGGCATTATTCAGCAGTCTAAAATCTTCGCTGGTTAGTTCCCAGGCATTATCACCATTGGCATCCATAATCCAGATATTATCGCCACCACCGGCATCACTGGTAAATGAAATTTTGGATCCATCTGGGCTAAATCTTGGCTGAACTTCATAAGCCATTCCGCTACGAAGCGCCTTAGCCTTTCCGCCAGAAATTGGCATGGTGTAAATATCTCCTAAAAGGTCAAAAACAATGGTTTTTCCATCGGGACTCACATCCAGGTTCATCCATGTACCTTCGGTAGTGTTTAAATCGACAGTTTTTACCGGAACATCATTCGGATAAGGATTAGAAACATTCCATTTGTCCTGTTTTTCCTGGGCAAAAACCGCGAAATTCGTTAAAAAAATAAATAAAGTGAAGATCGAGTTTCGAAGCATAGTATTGTGTTTATTCTATAAATTGAAGTTTGATATTTGAGGTTTTAGACTCAATTTTTAATTAGCTAAAGATAATATTTCTTTTATTTTGTAAGTTCACTTTATAACTTCCATAAGATATTTTATATGAATACTGAAAAATTGCCAGAAGTTTGGTTACGTGGGCCGCTTCCCGAAACTCCTTTATTGTTGCAACCGGCTGCGCATGCACTTTTGCAGTCTAAAGAAGAGGTTTTTAAGTATACTGAAGATTTTCCTGAAGCATTACTGTGGAAGAAACCTGCCGGAAGAGCAAGCGTTGGCTTTCATTTGCAGCATATTACCGGAGTTTTAGATCGCATGCTCACTTATGCTAAAGGAAAAGCACTTTCTGAAAAGCAATTTGAATATCTACGGAATGAAGGTCTGGAAAATAGTGAACTGAAAATCGATAATTTGAGCCATAATTTTTCTGTAAAAGTAAATGAAGCTTTGGCGATATTTAAAAGTACCCCTGAAGCAATTCTAACCGAAAAGCGTTTTGTAGGTAGAAAACAATTACCCTCTAGCGTGATCGGATTGTACTTTCATGCCGCAGAACATAGCCAAAGGCATATTGGGCAAATGCTGGTAACGATAAGTGTGTTGAAAGAGTGATGATAAAAAGTAAAAAATACTACTACGCTTCATTAAAACTTGCTTTTATTGTTAAAACCGACTAATTTTAGATATAATCTATTGGAAATCATTTTCCTATTCATCTTAAAAAATATCATCAATGCTTAGAAAATTATCTATTGTTTTTGCTATCCTTATTTCGGTTTTTATTATTTCGTGTGATAAGAAAGACGAAATTTCACTAGTTGAATTCACTGAAGAAATTTTACCAAATGAGGAAATTACTGAGCTTACCATTAATAATGGGCATGCCGTGGTAATATCTGGTGGCGGAAATGAATATATGGTAAATCTTGTGAATAGAGCAGAGATGTTAGATTTAGTTAGTGCAGTTCAAACAACCAATGTTGGTGTAGACATTATTTATTCAAACACAGTCGATGCAGGTTTTGGCCTTTATGTTTGGCAATTGTTTTCATGGGTATTAATATTTTTTATACCAATTCATTTTGTGCTGCTTATTATAGCTCTAATAAAAATTATAAGATCTACAGTAGCTATGAACGAAAAGATACTTTACGCACTAATTAGCATTTTCTTTCCATTCTTTGGTTCGATAATTTACTTTGCCGTAGGGAAGAAAGCCTAAGCTTATGCGAGATTGTAGCTTTTAAAACCGTTTTATTTTATTTTAAACCGTGAAGTTAAGGTGTAAAACCTAAAACAATTCCGCCAGCTTTCCTAAATCTACATTTCCACCTGAAATTATTAAGCCAATTTGCTTGTTTTTAAATTTAGCGGGCTCTTTTAAAATAGCTGCTAAAGCAACAGCGCTAGATGGTTCTACAACAATTTTCATACGTTCCCAGATCAATTTTAGTGCATTTTTGATCTCTTCTTCTGTAACCCGAATAATTTCTTGGACGTGTTTTTGAATAATAGGAAAGTTTTGGTCGCCAAGTTTCGTTTTTAGTCCGTCTGCTATGGTATTTGTACTCTCGTTCGTTTCAATTTTTCCTGAAATTAAAGAGCGATACGCGTCGTCTACTTCAAAAGGTTCTGCGCCTATAGTTTTAGTGCTTTCAGAAAATAAACTCACTGCAAGAGCAGTCCCGGCTATAAGTCCGCCGCCACCAACAGGAGTAATTACAATATCAAGATAGGGCTTTTTTTGAAGCAATTCTAAAGCCGCAGTTCCTTGTCCTAAGATCACTTCGATGTCATTAGAAGGATGCACAAATGTGGCTCCTTTTTCATCTACGATCTTTTGGGCAGTTTCTTCCCGGTCTTTTAAAGTAGGTGGACATTCTGTAATTTTCCCACCGTAGGTTTTTACAGCATCTTTTTTTACCTGCGGAGCGCTAGACGGCATCACGATATAAGCCGGAACTTCCAAGCTTTTTGCGGCAAGTGATAAGGCTTGTGCAAAATTACCGGAAGAATGCGTTACTACCCCTTTTTGCTGCTCTTCTTTACTCAGTTGTAAGATCGCATTGGTAGCACCACGCATTTTAAAAGCGCCCATTTTTTGGAAATTCTCGCATTTAAAAAAGATAGAACAGCCTGCGATTTCATTAGTTAAGGCTGAGCTTAAAATTGGCGTTTCATGAATGTATGGTTTAATACGTTCGTGAACCTGTGCTAATCTTTCTTTGGTAAAAACTTCCATAAAAACAAATGCTGAAATTGGTTCGAAAAATAACCAATTTCAGCAGTAGTAAAAAAAGTTTTGATTGAATTATTACTCTTTAATAGGAACAGTAAAAACCGGAATCTTTGATTGCTTTAAAATTTCCATAGAAACATTTTCAGCAAAAAGATCATGAAAAAATCCGTGTTTATGAGTTCCTACGATCATCATATCGGTGTTAAGTTTTTTGGCTTCTTCTAAAAGTGTTTCAACCGTAGAACCCTGAATGAGCAATGCTTCAGATTCGATATTATTTTCGATAAAAGAATCACATAATTGCTGCAACATTCGATGTTCCTGCCTAAATTCTTCAGCCTTTGTATCTCGAATATATTTTGGGCCAACTTCATATCCCACAAAATCTGGATCTGGATCTGCAACATGAACCAGCCATATTTTCGCTTCAAACTTTTCAGCAAAACTTTCAGCATAAGTCAGCATTTCGCCAACAGCTTCATTAAAATCTACGGCTACTAAGATGTTTTTGATGAGCATAATTTTCGATAATTAATAACCTCGATCTTGTTCTACCAGGTTTTTAAGTTCTTCATCGTCTTGAAAACGTTCGTAATTCTCTACGATTTGCGGTACAACAGATTCGGCTTCGGTTAAACTTGCGGTATGCGGAGTGATACTTATTCTTTCGTGTTTCCAAAAAGCATGATCTTCTGGTAAAGGTTCTTCTTTAAAAACATCTAAAGCCGCACCGGCCAGATGACCGCTATCGATCATCTCGATAAGATCGTTCTCTTCCAGATGTTCACCACGACCAACATTGATCAAGTAAGCACCTTTTGGTAATTTTTCGAATAATTCTTTATTTAAAATTCCGTTTGTTTCTTCGGTTAAAGGAAGCAAGCAAATCAAAATTTCAGATTCCTGAAGAAAATCATCTAAACTATTATCGCCATAATATGAGGTGATATCTTCACAGTCTTTTTCTGTACGAGACCATCCTGATACTTTAAAGTTATTTTTCGCTAAAAGCTGTGCTGTAGCGGTACCAATAACACCCATTCCCATAACGCCAATTTTCATGTCGCTGTTTCGGCAATATTTTAAAACATTCCAATTGCTATCTTTTTCCTGGTGTTTATATGCTGAAAGATGACGTGTGTGATTCATTACCAGGGCTAAAACAAACTCGCTTAGATCACTGGTTAATTGTTCGTCTACCACTCTTGTGATCTTTACACCTTCCGGGAATTCTGGGTCTGAGGTGATATGATCTACACCGGCACCCATCGAGGCAACTACTTTTAAATTAGGGTAGTTTTTAAAGAGTCCGCGTGGATGCTTCCAGGTTATGGCAAACTCTACTTCTTCGGTATCATGATCTTCGGGGTAAACATAAACATTCATTCCCGGATGCTGACTTTTAAGGGTTTCTACCCATTGGGATACGTCTCTTCCGGGAGCTACAACTAATACTGACATTTAATTCTAATTTTTCTTCCCCTCTTGGGGATTTGATTTTTAATTTGATTTTGGTTAGCTAACAAAAGCACTATAACCGGTAATGGCTCTACCAACAATTAAAGAGTTTATTTCTTTGGTTCCTTCGTAACTGTAAATCGCTTCGGCATCTGCTACAAAACGGGCAACATCGTGTTCCAATAAAATTCCATTACCGCCCATAACTTCGCGGGCACGGCTTACTACATCACGCATACGCATACTGCAATACACTTTGGCTAAAGAAGCATGCTCGTCTGTAAGCATATCCTGATCTTGCATTTCAGAAAGTCTAAAACATAAGGTTTGCATCGAGGTAAGATTAGAAACCATTTCTACCAAATGATTTTGCACTAATTGATACGAAGCAATTGGTCGGCCAAATTGTTCTCTTTTACGAGTATATTTTAAAGCACTTTCGTAAGCGCCACGGGCACAGCCTACTGCTTGCCAGGCAACACCGGCACGCGTCATTCGTAATACATTTGCGGTATCTTTAAAGGAATTGGCGTTTTGTAATCTATCGCTTTCTGCAACTTTACAATCGGTAAGCGTGATAATGGCATTTTGTACAATACGAAGTGCCATTTTATCTTCCATTTTTTCGGCTTTAAAACCGGGATTGTCTTTTTCTACTAAGAAGCCTTTTACCTGGTTGCTGTCTACATCTCTTGCCCAAATAATGATCACATCGGCAAAAGTGGCATTACCAATCCATTTCTTTTGCCCATTTAAGATCCAGTTTTCGCCATCAAATTTACAGGTAGTTTCCAATCCGCCGGCAACACCAGATCCTACATTGGGTTCGGTTAAACCAAAAGCACCGATCTTCTCTAATTTTTGCATCTGCGGAAGCCATTTTTGCTTTTGTTCTTCACTACCGCATAAGTAAATAGAGCCCATGGCCAAGCCGCTGTGTACACCAAAAAAAGTTGAGGTAGAAACATCTACTCTCGCAATTTCCTGGGCAATGATCCCTTCCATTAAAAATGGAAGATTAGGGCAGCCATAACCTTCGTAAGGAATCCCGGCAATATTTAGTTTTTTGAACTTTTCTATAATTTCGAACGGGAATTTTGCACGATTCCAGTGGTCATTAATTAATGGGCGAATCTCGTCTTCCATAAGATTGCGAACTTTCATTTGAAGTTCGCGCTGTTCTTCGGTAAGCTTGTAATCCAAATTGTAAAAATCTCCATCTATAGGAGGGAGGTCACTTTGTGACTTTTTACGCTTTGTTTTTAACATTTTCATGAGTCCGGCAAGCTGGCGCTCATCTAATTTACCTAAAGTCTTCATGGCTTCAGATAGATCGATTTGTTTGTTGATTTTTGCCAGTTGATCCATATCAACAGACTTTAACAGGTTTACCGTGTTTCTTACTTTCTTGAAAAAAGACATGGGATTGCTTTTGTTATAATCCTCAATTTAAGGATTAAAAAGCCCCGCCGCTGTTAAGGAATTCCGAAGAAAAAGATAAAATCGAAAAGGATTTAGTGATATTCTAAACAACAAACAAATCTCCTGAAGTTAATCAGGAGATTTTAGATGTTTTAAGGCTCAATTTTTAAGAATTAATCGGGCCTTGATCTTCTTGTAGTTGTATGTTTTCAATACCGTTTACTTCGATTTTTCTCTTTTTATATGTATTTACAAAAGTATCTTTTACCCTTTCGGACATAGAGAAATAAGGAATCCAGATTATAGCCAAAATTATAGACCGTGCCAGATCTATATAGATTTCGCCTAATTCAATTTCGGTTTGAAGTATAGGGATAAAATAAACGAAAAATGTAGACAGAAGGTTAATTATAAAATTGAATACATAAAGCACGATCATCAAAGTAGGAACAATGGTCCTTCTTTTAAAGAATATGATAATCATAAAGATTGAGTAGGCAACTAGTGCAGAATGCAATACAACCAATAAGATTAGAAATAGAAATATGCTAATTTTACCACTAGCCATTAAAACAAAATAGTCTAGAGTGAATATTTCCCCTGTTAAAAATTCTCCCATTATCGCGACTGGAGTAATACATAAGCCAATACTTACTAAAATTAGCCAGCCACCAATTGGGCGATGATCGTCTGGATGTGCTTTAGATGGGATATCAAATTTGATGTAAAGTAAATAGCATAAAAAACCTACTCCGCTAAATACAACCAAAAATAAAATAACTGCAAACCATGAAATATTAGAATCAGCGTTTGAAGCAAAACTGTTTGCAAGTCCAGGTTTATAGGTTAGGTAGTAAGAAATATTTTCAGCAGCTTTTTCGTGAGCTTTTAAAAATTCTGAATAATCTTCAGCGGGAACATGGTCATTTAAAGCTTTGTATTTATGAATAATATCGATTCTCGCATTCGAATATTTAGTTTCATAAGTATATTCAAAATAAGGATTGTCAGATTTGTAATAATCGGTTTCTACACCCCATTTTTCCGGAGTAAAAATTACGATGTTGTAGTCGATATTGGTGCTTTTGTTTATATAATATGGGGATTCCCGCTTTGCTGTTTTCTGCGGAAACATATAATTATCGATCGCCAAGGCATAATATTCTGAGTAAATCTGGTCGGCGTCATCTGGCATTGTTGCCCAGTGATTTGGGATCACGTATTCTTCGTAAACTGTGAAGGTGTTTTCCTGGTCGCGATCATCTTTAAAATAAATTTCTTCAGCAACTTCGATATCGGCGTAAGCCAAACTATAAAAATCGAGGTAGCTTTTTTGAATGCTGCTTAATCCATTTCCATTAAACTCAGCCCTGGTAAGATCTGCTTTATAACCGCTGTAAACCGTTTCGATTTTTAATCGTGTTGGCCCGCCAATAGAATCGATAATAAAAGTTTCTGTGATATTGGTCTTGCCATAATCTACAGGTTCGAATTTTGTAAGTGCTGAAGTAGTGTCGTCTAAAATGAGTCCGAATCCATAATCTGGTGTGAAAATTTCTTCAGCATCGCCACCCTGATTGTTAATAGTAGGATCTATAAAATAATTTTTATTGAACCTGTTGTATTGTACTATACAATGATCAAAAGAGTTTGGCGAAGGTAAATCTTCTTCGATAGTGTTCCCATAGGAAGAATTCACCAAAATAGGATGCGCATCGATATCGTAAGCCTTTAAAAGCTCGCTTAGTAAAAAAGATTTGTCTTTACAATCGCCATACCTGCGGTTAAATATATCTTTTGGATTACTGGGTTTGTGAGAGCTTAAACCATTTTCGAAACCTAAATATCTTATTTTATCCTGGACAAATCTTGTTAGCGGTATAATAGGATCGTCGAAAATGGTATCTGCTTCAACAATTTCTTTTGCTTTTGCCTGCAACCAGTTTCTATCTGAAGCCGATATTTGATAAAATTGATTATAATTTTTTGCAACATCATTCCACGATTGAAACTGGGAGACCTGGTAAGATTTTGAAGATTCGTACCAGGAAGGTGTGTTATTGTCGTAAAGAATGGTTTTAGGATCATTGTTTTTAATTACATATTCTGTGTAATTGGCATGTTCTGTAACTTCTGGTTTTGCAGCGCAATTAAAAAATTTGATCTCAAAATCCTTGTTTTTAGGTACCAGGTATCTTCCGTAGATATTTATTACAGGAAGCGAATATTCTAAGTACTCTTCTGTAGAAAATTTTCCGTTATGCACAGGATTAAATCCCTGCCTTCCGTAGCTGTATTCAATAATATCACCAACTCTTACGTCTGTTAGATTAAAAAGTGCAGATAGGCTGCCATCATACAAATGACGTTCTAGATTGGTTTCTCGTTGTACAGTTTTTATTCGGTTTAGATCTAATTGATCAATCACTTCACCATCACGGTAAATATTGATTTTGTGTAAAAACAGGCGTTGATAATCTGGATCAAATTCGATAGTAAAGTCGCTCATTTCCTGTACGCCCTCGCTATTAAGAACTTTAAAAGCGAGATGATGAAATGATCTTTCTTCTATTAAATTATATTGGGTGTCGACAAGTAAATAAAGAAATGGCGCATTGTCGAGTTCCTTTTTTTCTGAAGAAAAATTAGCTTCTATTGGTGTAACCCAATCTGGTGTTTTTGATTGAAAAACTTTATTGTTTTGTGCTGATATTGCACACAGCCAGAAACACGCGATTAACGTGCAGATTGATTTTAAGCGTTTCATAGGAGTGTTAATGATTTCCCAAAGAAACGTTAATAATTTTAATAATGGAAATATGATGAATAAAAAAAGTCCCCTGATTAGCAGGGGACTTTTCCTCGAAAATCGATGTTTTTTGTGTATTTTTTAGCTGGGATTATAATCCAAAAGCCGCTTTTACTTTATCTACGTAATCTAGTTTTTCCCAGGTAAATAATTCAACTTCTTTCTTTACTTCACCGCTATAAGGGCTTTTAAAGATCTTAGTTACTTTTTTAGGTTCTTTACCCATGTGGCCGTAAGCGGCTGTTTCACGATAAATAGGATTTCTAAGATTTAAGCGTTCTTCAATAGCAAATGGGCGCATATCAAAAATCTCCCCTACTTTTTTAGCAATTTCGCCGTTACTCATTTTAACTTTAGAAGTTCCGTAAGTATCAACAGAAATCGATGTTGGTTCTACCACACCAATCGCATAAGAAACCTGAACTAAAACTTCGTCTGCAACACCAGCGGCTACAAGGTTTTTGGCAATATGTCTTGAAGCATAAGCAGCAGAGCGGTCTACTTTACTAGGATCTTTCCCAGAAAAAGCACCTCCACCGTGAGCTCCTTTACCACCATAAGTATCTACAATGATTTTTCTACCGGTAAGTCCCGCATCACCGTGTGGTCCACCAATTACAAATTTCCCGGTAGGGTTAATGTGATATTTAATATCGTCGTTAAATAATTTCTGAACGTATTCTGGTAATTGAGCGATTACTCGCGGCATTAAAATTTCGATAATGTCTTTCTTAATTTTAGCCAGCATTTCTTCATCATTTTCCATAAACTGATCATGCTGGGTAGAAAGCACGATAGCTACGATGCGCTGCGGAATGTTATCGTCACTATATTCAATAGTAACCTGGCTTTTCGCATCTGGGCGTAAATAAGAAATTTCTTTTCCTTCCTTTCTTAATTGCGCTAACTCATATACCATTTTATGAGAGATATCTAAAGCTAATGGCATATAGTTAGAAGTTTCTGTAGTGGCATAGCCAAACATCATCCCCTGGTCACCGGCACCTTGCTCTTCTTTTGTAGCACGATCTACACCCTGATTAATATCTGGTGATTGTTCGTGGATCAAAGAAATTACCCCACAAGAATCTCCGCTAAATTGATATGCACCTTTAGTGTAGCCAATATCGTTTATTACATCACGGGCAATTTGTTGTACGTCTAGATAAGTATTAGAGCGAACTTCTCCGGCTAAAACAACCTGTCCTGTAGTTACTAAGGTTTCGCAGGCAACTTTAGATTCTTCATCAAAAGCCAGAAAATTATCCAATAAAGTATCGCTAATCTGATCTGCAATCTTATCTGGGTGTCCTTCAGAAACACTTTCTGAAGTAAATAAATAAGCCATAAATCTTCTCTTTACATTATAAAAGATGGGCTAAATTTGACGTGAAGGCAGACTATAAAAAGTATCACTGCTTTAGCATTTTAACCAAACTCTTTGAATTTGGCATACTTCTAAAATTTTTAGAAGTATTAGGGTTGCAATCAGTCAAATCTTTCCCTGTTATTAAATTGGCTACAAATGTATAAAAATTGTTTTTACTCCAACTTTCTTTAACTACTTTTTAGTCTTAAATATTTTTAGAAGTTTTTTTTAGCGATTTTGATTTTTTGGGTATTAATAGAGACGCTTTGTTTTTGCTAGGGTTTCTCTTTGAAATTAGAATGCTTAGTTGAGGGTTTTTATATTTTTTAATGTTATAGTTTAAAATTTTTTATTCTAAAATTCTTGGTTAAGAAATTATTTCGCATTTATCTTTGTAAAACAAAATAAAGGAAAGATGAATTTTATCAATATGATGCGCTTTATGATGATGTGGAGAAATTCCGCAGCGCTTCCTATTGCTTAAAATTAAGAAACTATAATTTGCAAAAAGAGCCGCTGTGATCACAGCGGCTCTTTTTTTTGCTATAAATTTTAATTTACCGAGTAGTAATGAATAAATACATGAACTGCTATTGCCTAAACAGGAAAGGTTAATCTAAAAAGATCTCCCAGGCAATAGCAAATTAAAAGGAGATCGATTTTTAACCTTAATTAATAAAAAAATGAGTTCAAATAATTTTGCAACAAACGCGTTGCACGCAGGTCACGATGTTACTACTAATGCTAACACCCGTGCGGTACCAATTTATCAAACTACTTCCTATGTTTTTAAAGATGCCGATGAGGCTGCTGGAAGATTTTCTCTGGCTCAGCCTGGATTTATTTATACACGATTAAACAATCCTACAAACGATATTTTAGAACAACGACTGGCAAGTTTAGAAGGTGGAATAGGAGCTGTAGTAACCGCATCTGGAACGGCGGCCATTAATACGGCATTGCTTACACTTTTAAAAACAGGCGATCATATTGTTGCATCTAATAGTTTATATGGCGGAACATACAACCTGTTAAGTGTTACGCTACCCAGACTTGGGATAACAACTACTTTTGTAGATCCCTCCAATCCAGAAAATTTTGGGAAAGCCGTTAAAGAAAATACAAAGGCTATTTTTGCTGAATCTCTTGGAAATCCAAAATTAGATGTTTTAGATCTGAAAAATATAGCCAATCAGGCAAAAGCGAATAAAATTCCTTTCATTGTAGATAATACAGTAGCAACGCCCTATTTATTAAAACCAATAGAGTTTGGTGCTAATATCGTTATCGAGTCATTAACCAAATATATAAGCGGTAATGGAACTTCTTTAGGAGGCGCTATTATAGATGCAGGAACTTTTGATTGGGCTAATGGTAATTTTCCTGAATTTACAACGCCTTCAGCGGGTTATCATGGTTTAGTTTATCACGAAGCTTTAGGGAATGCGGCATTTATAGCAAAAGTAAGGATAGAAGGTTTAAGAGATTTTGGCGCAGCTTTAAGTCCGTTTAATGCCTTTCAAATTATTCAGGGATTAGAGACTTTAAAAGTCAGAATTAAACAACATAGTGAAAATGCTTTGGCTCTTGCACAGTGGCTTAAACAGCAGGAAATAGTAAATTGGGTAAATTACCCTGGTTTAAGTGAAAGTCCGTATTACAAACTGGCGAAAGAATATTTACCAGAAGGCCAAAGTGGTGTGCTAACTTTTGGAGTAAAAGGAGGTTATGATGCTGCTAAAATTATTGCGAATGAAACCAAATTATTTTCGTTGCTTGCAAATATAGGAGATACCAAGTCTTTAATTATTCATCCTGCAAGTACTACACATCAGCAATTAGATGATAAAGCTCAGGAAGCAACAGGTGTTTCCAAAGATTTAATACGCCTTTCTGTAGGTCTGGAAGATATTGAAGATTTAAAGGCAGATTTAAAATTGGCATTTTCAAAAATAAAATGAGAATAAAATAATGAGTACTTTTGAATATCTTACTCGATATAATTATTAATAATTAAAATAAGATATAAAATCCTTATATTATGTCTACTCCACATTTTGAAACCGAAGCCATACGTACGCAAATAGAACGTTCACAATTTTTAGAACACTCTTCACCATTATATCTTACGTCAAGTTATATTTTTGAAGATGCTGAAGATATGCGCGCTTCGTTTTCTGAAGAAAAAGAAAGAAATATTTACAGCAGGTTCTCTAATCCTAATACTTCAGAATTTGTTGAAAAAATAGCGAAAATGGAAGGTGCAGAAGCTGGTTATGCTTTTGCTACCGGGATGAGTGCCGTTTTTTCTTCGTTGGCAGCTTTGTTAAATAGTGGTGATCATGTGATTTCTTCCAGATCTGTTTTTGGGAGCACACATGCGCTTTTTACAAAGTTTTTTCCGAAATGGAATATCTCACACAGCTATTTTAAAGTAAACGAGGTTGAAAAAATAGAGAGTTTAATTAAACCAGAGACAAAGATTATTTTTGCTGAAACACCAACCAATCCTGGTGTGGATATTATCGATTTGGAAATATTAGGCGAAATTGCTAAAAAACACAACCTAATTTTAGTAATCGATAACTGCTTTGCAACGCCGTATATTCAGAATCCTATTAAATACGGGGCGCATTTGGTGATTCATTCTGCAACAAAGTTAATTGATGGGCAGGGTAGAGTTTTAGGCGGGGTAACAGTTGGTAACTCAGATCTTATTAGAGAAATCTACTTGTTTTCTAGAAATACAGGACCGGCTTTGAGTCCGTTTAATGCATGGATTCTTTCAAAAAGTTTAGAAACATTGGCAGTGCGTTTAGAAAAACACTCTGAAAATGCACTGAAATTAGCCGAGTTTTTAGAAACACATCCAAACGTTCAAAATGTAAAATATCCATTCTTAAAATCGCATCCACAATACGAGATTGCAAAAAAACAGATGCGCCTGGGAGGAAATATTATTTCTTTTGAAATTAAAGGAGGAATTGATGCTGGTAGAAAATTTGTAAATGCTGTACAACTTTGTTCACGTAGTGCTAATTTAGGAGATACAAGAAGTATAGTAACACATCCGGCAAGTACAACGCACAGCAAGCTAAGTGAAGAAGATCGATTAGAAGTTGGGATTACAGATGGATTAATTAGAACATCTGTAGGATTAGAGCATATCGATGATATTATTGCAGATATAAAACAAGCTTTATCATAAAGTTTGTTAGTTAGGGTATAACTTTACGACTCACCCATACGTTCTTTAAAAATGAATAAATTTTGCGAAAGTTTATGGCGAAGCATGAAATATTAAAATTATTTATCTTCGCCATATGCTTTCAAAGAAAACGAAATACGGAATTAAGGCTTTAACTTTTATAGCCAGACAGCCAGAAAGAAATCCTGTGCAAACTTCAGAAATTGCAAAGAGTGAAAATATCTCTCAAAAATTTCTGGAAAGTATTCTTTTAATACTTCGAAAATCTGGATTTTTAGGTTCCAAAAAAGGGAAAGGTGGTGGTTACTATCTTATCAAGGAACCAGAAGATATTAAAATGACTGCGATTATAAGAGTTTTGGAAGGTCCTATTGCCATGGTGCCTTGTGTAAGCCTTAATTATTATGAAAAGTGCGATGATTGCCCAGATGAAAAAACATGCTCTGTTCATAAATTAATGATCCAGGTTAGAGATAGTACTCTAAATGTTTTGGGCGATAATACACTTGCCGATCTTACATAAGCGTTTTCGAAAAATATAAAATGTTAAAAATCAAAAAATAATCCACAATTTGTTGGTGTATAACAAAATGAAGATTACTTTTGTTTTAATAACCTACTAAATCGATAGGTTAATAGGTTTTGAAAAATACGAATAGAAAAGTGGACTTCAGGAAAGAGAAGATTATGAAAAGGTATACAGAGAAAGAATTAAAAATCCTTAATCAGCAATTAAAAGGCATAAGCCCTGAAGAAATTATCCAATGGGTAATTTTAAACAGTAAGCGTCCAGTTGTAACAACTAATTTTAGACCTTATGAGGTGGCAATTTTACATGCTGTTTCAAAAATAAAATCTGATGTTCAGGTGGTTTGGTGTGATACTGGATATAATACTCCACAAACCTATAAACATGCCAAGGAAGTGATCGATACTTTAGATCTTAATGTAAAGGTTTATATTCCTAAGCAAACTGCAGCTTATCGTGATGCTATGTTTGGTGGAATTCCACAAGTAGATAGTTCAGATCATGATGAGTTCACTCGCCAGGTAAAGCTAGAGCCTTTCCAGAGAGCAATGAGAGAACAGCAACCAGACATTTGGTTTACAAATCTTCGTAAAGGACAAACTGCTTTTCGTGATAGTATCGATATTCTTAGTTATAGTAAGGATGGACTTTTAAAGGTTAGTCCGTTTTACCACTGGAGTGATGAGAAACTGGATCTTTATCTAGAAGAACATAATCTTCCTAACGAGCATAAGTATTTTGATCCTACAAAAGTACTTGCTAATAGAGAATGTGGTTTACACGCTTAATAAAAGTGGTGTTTAATTTAACCAATATTAAAAATGAATTTTATAGTAAATACAAAAGTGATGTGGTGTAGATCGATGTGTTTGCGTTGCATTATATGCACTTAAAAGTCATGATTGTATTTAGTTATATATAAAGTCCTTTTAAGTGTAAACCGAAAAAGGACTTTTTTATTTACATCTGTTTGAAAAACAGATACCTCAATTAAAATAATTTATCCATGCAAAGTTTTAGAACCGAAATTGAAAATCCTGTTGTCGAAAAAGACATCATCGATTTAGAAAAGAAAATTCGCCTGTTTCGCGAAGGCAAAGCGGACGAAGAGAAATTCCGAAGCCTGCGCCTAGCGCGTGGAGTTTATGGCCAAAGGCAGGCTGGAGTACAAATGGTTCGTATAAAACTGCCTTTTGGAAAAGTAACTTCAGAACAATTACATCGTATTGCAGATGTTTCAGATGAATATTCTACCGGGAGATTACATATTACTACTCGCCAGGATATTCAAATTCATTATGTAAGCTTAGAGCGTACGCCAGAACTTTGGGCACAGCTTGAAAAAGATGATATTACGCTTCGTGAGGCTTGTGGTAATACTGTAAGAAATGTGACAGCTTCCCCAACTGCTGGTGTAGATGTAGATGAACCTTTTGATGTATCTCCTTATGCAGATGCTACTTTTAGATTTTTTCTACGTAATCCTATTTGCCAAGAAATGGGGCGTAAATTTAAGATCGCATTTTCTGCAACAGACGAGGATACAGCGCTAAGTTATATTCATGATCTTGGTTTTATCCCAAAACTGCAGGATGGAAAACGCGGATTTAAAGTAATGTTGGGAGGCGGACTAGGCTCACAACCACGCCATGCTGATAAATTATACGATTTTATTGAAGCTGAAGAAATTATTCCGCTTATAGAATCTGTACTTCGAGTTTTTGATCGTCACGGTGAACGTGCAAAACGATTAAAAGCAAGGATGAAGTTTTTAATAAAAGATATAGGATTAGAAGCTTTCTTAGAATTAGTAGACGAGCAGAAAAAAGCCTTGTCTCAGGAGAAAGCAGAATTTCATATCGAAAAATTCGAGGCTGCTCCACCACTTCAGGATGTAGAGGTTCCTTCAGTAGAAATTGAAGATCAGAAAGATTATGAAGTTTGGAGAAACACGAATGTGATTCCGCAGAAACAGGAAGGATTATTTGCTGTAGGAATCCGAGTTCCGCTAGGAGATTTTTATACCGGTGGAGCAAGACAACTTGCAGATCTAATTAAAAAATACGCAGGTAACGAAATTCGTCTAAGCTTGCGTCAGGATATTTTAATTCGTCACGTACGCGAAGAATTTTTACCATTTTTCTATACCGAATTAAAGAAATTAGGTTACGCAGAAACTGGTTATAATAAAACGGTGGATATCACGGCTTGTCCTGGGACAGATACCTGTAACTTAGGAATCGCAAGTAGTACGGGAATTGCAGATGTTTTGGAAGATGTTTTAAAAGAAGAATATCCACAGTTTATCAATGGAAAAGATATTACCATTAAAATTAGCGGTTGTATGAATGCCTGTGGGCAGCACAATATGGCAGAAATTGGTTTCCAGGGAATGTCAATCAAATCTGGAAAAGCTGTAGCACCGGCATTACAGGTGTTGCTTGGTGGTGGTGTTCTTGGGAATGGCGAAGGTCGTTTTGCAGATAAAGTGGTAAAAGTGCCAAGTAAACGTGGTCCTGAAGCACTTAGATTATTACTAAATGATTTTGATGCAAATGGTGAAGCCGACGAAAAATTCATCCAGTATTACGATCGCCAGGGGAAAACCTATTTCTACGATCTATTAAAAGATCTTGCTGATACATCAGAACTTAGTGAGAACGACTTTATAGATTGGGGACACGAGAAACCATATATCAAAGCAGTTGGTGTTGGTGAATGTGCCGGAGTAGTGATCGATCTTATTGCAACTTTACTATTCGAAAGTGAAGAGAAGATTGATAACGCGCAAAGCGCGATCGATCGTAAAGCATGGTCAGATTCTATTTATCATTCGTACACATCTATCGTAAATTCAGCAAAAGCTTTATTGATCGCAGATGATGTTAAGACAAATACACAGGCGGGAATCATTTCTCAGTTCGACGAGTTATTTGTAGAGACTGGAAAAATTGAACTTTCAACTTCTTTCAAAGAGTTTACGTATCAATTAAACGAACATGAACCTAGTGAAGAGTTTGCTCAAAAATATATCGAAGATGCGCGTTTATTCCTAAAAAGAGTAGACGCTTATAGAACAAAGGAGGTACAAGATGTATAATCTTCCAAAATTAAGTGTTGTTGGTGCAGGTCCTGGTGATCCAGAACTTATAACACTCAAAGCATTAAATACGCTAAAATCGGCGAAAGTGGTGCTTTACGATGCGCTTATTAATCGTGAGTTATTAGAATATGCACCGCAAGCCGAGCATATTTATGTAGGAAAGCGTAAAAATAAGCATCGTTATTCTCAGGATGAGATCAACGATCTTATTGTGAATTACGCCAATGAACGTGGGCATGTTGTGCGTTTAAAAGGGGGGGATCCTTTTATCTTCGGAAGAGGTTCAGAAGAAATTAATTACGCCAAAAGCAAAGGTTTAGATACTGCGGTAGTTTCAGGAATAACTTCTTCTATTGCGGTACCTGCAAGCGTCGGAATTCCGCTAACACAACGCGGAACTGCCGAAAGTTTTTGGGTAATTACCGGAACAACTTCAGCGAGAAAATTATCCAGTGATGTTTACCTGGCTGCACAATCTACAGCTACGGTTGTTATTTTGATGGGAATGAGTAAGCTTGCTGAAATTGTAAAGATTTTTAGCGAATTTGGGAAAGAAGATATGCCGGTAGGAATCATTCAGAATGGAACTACAATCAACGAGCAATCTGGTATTGGAACCATTAAAACAATAGAAAAAGTAGTTGCTGAAAAGAATTTAACCGCACCCGCAATTATCGTTATTGGTGAAGTGGTGAAAGAAAGTCATCAATTACCAAAAGAGATCAAAGAAGCAAGTGGATTTTCAGCTTCAGAATATTCAAAGTTTTTGAAGATAGGAGCAGCGTAATTAGAACATAGAGATTAGACCGCTATCGCTGTTAGAATTTAGATCAATAAATTGTAAATATTAAAAATAGTGTTCTGTAATTAATTCTGTAAACTGTGAACTATTTTAAGTTGTAATTAAATTATAAAAATCAATAAAATAGAACCTAGATCATATTCTAAGGAATTTTAAATCTTGAATATTGAATTTTTTTAAAAAGAACTGCAAACTGTAAACCGTAAACTGAGAACTAGTTTTATTTCCGCTGAGGTCTAATTGCTGAAGCTTTGAGCTAATAGCTAAAAAAATATGCAAGCAAGAAACGAATTATATCCTGTTTTTCTAAAAGTAAATAACTTAAACATCCTTGTTGTAGGTGGAGGTAATGTTGGGCATGAAAAACTTCATTTTTTATTGAAGTCGAGTCCTAATGCCAATGTTGAGGTCGTAGCCAAATGGTTCGCGCCAGAAACTGAAGCCCTTGCTAAAAAACATGGTGTTAAATTGATCAAAAGCAGGTATAAAAGAAAATTTCTTAAAAGACGACACGTTGTAGTAGCTGCAACCAATGATGCAAAACTTAATAAAAGAGTGCACAAGCATGCTAAAAAGCGGTATTTGCTTGCAAATATTGCAGATACGCCCGAGTTATGTGATTTCTATATGGGCGGAATTGTAAATAAAGGCAACGTGAAAATTGCGATTTCTACCAATGGGAAATCGCCAACAACGGCCAAGCGTTTACGTCAGTTTTTCGAAGAGGTGATTCCGGAAGATGTAAATAAAATGGTCGAAAATCTTAATGAATATCGAAAAACCATCAAAGGCGATTTTGAAGCCAAGGTGGAACAATTAAATACAATAACCGAATCCTTAATAGTAAAGAAAGATAGAAATGATTAAAACAGATATCCTAATTATAGGAGCAGGCCCCACAGGATTATTTACCGTTTTTGAAGCGGGATTATTAAAATTAAAAACACATTTAATAGATGCCTTACCACAGCCAGGTGGGCAATGTTCAGAAATTTATCCTAAGAAACCAATTTACGATATTCCGGCTTTCCCAGAAATCAATGCTGGTGATCTTGTGAATAATCTGATGGAACAAATAAAACCTTTTGAACCAGGATTTACTTTAGGTGAACGTGCAGAAACTTTAGAAAAGTTAGAGGATGGTACATTTATCGTGACTACTAACAAAGGAACAAAACACCATGCTCCGGTAGTAGCTATTGCAGGAGGTTTAGGTTCTTTTGAGCCTCGAAAGCCGCCTATCCAGAATATTGCAGATTACGAAGATAAAGGAGTAGAATACTTTATTAAAGATCCAGAAGTTTATCGTGGTAAAAAAGTAGTGATCGCTGGTGGTGGAGACTCAGCTTTAGATTGGGCAATTTATCTAGCCGATGTTGCTGAAGAGGTAGCCCTAGTTCATAGAAGAAAAGAGTTTAGAGGAGCTTTAGATTCTGTAGAAAAGGTGTCTGAATTATCGAAACTTGGTAAAATCGAAATGATTACCAATGCTGAAGTTGTTGGCCTTAAAGGAGAAAATGATTTAGAGCAGGTAGTAATTCGTCATAAAGATGAAGCGCGAGGTGAAGAATTAAGAGAAGTAGATCATTTTATACCATTGTTTGGCTTATCTCCAAAATTAGGTCCTATTGGAAATTGGGGCTTAGAGATCGAAAAGAATGCCATTAAAGTTGACAATTCTTACGATTATGCAACCAATATTCCTGGAGTTTATGCGATTGGAGATGTAAATACATATAAAGGAAAATTAAAATTGATCTTATCTGGTTTCCACGAAGCAGCAATTATGTGCCAAAGTGCTTATGCGAGAATTTTCCCAGATAAAAAATACGTACTTAAATATACTACGGTAGGTGGAGTAGAAGGATTTGACGGATCTAAAAAAGAAGCCAAAAAAGAAGTAGTGCAGAGTATCGGGTAATTAGATTTGAGATCGCTTTGCTGTTAGAAGATAGAAAAGAGAGGCAAGAATCAGGAGTCAAAAATTATAATGTTGAATTTTAAATGCTGAATGTTGAATGATTTTTAAACTGAAAGCTGAAGCTTTAATCAATTTGAAAATTTGATGTTATTGTCATTTCGACCCTGCCTCTTCGGCAGGCAGATGTAGCGTAGCGAAACGGAGAAATCTAAATCTCATTTATAAAAAACGTCATTTCATTAAACAGAAATGACGTTTTTTATAAAAAGCTTCAAAGTAGCAAAGGTTACAAAAGAATCATAACACGTTTCGTATATTTGAATCAAAATTAAAATAGATGAAAATCTTTCTAAAAAGGCTTAATGATGCCTATCACTTTGAGACTAAAAATGAACGTGGTGATATTGTTCATTTAGATAATAAATCTGAAGAAAATCCGCAGGGAGGTAGTCCTATGGATTTGTTGCTTAGAGGAATTGCAGGTTGTAGTAGTATAGATGTTGTCATGATCCTTAAAAAGCAAAAAATAGAATTAGAAGATCTTCAGGTAGAAGTTGATGGTTTTAGAGAAGATGGTGCTGTGCCTAATGTTTTCAAGAAAATACATTTAAACTTTATGCTGAAAGGCGATTTGACACCACAAAAAGCTTTACGTGCAGTAGAACTTTCAATGGATAAATATTGTTCAGTAGCAAAAATGTTAGAAAAAGCAGCTGAAATCTCCTACGAAGTAAATGTAAACGGAGAAGCTGTAAAATAAGAGAATATCAATTTAAAGCCGAGAATGAGTGATATCATCAAGATTTTTACTCATTCTCTTGTCATTATAATAGATCGCCGTATATTAGCGGGCTCAGTTCATAAATTTATTAGCGTTATCAAGAAAGGTTGAGGGATTAGACCCTGTGAAGCCTTAGCAACCCTCCTCAACCAAAAGGGTTTTAGGGAGAAGGTGCTACCTTCTACTACGTGATTTACGTAGATAGATAACAAACAGACTTTCCTTTATCTTCTTTTTTGATAGCCAATAGAATAGCATAACATGTCGAAATTAGAAGAATTATTAGCTGAAAAAATATTGATTCTCGATGGTGCAATGGGAACCATGCTTCAGGAATATAAATTTACTGAAGAAGATTTCCGTGGAGATCGTTTTAAAGACTGGCCGGTTTCTGTTCAGGGAAACAATGATCTGCTTTCGATCACCCAACCAGAAGCAATTGCCGCAGTTCATAAAAAATACTTTGAAGCTGGTGCCGATATTGTAGAAACCAATACATTTTCTGGAACTACGATTGCAATGGCAGATTATAAGATGGAAGAACTCGTAGATGAATTAAATTACGAGTCGGCCAAAATCGCCAAGCAAGTTGCGATAGAACTTACTGAAGCAAATCCAAAGAAGCCAAAATTTGTGGCAGGTGCAATGGGTCCTACCAACAAAACGGCGAGCATGTCTCCAGATGTAAATGATCCCGGATTTCGTGCAATTTCTTTTGATGAACTTCGAATTGCTTACAAACAGCAGGCAAGAGCTTTGATAAGAGGCGGAGTGGATATTCTTCTCGTAGAAACTGTTTTTGATACGTTGAATGCAAAAGCAGCACTTTTCGCTATCGATGAACTTAAAGAAGAATTAGATCTGGATATTCCGGTGATGGTAAGCGGTACAATTACCGATGCTTCGGGTAGAACTTTATCTGGGCAAACAGCAGAAGCTTTCTTGATTTCAGTTTCCCATATTCCACTTATGAGTATTGGTTTTAATTGTGCGCTGGGTGCCAAGCAATTAACGCCACATTTAGAGGTATTGAGCTATAAAACGCAATACGGAGTTTCAGCTTATCCTAATGCAGGTTTACCAAATGCTTTTGGTGAGTATGATGAATCACCTTCAGAAATGGCAAAGCAAACACGCGAATATTTAGATAAAAGTTTGGTTAATATTCTTGGTGGTTGCTGTGGTACAACACCAGATCATATAAAAGCAATTGCAGATATTGCAAAAGAATACAAACCACGACCGATAAAAAGTCTTCAACATAAAAAAGCTTCGGCCTAAAATGGAAGAATTAGACAGTAATTTAGCAAATAACACTTCAGCAAAAAAAGAATACAGGCCTTTACAATTGTCGGGTCTGGAGCCTCTTATAATTACTCCAGATAGCAATTTTGTAAATGTTGGTGAGCGTACCAATGTTGCGGGTTCTCGAAAATTTCTTCGATTGGTAAAAGAAGAAAAGTTTGATGAAGCACTCGATATTGCTCGTGATCAGGTAGATGGCGGGGCGCAGATCATCGATATTAATATGGACGATGGTTTGATCGATGGTAAAGAAGCCATGGTTAGATTTCTGAACCTTATTGTTGCTGAACCCGATATCGCTCGTGTGCCTATTATGATCGATAGCTCTAAATGGGAGATTATCGAAGCTGGTTTGCAGGTGGTGCAGGGAAAATGTGTGGTGAATTCGATCTCGCTAAAAGAAGGTGAAGAACAATTTATCGATCATGCAAAAAAGATAAAACGTTATGGCGCTGCTGTTATCGTAATGGCTTTTGATGAAGTTGGGCAGGCCGATAATTATGAACGCCGAATAGAAATTGCAAAGCGTTCTTACGATATTCTGGTAGATGAAGTGAAATTTGCGCCAGAGGATATCATTTTCGATCTCAATATTTTTCCGGTAGGAACCGGGATGGACGAGCATCGTAAAAATGCCATAGATTTTATCGAAGCTACGCGCTGGGTAAAAGAGAATTTACCGCATTGTAGTGTGAGTGGTGGGGTGAGTAACGTGAGTTTTTCTTTCCGTGGTAATAACCCGGTAAGAGAAGCTATGCATTCGGTGTTTCTTTATCATGCGATCAAGGCGGGAATGAATATGGGAATCGTGAATCCGGCTTTATTAGAGGTTTACGATGAAATCCCGAAGGATCTTTTAGAACATGTAGAAGATGTGATCTTAGATCGTCGTGACGATGCAACCGAGCGTTTGTTGGATTTTGCTGAAACCGTAAAAGGATCGGCTAAAACCAGTAAAGTCGATCTTAGCTGGAGAGAAGAATCTTTGCAAAGCCGTATAACTCATGCGCTGGTAAAAGGAATTGATGCTTATGTGATCGAAGATGTAGAGGAAGCGAGACTGGCTTCAGAAAAACCTATCGAAGTTATCGAAGGTCATTTAATGACTGGGATGAATGTGGTTGGTGATCTCTTCGGAAGCGGAAAAATGTTTCTTCCGCAGGTGGTAAAATCGGCACGAGTAATGAAAAAAGCCGTTGCTTATTTATTGCCTTATATTGAAGAAGATAAATCCGGTAAACGTGAAACTGCCGGAAAAGTATTGATGGCTACCGTAAAAGGGGACGTTCACGATATTGGTAAAAATATTGTAAGCGTTGTTTTAGGGTGTAATAATTACGAGATCGTCGATCTTGGAGTTATGGTTCCGCCTGAAAAGATCATTGAAACTGCAAAAGCTGAGAATGTTGATGCTATTGGATTAAGTGGTTTGATCACGCCATCTTTAGATGAAATGGTTTTTCTAGCTAAAGAAATGCAACGACAGGAATTTTCGGTTCCCTTATTAATTGGTGGAGCCACAACTTCGAAAGCACATACGGCAGTTAAGATCGATCCACAATATATGCACGCCGTAGCGCATGTTAACGATGCATCGCGAGCGGTGACTGTTGTTGGTGATCTACTGAATAAACGAACCCGAAAAACTTATATTGAAAACCTCAAATCTGAGTATGAAGTATTCAGAAATAATTTTGGGAAACGAAGCAAGGTGAAAAGCTTTCTTTCTATTGAAGAAGCGCGTGAGAATAATTTTAAAATCGATTGGAAAACATCGAATATTAGCAAGCCAAATAAGCTTGGAATCCAGGTTTTAGAGGATTTTGAATTAGATAAACTCTTAGATTATATAGATTGGAGTCCGTTTTTTAGAAGTTGGGATTTACACGGCCGATATCCTAAGATTTTAGAAGATGAAGTGGTTGGAGAACAGGCAAGATCGTTATTTGCAGATGCTCAGGTATTACTGAAGCGTATTTTAGATGAAAAACTGCTAAAAGCGAAAGCAATTTTTGGTCTATTTGAAGCAAATACCATCAATAGTGATGATATTGAGGTGAAATTCGATGAAAATTCCGAAGAAAAAACCATCATTTTTAGGACGCTGCGCCAGCAATTAAAAAAGCATGGCGGGAAGCCTAATTTCGCTTTATCTGATTTTATCGCACCAAAGGAAACCGAAATTCAGGATTATATGGGCTGTTTTTGTGTAACCACAGGTTTTGGAACACAGGAATTAGCCGCAGAATTTGAGAAAAATCTCGATGATTATAATTCGATTATGATCAAAGCCTTGGCCGATCGTTTTGCGGAAGCTTTTGCTGAATATCTTCATGAGAAAATCAGAAAAGAGGATTGGGGTTATGCTTCCGAAGAAAGTTTGAGCAATGAAGAGTTGATCAAAGAAAGTTATAAAGGAATTCGCCCGGCACCGGGTTACCCTGCCTGCCCAGATCATTTAGAGAAACTTACGATTTGGGAATTGCTGAAGGTAGAAGAGCGTATTGGTGTAAAACTTACGGAGAGTTTGGCCATGTGGCCGGCAGCCAGCGTAAGTGGTTATTATTTTGCCAACCCTGAAGCAAAATACTTTGGTTTAGGAAAGATAAAAGAAGACCAGGTAAAAGATTTTGCCGAACGTAAAGGAATAGAATATAAAAAAGCCGAAAAATGGCTTAATCCAAATATTGCAGATTAAAAATAAGCTGACAGCCAACAGCTATCAGCAATTAGTAGCTTAAGACAATGAAAGTAACCGAGCATATAGAGAAAGCAAAAGGGAAAACCTTGTTTTCGTTCGAGATCGTTCCGCCACAAAAAGGGAAGAATATTCAGGAATTATATGATAATATCGATCCTTTAATGGAATTTAATCCGCCGTTTATAGATGTGACCACTTCACGGGAAGAGCATATTTACATTAAACGCGACGACGGATTATTAGAACGTAAAATTACCAGAATGCGCCCGGGAACGGTTGGAATTTGTGCTGCAATCAAACAAAAGTACGATGTAGATACGATTCCGCATGTATTGTGTGGCGGTTTTACGAAAGAGGAAACCGAGTATGTGTTGGTAGATTGTCATTATTTGGGAATCGAAAATGTGATGGCTTTGCGTGGTGACGCGATGAAACATCAGCGTTATTTTGAACCAACAAAAGGTGGGCATATTTACGCTAATGAACTGGTTGGCCAGATTCGTGATCTTTCTAAAGGAAAATATTTGAATGAAGTTATCGATTCTGAAAATCATCCTGATTTCTGTATTGGTGTTGCCGGATATCCTGAAAAACATTTAGAGTCGCCTTCTTTAGAAACCGATCTTAAAAAGCTAAAAGCAAAGGTTGATGCGGGAGCAGATTACGTGGTAACGCAGATGTTCTTTAATAATCAGGCGTATTTCGAGTTTGTAGAAAAGGCAAAAGAAATGGGGATTAATGTACCGATTATTCCGGGAATCAAACCGATAGCGGTTAAAAAACATTTGCAGCTGTTGCCACATGTATTTAGTATCGATCTTCCGCAGGCATTAATAGAAAGCGTTGAAGCTTGTAAAAATAATAAGGAAGTCCGCCAGGTAGGAATTGAATGGGCGATCGAGCAAACCAAAGAATTAAAAGCAGCCGGTGTACCGGTTCTGCATTTTTATTCAATGGGAAAAAGTTCAAACATCAAGCAAATCGCTGAAGCAGTTTTTTAATTTTTAGACCGCTGCGCTGTTAGAATTTAGATTTTAGACTTTTGAAGTTTGAACGATATTTAAATTATTTTGAATTTTAAATGTTGAATTTTGAATTGAAGATTCAAAGGTTTTTATCGTTTGTCATTTCGACTGGAGTGCAGCGTAATGGAGAAATCTTTTATTTCTATCTGAATAGATTTCTCGACTCGTACCTCGCTCGAAATGACAAAAAATATGCTTATATGCTTATCTAATAATTGAAGAGCGCATAAGATCTAATAGCTCGAAACTTAAAACTATTTGTAAACCGTTAACCGTAAACTAAAAACTAAACACAGAAAAATGTTGGTCGATCGCAAATTATTACCGTAATTTGTGCTCACAAAGTTCAGAAACTTACTGATTGTTATCAAGAAAGGCCGAGGGAATAGACCCGCTGAAGCCTTAGCAACCCTTTGCCAACAAAGAAGGTGCTACGTTCTACCGATTTCCGGATAGATAACAGATAGATTCTTCATCGAATTATTCTCACAAACTTTTCTTGATCATAACGAAGCGCGCACCCATCAAAGGGTTTTTGCTGTTTTCAGTCGGTTTTAAACTTTCAAAAGTTTAAAAAGAGAAAAGTTGAAACAAGATTTATTACAATTACAACTTAAGGATTTTACCACATTAAGTGGCGCTACGCAGGATATTACATTGTCGTATCACGTGTTCGGCCAGCCATTACATTCGGCGCCTATCGTGATGATAAATCATGCACTTACGGGAAACTCTGAAGTTGCCGGAGAAACCGGTTGGTGGAAAGATGTTGTAGGGTCAGAAAAATGTATCGATACTGATAAATATACCATTCTGGCTTTTAATGTGCCTGGGAATGGTTACGACGGAATTCTAATTGAAAACTATAAAGATTTTGTAGCAAGAGATATCGCCAGGATCTTTCTTCTAGGCTTAGATTCATTAAAAATCGAGCATCTTTTTGCACTGGTTGGTGGTTCGCTTGGAGGCGGAATCGCGTGGGAAATGGCAGCTTTAAGTCCGGAGATTACTGATAATTTAATCACAGTAGCAACCGATTGGAAATCGACCGACTGGCTTATCGCTAATTGCCAGATTCAGGAGCTGTTTTTAAATAATTCTAAAAATCCGGTGCACGATGCGCGTATGCACGCCATGTTGTGTTACCGTACGCCCGAGTCTTTTAAATCCCGTTTTAAAAGAACCCAAAACGAAGAACTTCAGGTTTTTAATGTAGAAAGCTGGTTGTTGCACCACGGCGCAAAACTTCAGGAAAGATTTCAGGTGGGTGCGTATAAATTAATGAATCAGCTTTTAAAAACGATCGATGTTTCTCGTGGTAGGCCAGAGCTGGATAAAGTTTTAGAAAGTATCAATGCAAATATCTGCATTATTGGGGTAGATTCAGATCTCTTTTTTACTGCGGAAGAAAACAGGGAAACTTACAAACAGCTGGCGCAAAATAGCAATAAAGTGACTTATGGCGAAATCCATTCGTTACACGGTCACGATGCATTTTTAATCGAATTTAAACAACTGGAAAATATAATTGCAGGCATTTTTCAAAAAGCAAATAAAATGAAAGTAGTAAAGTTTGGCGGAAAATCTTTAGCCAACGGAGAAGGTATCAATACGGTTTTAGAAATTATTGAAGAAAAGATCAAAAATGAAGAACGTATTGCGGTAGTGGTTTCAGCAAGAGGAAAAACCACAGATCAGCTTGAAAATTTATTGGAAAAAGCATCAGAGAACGAAGATTTTGCTTCGGCTTTCGAGAAATTTAAAGCCTACCAGATCTCAGAATATGATTTTGTAGATTTTTCAGAAGAATTTAAAAATATCGAAAAACTACTGGAAGGTGTTCGTTTGCTTGGCGATTACAGCGCGAAAATTAAAGATCAGTTACTTTCTCAGGGCGAATTAATGTCGGCTAAATTGATCACAGAAATTCTAAAACAACGCGGTTACAAAGCCAATTTTACCGATACGCGTAAATTGATTAAAACCGATGATATTTTTGGAAATGCCCAGCCATTGGATGCACTTTCAAAAGAGAATGTTCTTGAGCATTTTCAAGAATTTAATGGCAAAACAGTGAATATCGTTACCGGTTTTATTGGCTCGAACGCTAAAAATGAAACCACTACTTTAGGGAGGAACGGTAGTAATTACACCGCTTCGTTAATCGCAAATTACCTGGATGCTGAAGAGTTGCAGAATTATACCCATGTAGACGGAATTTATACAGCGAATCCAGATTTGGTGCCGAGTGCACAGCGAATCGACCAGCTTTCATACAACGAAGCTAATGAGCTTGCGAATTTTGGAGCAACGATCTTACACGCCAAAACTATTATTCCGCTAATCGAGAAAAATATTCCGCTTAGAATCCTGAATACTTTTAATAACGACAATCAGGGAACTTTGATCACAGCGAAACCGAATAAAGAAGGAATGAAGTCCCTTTCGGTTTTAGAACATACGGCATTGCTGAATTTAGAAGGTCGTGGTTTACTGGGGAAATCTGGTGTAGATGCAAGGGTTTTCCGTGCGCTTGGTGATGCCCAAATAAGTGTGAGTATTATTTCGCAGGGTTCTTCGGAACGTGGAATTGGTTTGGTGGTAGATGCTGAAAATGCAGTGCGTGCGGTAAAAGCTTTAGAGCGTGAATTTGAGAGCGATTTTTATTCCAAAGATGTGAATAAAATTTCGGTAGTAGATGATGTTTCGGTGATTTCGATCGTTGGGCAGGATCTAAGTACATTCCATAAACCTTACGATGCGCTGATTAGAAACCAGATCGTTCCTTTGCTTTTTAATAATACTGTGACCGGGAAAAATGTGAGTTTGGTGGTGAAAAAATCACAGCTGAATAAAGCCCTAAATGTAATTCACGGTGAGATCTTTGAGATTTGTAAAAAGATCAATATTGCGATTTTTGGCCACGGAACGGTTGGTGGTACTTTGATCAATCAGATCTTAGATTCAGCAGCAACTATTGAAGAGCGTAAAAAAGTAAAACTGAATATTTTTGCGGTTTCAAATTCCAGAAAGTTATTGCTTCATGCCACCGGAATTGGCTCAGAGTGGAAAACACAATTAGAAGAAGCGCAGCAGGAAGCCTCGATCGATGAGGTAATTAAATATGCGAAATTATTCCATTTAGAAAACCTGATCGCGGTAGATAATACGGCGAGCGAAGCTTTTGTTCAGAATTATAATAAACTGGTAGATCATGGTTTCGATTTGGTGTCTTCCAATAAAATTGCGAATACTTTAGGTTTCGATTTTTATAAGGAATTGCGTGAGAATTTAGAGAAAAACCAGAAACAATATTTATATGAAACCAATGTTGGTGCCGGTTTACCGCTAATCGATACGATAAGAATTTTACACCTTTCCGGAGAAAATATTACCAGGATTCGGGGTGTGTTTTCAGGAACTTTAAGTTATTTGTTCAATACTTTTTCTGCGGAAGATCGCACGTTTAGTAGTGTTTTAAAAGAGGCGATCGACAAAGGATTTACCGAGCCAGACCCTCGTGAAGACCTAAATGGAAATGATGTTGGCCGAAAATTATTGATTTTGGCTAGAGAACTTGATCTTCAGAATGAATTTAACGACGTTAAAATTAAAAATCTTGTTCCTGAAGATTTACGTGGCGGTGATGCGAAAACATTTGTGTCGAGATTAGAAGAATTAGACGCTACTTATCAAAAAGTAAAAGAAGAGCAAAAGCCAAATCACGTATTGCGATATATTGGTGATTTATCTGGAGATTTACAGCAGGACAAAGGGGAATTGGAAGTTGCTTTGGTTTCTGTGCCAGATGATAGCAGTTTGGGGCAGGTAAAAGGAGCCGATTCTATCTTTGAAATCTATACCGAATCTTACGGGGATCGCCCAATTGTGATCCAGGGTGCCGGTGCCGGTGCCGCGGTAACTGCGCGTGGTGTTTTTGGTGATATTTTAAAACTTTCAGAAAAGAAATAGCATAATTAATACTGAAAAAGGAAGATTGCTAAAGCCTCATATTCGATAAAATATGAGGCTTTTTTTGTATAAAATCGACTTCTGTTGTTCCAAAAATTATCGTGAAAAACGTCGAATATTAATCTTTAGATTGCTGAGTTAATTCAGTAAACAAACTTTCCAGATTTTTAGATTTTTGATTTAGTTGAAGGGTTTTTAGTCCGTTGTCATGAGCAAAGTCAAAAACAGCCGGACGCATATCTTCGGTTGTGGCAAAAGTAAGCTCATACACAAAACCTGCAGGGTTTTTTACATTTTTTAGATGTGGAAGCTTTTGCAGCGCTACCATTTCGATACGATAATCAAATTCTACTTCAATAATTTGTTCTTGTCCTTTACGAAGATCGGTTAATTTCTGGTTGGTGATAATTTCGCCATGATTTATAATGATTACGCGATCACAAAGTGCTTCAACTTCCTGCATAATATGAGTAGAAAGGAAAATTGTCTTGTTTTTGGCGATATTCTTAATTAGACTACGAATTTCTACAAGTTGGTTAGGGTCCAATCCGGTGGTAGGTTCATCCAAGATCAACACCTGTGGATCGTGTAATAAAGCTGCGGCCAAACCAACACGTTGGCGATAACCTTTAGAAAGCTGATCGATCTTTTTGTTGGCTTCAGGAGTAAGATTGGTTAATTTAATCACCTCTTCTATACGATCTTTCTTAATTCCGTAGACTTTAGCATTAAACGCCAGATATTCCCTAACATACATTTCTGTATATAAAGGATTGTGTTCTGGCAGGTAGCCAATACTTTTTTGTAGATCGTGTAATTGCTTATCGATCTCGAAACCATTTACACTGGCATTTCCTTCAGAAGGTTTAAGATAACCGGTTAAGATTTTCATTAAAGTTGATTTTCCGGCACCGTTAGGGCCAAGAAAACCTACAATTTCACCTTTTTCAATAGAAAATGAAATTTGGTTTAGGGCTTTTTGTTCCCCATAGAATTTTGATATTTTTTCTACTGAAATCGACATATTAGAAGCTTTAGGTCAAAAGTAAGCATAAAATTGGCGTTGCAAAAGTAGATTTTAGATGATAAGCTGGTGATATTGAAAAACTTATTTTTCAGCATTAGTATTTATTATTTAAAAACAGGCTTTTTAAGAATGGCTTTGCTGCAAAATTTCTTCTGAAAAAACTGAAATATAAAAAGATTCGTAAAAAATTAAATGATGTGAAAAAAAAATAAAAAATGGTTTTTCATATTAAAATATAATTATACTTTAGTCAGCGTAACAAAGAACAAATGAAAAACTTAATTACTTGGAACGCATTTTTTTATTTTTATTTCTTTTTTAAGGAGTAGAGATCGGGAATGGTATGTAATTAAGCAAACAATATTATATAAAAGTCTCGATCTAAAAATCGGGACTTTTTTTTTACATCAATTTTTGAATGAAAAAAGTCATAGGAATACAGGGAATTCAGGGATCTTTCCATCATTTGGTTGCTCAGCAATATTATAGTGAAGATGTTGAGATTTTGGAATGTATGTCTTTCCAGGAACTGGTAAGAAGCCTTGTTGCCGGGGAAACCCAGGAAGCTGTTATGGCGATCGAAAATTCTATCGCAGGCTCTATTCTTCCTAATTATGCATTGATCGACGAGAATGATCTGCATGTGGTTGGTGAACATTATATCCCAATTGCAATGAATATGATGGCGTTAAAAGGTCAGCAGATTGACCAGATCAAAAAAGTATATTCGCATCCCATGGCTTTATTGCAGTGTAAAGAATTCTTCAAAAAATATCCCAATATTAAATTAATTGAAGATACAGATACTGCCGAGGTTGCCAGAAGAATTTCAGAAAAACAATCTAAGCATGTAGCGGCTGTAGCGAGTACTGCGGCGGCTTCAATTTTTGGATTGGATATTCTGGCTTCAGATATTCATACAAAAAAGAGTAATTCTACTCGATTTTTGATCATCAGTAAAACTAAAAAAGAACCAAACGGGGAGAAGATCGATAAAGCTTCTTTGAAATTTGAGTTAGAAAGTCGCACCGGGAGTTTAGTTTCAGTATTAAATATTATGCGCGATTTTGATCTAAACATGACGAAGATCCAAAGTATGCCAATTATTGAAACTCCCTGGAAATACAGCTTTTTTATCGATATCACTTTCGATGATTACGAGCGATTTTCTAAAGCGATGGAAGTTTTGGGAATGATGACCGAGCAATTAAGAATTTTTGGAACATATAAAAACAACGTTTAATAATGATACCAGCCAATAGGTTAGAACATGTAAAAGAGTACTATTTCTCTTCTAAATTAAGAGAAGTTCGTGCCTTGCAGGCCGCAGGTAAACCCATTATCAATTTAGGAATTGGTAGCCCGGATTTACCGCCACCGCCACAGGTGATTGCCGCCTTAAATGAAGGTTTAACTCAAAATGGTGCGCATCAATATCAGCCGTATAAAGGAACAGCTGATTTTAGGAATGCGATTGCCGGGTTCTATCAAAAGTATTATCAGGTATCATTAGATCCTGAAACCGAAACCATCCCGTTAATGGGAAGTAAAGAGGGAATTTTGCACATTTCTATGGCCTATTTAAATGAAGGTGACGAGGTGTTAATTCCTAATCCTGGGTATCCTACCTATACTTCGGTTTCGAAATTGGTTGGTGCAAAGGCAATTTTTTATGATCTAAACGAAGAAGGGAACTGGTTGCCGAATTTCGAGGAATTAGAGCAGAAAGATTTAAGTAAAGTGAAAATCATGTGGGTTAATTATCCACATATGCCAACAGGAGCATCGGCTACAGATGAAGTTTTTGAGCAATTGGTTGCTTTTGGAAAAAAGCATCAAATCCTTATTGTAAATGATAATCCGTATAGTTTTATCCTGAATGAAAATTCTAAAAGTATTTTAAAGGCTGAAGGCGCTAAAGCAGTTGCTTTAGAATTGAATAGTTTGAGTAAAAGCTTTAATATGGCGGGTTGGCGCGTAGGAATGTTGAGTGGAAGTGCTAAAAATATCGAGACGGTTTTAAAGGTAAAAACCAATATGGATAGCGGGATGTTCTACCCTGTACAGGCTGGCGCTACTGCTGCATTGAAATTAGATAAAAACTGGTTCGATTCTATGAACTCGGTTTATAAAAGCAGAAGAGCTAAAATATTAGAATTAGCTGCAGCCTTAAATTGCACGCCAGGCAAAGAACAGGCAGGAATGTTTATTTGGTGTAAAGTACCTGAAGGAAAATCTTCTGAAGAGTTTGTAGATAACTTGTTGCACGAGCATAGCATATTTACCGCGCCAGGTTTCATTTTTGGAGATATGGGCGAAGGTTATATTCGTTTTTCATTATGTACAGACGAGAAAAATGTAGATGAAGCCATTAAACGAATTAAGGGATGAAAGTAAGTGTAATTGGTGTAGGTCTTATTGGTGGTTCGTTTGCTTTGGCAATAAAGGAATCCTTTCCTGAAAGTAGCATTTTTGGTATCGATAAGAGCGAAGCACATGTAAAGGAAGCTTTAGAAATCGGTTTTATCGATGTTGCCGGAACAATGGAGGATCTTGCCGACAGTGACGTTGTAATTGTAGCGGTACCGGTAGATATAAGTATCAAGGTTTTAAAAGAAGCTTTAGATCATGCCGGGGATAATACTTTGGTGATCGATGCCGGTTCTACAAAATTCAAATTGTGTGAAGCGGTAAAAGATCATCCAAAACGAAGAAATTATTTATCGGCTCATCCTATTGCAGGAACCGAGTTTTCAGGACCTTCAGCAGCTATAAAAGATTTATATAAAGAAAAGACCAATATCGTATGTGAAGTAGAAAAGACAGCTTTTAAACTTCAGGAGCGAGGCATGGAAATCTTTAGAAGAATAGGAATGCGTATTCGATATATGGATCCAGAATCTCACGATCGTCATATTGCTTATGTGTCCCATTTGTCGCATATAAGTTCTTTTATGCTGGGAAAAACAGTGCTCGAAAAAGAGAAAAATGAGCGTGATATTTTCGATTTGGCGGGAAGTGGATTTGCTTCAACCGTAAGACTGGCAAAAAGTTCGCCGGCAATGTGGTCGCCTATTTTTCAGCAGAACAAAGAAAATGTGCTGGAAACATTAAATGAATATATTCAGAATTTAAGCTCTTTTAGAGACTTGATCGCCAACGACGAGTTTGGCGAAGTGTACAACGAAATGGAACGTACAAATCATATAAAATCAATTTTAAACGGAATTAGCTAAATTTTTTATCATGGAAAACAAGAAAGAATTAAGAAACTGGTTAGACGCATTCGGATTAGATCATCCGTTGGTAATCGCAGGACCATGTAGTGCAGAGACTGAAGAGCAGGTGCTAAAAATTGCTCATCAGTTAAAAGATACCGATGCTACAGTTTTACGTGCCGGAATCTGGAAACCAAGAACAAGACCAGGAAACTTCGAAGGTGTTGGTGCTTTAGGTTTAAAATGGCTACAAAAGGCTAAAGAAGAAACTGGAATGTTAACCACTACAGAAGTTGCAAATCCTCATCACGTAGAGTTAGCTTTAAAACATGATGTAGATATTCTGTGGATTGGAGCAAGAACCACAGTTTCTCCTTTTATCATTCAGGAAATCGCAGATGCGCTTAAAGGAACAGATAAGCCTGTTTTAATTAAAAACCCTGTAAACCCAGATCTTGCGTTATGGCTTGGTGCAGTAGAACGTATGTACACTGCAGATATTAAAAATCTTGGAGTAATTCACAGAGGATTCTCCAGCTACGAAAAATCGAAATATCGTAATAACCCAGAGTGGCAAATTGCGATCGAATTACAAAATAAATTCCCAGACCTTCCTTTAATTTTAGATCCTTCTCACATTGCAGGACGTCGTGATATTATCTTTGATCTTTGCCAAACTGCGCTAGATCTTAACTTCGACGGATTAATGGTAGAGACTCATTGGGATCCAGATAATGCTTGGAGTGATGCTAAACAGCAAATTACTCCGGAAACTTTAGTACAGATCATGAAAGATCTTAAAATTAGAAAAGAGGTTTCTGAAAGTGAAGATTATCAGAATAAATTACAGAATCTTAGAGCGAAGATCGATATTGCAGATAATCAATTGATCGAGCTTTTGGCAAAACGTATGAAAATTTCTGAAGATATTGGTCATGTGAAAAAGTCACAGAACGTAGCAATCCTTCAGACGAAACGTTGGAACGAGATTTTAGGGAAAATGGTTTTAGAAGGAGAGCAGGTAGGTTTAAGTGAAGAGTTTGTTTTAAAATTATTTAAAGCCGTTCACCAGGAATCAATTAATCACCAACAAACTATTTTAGATAGTTAAGCATTAAAATGATTTCTTGATTTTCCAAAATAAGATAATACCTCGTGAAATTGTGTAATTTTGCGAGGTATTTAATTAGAGGAAAACATGTAAATGAGAGGAACGGTTTATAAATCTACAGGGAGTTGGTATCAGGTTAAAGCTGAAGATGGGACGTTTTACGACTGTCGTATCAAAGGAAAATTCCGTATTAAAGGAATAAAAAGTACCAATCCTGTTGCTGTTGGAGATAAGGTAGAGTTTGATCTTGAAGAAATTTCAGAGCAAACTCAGGGGGTGATCAAAAAGATTGGCGATCGCGATAACTATATCATAAGACGTTCTGTAAACCTTTCTAAGCAAACTCATATTATCGCTGCCAACATCGATCAGGTTTTCCTGATGGTTACCCTAAATAATCCACCCACCTTTACCACTTTTATCGATCGTTTTTTAGTTACTGCAGAAGCTTATCATGTAAAAGCAGTGCTTCTTTTTAATAAAATCGATACTTATAATGATGATGAACTTTTGGAGATTAAATTCCTGGCAAAGATGTATCGTGAAATTGGGTACGAGTGCATAGGAATTTCAGCAAAAGGAGGCAAAAACGTAAATAAGGTAAAAGAAATGATGTTGGGTAAAACTTCGATGTTTTCTGGGCATAGTGGTACCGGTAAATCTACTTTGATCAATGCTTTAGAACCTTCCTTAAATTTAAAAACTTTAGAAATTTCAGAACAGCATAAACAGGGACAGCATACTACAACTTTTGCTGAAATGTTTGATCTAAGTTTTGATGCCAGGATCATCGATACTCCAGGAATCAAAGGCTTTGGTGTTGTAGATATTGAAAAAGAAGAGCTTGGTGATTATTTCCCTGAATTTTTCAAATTAAAACAAGATTGTAAATTTCACAATTGTCTTCATCTTAATGAGCCAAAATGTGCAGTAAAAGAGGCGTTAGAAAAAGGAGAAATTCCGTGGTCCCGTTATAAAAGTTATTTGCAAATTATAGAAGGCGAAGACGAGCCTTACCGAATGGATAATTATAAAAAATGAGAGTAGTACTTCAACGAGTAACAAAAGCTTCGGTAACTATCGAAAATCAATTAAATGCTGAAATTGGTTTAGGACTACTATTATTAGTTGGGATAGAGGAAGAAGACACTTCAGAAGATATAGAATGGCTTTGTAGGAAGATCGTTAATATGCGAATATTTAATGATGAGGACGGTGTGATGAATAATTCACTTTTGGATATAAATGGCGATGCTATCATTGTTAGTCAGTTTACTTTACACGCCAGCACTAAAAAAGGGAATCGCCCAAGCTATATCAAAGCAGCTAAACCAGATATAGCAATTCCGTTATATGAAGAGTTTTTAATCAGTTTTGAAAAGCATCTTGGTAAGAAGGTTGGAACGGGAAAATTTGGCGCAGATATGAAGGTAGAACTGTTAAATGATGGGCCGGTAACAATCTTAATAGATTCTAAAAATAAAAGTTAAAAATTCTTAAAATTTTAATATATTGCAAGACGAACGTTACCAGTTTTTGCAATGAAATCTTTTTTACTGAGCGTCATGCTCCTAAGTGGAATCCTGTGTTTTGCTCAGGACTCCTATCAAAGTATCATTCTTAAAAAAGAACTTACCGAACATGCTAATGCGGTAATTAGGGATGAGAACATCCAAATTGAGATTGAGGATGTAGATAAAATGACTGTTACCACCAAACGAGTGGTTACCGTTTTGAACAAATACGGAAATGGTTTTGTTAGAGCCTATGATTTTTATGACGATGGCGATGCGAAGATAAAGTCGCAGTCTGCCTACGTTTACAACAAAATGGGGGCTGAGATTAAGAAGTATAAACAGCGTGATTTCAAGGATCAAAGCGCCGTTGGCTCTTCCAATTTATACTCAGATAACAGGGTGAGCTATCTGGATTATTCGCCTATGAGTTACCCTTATACCGTTGTTTACGAGAGTGAGGTGCAAATGTCTACAACTGTTTTTATTCAACCATTTCACCCAGTAGATGGGTATTATGTTAGTGTTGAATCTAGTAAATATCAGTTAAAAAATCCAAATCATATACCAGTACGTTATCTAGAGGCGAATTTGGATAGTATTCAGTTAGAAAAAAATAATACCGATTTTGAAATCAGTTATGCGGTAAAAAATATTCCAGCCTATAAATACGAACCTTATAGTCCGCAGATTTCAGAAATGACCCCTAAGGTTAAAGTAGCATTGAATCGCTTTAGTTTAATGGGTGTAGAAGGAACGGCTGAGAACTGGAAGGAATTTGGGAAATGGCAATACGAAAACCTAATTAAAGGTAGGGACGAGTTATATTCTTCTACCCAGGCTGAAATTACAGAACTTGTAAAAGGAGTAGAGACCGATTATGAAAAAGCCAAGCTTATTTACGAATATATGCAAGGAAAAACCCGGTATATAAGCGTGCAGTTAGGTATTGGTGGTTGGGAGCCTATTCTGGCTACAGAGGTAGATCGCGTAGGTTATGGCGATTGTAAAGGTTTAACCAATTACATGAAAGCTTTACTGGCATCGCAGGGAATAAAATCTAATTATGCAGTGGTTTATGCCGGTGACGAGCAAAAAGATATCGATCCAGATTTTGCCTCGATGCAGGGGAATCATGTGATTTTAAATGTGCCAGGAATCGCAGAAGAAGACGTTTGGCTAGAATGTACAAGTCAGTCTTTACCATTTAACTATTTAGGTGATTTTACAGATAATCGCCATGTATTATTAATCAAAGAGGATGGTGGCGAAATTGTAAAAACGCCAAATTATGAGTGTGATATTAATCTTGAAGAAACACTATGCGAAATTGGTCTTTCTGAGGATGCTTTTACAGCCAGTATAAAAAAGCAGAGTAAAGGGATCCCTTACGGAAATAATTACCATATCCAGGCGCAAAAAGATAAAGACCAAAATCTATATTATAAAGAGGTATTTGGAAATCTTCAGGGAATTCATTTTGATCACCTGAGTTTTGAAAATGATAAAGAACAGGCTAGTTTTTCTGAAGAGTTAGAGTTTACCGGAAAGAAATTCTATACCACAGCAGGAAATAGAATTTTGCTGCCCTTAAATTTCATAGAGCCCGAAATTGATATGGTTTCGCGAAACGAAGACAGGTTATATCCGGTAGAAATCTTACGTGGATTTACAAATAACGATCAATTTAATTTTAAAATTCCTGAAGGTTATGCGGTGGAGGCCCTACCCGAAGCAATAAGCATAGAAACCGATTTTGGAAGTTTTAAACTCTCTGTTCAATCTTCACAAGATGATCCCAATATCCTGGTGGTAAAACGCTCGGTTAGTGTGAAGCAGGGACAATGGCCAGCAGCTCAGTTTGGTGATTTTAGAGAGTTTTTAAACAAAATCAACATGTTAAGCAATCAAAAAGCTGTTTTAGTGAAAAACGGCTAAAAATTATTTACTATGCGTTTAAAATTTTATCTAATTGCATTTCTCTTGGTAGGAGGCGCAATGCAGGCACAGAACTACAAATTTGGTAAGGTTTCTAAAGAAGAGATAGAGGAAACCGAGTATCCTACAAATAAGGATGCAGATGCAGCTATATTGTATAAAAAACAATATACTTTTTATGATTATAACTCTACAACAGGACTTGCTTTAATAACCAGATATCATTATCGAATTAAACTTTATAACGAAGAAGGTTTTGATTGGGCTACGGTTAATCTTAATGGATATATAAGTGGAAGTGACGAAGAGAAAATTTACGGAATCAAAGGCTATACCTATAATCTTGAAGGCGATAAAATTGTAGAGGAGAAATTAAGAAAAGAAGAAATTTTTGATGAAGAAGTTTCTAAATATCGTAAAGCAGTAAAATTTACGATGCCTTCCTTAAAACCGGGAAGTGTAATAGAGTTTGAGTATGAAAAACGCTCTCCATTTTTAACTTCACTTGATGATACCGAATTACAGTCTACCATACCTATTAAAATGATGGAGGTCAAAGTAGAAATACCAGAGTTTTTTGGTTTTGTTTCTCATTATAATCAATTGGCTTCACTGTTTATACCTATAGATCAAACTAAAGAGCCGTTTAATATGCATACTCAAAATAATGAGTACTTACAAACGGTATATTCTATCTCTAAAGAAAATATACCCGCTCTAAAAGAAGAGGTTTATGTGGATTATTTGGATAACTATGCCGCCAGAATAAAATGGGAATTGCAATACACCAAGTTCCCAAACCAGCCTATGGATTATTTTAGCCATACCTGGGAAGATGTTTCAAAATCTATTTATGATGACGGAGGATATGCTACAGAATTAAAAAGAAGCAATTTCTTTCAGGAGGATGTAGATGCTATTTTAGAAGGTGCTGCAACTCCTGAAGATAAATTGATAAGAGTTTACAATTTCATAAAAAGTAAAATCGCCTGGAACGAGTATATTGGTTTTACTGCAGAAAACGGAATTAGAAAAGCTTATAAGGATGGAACTGGAAATACCGGTGATATCAATCTTTTATTAACCGCAATGTTAAGATACGCAGGGCTCGATGCAAATCCTGTTTTGTTAAGTACAAAAAGTAATGGGGTTCCAGTTTTTCCAACCAGATCTGGATTTAATTATGTGATTGTTGGAGTGCAGTTTGGAGATCAGATTTTACTTTTAGATGCTACAGATAAAAATGCTGCACCAGGAGAATTGCCAGAAAGAGCTAGAAACTGGCAGGGAAGAATAATTAAAGATGAAGGAAAATCTGATTGGGTTTATCTTTTGCCAAGTTATAAATCTAAAGAACTTAATTATATCAATTTTCAGATCACAGAGGATTTAAAATTAAAAGGAAAATTTACTGGTGTATACAATAAATTGGTTGCGAAAAATTTTAGAGATCAATTTAAGGGAATTAATGAAGATAGTTATATCGAGATGCTTCAGGATGGAAAAGGAGATATTTTAATTTCAGAATTAACCAAAGAAAATGAAAATGAGATAGGACAGGATATAAAAGAAGTTTACCAATTCGAGCTTAATAATGGGGTAGAAGCAATTGGTGATAAACTTTATATTAATCCGTTGTTGTTCTTATCTGAAAAAGAGAATCCATTTAAAGCCGAAGAAAGAATATATCCTATTTATTTAAATTATCCGGTAGAACATGCTTCAACCGTAAATATTATGATTCCTGCTGGTTATAAGATAGAGTCACTACCAGAAAGTGCTTTAGTAAATATGAATGAAGAGGATGCTAGTTTCAAATATCTGCTAACCCAAAGTTCAAATTTCTTAAGATTAGAAACCTCAATAGATTTTAATAAGTCTGTTTATGCTGCCAGCGATTATGATCATTTAAAAAACTTTTTCGATGAAATTGTGAGTAAACATTCAGAAGCTATAGTTTTGTCTAAAATAGAAGAAACAACAGATGAATCTACACAACTCACAAAAGGACGTCGATAATTGGATTAAAGAACACGGCGTAAGATATTTTAATGAATTAACTAATATGGCGCAACTCACCGAGGAAGTTGGTGAAGTTGCGCGTATTATTGCTCGTCGATATGGGGAGCAAAGCGAAAAGGAAAGCGATAAATCAAAAGATCTGGGAGAAGAGCTTGCAGATGTTGTATTTGTAGTGCTTTGTCTTGCTAACCAAACAGGCGTAGATTTACAGGAAGCTTTCGATAAAAAACTAGATCTTAAAACAAAAAGAGATCACGACAGGCATCATAATAACGAAAAACTGAAGTAAGATGAAGTTTAAGGAAATTATGTCCAGTAAAAAATACTGGAGATCTGTTGTAATTTTAGGTTTCTTGTTTGTGCTTATTTACAATATCGTAATGATGGTAATCGATTATGGAGGTTTTGCTTTTAAAGATTATTATCAGGATAGGATGGCAGACGGGAAAATGATTACATTTGTTGTTGGTCAGGTTCTAGGGATGCTTGTTTACGGTATGATTGTATCGTATGGCCAGTTCCGTAGAAAAGAGAAAGATCAACTTAAAAAGTAAAATCAACAATTCCCCTTCCATGAAATTTAAAGTAAGTCACTCACAGGATACTGTGAAAGGAGAGCTGAAAATAACAGGTTCTAAAAGTGAATCAAATAGATTACTAATCATAGAATCACTTTTTAAGAATCTACAAATTTCTAATCTTTCTAATAGCGACGATACGCAGGTTATGAAGAAAGCGTTAACTTCTAACGAAGTTGAGGTAGATATTCATCATGCAGGTACAGCTATGCGTTTTCTTACAGCTTATTTTTCTGTTCAAGAAGGTAGAGAGACAGTTTTAACCGGCAGCCAGCGAATGCAGGAGCGACCTATTCAATTACTGGTAGAAGCGCTTCGATCTATGGGGGCAGAAATCTCTTACGAAAAGAATGAAGGATATCCACCAATCCGAATTAAGGGTAAAAAGCTTCAGGCAAATTCGGTAAGTCTTCAGGCAAATATAAGTAGCCAGTATATTTCAGCATTAATGCTTATTGGTGCGTCACTTCCGCAGGGATTAACAATAAATCTTGAAGGTCAGGTAACCAGTACGCCATATATTTTAATGACTTTAGAAATGCTCCAGCGTTCGGGTATCCAGGGAAGTTTTGAAGAAAATACTATTAGAATTGAAGCTTGTAGTGAATTGTCTCCAAAAACAATTCCGGTAGAATCAGATTGGAGTTCGGCCTCATATTTTTATAGTATAGCCGCCCTTGCAGAAGAAGCCGAGATTAAATTATCGAATTACAGGGAAGAAAGCTTGCAGGGTGATTCTTGTCTTGCAACGATCTATAAGCAATTTGGTGTAGAAACAAATTTTGATGAAAATAGTATTACTCTAAAAAAATCAAAATGTTCTAAACCCGCAAGTATTACTGAAGATCTTAGAAACTCGCCAGATATTGCACAAACTATTGCGGTGACCTGTCTAGGTTTAGGGACAGCCTGTAAATTAACCGGCTTACATACTTTAAAAATTAAAGAAACCGATCGATTGGTTGCTTTAAAGAATGAGATTGAAAAGTTAGGAGGAGAAGTGGTGATTTCTAACGATCATTTAGAGTTAAAACCTTCAGCTACTTTAAATAAAAATGTGGCTATAGCTACCTATAACGATCATCGTATGGCAATGGCATTTGCGCCAATAGCTTTAAAAATACCGGTAATTATAGAAGATGCAATGGTAGTCTCCAAAAGCTATCCAGATTTTTACAATGATCTGGAAACCCTAAAATTTATTGTTGAAAAAGACTAATTTCAAATTAACGGCCAAATATTTTCCCAATTACTTGACAACCCCTGTTTTGAGATTGTATATTTGCAGCCTTTAAAATTTCAAATATGGGAATGAAACTTTCAAACTTCAATTTCGAACTTCCGCCAGAACTACTTGCTGAGTATCCTGCGGAAAATAGAGATGAAGCGCGCCTAATGGTTCTTAACCGAAAAGAGCAAACAATAGAGCACAAACAATTTAAAGATCTTATCAATTATTTTGATCCTGAAGATGTAATGGTTCTTAATAACACTAAGGTTTTTCCTGCTCGTTTGTACGGGAATAAAGAAAAAACAGGTGCAAGAATTGAAGTATTCTTATTAAGAGAATTAAATGCTGAAACTAAGCTTTGGGACGTTTTAGTAGACCCTGCACGTAAGATTAGAATTGGTAATAAATTATATTTTGGTGACGACGAAAGTTTAGTTGCCGAGGTTATCGATAATACAACTTCTAGAGGTAGAACGCTACGTTTCCTTTACGATGGTTCTTACGAAGATTTTAGAAGAAAACTTAAGGAATTAGGAGAAACTCCGCTTCCAAAATATATAAAAAGAGATGTGCAGCCTGAAGATCAGGAGCGTTATCAAACTATTTATGCTAAGGAAGAAGGAGCTGTAGCAGCACCAACAGCTGGACTTCATTTTTCTAAACACTTATTAAAGCGTTTAGAGATTAAAGGAATTAATTTTGCTGAAGTTACGCTTCACGTAGGTTTAGGAACTTTTAGTCCGGTTGAAGTAGAAGACCTTAGTAAGCACAAAATGGATAGTGAAGAAGCTTTTGTAAAAGCAGATGCAGTAAACACTATCAATAAAGCAAAAGCTGAAAAGCGTAAAGTTTGTGCGGTTGGTACTACTGTAATGAGAGTTTTAGAAAGTTCTGTTTCTTCAAATCAAACTTTAAATGAGTTTGGAGGTTGGACAAACAAATTTATATTCCCTCCTTACGATTTTAGTATTGCTAACTGTATGGTAACAAACTTCCATACACCAAAATCTACATTATTAATGATGATCTCTGCTTTTGCCGGTCATGATTTTATGATGAGAGCTTATGAAGAGGCAGTGAAGGAAAAATATAGATTCTATACTTATGGTGATGCAATGCTGATATTGTAAGATTTTAGAACAAATTTTTAAAAGCCACAATTAATTAGGATTGTGGCTTTTTGCATTTAAAGGAGCTTATATAAAATATCCTCAAAATCTTTGTAATTTTGCGCTGTGAAGAATAAGAAAAAAGATATACGGGCTTTAACTAAAAAGCAACTTCAGGAGTTTTTTGTAGAAAACGGTGATAAATCCTTTAGAGGGTCACAGGTTTACGAATGGCTTTGGAATAAAGGGGCACATACATTTGCAGAAATGACCAACATTTCTAAACAAACCCGTACGATGCTGGCTGATAATTTTGTGATTAATCACATTCGTGTAGATCAAATGCAACGCAGTAGTGACGGAACAATCAAAAACGCCGTGAAGCTTCATGATAATCTAACGGTAGAATCTGTTCTTATTCCCACGCCTACAAGAACAACGGCCTGCGTATCTTCTCAGGTAGGTTGTAGCTTAGATTGCCAGTTTTGTGCTACTGCACGATTAAAGCGCATGCGTAATCTTAATCCCGATGAAATTTACGATCAGGTTGTGGCTATAGATAATGAAAGTCGCTTATATTTTGATCGTCCTTTAAGCAATATCGTGTTTATGGGAATGGGAGAACCGCTTATGAATTATAATAATGTAATGAAAGCGGTAGAAAAGATCACTTCAGATGAAGGTTTAGGGATGTCTGCAAAGAGAATTACTATCTCAACTTCTGGAGTACCTAAAATGATTAAAAAGCTAGCAGACGATGAAGCTAAAATAAAACTTGCCGTTTCATTACACGCAGCAACAGACGAGGTTCGTACTAAGATTATGCCTTTTAACGAAACATTTCCTTTAGACGATTTGCGAGAGGCTTTAGAATATTGGTATTCTAAAACTAAAAGCCGAATTACTTATGAGTATATCGTTTGGAAAGATGTAAACGATACCCGTAAGGATGCTATGGCATTGGTAAGATTCTGTAAATATGTGCCTTGTAAAGTGAATCTAATTGAATATAATCCTATAGATGATGGTGATTTTCAACAGGCATCATCACAGGCTACAGATATGTATCAGCACGTTTTAGAGCAAAATGGGATTACGGTAACGGTTAGACGATCTCGCGGAAAAGATATCGATGCAGCTTGTGGTCAATTAGCCAATAAATCGGCCTCATAATTTATCTTCTATTTACCGAATTAAGCTATCTTTGCGGACTTTATGAAGATAATCTCTCAAATAAAACTTCCGGTTGAAAGAGAAATGGAACTTTTCGAGAAAAAGTTCTTCCAATCGATGTCTTCTAAAGTCGCGCTTTTAAACCGAATTACGCATTACATCGTAAATCGAAAAGGGAAGCAAATGCGGCCAATGTTTGTTTTTCTGGTAGCCAAACTCGTTTCAGAAGGAAAAGTGAATGAGCGTACCTATCGTGGTGCTTCAGTAATCGAACTTATTCATACCGCTACTCTTGTTCACGACGATGTTGTAGACGATAGTAATCGTAGACGGGGTTTTTTCAGTATAAATGCGTTGTGGAAAAACAAAATCGCTGTTTTGGTTGGGGATTATTTATTGTCTAAAGGACTGTTACTTTCTATAGATAATAATGATTTTGATTTGCTGAAGATTATTTCTGTAGCTGTTAGAGAAATGAGTGAAGGTGAATTGCTACAAATTGAAAAGGCTCGCCGTTTAGATATAACTGAAGATGTGTATTACGATATTATTAGGCAAAAAACTGCAACACTTATTGCGGCTTGTTGTAGTCTAGGTGCTGCCTCTGTAAAACCAGATTCTGAAGAGGTTGAGAGTATGCGACGTTTTGGGGAGCTTATAGGGATGGCTTTTCAGATAAAAGATGATCTTTTTGATTATGGTGAGGAGAAAATAGGAAAACCAACCGGGATAGATATTAAAGAACAAAAAATGACTTTGCCTTTAATTTACGCCCTGAATAATTCAGATAAAAAAGAAAAGGCCTGGGTTATCAACTCAGTTAAAAATCATAACAAAGATAAAAAGCGAGTAAAAGAGGTTATCAATTTTGTAAAGAAAAAAGGAGGTTTAGAATATGCAACTTCGCAAATGATCGCCTTTCAAAAAGAAGCTCTAAAAATACTCGACCAATTTCCACAATCTCAGTATAAAGAATCTTTAGAGTTGATGGTGAATTACGTTATCGAGAGAAAAAAATAAAAGGCTGCAATTTGCAGCCTTTTTCTTTATAAAATTCTTATTCCGGATTAAATGTCGTCATTCGCTTCTTCGCCATTTATATCGTCTGTCTCATGAATTTCTTCATCAACTTCTTCTTTCACTTTATTGGCACCTTCTTCAATCTTCTCTCCAGCTTTTTCTACGTTATCTTCAATATCCTCACCAATAGCTTCTATTGCTTCTTCTGTTTTTTCTCCTGTAGATTCTCTACAAGACTGGAAGCTAAACGCGAAAGCTGCTACAAATACAGATAAAATTAATTTTTTCATGATTATTTAGTTTTTGATTGGCACCGCCAAAGGGTATAATACCCCGAGTCTTGCCTCGAAATTAAAAATTTGTTTTCAAAGAATAGCTCGAGGGCTTGCCCCGAGGTAGTTTACTAATAGTTAAAGCTAAAAAAAGCCACTACGACGAGTGGCTTCTAAATTTTTTCTCAAAGAGAAAGAGAGAATTACATATCGTCGTTGTTCTCTACTTCGTCTTCGATTTCTTGACCTGCTTCATCAATTTCTTCGCCAGCTTCTTCAACTGCATCTTCAGTTTCTTCAGCAGCTTCTTCAACTCCGTTTTCTACGTCTTCACCCATTTGTTCCATAGTGTCCTCTGCACTTTCTTCAGTAGTTTCTCTACAAGAGTACATAGAAATTGTCATAGATGCTACAGCAAATAATAAGAATAATTTTTTCATCGTTATAATGTTTAATTAGTTGAACAAACAAATGTAAACTAATTTTCATTACATGATAATGGTCTTTTCCGTTAAATATTTCCAATAACGTTTAGGCACATGTTGAAGGTGTAATTTGGTGTTTTTTCGGGATTTTATGTTACTAGAGTCGAAATATGATTTCCATAATTTCTGAAAGTTTATTTCGTCTTCGTGTAGTATATTAGGGTCTTTTTTTGAATTATTTTCAAAATTAAGGCTAATTGGGACTACTTTTTTTAGATCATAGAACAGTCCAAATTGCCTTTTTTCGTCATAAATTATCCACTTTTGGTCGGCATATCTATTCTTAAAATGTTTTAAAATTAGGGGTAAAACGTTAAAATCTGGGGCTATTTTTGTGAAAAAAATATCATCTTTTAGCAATTCAAATCTAATAAAAGCTTCCATTCTATGCTTTTCTCTACCAACTTTCCTGTCAATTTGCGCAATTTTTAAGATTGGCGGGTAAGAAAAATCATCAGAAAGATCTGTTTTATGTCTGAAGATATGCCTGAAAAATTCAACAATCTGAATTTCGACCCCTGGGATTTCAGATAAAAAAGCGCGATAAATTCTATGAACTGCTTTTTTTGAAGTGTATTCTTTAAATCGTTTTAAGACTCTGCCAGATTTTTCGAGATCTGTAATAACCAATTCTTTATTTGCGAAAAAGTCGGTTTGATTATAACCTTCAGGATGAATACTATAATCACTTAATTTTTCTTCATAAATCTGAAATATACAGGTGAGTAATCCCTGAAATGTGCCATCATAAATTAGAATTTTATGATGCATGATCAAAGAGATTTAACTGGGTAGAATAATCCTTTCTGAATTTGCTGGAACTTGTCTTTATGATTTTTGATTTTATTTGATTAGCAGTCCAGTCTTTCTTTTCCCATAATCTGGAATCACAAATTATAAAGTATTTTGCTCGGTTTAACGCGACTCCTATAGCCTTTAAATGTTCCCAGTTTAATTTGCGGTATTTTCTGGCCTGAAGAATTTTATATACAGAACGCATTCCCAAACCGGGTACTCTTGCCAGCATCATTTTATCTGCGGTATTTATATTTACAGGGAATAAGTGTTGGTTGCGTAGTGCCCAGCTTAATTTGGGATCGATATCTAAATCTAAATTAGGATGATGATTATTTAATAGTTCTCTTATATCGAAACCATAGAATCTAAGAAGCCAATCTGTTTGATATAGCCTATTTTCTCTTAACATAGGAACCTGTGAGGTAATGGTCGGTAGTCTGGGATCTGAAGAAATAGGTACGTAGCCAGAATAATAAACACGTTTCATGTTATATTGCTGGTAGTAATAGTTAGCAGAATACATGATATCCCTGTCACTTTCTCCAGTAGCGCCAACAATCATCTGGGTGCTTTGGCCGGCGGGAGCATATTTAGGAGTACTTTTAATAAACTTTTTTTCTTGTTTAAATTGAATGATTTCATTTTTAACCTTTTCCATTGGTTTAATGAAATCCTCATGTTTTTTTTCAGGAGCAAGTAATTTTAGGCCAGAAACAGTAGGTACTTCAATATTTACACTTAAGCGATCTGCATATAAACCTGCTTCCCGCATAAGTTCGTCGCTAGCTCCAGGAATTGATTTTAGATGAATATAGCCATTAAAATTTTCTTCCTCTCTAAGTTTTTTAGCTACCTTAATTAAACGTTCCATAGTATAATCTGCATCTTTAAAAATGCCCGAGCTAAGAAAAAGTCCTTCAATATAATTTCGACGATAAAAGTTAATGGTGAGATCAACTACTTCCTGAACCTTAAATGCAGCACGTTTTATATCGTTACTGCGTCTTGTAACGCAATACGCACAGTCGAAAATACAATGATTGGTTAACAAGATCTTTAAAAGAGAAACACATCTACCATCTTCGGTATAACTATGGCAAATTCCCATTCCAGAAGAATCTCCAAGTCCGTTTTTGGTATTTTTTCGATTACTGCCACTACTGGAGCACGAAACATCATACTTTGCGGCATCGGCTAAAATTTCTAGTTTCTCTTTAATTCTATCGAAATTCATCTTCCATGAAGTTTCTTCAAAAATAGGAAAAAATCCAATTATTGGGATATTATCCTTTGTTAAACTTACAGAAGCTTTTTTAGGCTTTTATTAGGAATATTATGTTGTAGTTTTGTGGTATGAAAGTAGAAAATGTTAACTGCTCAAATCGAGATTCGATAAAATCATTTTTATTTTTTTTAATATTGAATTTCAGTGTTTTGACTGCAAATTTTTTGACTGCACAACAGTTAAATCCACCTATACAAAATTATTCTTCAATATCTTATCAAGCTGCAAGCCAAAACTGGGATATTTCCGTAGATAATAAAGGAATTATTTATGTAGCTAATAATCGAGGTTTACTTATTTATAATGGATTAACCTGGAAATTACATACTTTAAATTCAGGAGCTATAATTCGTTCGGTTTATGCTTTTAAGGATAAGATTTTTACAGGATCTTATCGTGAATTTGGGTACTGGGAGCGCAATAAAAAGGGGGATTTTGAATATCATTCACTCAAATCTCTTTTTAAAAATATTGATCTTAGTGACGAAGAGTTTTGGGGCATTATTGCTTTTGAGGATAATATCTATTTTCGATCTTTTGGGGGACTATACAAATATGATGGTGAAAAAATCGCTAAAATCGCCAATGGAGTTTTTACCAGTCTGCAAATATTTAAAAACAAACTCTTTGTAGCAAAAGCCAGAGATGGTTTGTTTTATTTAGATAACCAAAGCGAGCTTAAGTTTTATCAACCCTCTCAGGAATTGCTTGGTAAGATGATCGCAGATATAAAAGTGCATCAAGGGAAACTTATTGTTGGTACTCGGGATGCAATCTTTTCTTTAAATGAGAATAATAATTCTTTTGAAATCTTATCAACTGAACTTAATCAATTTATAGCAAAGGCAGAATTGAATAAAATTATAAGTCTTCCAAATAGTGAATTGGTTATTGGAACCTTAAAAAATGGACTTGTAAAATGGAATAGGAAAAATAACGAATATCAGTATTTTGATAGAACTAATGGTTTGCAAAATAACACTATACTTTCCATGCTTCAGTTTAGGGGGAATTTGTGGTTAGGTTTGGATAATGGTATAGATCGCGTTACAATCAATTCGCCTATAAAATTTTACATAGATACATCAGGTGAACTTGGTGCCGTTTATGATTTGATTAAAGAACCCAACAAAACATTTTTGGCCAGTAACACTGGCGTTTATCGTTTAAATAATAATGGGTTAAACCTTATTGAAGGAGCAGAAGGCCATTCCTGGAATCTTGAAAAAATTGATAATAAGATTATTAGTAATAGTAATTCAGCAAGTTTTAAGGTAAATGAAAATACAGTTGAAGTTATTGATAATTCCACTGGGAGTTTTCATACGCTGGTTTCTCCTTCTAATGAAATTTTGATTGGTACATATATAGGTATCTTGAAATATAGCGATACTGGTTTTTATAAAATTGATAGCTTAAGTTTTCCAGTGAAAAAAATGTTGTTTGAAACAGAAAACATTATCTGGGCCGCACATCCTTATGAAGGCATATATCGTATAAAATTAACTAATGATCTACAACGGGCTTTAGAGATAAATGAAATATCCAGTTTAGACGGACTTTCCCATGTTAATCCTCAGATTTATAAGATTAATAATCAGGTTGCTGTGTATTCGAATCAAAAATGGTTAAAATACAATGCTTTTTCAGATAGTCTTGAAGTTTTTGAAGAATTTAAGGAGCTTAACTCTTATAAGTTACTGGTAGAAAACGACGCCAAATACTGGTTTATTAATACCAAAACAAACGACCTTTTATATACCAATTTAAAAGAACAGGAATTAAGACTGCCCTCATGGCGTTTGGATAATCGTTTGGTTAAAGGGTATGAGAATATGATAGCTGAGTCGGATTCTATTTATTATATAAGTCTAAAAGATGGTTTTGCAAGATTGAATGTGAATTCTTTAATAAATGAACAGCAAGATTTATTTATTTCTGAACCTTTTATAGCTGGGTTTAATGATCTAGAAACTGACTATTCTTTAGCAGAAAAACCTGAAATTCCATTTAAAAATGCCGGCTTGCTAAGTTTTGATATAGGTTTGCCTTTTTCAGATTCTCGAGAGGTTGGGTATCGCCTTACCGGAAATGATACGATTACCGGGATTGTTGAATCAGGGAAACTTGATTTTCAGAATTTAGATTACGGAGAATATAATCTCGAATTATATCCGGTAGGAGCTAAAAATGGGATGGCTAAAACTTTTGTTTTTAGTGTTATGCCACCATGGTATTTATCGATTTGGATGAAGGCCGTGTATCTCCTTTTATTTTTAAGCGCTGTTGGTTTGCTGTTTTGGTATAACCGTAGAAGATTGAGAAAGCATCAATGGCTTATAGAACAAAAATTTGAAAAAGAGCATAAAGAGCGTATCGATCGATTAGAGCGTGAACGGCTTATGGACGAGATCGATATGAAACGTAAGGAATTAGCTAATACCACAATGATGGCAGCCAAAAAGAATGAAGTTTTAATGGAAATTCAGGGAGAGCTTAACAAGGATAAAGCTAAAATGAATGAATACCGTTTAAAGCATATAATGAATAAAATTAACGGAGCTGTAAAAAGTAAGGATGAATGGCAGGTTTTTGAAACCAATTTTAATGAAATTCATGAAGATTTTTTCCGTGATCTATTGGAGACTTACCCAAAACTTACCAGTAAAGATTTAAAGTTGTGTTCTTATTTAAAGATGAATCTAACTTCAAAAGAAATTGCACCGCTTATGGGAATTTCTGTTAGAGGAGTAGAAGTACATCGTTATAGGTTACGAAAGAAAATGGATTTAGATAAGAACGAGAATCTGACAAATTTTCTTATTAAAAATTTCTAAAATTTTAAAAATACGACTTCATATTTTTAATTTAATACTACAACATTACTACATCAAAGTTATTTTAACTAAATTTTAATTTACTTCAAATAGAGTTTAAAATACTGTATATCAGTTAATTGGTATTTAATATTTTATGATGTATAGGATGTGTACTATATCGTTTGCGTTCTTTTGTGAGCTACCTGTATATTTCGGCAAAATTATGTAAACATCAAACCGTATGAAATTCAAATTAATTACTGTTTTCGTCATGCTCTTTTCAATTATAGGGATGGCGCAAGAGACAAAAACCATTAGCGGTACTGTGTCTGATAGTACAAGTGTTCCGCTTCCTGGTGCCCAATTAAAAGTTCAGGGGAAAGAGATTTTTACCGTTACAGATTTCGATGGTAATTTTACCCTTGAAGATGTAGCTGAGGGCGACGTATTTAGAATAACTTTCTTAGGATTTCAACCAAAAGAAGTAACTGTAGGAGCTGAAAATGAATATAACATTACTTTACTAGAAGAAGCAGCAAGCTTAAATGAAGTTGTAGTAATTGGATATGGGGAAGCAGAATCTCGTGATCTTGCCGGTACTATAAGTAATCTGAAAGCTGAAGAAATTAATGATTCTCCAACAACTTCTGCATTACAGGCAGCACAGGGTAAATTGCCTGGTGTACAGGTAATCAACAATGGTTCGCCAGGATCTGTGGGGAATGTTAGAATTAGAGGTGCTATCTCTGTTCTTGGAGGTGCAGATCCTTTATATGTTGTAGATGGAGTAATTACACAGGATATTAGTGGTATTGCTAACTCAGATATTCAAAGCTTCGATGTTTTAAAAGATGCTTCTTCAACAGCCATTTATGGTGCTCGTGGCGCAAACGGTGTAGTTTTAATTACTACAAAGTCTGGTAAAGGAAATATGAATATTTCGTTAACCTCTACCACTGGTATCAACACTCTTGTAAATGGGGTGGATATGGCCAATGCGCAGGAATATGCACAATATACAAATGAGGCCTTAGCAAGAACTGGAAACGATCCGGCATTTACTCCTTCAGAAATTTCTGGTTTACAGACTACAAACTGGATGGACGAAATTACAAGAGATGGTCTTTTTCAGAATTACAACTTATCAGTTTCAGGAAGTAAAGAAGATATCGATTATTATGTTTCTGTAAACTATATGGATGAAGAAGGTATCTTAAAGAGTAATGATTACGAACGTTTAACAGTTCGATTAAACAATACTTACCATTTAAGCGAAAAAATTAGATTCGGGCATAACCTTAGTTTATCTAGAGAGAGAGGTTTTAATCCTTCTTTTTCAAATTTTACTAACGCCTATAAACAGGCACCACACATTCCTGTTCGCGATGCAGAGGGTAATTTTAGAACAACTAACCTTAATAACGTTGGGAATCCGGTTGCAAACATCAAAAATAACCAAAGCGTAAATGAGAAAGTTAGAATTCTTGGAAACGCCTGGGGAGAAGTAGATATTTTCGATTGGTTATCTTTCCGTTCTAGTATTGGTGTAAATGTTCTTAGGGAAAAGAATAGAAATTATGGTGCAAGATATATCGTAACCAATGAAAGTGGTAACCAGATTCTTAACCAAAACGAAATTCTTACAGTTCGTGATTACGACGAGGAACGCTTTAACTGGGATAACTTTTTAACTTTCGATAAGAAATTTGGAAAGCATGATATCAACCTTACTTTAGGTTTAACTTCAGAGCGTTTGGCTTCAGAGACTTTAGAGGGATCTAGACGTGGAGTTCCACCATCAGATAACCTTTTGTATTTAGGAATAGGAGAGCAGGAAGGTCAAACAATTTTGAATGAAGGTGATAGAGCAACTCGTCTTGCTTATTTTTCTAGGTTACTTTACAACTTCGATAAACGTTATGTGTTTAACGCAACTATTCGTAGAGAAGGTTCTTCTAAGTTTGCAGAATCTCAACGAATTAAATATTACCCATCTTTTGGTGTAGCATGGAATGTTGATAACGAGGAGTTTTTCACGAATCAAAACTTTTTAAGCAACCTTAAATTAAGAGGTAGTTACGGTTTAGTTGGTAACGACCGTATCGATTCAGGATTATTTCTTCAGTTAATCGACTTTACCGCTTATCCATTTCCATCTGGAGTAGCGATTGGTGGTTCTTCCATTCAACAATATGATGAAAATCTTACCTGGGAAACTACAACAGAGCTGGATCTAGGTATCGAATTTGGTATGTTAGATAATCGCTTAACGGGTGAGTTTACTTATTATGATAAGCAAACAGATGATATTTTATTCCCACTTTCTCTACCACAAACTTCAGGAGATGATAGTTTTGTGACTAATGCAGGTAGCATCGAAAATAAAGGTATTGAAATTGCTTTAAACTGGAGTGATGCTTCAGAAAGTGGTGATTTTAGTTATAATATTGGATTCAATGTTACTAAAAATGAAAACGAGTTAACCAATATCAATCCGGTAGTAGAAAACGCAATTCCTTTTATTGATAGCGGAAATTTAAATAACGGTCAGATTGTAACCAGAACGGTTGAAGGTAATGAGCTTGGTACATTCTGGTTATATAAAACAGATGGAGTATTTACCAGTCAGGACGAAATCGATGGCAGTTCACAGCCAGGTGCAAGTGTAGGAGATTTTAGATATGTAGATACTAACGGAGACGGTTCTATCACCCAGGCTGATAGACAATATATGGGGTCTTACCAGCCAGATTTTTACTACGGTATTAATTTAGGAGTTACTTATAAGCAGGTAGATTTCTCTACTTCATTGTTTGGAAACGTAGGAAACAAAGTATTTAATGGTCTTAGAGCACAAAGATTTAGTGGAGAGAACGTAGATGCAGATTTATTTGGAGAAAGGTATACCGGTGGGAATAGTGGTAATGGAGGTCCTGCTGCTTTCAATGCTGTTCCACTTCCTTCAGATTACTATTTAGAGGATGGTGATTTCTTAAGAGTAAACAACATCACTATTGGTTACAATTTTGGTGAAAATATTCTTGAAGCTATTCAGCTTTCTCGATTAAGAATTTACGCCACAGCACAAAACGCACTTACGTTTACAAAATATAGCGGATTTAACCCTGAGTTACCAAGAGGAATTCTTGATAGCGGATTTGAATTGGATGCTTATCCAACAACCGCTAAGTTTCTTTTAGGATTAAATATCGACTTTTAAAATACACTTTGACTATGAAAAATTTAAGACTTCAATATAAAACAATGACAAAAGCTTTAGTTGCAGTTTCTGCACTTCTAGCCATGTCATGTTCAGATGATTATTTAGATGTAGCGCCAGAAGGTCAGGCTACAACGGGTAGTGGTTATTTTCAGGGAGAGAATGTAGATCAGGCTATCGTTGCCTCTTATGCACATTTGCAGGATTACAGTCAGCACTCTTTCTCTTATTCGGGTATTTTCAGTATTGCTTCTGATGATGCAGATAAAGGAAGTGCACCAGGAGATACCGGTACAGATAAAGATAAATTAGACAATTTTACTCATGAGGCTACAGATGTTTCTGTAGCTGGTCTTTGGGGAGCTAATTATCGCGGGATTGCCACAGCAAATACCGGGATTGACATTATAAATGAGCCTGCTAATAATTTAGCTGAAACTACAATCGCTGAATATCAGGCAGAATTTAAATTCTTTAGAGCTTACCATTATTTTACATTGGTTCGTGTATTTGGAGGTGTGCCAATTATTACTGAAGAGACAGATCCTAGTGATCAGGAAGCTTTATTAGTTAGGGATAGCCGTGAAGATGTTTACGGTTTTATCGTAGAAGATCTTACTGAAGCATCAGAAAATCTACCTGAGACTGCTGCACAGGTTGGTAGAGTAACACAGGGAACTGCAAAAACTTTGCTTGCGAAAGTACAAATGTACCAAGGAAACTGGCAGGAAGTTTTAGATCTTACCAACGAGGTGATTGCTTCAGGACAATATGCACTACATCCTAATTACGAAGAACTTTGGAGAATTCAGAATGAAAATACGGTAGAATCTATTTTCGAAGTTCAGGGAAGTGCTTCAGAGAATTTAGGAATAAATAATATGGCCGAGCATCATGGTGTTAGAGGTCAGTGGGGATGGGGATTTGATGTTCCTTCTCAGAGTTTAGTAGACGCTTACGAAGCTGCTAATGATCAAATTCGTATGGATGCGACAATTATTTTCCGTGGAGAAGAAATGTACGATAATAATTTATACGCAGATGATCCTAATCTAAGTGCTGTTGTAAGTGAAGATGCACCAAACCCATATTATAGTGAGAAAATGTATTTTGGACCAGAGGCTGCAAGTGCTCTAGATAAAAACCTTATTATTTTACGTTACGCTGAAGTATTATTAATGAATGCTGAAGCCAACAACGAATTAGGAAATTCTGCTGCTGCATTGGAAAGTCTAAACCAAATTAGAAGCAGAGTAGAATTGCCTGCAATAACTACAAGTTCTCAATCTGAATTAAGAGATATTATCTGGACAGAAAGAAGATTGGAATTTGGTATGGAATTCGATCGTTATTTTGATGTAATTCGCCAGGGTAGAGGACAAGAAGTTTTTGGACCGCTTGGATTCCAGGCTAACAAGAATGAAGTTTTCCCAATACCTCAGGATCAAATAAGCCTTTCAGGAGGATTATTAGAGCAAAATCCTGGATACTAAAAAATCTATTTAAAAGGTGTTTCAGGAAATCTCTGAAACACCTTTCTTATTTTAAGCTTAACCGATGAATCTAAATAAACACCTTATATATCTTCTGTTTATAGGCTTTGCATTCACCGCATGCAATGATGCTTCAAAAAACAAATCAGAAGAAACAACAAAAGAAACTGCTCAGGATTCAACTAAACTGAGTGAAGAGGCTTTACTGGACACCGTTCAGAAGCAAACTTTAAAATATTTCTGGGATTTCGCTGAACCTAATAGCGGGATGGCCAGAGAACGATATCATCCTAACGGAGATTATCCAAATAACGATCCGGATATTGTAACCACAGGAGGATCTGGATTTGGATTAATGGCTATTGTTGCTGGGATCGAAAGAGGATTTATTCCGCGAGAAGAAGCCGTACAACGCTTAGATAAAATTGCCACATTTTTAGAAAAAACACCAAAATATCATGGTGCTTTCCCACACTGGATAAACGGAAGAACCGCCGGAACACAGGAATTTGGTTCAGATAGTAAGGATAACGGAGGCGATATTGTAGAAACTTCGTTTTTAGCGCAGGGATTTATTGTTGTGCGCCAGTATTTGCAAGATGGAAATGAAGAGGAAAAAGCTGTTGCAGCCAAATTCGATAAATTATGGCAGAATATTGAGTGGGATTGGTACACCAATAATAAAAACGGAATTTTTTGGCACTGGTCACCAAATTATGAGTTCCAGAAGAATTTTATGATTGAAGGTTATAACGAATGTCTTATTACTTACGTAATGGCTGCAAGTTCTCCAGATCATGCGATCAAACCTGCCGTTTACCACGATGGTTGGGCAAGAAGCGGGAATATCACAACCGATAAAAAAGCATACGGAATTCCGCTAATATTAAAATTCAATACCGTTGGCGATAAAGCAGGCCCGTTGTTTTGGGCGCATTATTCATATTTAGGTTTAAATCCAAAAGGACTTAGCGATCGTTACGCCAATTATTGGGATCTAAACGTAAACCACAGCAAGATCAATTATGAGTATGCGCAGGAAAACCCTAATAATTATAAAACTTACAGTGAGAATAGCTGGGGATTAACCGCAAGTTATACTAAAAATGAAGATGGTAGCGTAGGTTACGCGGCACATTCGCCAGATGATGATCACGGAGTAGTTTCTCCAACCGCTGCCGTAAGTTCTATTCCTTATACTCCGGAAGAAAGCTTAAGAGCGATAAGATATTTTTACGAAGATCAAAACGATTTGCTTTGGGGACCTGCCGGTTTTTACGATGCCTTCAGCTTAGATGGTGGCGATTGGGTTGCTGAAAGATATTTAGCGATCGACCAGGGACCAATGATGGTGATGATCGAGAATTATCGAAGCGGACTTATTTGGGATCTATTTATGAGTGCTCCTGAAGTTCAGCAAGGATTAGAAAAACTTGAGTTTACCCGATAAAAAATTGATGATGAAATTATCGAATATCGCATTACTAGGATTATTTATTTTCTTCGGAATTACTGCGGAAGCTCAAACTGCGGGTATTTCAGAAAATCAGTTTAAAGAAAAAGTAGAGATTCCAGTAGATATGGGATATCTGCTGTACAAACCTGAAGCTTATAAAAAATCTAAAGAAGATTATCCATTGATTGTTTTTCTACATGGTGCAGGCGAACGAGGTACAGATCTTCAGAAGGTGAAAGTAAATGGGCCTTTTCAGTATTTAAAAGAGGGAAATGAGATTAATGCGGTAATGCTAGCGCCGCAATGTCCTGCTGAAACCTATTGGCAGCCAGATGAAGTAGCTGCTTTGGTAAAAAAAATTATCAAAGAAGAACGAATCGATCCAAGTCGTGTTTACTTAACAGGTTTAAGTATGGGCGGTTATGGCGTTTGGGCTACAGGCGGCAAATATCCAGAATTGTTTGCTGCAATGGCTCCGGTTTGTGGCGCGATCTACAGGCCAATTTATCGCAACGCGCAACATCTTCAAAATATGCCTATTTGGGTTTTTCATGGAGCTATGGACGATGTTGTTTTGCCAGAGAACAGTAACAAAATGGTGATGGCGTTAAAGCAATCTGGAAATCAGGATGTAAAATACACGATCTATCCTTTTGCAAATCACAATAGTTGGACAGAAACCTATAATAATCCTGAATTATACGATTGGTTACTAAGTCAGAAAAAAGAAAAATAATGAAACTTAGATTCCTGTATTTCGTTTTTTTGATCAGCTTTTTTTCCTGTAAAGAAGAAAAGGGAAGTGCTGCTGAAGAAAAATCTGCTTCTAAAAAGCCTAATATCGTCTTTATAATGGCAGATGATCATGCGGTAAAAGCGATTAGTGCCTACGGAAGTGAAATAGGGAAACTGGCGCCAACGCCTAATATTGATCGATTAGCTAAAAACGGAGCGATATTTCGCCAGAATTATAACACAAATTCGCTTTGTGGACCAAGTAGAGCGGTGATCTTAACCGGGAAACATAGTCATGAAAATGGCTTTAGAATGAATGGGGAGCAGTTTGATAATTCGCAGCAAACCATGCCCAAGATCTTCAGAAATAATGGGTATCAAACTGCGGTTATCGGGAAGTGGCATTTGTCTGGAAAACCAACCGGATTTGATTACTGGAAAATTCTAGAAGACCAGGGGAAATATTATAATCCCGATTTTATTACTGAAAAGGATACTGCCAGAGTTGAAGGTTACGCAACAGATCTTATTACAGATTACTCGTTAGATTGGTTAAAACAAAGAGATACGTCGAAGCCGTTTTTCTTAATGGTGCAACACAAAGCGCCGCATCGTAACTGGATGCCTGCTTTGCGTCATGTCAACAAATATGATTCGGTTCAATTTCCTTTGCCAGATTCATATTTCCCAGATTTCGAAGATCAGGAAGCTGCTGAAGAACAGTTGATGACTATTTACGAAGATATGTACGAAGGTCATGACCTTAAAATAAGTAAGGCTAAAGGAACAGATGAATTGGCAAGCAATCCCTGGACAGACGATATTGATCGTATGACGGCCGAGCAGCGTAAACAATGGAATGCAGCTTACCGCCCCGAAAATGATGCTTTTTGGGAAAAGGATTTGCATGGTGAAGATCTTGCCAGGTACAAAGGGCAGCGTTATTTAAGGGATTATATGGCAACCATAGCTTCAGTAGACGAAGGTGTGGGTAGAATATTAGATTACCTGGAATCTCAGGGATTAGATGAAAATACGCTGGTGGTTTATACTTCAGATCAGGGTTTTTATCTGGGTGAAAATGGATGGTTTGATAAGCGATTTATGTATGAGCCTTCATTTAGAATGCCGTTGCTAATGCAGCTTCCGGGGAAAATTCCGCAGCAATCTGAAGTAAATGCTATGACTCAAAATCTCGATTTTGCCCCAACATTTTTAGATATGGCCGGTATCGAAATTCCAGAAGATATGCAGGGAATCTCATTTAAAGATGTGGTTTTTGGCCAAAAAGAAGAGCTGGATCGTGATGCGATCTATTATCATTATTACGATTGGCCGGCTTTTCACATGGTAAAACGTCACTACGGAATTAAAACCGATCGTTATAAGATCATGCATTTTTATGATGATAATGATGCCTGGGAATTCTATGATCTTCAGGAGGATCCAAAAGAAAAAAATAACCTGATCGATAATCCAGAGTATCAGGAAGAAATTGAAATGATGAAGCAAAAACTGGATTCTGTTCAGCAATATTATAATGTAACTGAAAAGGAATTTGAAAAAGCTTCAGAAAAAAGTATAGAAAATGCCTACAGAAATTTCGAAAGAATGCGTGGCAAACCTATAGAATAATTGTTAGTACAACCCTAAATAGAATTACATGATAAAGAAAAGTTTAATCACATTTTCGCTAATTACAGGATGCTTTTTTGCCCCAACAAAAAACCTACAAGCGCAAACTGATGAATCTAAAATGGATGCAAAGGTCGATGAGATCTTAGCTGAGATGACCATCGAAGAAAAGATAGGTCAGCTTAACCTACTTAATCCCGGTGGCGGTGTTGCTACCGGTGCGGTGGTAAGTGATAATGTGCAACAAAAAATTAAAGACGGCGAAGTAGGCGGACTATTTGGTGTTGCCGGTCCCGATAAAATTAAAATTGCACAAGATTATGCCGTGAATGATACCCGATTGGGAATTCCGTTGCTAATCGGATCAGATGTGATTCATGGTTATAAAACCACCTTTCCTATTCCGTTAGGAACTGCAGCAAGTTGGGATTTAGAAATGATCAAAAGAACTGCTGAAATTGCAGCTCAGGAAGCTACGGCAGATGGTATCAACTGGAATTTCTCACCGATGGTAGATATCGCTCGCGATCCGCGATGGGGAAGAATTGCTGAAGGTGCCGGTGAAGATCCTTATTTAGGTTCTCAAATCGCAAAAGCAATGGTAGAAGGTTACCAGGGAGACGATCTTACTAAAGAAAATACGATGATCGCTACGGTAAAACATTTTGCTTTATACGGAGCTTCAGAAGCAGGTCGTGATTATAATACGACCGATATGAGTAGAGTAAAAATGTTCAATGAATATTTACCTCCTTATAAAGCGGCGATCGATGCTGGTGCAGGAAGTGTGATGAGCTCTTTTAACGATGTAGATGGTGTGCCGGCAACCGGAAATAAATGGCTGCTAACAGATCTGCTTCGTGACCAGTGGGGATTTGATGGTTTTGTAACTTCAGATTATACTTCATTAAATGAAATGATCGCTCACGGAATGGGAGATCTTCAGGCGGTTTCAGCATTAGCTTTAAAAGCCGGGTTGGATATGGATATGGTAGGAGAAGGTTTTTTACAAACGCTGAAAAAATCTTTAGATGAAGGAAAAGTAACCGAAGAAGAAATTACCACCGCTGCACGCCGAATCTTAGAAGCGAAATATAAGCTTGGTCTTTTTGAAGATCCTTATAAATATTTAGATGAAAGCCGACCAGAAAAAGATATCCTTTCTGAAGAAAATAGAGCTTTTTCACGAAAAGTAGCGGCGCATTCTTTTGTATTGCTGAAAAAAGATGCCGGAGTTTTTCCACTTAAAAAAGATGCGAAAATTGCTCTTATTGGTCCATTAGCCAATAACAAAAATAATATGTTAGGAACCTGGGCGCCAACGGGAGATCCACAACTTTCTGTTCCGGTTTTAGAAGGAATAAAAAATGTAGCGCCAAAAGCAAAAGTAAGCTACGCACAGGGAGCAAATATTACGAACGATGCACAATTAGCTGAAAATATTAATGTTTTTGGTCCTCGTGCTGAAATTAGCGAGACTTCTCCTGAAAAAATGTTGGAAGAAGCGATAAAAGTGGCTAAAAAATCTGATGTGATTGTGGCGGTTGTTGGAGAAGCGACTGAAATGAGTGGCGAAGCTGCTAGTAGAACCAATTTATTGATTCCTGAAAGTCAGAAAAAAATGATCCGAGAATTGGCCAAAATCGGTAAGCCGATGGCCTTGGTTTTAATGAGTGGTCGTCCTTTGAATATTTCAGAAGAATCTGAAATGAATCTTGATATTCTTCAGGTTTGGCACCCAGGTGTAGAAGCAGGAAATGCAATTGCCGATGTTATTTTTGGAGATTATAATCCTTCAGGAAAAATTACGGCATCATGGCCAAGAAATGTTGGTCAGGTTCCGGTTTATTATTCAATGAAAAGAACAGGAAGACCAGGTTCACAGCCAGGATTCGAGAAATTTAAGTCAGAATTTTTAGACACTCCAAATTCACCATTATATCCTTTTGGATATGGTTTAAGTTATACCGATTTTGAGTATAGTGACGTAAAAGCCAGTGCAGATGAATTAACAATGGATGGAACGATCACTTTAAGCGCAACAATTACCAATACCGGTGATTACGATGGTGAAGAAGTAGTTCAGCTTTATATTCATGATAAAGTGAGAAGCATCACGCCGCCAATGAAACAGCTAATAGGTTTTGAAAAAATTATGCTGAAAAAAGGCGAATCTAAGACCGTAACTTTTGAAGTAAGCGCAGAAGATCTAAAATTTTATAACAGCAGTTTAGAACATGTAGCTGAGCCAGGAGAATTTGATTTCTTTATTGCAGGAAGCTCTGATGCTGAATTTGAAAATACATTTACACTAAAAGAATAAGCTTAGGTGTAATAAAAACATAATCGATCCTAACCAATTTGATTATAATTTCCGAAAAAAACCGATGATCTAATCATCGGTTTTTTTGTTTTTTAATAAGGTATTTCGCTTTTAAAAAGTATGCTCAATTTGTTGATTTTCGCCTTTTAAAAAGACATCATCAAAATATTGAAAAACTATCTGTAGATGATCAAAAGGAATTCCTGAAATTTCGTGTCCTGCTTCAGGAAAAGTGTTTAGCATATAAGAAGTGTCGAGTTTCTTCAGTTTATCGGCTAAACTTCGGGAACCATCTAAAATTAGATAGCCGGGTTCAGCTTTATCACAAAAATGATGAGGTGCTGTAGCATAAGGAACCAGATTATCTGCTGTTCCATGGAAAAATACAGTAGGGACAGCGTTTTCTTTATTAATATAGCGTTTATCGACAATCGCCCCGGCCAAAGATAAAATGCCCTTAAATTTAAGATTCTCGTATTTTGAAGCATCTTTAAAGAGCAGATCACGATTAAATGCTGCACTTAAAACAGCTTCAGCTCCCGCGCTACTTCCGCCAATAATAATCTTTTCAGTATCTATTTTGAATTCTTCTTTCTTACTGATCATAAAGTTCACGGCATCCAGAAAATCTTCAGCTGCCAATTTAAAAGTTTTTATCTTTCCTTCAGCTTCAAAATCACAACCAAAAGACTGGTCTTTTCGGGTTAAACGATAAGAGATTTGAACGGCAACATAGCCATAACTTGCCGCAATTTTAGCCAATTTTACCTCATGGTCGTTACGTGGACTTCCAAAGCCGAAACCACCGCCATGCATAAAAATAAAAACGGGTCGGTTTTTAAATGAATTATCAGGTTCGTAAACGTCTAAGTAAAGTTCCTGGCCGTCTTTTTCAGCATAAGTAAGTGTTTTTCGAGCTTTAGGTTTATAAATACTGTCGGTAAAATGTTGCTGTGCAGAAACTTGCAGGTAAAGGAATAGCACAGCGCCAAACAAGATTCTTTTCATATTTAAATGCATAATAAACTGGTAGTTTGTTAGAGTTTCAAATTAGCTATTTTTGAAAGAATTTTAAGTGGTTTTTTCGATTTTAAAATTTTATCTTCGCACTTCAAATTTATTACGATGAGCTTAGAAAAAGACGTAATGACTCAGATGAAAGCTGCGATGAAAGCAAAAGATTCAGCAGCTTTAGAAGCTTTAAGAGCAGTAAAAAGTGCTATTCTTTTAGCAAAAACAGAAAACAGTCATCAGGATTTAACTGAAGAGCAGGAATTAAAAATTGTTCAGAAGTTAGTAAAGCAGCGTAAAGACAGCGCGCAGGTTTATAGAGAGCAAAATAGAGAAGATTTAGCTGACCCAGAAGAGCAGCAAGCTGAAGTTATTTCTCAGTTTTTACCAGAGCAATTGAGTGAAGCTGAAGTTGCAGCAAAAGTTGAAGAAATTATTGCTAAAACTGGTGCTGACGGAATGAAAGATATGGGTAAGGTAATGGGAGTTGCCTCTCAGGAACTTGCTGGTAAAGCAGATGGGAAGACCATTTCTGTAATTGTAAAGCAAAAGCTTAGCAACTAAAATATTTTTTCCGACGAAGTCGGAAAAACGGCCCCGTGGCGCAACTGAATAGCGCATCAGACCTGCCTGCCGGCAGGCAGGTTTCGGAAACTAAAAGGTCAAATGAATGTTTTATGTTTACGTTTTGCGGAGTTTGAAAGATGGTCGGCTTTACAAAGGTTTGACGCAAGACGTAGATAAGAGATTGAAACAACATAATCAGGGAGAAAATAGATCTACCAAAGGTTTTGTTCCCTGGGAATTGGTTTTTACCAAAGAGTTCAATTCTCGACCAGAAGCCAGAACATACGAGAAGTATTTGAAATCTGGTGCAGGTAGAGAATTTTTAAAGGAAATATTGTGAACGGCCCCGTGGCGCAACTGAATAGCGCATCAGACCTGCCTGCCGGCAGGCAGGTTTCGGAAACTAAAAGGTCAAATGAATGTTTTATGTTTACGTTTTGCGGAGTTTGAAAGATGGTCGGCTTTACAAAGGTTTGACGCAAGACGTAGATAAGAGATTGAAACAACATAATCAGGGAGAAAATAGATCTACCAAAGGTTTTGTTCCCTGGGAATTGGTTTTTACCAAAGAGTTCAATTCTCGACCAGAAGCCAGAACATACGAGAAGTATTTGAAATCTGGTGCAGGTAGAGAATTTTTAAAGGAAATATTGTGAACGGCCCCGTGGCGCAACTGAATAGCGCATCAGACCTGCCTGCCGGCAGGCAGGTTTCGGAAACTAAAAGGTCAATAAAATGTTTTACGTTTACGTTTTGCGCAGTTTGAAAGATGGTCGGCTTTACAAAGGTTTGACGCAGGATGTGACCAAGAGATTGAAACAACATAATCAGGGAGAAAATAGATCGACCAAAGGTTTTGTTCCCTGGGAATTGGTTTTTACCAAAGAGTTCAATTCTCGACCAGAAGCCAGAACATACGAGAAGTATTTGAAATCTGGTGCAGGTAGAGAATTTTTAAAGGAAATATTGTGAACGGCCCCGTGGCGCAACTGAATAGCGCATCAGACCTGCCTGCCGGCAGGCAGGTTTCGGAAACTAAAAGGTCAATAAAATGTTTTACGTTTACGTTTTGCGCAGTTTGAAAGATGGTCGGCTTTACAAAGGTTTGACGCAGGATGTGACCAAGAGATTGAAACAACATAATCAGGGAGAAAATAGATCGACCAAAGGTTTTGTTCCCTGGGAATTGGTTTTTACCAAAGAGTTCAATTCTCGACCAGAAGCCAGAACATACGAGAAGTATTTGAAATCTGGTTCAGGTAGGGAATTTTTAAAGGAAATATTGTGAACGGCCCCGTGGCGCAACTGAATAGCGCATCAGATTTCGGCTCTGAGGGTTGGGGGTTTGAATCCCTCCGGGGTCACTTGATGGGACAAATTCAAAAATGATGAATTTGTCCCTTTTTTATTTCCTTTTAAGTCTTTGTTTATCAGTGTGATATACTTGATTGCTTCATTAACTCGGGTGGTTCGATATTCAAATCCGTCAAAAGTCAGATTTTCAGGAAAGACCGAACCAATGATCTTTCTTTTCTGTATAGTATTCCCAGATTGATAGAGAATATTAAGCTTGGATAGATTGCTGATAGCCTTATCCCACAGGGGTTCCACGTTTTGCGTGTCTGTAATCGAACTTGTGAGTTTGGCTTCCAGCCTGTTTATTTTTTTATCGGCATCCGCTTTCATAATTCGGTAATCATCCGCTTCAATATCACCACATAAAAGCAGTTCCCTGGCTTTACTCAGTTTATTATTTTCATCCTGTAAACGGATTTTCAACTGCTGTATATTTCCGATCCTGTCTCTGGTTTTTGATTTATATACGGAAGTAATGACTTCTTTAAATAGGTTGAGCCTAGGGATGGAATACACATATTTCTCGATTTCAGAAACCATCCTATCGTTCATATACTCCGCTTTTTGTCTGAATTTACAGCCACCGGAGCAATGGTAGTAATAGTAATATTTGGAACGCCCTTTGGATTTACTACTAGTTAACATACGCCTGCAGTCTGGACAAACGACAAAACCGCGTAAGGGATAGCGGTTATCTACTTTTATTTTAGTCCGCATTATTTTTTTACGACCGTCGAGCACATCCTGAACATCATAGAACAAAGCTTCAGATATCAAGGGTTCGTGTTGCCCCATCACCAGTTGACTTTCTTCATCTTTGTATTTAGGAATAAATATTTTACCGCAATACATAGGATTACGGATAGCAGTCCAGAAATTATTCTTACTGCATTTCAGCCCCTTTTCCTTTGCCATTTTCCATACCTGCTCGGTACTGAACATATTTTTTGCCAACTCTTTGAATGCCCATTTCATAATATCGCTCTGAACTTCCCTTGGGGCAATATATTTTTTACCACTTTCATTGGTTTTATTGACGTATCCAATAGGAGCTGTTCCCATCCAGCGCCCTTCTTTTTTAGCCCTGCGCATCCCATGAAATACATTCAATGCCCTTCTGTCATTCTCCACTTCAGGAGCAGCCAGATAAAAAGCGAGCATCATTTTATTTTCAGGAATGGATAAATCGAGTGGTTGCTCCACTGCCTGCGGTTCTACCCCCAATCTTCTCAACGTACCGATCATCTGATAAGCATCTCCCGCATTCCGGCTGAACCTGTCCCATTTGGTAAATAATATCAAATCGGACTGCCCTTTGGTTTTACGAAGGATGCCCAACAGTTTTGTCCAGGAAGGACGTTTAAAGGTTTTTGCCGAATGATCCTCATAAATCACTTTCCGTACCCGAATATGGTTGATCTCACAATACTTGCGCAAACGCTCTTCCTGATCCCGTTGTGAGTATCCCTTATCGGCCTGTTCATCCGTGCTTACCCGTATGTATAAATCTGCAATTTTCATCTCTCCCACGTTTTAAGGTTGTTCTATTTAACAGCCTGATTCCGTTTATAAATATACGAAATTCAGGCAGGTTTTGCCAGATACTGATCTACAACAATATCCGCGATCTCATACATAAAGTCCAGGATGACTTTCACCTGTTCCGTTGTTACTTCTATACCGTCTTCTTTCAATAGTGCTATTGCTTTTTCCGGCGGAATTCTCTTTACTTCATTTTCCATCTTACATCTCCGCTTTAAAACAGCAAAAGCCCCGAAGGGCTTTGTACCGAAAAATTAATTCATTTTACCCATCGCTTCCGGGAAAGTAGATTTTACTTCCCTTGTTTTTATTAAATGAGGGTTCATACCGTATATACCCGTAGGCATTGAGATCCTTTACACATTTATGATACGTCATGGCAGATGATATTTTTGCAATCTTCATAATGTCATAACTAAATGCCACTATCGGATTGCTATTGCCCATCTTTGCCCTGTACTCCAACAGGGCAGCATATATCCCTATATGTGTAATGCTGATACGGCCATCCTGCTCAATAGCCGTAAAAAAGTCAGATAAAGGCTTTAGCTGTTCCATATCATTTAGGTTATGGTGGGTCTCTTTCTTTTCTTCTTAGCCTTTGGTATGTCCGGAGCCTCATCGGCAATCGGCTGCTGCTGACCTTTATGCTCCTGTTTAGCAGAGCGGCTTTGTGCTTGCGATTGTTTTTCCGTCTTGGACTTACGATTATCCACCCGTTGCATATTGCTGTCATAGATATTGATGGTCTTAAACCGGGGATTCGCCTCGATGTACTGTTTCTGCTCCGAACCTTCCTTTTGAAAAGTTGCCGATTGCAGGTTTCCCTTTTTCAGGGAATCGACCAGATTGGATTTATAGGTTTCATTCTCCAGCTCTTTAATGGGATGTTTAGCGAGTGTTGCTTCCAGATCGTACCCATAGTTTTGATGGTACTGCTGTATTTTGAAATTTCCATTGTCATCACTCTGTTTAAAATCCATCTGTAACCATGCATTGTACAGTTGTCCTTCCTTGTTGGTCAGATCCTTATTGACCGACCGGCCTTCCATTAAGTTGTAGGCTTCTTTCAGGGTGATGTTATTGCCTTTGTTGATATAAAAGGTCTGTTTCATAGCCTCATCAGGATTATTTTCCTTTTGTACACTCACCTGATAGGAGTTAAAGAAATACATATCCGTTTGCTTGGACTTGCTAAAATTCATTCTGGCTTCCACCTTATCGGTACCGAATTGCGTTTCATGTACCAGCTTAAAGGCTGGTTTTTCTATTTCCATCATTCGCTTTAAGGGAGCTTCAAAACCTTCCCCGAAACCGGTATATTTAATCTGATCTTTCAGGTATTCTAAATTCTTCTGATTCATGATAATTGATTTAAAAGTTATTGATAGGTGTATTTCCTGTTGATTTGCAATTTGGGAAGTACTGCCGCTTTAATAATCGTCCTGTTTTTTACACTGAGCTCGATATGCCTTCCGCCGTTTGCTTCAAACAATTGAATGGCGAGGTATTTCTTATCGGGAATGGTAAACTTGGGAACCGCAACCACCAAGGTCTGTGAAGACCGGCCGTCAATTTTTGTCACCTTGTTTTGGATGTGTACCGGGGTAATCTCGATTTCCTGTGAAGCTGTCCTTTTCGCTTTTTTCTGGTCACGGATAAAAAAGCGTAATTGGTCAATATCATAACTGATATTGGATGTGTTGGTAATGGTTAACCGCAGGTACATCAGGTTGTCCCGAATGAATATCCCGTTCAATCCGAAGCGGATACCATATTTGCGATGCTTTACCTTACGCCCTTTGTATTTGGAATATAAGGCGTGTGTAGCATAGGTAGTGACTTCAGCCTTGTTAACCAATCCGGGTGAAAGGAAAATACTGTTTTTGTTATCCCTTTCCTTCATGGAAACATTCAACACGGACGGCTTGGGGGTATAGTTAATCACAAAGGAATTTAATTTTCCGTCTGCGGTAATTACCGTTAGGTTGGTCTCCGGGAAACTGTCCCTTGCTGCTTTGAGCTGTAGAATATTGGCAGCCCCTTTGGCTTTTTGTGCCAACACATCTTTACTGCCCCTGTCCACACCCACAATGGCACTTGGAAATATAATATTGGTCGTTTTGAAATAGGTAATCTCCAAAGGATAGGGAGCGATAGATTTGGGTGGAAGTTTAGTGATGCTTTGAGCATTTACATTCAACCCGAAAAGGAATAGGAAAAATCCCATTACCATACGTGCATTTATCTTTTTCATCTTTATGGAATTTTAAATGGTTATTACTTATTGATTTGTTTTTGTTTTTCATCACGGAGCAATACCTGATAGCCTGCTTTCAGGGTTACTTTTATCAGTTTTACTTTTTTGCTGAATAGTGATTTAGCCGTTTCTATACCGGCACCTGCGGCCTGTGCCTGCCAGGAAGGATCAAGGGAAGTCAATCCAATGTTTTGCATGGAGCGGTCAGCCGATTGTTTGGCGACATCCCGGGTAATGGCACCGGGAATATAAATTCCGTCCAACCCATCCATATCGTACACGGAGAGTTCTACCGGGAAGAGGGAATTACCACTTCTAATACTGTTGATCTTGATATGCAGCCTTTCTCCGCTAAGGGAAGCGATCCCAAACACAAAGTTGTCTTTTTGGATATGCACCCCATTAATGAATACATCATTGACCAGGCGAAGCTTTACGGTAGATCCGTTCACTATGGTCTGTGATTCGTGAATAACCGCCTGTATGGCATTTTCCGGTTGTTCAGTAATTTGGTCATCGTCCAGGGAATAAAATCCATTTGCCGTAGGTGTAACAAAGTGTCCGGTATGCATCAGGGAAATACTATCATCTTTCTGTGCAGTGGATACTTCATACAATTGTTCCCTGCGAGCCTCCGATAGTTGTTTTAGTTTTTCCTGAACCCGCTCCGGATGCTGTACATCCAGAATCTTTTCCAGCATACTGTTGAGCTGTTCCAGTTCCGGGTCAGGTACTTCCGGCTGGGTCATGGTGTGCATCATTTCTTCCAGCCTGTCCACATCACTGGAACTTACGGAGGTATTTCCATAATTGGTTTTTGTTTCCTGTTTCGGGGAATCTTCAGGAAGCCGGGTTCGTTCCACCGGCTTGTTCAATTCCCTGTTTAAAGCTTCCAACTTTTTATAAATTTTATCCGTATTCGGATCGTTGCCCTGACCACTTCCGTAGAGGGAAGTTTTCAGTCCACCGGAAGATACTTGACCCGGTTTTACTTCCTGCTGGGACAAAACAACATCCGTATCCGAAATCACACTGTTTTTATAATTTGGATCATTTTTACGGAGTTCCCTGAATTTTGCCGAATCCTGTTCTGCCCGGTTGTAATAGCTCATCTTATCCATTTGCTTATCATCGGTCAGTTTTGCTTCCGGCAGATGAAGGTTAAATCCGTTCTGTGGAGTTTCCTGTGCCTGTAGTTCCTGCACCTGTCCACCTCCCAATACCCAAAAGATTAGGGTTGTGAAAGGAAGTACGAGTAGCGGCAATACCAATAGGAACTTGCGCTGTCTTTTCATTTTCTGTGTTATTACCTGTTTTTCCATGATCATTGATTTTTAAAGTTTTGATATTCTTTTTCGATATAGCGAACTGAATCCATCAGTCCCGGACGGGTTGCTATAATACTGTCATACAGTTTTCTGCCCGTTGGACTTCGGGCAAGGCTATCCATATACCACTGGAACTTTTGGATGCGCCTATACTCCTGTTTGGATACCGGAGGGAGCGGTGATGCTTTAGCTCCGGATTCCGTAAGATGCCGGGGACGTTTAATTGGAGTTACCGTAAAGGCATTGCCCTTACTTTTCCCTGTGATGGCGTGTACCCCGAGATAGATACAGTAACCGCTGGTGAGGCTTACAAAAACGACCAGCGCTATGGTTACTGCCCGCTTTGAAATACTCTTTGTCTTATTCGACATCCATTGTGCCCATGCCTTTTGTAGCCATTTATATAAGGCAAGTAATCCCAATATTAACAGTCCGTTTTTAGGAACCTCTTTTTTCTGTTTTACGTTTTGTTTCATCTGTACAAAATTTTATAAGCCACTCCATTGACTTTGTTTGTATCAATTTTGAATAAATGTCCATTATGGACTTAATACCGCCTGGCGGTCGTTTTCAAATCCTTGTTGGCGATGGTTGCCCAGCGTTCAATCAGAAAACCATGCGGATTGTTATCACTGCGGGACACATTACGCAACGCCCCTTCGGTAATCAGGCTGCGGGTAGTGATACTGGTGGGACGGACGATACGCTGGGTAGCATAGCACCGAAATCTATAAGGGTATTCATTGATGTCCACCGCCACGCTATCCACATGGATGGTCTGGTTCACATTTCCGGAAATAAGCCCGGCATAATACCCGTTCTCCTTCAGGTCATCATAAATTCGTTTAGCACTGCCATCCGCCAAGTATAAAGCTTTGGTGATATTCATTTCGATTGCTTTATCATCCGGGTCAAGGGTAAAGAACAATTGGTGGAAGGTTTTCACATGATCCCGTGCTTCCACAGGGATATTGTCCTTACGCCCGGCGGAATAGGCTTCGAGTGCCTTGCCATTGGCAAGAATGTAAATCCTGTCCTGCATCTCCGATACCAGACTGAAACTCTTATACAGGGCAAAGCAGGATAGTAGCACCGAGCCTATAATAATAAGCATGGTAAATCCCCGGATATGCCGAAAAGCCGTATCGATATTTTTCATTTTTTTAAACATGATTCCTATTTTTTTTGATTAAGAATTGCCTTTGAGTTTGTCATTCATATAGCCGGAGCCACCGCCATCCGAATTGCCATCCTTGAAATAAGGATTGGTAGTACCATTGCTGGCCATACTTTGGGAAATACGGCTGGCAGCATTGCCCATGGCATCCGCCGCCATGCTGGCTCCGCCTGTGGCTGCCCCCATAACCGCTCTGGAGGAACTACTGAAGATACTGGTGACTTTCTGTCCCAAAGCACCGCCACCTCCCGCATGGACGATGTAATTGGCTACCGAAGGCACAGTAAAGTATCCCACAATACCAATGATCATAAAGACCAGATACGCCATATCCGTCCGGCTGAAAAAAGTATCGCCGTAATCCTCTACCTGGGCAATGTCCATTTCCAGCATTTTCTCCTGGATTTTTCCAATAATGCTCCCGAAAATATTGGCTACCGGAAGCCAAAGAAAAATATTGATATAACGGGCAATCCAAACGGTCAGGGTATGCTGGAACCCGTCAAAGACGGCAATCCCAAATACCAGCGGCCCCAATATGGCAAGTACTACTAACTGAAAGGTGCGTAGCGTATCAATACATAAGGCTGCGGCTTCAAAGAGTACCCGCAGTACTTCACTCATCCATTCCTTGACCGAATTGCGGAAATTGTAAGAAGCCTTGGACATGGCAAACTTGATGTCGTTGCCAATCCCTTCAAAAAAGCCTTCATCGGAAGGGCTGGCGTTATCATGGGTGTATTTATACCACCTATCCCGGTCGCCATCACCGCTTTCACCTACATACATCTGCCATACATCCGTTTTTTTGATGGCTTCTTCTTTCTTTTCCAAGAGTACCGTAATTGCCCTGTCGGAGCCTTCCACCATCGAAGCGGTAGCGGTCACCGTCGGTTTCATGATCCCGTTGATCAGTCCCAAAACGGAAGGGAATATCAGTACACAAAACCCGATGACAAACGGACGGAAAAGCGGATAAAAGTCGATAGGTTCGGCTCTTGATAAATGTCCCCAGACCCTGGAGGCGATATACCACATGGCGGCAAATCCCGCCAGTGCCTGTCCCACGCCAATAAGCTGACTGCACAGTGGCATCATTTCATCGTAAAGTTGTTCCAATACGCTATGCAAGCCGTTCATCTCACCGGAAATTCCCTGTGCACTGCCCATAAAAGGCAATAGCAATCCTGTGACCGCCACCCAGGCGGTTTTTCTATACGTATCCATACTATTGATTTTTAGTTATTTATCCCATAGCTATTGCGAATGGTCCGGGCATCATTTCTTTCTTTTGCTCTTTGCACCGCAAGAATGGTCGTATTATTGTTAAAGTATCTGAGGAACATTAGTTTGTCCTGCATATCGGCATAGATCCGATCAATAGCCTGTAAGCGCTCATCATCACTCATACGGGCTTTACCTGCCGTAATGATGACCAATAATTCATCGAGGTTACGCAGGCTTTCATCAAAGAGGTTGTCATACACCCGTCCGAGATACGCCAGTTCCTGCGGATTGAAATTCCCGTCACTTTGAAACCGGTCATACGCATTCCGATATTCCCTGACCAGTATTATCTGATAATTCACAATATCGCCCACATGTTTGTAATTGCCAACGGTGGGGCTTACTTCCATCAGCCCGTCCAAAAAAGCTTTGTGCAGGCTGAAGTTCCCTTCTGATATATCCTTGATGGTATTGTAACCCCCTTCCAATATCTGATAGCCTTTTTTCATGTCGCTCAATATCTGTTTGAATTGGGTCAGTTTTTCTACATTGAGCAAGAGCTGTTGTATCTCTGCGGATTGCGCTGATGCCCTGAAAGAGCAGAAGAGCCCGCAGATCACAAGTCCTGTAAATATTCCTATTTTTTTCATGGGTTTTCGTTTTGAAGGTTCCTGAGTGTTTTGCCGTATTGTACTTCATGGTATTCCCTGATCCGAGCGGCTGCCATGACCTTGGCTTCATTGCCGAAACTTTGGGAGAAGGTATAATTGTCTTGCATCCGTAAGTAGAGCTTGTTGATACGCTCCATGCGCTCATTATCTTCCATTTGCAACTCGGCATCCGTGGTTATTGCAATAAGTTCATCCAGTGCTTGTTCACAATCCTCCAAGAGCCTGGTAAAAACCCGCCCGATATAGTTGAGTTCTGCTTCGGTAAAAGCATCGCTATTGTCAAGTTGTCCGTAGGTTTGCCCGTAATCCTGTACAATGCGTGTTTGAAGGGCGATGATATCTGCTACCTTTGCATAGTTTCTGATTTCAGGGTTGACTGTACTCAAGGAGTTTATAAAATCACTGTGCAGGTCAAATTCCCCTTTGGTAAACCCGCCGATGGTGGTCAAACCTTCTTTGGCAATACGATAACCTTTTTGGGCATATCCGATATATACCTGTAAAGCTGCAATCTGCTGAAGCAGGTATTTCTTCTGTGTTTTTTTCTGGCGGAACCACTCCGAAAAAGTCTGTGCGTGGACGGTTCCTGCTGCCATAAATAGCATGAATCCTATTAAAATTATCTTTCTCATAGTTCGTGTTATTGAGGAAGTCCATATAATTTTTTCACGGTTTGCACTTCAACGGAAGTCTTTGCCCGGGAAAGGCTCAGCAATACATTTTGCTGATTAAATCGCATCAGGTCATCATAATTGGCATCGACCTGATCGGCTGCATTGTTGATGATTTCTAACCTTTTGGCATCACTCATCGTGGTAGTAAAAGATTGAACAATCAGGGAGATCTGGTCGATGTTGTTCAGGCTTTCTTCTAAGATACCGGAGTACACCTCTGACATATATTCAATCTCATCCGAGGTAAAGTGGTCATCCTGCTGAATGAGCTGCCAGGCATTTTGGTATTCATTGACCAGCCGAACCTGTTTTTGGGTAATATCCCGGATGCGCTGGTAATAAGAAATAATCGCCTTTACCTTAGCCAGCTCTTCATAGTATTCTCGGTATTGTTCTTTTTGTTTTTCCGTCCACTCGGAAATCTCATCCAGTTTGAGTTTGGAAAGTGTGTTTTCCAATGTTTTCTGGGCGTTCTGTAACCAGATGGTCTTGTTCTGTAAACGCTGGATTTTTAAATCCACCGCTTTAATTACTTTTTTAATGCCTGCTTTGATGATTTCCAGTATGGCTATCGGGGTGGCATTCGTCCGTTGTATCGGTAGTACCGTAAAGGAGATACAAAGGGCTAGCAGTAACATTCTTGCATATTTTTTCATGGTTCATCATTTTTTAAGTTTTAGATCTTCTGCCATTGCGGCAATGCCCTTGCGGATGTCCCCGCTAAATTTTGCCGCATATTCCATCAGTTTTACCTTTTCAGTCTGCTCAGTGGTATACGCCAGATATTCTTCCACGCTTACTTCAGTGCGGTACACCTTGCTAAGCATTCCACCCAAACTGATAAATACCTCTTTGTATTTTCGGGCAGGGTCATTGGCTTTATTGACCGATAACACGAGGGCTTTTTCTTTCTCCGTCAATCCTAAGAGTTCCTGTATCTGGTCAAATTTGTTCTGATACTTGCTCTGATCGAGCAGTATTTTACAATCGCTGTTATTGATGATCGCCTGCTTGACCACCGGGGAAGAAATAATATCCTCTACTTCCTGGGTCACCACGATAGCCTCCCCAAAGAATTTCCGTACCGTTTTAAAGAGGTATTTGATGTATTCCGCAAAACCTTCTTTCATCAGGGCTTTCCATGCTTCTTCAATTAAGATCATCTTACGGATGCCTTTCATTTTGCGCATCTTGTTGATAAAGACTTCCATGATAATGATGGTCACTACCGGGAAGAGGATGGGATGATCTTTGATATTGTCCAGTTCGAATACGATAAAGCGCTCCTGTAAAAGGTTCAGGTTTTCCGTAGCATTGAGCAGGTAATCGAATTCCCCGCCCTGGTAATACGGGCGGAGTACATACAGGAAATTATCCATATCAAAATCCCGGTCTTTTACACGATCCTGTTGAAGTACCACTATATACTTATCCCGCAGGAATTCATAAAAGCTATTGAAGCAAGGAAATACCGATGGATTCTCCTCAAGATGCCGGTAGTATCCTGTAATGGCATTGGAAAGCGCTACATACTCACTGCGTTTAAAGGCTTCATCATCCTTTTTCCAAAGGGCGAGCAGCAGTGTTTTGATACTTTCCTTTTTTTCCGTGTCCAGGTGGTCACCCTCCCCAATAAAAAAGGGGTTGAAACGGATCGGGTTTTCTTCACTATAGGTGAAATAGTAGCCGTCGACCATATCACACAAGCCTTTATAGCTATGTCCCACATCCACCAGTACAATATGGGTTCCCTGCTCGTAATAGCTGCGTACCATATGATTGGTAAAAAAGGATTTTCCACTTCCGGAGGGACCCAGTATAAACTTGTTCCGGTTGGTACAAATCCCCATTTTCATGGGTTCATCACTAATGTCCACATGCACGGGTTTGCCCGTCATCCGATCTCCCAGACGAATCCCTACAGGACTTAAGGAAGTACGGTAGCCCGTTTCCAGGTTCAGAAAACAGGTCGCCTGCTCGGCAAAGGTGTCGAAGGTATCATTCATGGGAAAGTCAGCGGCATTGCCGGGAATGCCTGCCCAAAATATCTGGGGGGCACCGATGGTTTCTTGTTTGGCTACCGCATCCATTTGCGCCAGTGCGGAGGATACTTTGTTTTTCAGGTCTTTGAGTTCTTCCTTATCTTCCGTCCATACCAGTACATTAAAATGGGCTTTTACCGGAAGGCGTTGCTGACTGATGGCTTCATTTAAAAAATCATTGGTCGCATCACGCGCAATCATATTTTCCCTGCTATAAGCGGACAGGGATTGCAACCGTAGCCTTTTGGATTCCAGTTTAGTGATCGTCTTCTGGGCATCCTCGATAAAGAGGTACTGATTGTAAATATGGTTAAAGGGCAGTAATTGACCTAGCGTAGAGGCAAAACCGATACTGAATTTGGTTTTGTCCGTACTGTACTTATCGTAATTGATCCGGCTACCGCAAAGTGCCGGAAGGTCGGCAGCATCCCCCAAGGTGTAAAGCTGGCAATGCTTGGAGCCCACCTGTAAGCCATCCAGGAAATTGAGGTCTCCCATAAGATACTGGTCATTGCGCTCGGACAGGTAGCAGTACTTTTCAATAATGCCCGTGGTGCGTTTACCGCTCCAAAGTTCACTTTCCCGTAACCGGGTCAGTTTTACAAAACCGCTGTCTTCCATAATACGCTTGAACTGACCGGTACTGTCCAGAAAATCCTGTAACAAAGAGGGGTTCAAGGTTTCTTCCGGTACGATGCTTCTGCGTAGTAGGCTGGAATAGGCAGAAGTTGCCGTTTTGCGGTGAGCCGGTTTTTTGGTCAGCAGGATATAACAGCTATGATCCAGAAAGGGGCGTTCATTAAAAAACCGCTCACTTGCCCAGCTTAAAAAGCTGGTATCCGCTTTTGCGAAATCAGGTTGATGCCCGGTTTGCAAAAACCAATCCTGCTTATGCAGTATGCTGAATTTGGGCAATACCTTAATGGCTTTTACCCAGGCCTGATGAAAAGCTTCATATTCCTGATCGGAAAGGGTAAAGATCTCCGGCAGGTCTGCTTTAAACACGACGGTGACATCGCCTTGTTTGCTCAGGATGCAGTCGTGTTCCACATCCATAATCGGTAATAGATCCTCCAACATTTTTTCCATTCTTATAGTATTTACCGAGTTATTATTTAATTTTTTTATCGTTTTAAAAAAGCCCTGCGGCTTCTGGAACGGATCGCTTTGGGAACCTGTTTTCGTGCCAGGGTTTTCATAAGTCCGTGTTCCCCGTATTGATGGCTCATCCGGTAGATCTTCATCACCAGCAAGGTGCCTGAGCCGAGAATAACACCGATGCATACCAGTGTGGGCAGGCCGATGATATACATGATGGCAAATACGATGAGTAATCCCACCACACCGCCCCCCAAATACCAGATATATTGGGCTTTTAATCCCTTAAATTCGATACTGCGGTTAATTCCTTTATTGACCTGATATACACTATTTCCCATACGTTTCTTTTTTTAATGTTACAATCGCATCCTGCTACGGGGACGTTCTGATGCCGAAGTAGCTACCACGGTTTCTTTGATGGTATGACCGTTGGTTTGATGTTCCCCGAGTTTGATAACCGGGGCTTGTTTTTCATCCGGTTCATTGGGTTGGTGCTTTTTTAACTGGTTTTCCTGAATTTTAATAGCGATCTGCCGTTCCAGGTTAGCTAGTTCCGTTTTCAGCTCCCGCAGCTCGCTTTCTTTTGTAAAAGGTTTGGTAGTCAGTTTTTCAATCTTGGGAAGTTCTGTCTTCAGATCGGAAAGGTTCCGCTTATACCGCTCTTTGAGATGTTCTACCCGGTCAATGGCATTTAAAAAATGCCGTGCTGCCAGTTTCGGATTATCCGTATTGGGTAAACCGTTATTGTAGGTATATTTAATCCCCTCACTTTCCCTTTGTGCATAAAAGCTATTGGAATACCGGTATTCGAACAATCCGTTTTCTTCGTAGGCTTCCTGTTGCCTGCGGATGTATAACTGAAAACCGTACAGGTTGCCAATTTTTTCTTCGTGCTGCCCGGCTTTTGGCTTCCAGTTTTGATACAACCGGATAATATGTTTACCAATAGCTTCACTGTCCCTACCAGCTATTCCGTCCAATTGAATGGGGTTGGCTTTTGTACCTTCTTTGGTCATCTGGAGACGGTCTTTATACACGGCTGCATCGTTAGAGAGCTTTCCGAGTGTTTTTTCAGTAGAAGCCTGATCGTTTTGCAGTTTTTCCAACTGGTATTTATGACGGGTGAGCTCCCTAAAGTGGGAATGCTTCAGGCTTTCCATCACCGCCACTTTCTTTTCCAGTTTGCTTTTCTCCAAAAGGGAGGTATCCCCGGAAAGAATGGCAATGTATTCGGAGAAGTTCATACCGCTTTTTTCATCCACAGCCCCTTCATCAATGGTACGGACATTTAGTTCGCTGTTCTTCATTTGGGAAATGAACGTCTGTTTGTTTTTAAGCAGGTTGAATTTGTAGTTGTCCAATGATTGCTCCACGGCATAGACAAAATTCTGTACCTGATTGCCGTAATGTTCTTTGGCGATTCGGTTACCCTGTCTTGCCCCACGGCCATTACGTTGTTCCAGTTCCGAAGGCTTCCAGGGAATATCCAGGTGATGCATCGCCACCACACGCTCCTGTACATTCAAACCGGTTCCCGCTTTTTCGGTACTTCCTAGCAGGATGCGGATTTCACCCCGATTCATTTTACGGAAGAGTTCCGGTTTCTTGCGATCCGTCCAGTCGTGGATAAAAGTGACTTCTGAGACAGGGATATGGAAATCCCTCACCAGTTTTTCCTTCAGGGTATCATAAATATTAAACCGATCCGGTTTGGGAGTTCCGATATCCGAAAAGACAATCTGCGTACCTTTATGGGTTTGGGTATTATTATAAATTTCAGCAATCTTTCTTGCGGCGGTATTCACCTTGTTATCCGGATGGTCTCCGTATTTCCAATCATCTACCAATCGCATATCGGCTGCCATTTTCTTGGCATAGTTGGTTGCAATAAGCATTCGCCCTTTATCTTCTTCCGGGGTTAGCCTGCCACGCCCGATCAGTTCTCCATTCCCGGTCTTGGCGAATTGCATCAGGTTTTTAATAAACATCGATTGCTGCGGTGTAGGCGGAATATTGACCAGGGTTTCCCTGAGTTCCGGTTTATCCAGGTTGATGTGTTTGGCGGTTTTGTAATCGGTAATCTCGTTATAGAACAAAGCCATTTCAGGAACTTTGATAAAATGACGGAAGCGTTCTTTCGCAATAATCTCATTGGTCACACTAAACTCAAAGTCGGTGGTTTTACGTGCAAATACCGCTGCCCAGCCGTCAAAATTCTCAATGCGCTGGCGTTCCATTTCTTTGGGGCGCAGGTATTTAAAAAGCAGGTACATTTCCGTCAGGCTGTTGGAAATCGGTGTACCCGATAAGAAGGTCACACAGAGGTCGGAATGGAAACGCTCCTGCAAGGTGCGCACGGCAAAAAGCATATTTAGCGCCTTTTGGCTACCTGCCATATTGCCCAGTCCGGCCACACGGTTATGGCGGGTGGTGAAGGTCAGGTTTTTGAATTTATGGGATTCGTCCACAAACAAATGGTCAACACCCATTTCCTTAAAGTTGATACCGGTATCCTTCTTTTCTTCAATATCCTTGAGTACCGTTTTTAATTTTCCTTCCAGATTGTTCTTGCGGATTTCCAGCCCTTTGAGCATCTTTTTGGAAATCGCCCCGCCCAACTCCCTGACGGTATTCAGGTCACGTTCGATATGATCCAGTTCTATTTGGAAGATCTGTTGCTGCATTTCCGGGGACTGTGGTATTTTACCGAACTGGTCATGGGTAAGGATAATACAATCCCAGTTGTTGTTTTTGATTTCATGGAATAAGCGTAGCCTTTTAGCCGGGGTAAAATCATTTTGCCCCGGGGACAATATTCGGGCATTAGGATAGGCTTTGCGATAGGTTTCCGCAATTTGGTTGACATTAGCTTTCAGGGCAAGGATCATCGGTTTTTGGACAATACCGAGACGTTTCATTTCCTGTGCGGAAACGATCATGGTAAGGGTTTTTCCCAATCCTACTTCGTGATCGATAAGTGCGCCCCTGTTTTGGATGATGCGCCAGGCGGCATTTTTCTGACTGCTGTACAAATCTTCAATGCCCAAAGCCTTTTTGTTCAGTCCGGGAAAGTTCAGGTGACTACCGTCAAATTCCCGTAGTACATAACAATTGAAAGTATCGTTATACAGGTTTTCGATATGCTTTTTATCGGTATCCGGCAGTTCCTTGAGCCAGTCTATAAAGCCATTTCGTATCTGGTCGATCTTTTGGTGTGCCAGTTGTATGGCTTCATTATCGGGAACCCGTATGCTTTTGCCATCCCCAACGGATACCTCATAGGTAAAGAACGGGGTTGTGTTTTCCAGGGCATGTTCCAGTAAGGTATAGCCGTAGGTAGTCCGTCCGCTTTTCGGGGTAACCGCAAATTCCCGGGCTACTTTGGTATTCATCCCGGTAGTTACCTTAAAGGCATCCAGTGAAGGGAAATAGTTGATATCCGTATGTTGTTCGAAAAGTTCTGCTGCAAAACGTTCGTAATAGCTCACGGGAATCCAGCGTTCGCCCAGGTTAAAATCCAATAGCTCGAAAGGGATGCGTTCGGGTTGAACTTTTTCCAAAGCGGTCAGGCTTCGTTGTACTTGCGGGGTATCATTTTCATCACCTACTTGTTGTTTTGCCTGTTGTAATTTTTCCACTACGTTACCGCTCAGGAACTGATCTGCGGTCTCCCAATGATTACTTACCGGGTTTAAATAAATATGTTCGCCCAAACGGGCGATGGTTTCCGGTTCTTCCAACCCCATGGCCGTACCAATAAACCCAATATCCACCTTTCCGGTATCGTTCAGGCTATGTGCCAGGGCTTCAATCGGGTCATCGGTGACAAAACGTTTTGTGGATGTCTGAGCAGTACCGGTCAGCATATCGGACTTGACAAAGCGTTCACCTTCCCTGCGTTCTAAAGAGGACAACATGGTCAAACCGAAAGCGGTATCTTCAAATATGCGTCTACGGTTACCTTGGCTGTTTAACTGCCCGTATTGGGAAATAAACTGGTCATAACGCTGGTTCAACTCATCCCGTTCGGTTTGGGGAACCGAAGTTCCTGTGTTTTCTTTTTCGGAGATTTCCAGGTAGTGATCCCGAAGGCTGGTATACTGTTCATAGAAAAGTTTATCGGCTTGCAGACCTAATGGTTGGAACACCGCATTTTTAAAATCACCATCGATTTCGGAAAGTGTACCCACTTTTCCCTGATAAACGATCAGTGTACCTTCTTTATGAAAGGGGTGTATATTGGTAAAGGGACGTGCTGCCTGCCCGTTTAATTGAAATATCCCTTCTAAGGTTTGGTCGCCTTCGTAAGTAAACGCATGGCCAAACCCTTGTAACTCCTCGGACAGGTTTTGCAGTTCATGCCCCAATAAGCGTGCATCCATCCAATTGGCAGAGAAATGATCAATCTCCTTGACGTTGGAATACAGTTTATATAGGTAGCGATTGGATTTTTGTTGTTTGGCTGCCAGGAGTACAATACTCTCGTGCATAGGCTTGTTAGTAGTACGAATGGTACTGATCATCCGTGCACTTTCTTTTCGAACCACGGTTGCATCCAAAGAGTTTATATAGGCTATGGCACGGTTAATCTGTTCTGCCGGAGCGGTATCAAAAAGCCCTAACTGTACTGAAACGGTTTCTGCTTTATTTTCGGGCATCGGAAGATAGGTGAGCTTCCTGCCATCAAATTCCTGTTTTTCTATTGGTAGGGATTGACTTTGGAAATAACGCTCCCGATTTAAACGGGTATTAAAATCTTCGGTAAGAGTCTGTCCGAGTTTTTCACGAATGGCATTGAGGTCGCCTTGTTGCCATACGGTTTCGTGTGCCTGTCCGTATTGATTTTTACCCGGTTGGATGGTGTTGCCCGTAATGATATCCCGATGTTGTTGGATATAGCTATTGCTATGGTAGGTTCCGTATTCATTTTCTAATGGTACGGTAGTCATCAGTAAGGCTTCTTCTTCGGATAGGGTCTCTTTTGTTGCATTCTTTTGAACAATCAGCAGATGATTGGGAGCTTCGGTATTGCCGGTATCCTTCATCAGGTTGTCGGGCATAACGGACAGGCTTATAAAATCCGCTTTGCCAAATAGGTATTCCCTCGCTTTTTGATTGGACGGGCTGTTTAAGAAAGCATCCGTAGTAATATAAGCCATGAGACCGCCATCAGCCAGTTTGTCCAGTCCTTTGGCAAAAAAGTAATTGTGTATTTTTCCGGAGAGTGCTTTATCGGGATAGGTCTCATCATATACCGAAAAATTGCCGAACGGGATATTGCTGACCATCAGGTCATAGCTGGAATTTTCGGTGACCGGGGTTTCTTCAAAACCGGTGATATGGGTTTCTGTCGGAACAGGTAGTGTACTGTTGATTGTGGAAAGTACTAGCCCGGAAAGGATATCTTTCTCTACAGCAGTGATTTGTTCCAATTCAGGAAAAGCCTTTACAGCTTCACTGATAAAAACACCGGAACCTGCCGAAGGCTCGTACAATCGTTTGGGTTGCAGGGTTTGATTTTTTAGGACAGTATATAAAGTTTCTGGAACTACCTGCGGGGTATAAAAGGCGGTCAGCACACTATTGCGCAAAGAAGAAATGATATTCCTATATTGAATTTTGGTATAGTTTTCCTTTAGCAGGTCATGAAGCTCCATAATACCTGCATGGTGTTTCAGGTCTTCTTTGGTAGCCCCATTAGCTGACCATTCTTCCTGCGTACCATAAGGGTATAGGATAGCTTTGATCCCTCCAAAACCTGAGAATTTTTTCAGGTTCGAGACTTCATCCTGGCTTAGTTCCTTTCCGTCTTTATGGCTCAGGGCGATTCGGATCGCCCTGATATTATCCTGTAGTTTTTCTGAAATATTGTAAGCCATATCCACACATTTTCCATTCGCATAATTCCTCTATGGATGAAAAGCTGCCACCTTCTCCTGATGACCGGCTTTTTTCTTCTCAGTAGTTAATTGAGATATTCGTGTACCTGTCCGATGACAGTGTACCTTAGCTGCCTGTCTTCTTCATTTGCTGTATTAAATCCGTATCCGTCAAAAATGTCCTTGCAGTAATTAATCAGGTTAACGACTTCATAGGTGAGCGTTCCGCTTTCCCGTAACCGCTCATAGTCGGCAGTAAATTCTTCCTCAAGTATGGAAAGGAGGTAGTGGTAACGGGAAGGTTTGAGTTCTTCGGTCATCTGCTCCAGACATAATTCTTCCACAACATACCCGGGTCGGTTTTCAGAAAGTAATTGTTCCGCCAAAGGCATAATGTCCTTTACTTTTGAATCCAGATAGTTGGTCACCAAATAGTCTTCCTGCAAATTGAACATCAATTCAGGATTGTTGTGGACGATAAACGCCCACAACTTTTCTTTTAGTAGTGTCTGCATACTTCAGGAATTTTAGATACCGAAGAATGACTGGATCACGGTAGCCACGACCACCAGGAAAATACAACTGCCAAACCAGGCGGCCGCTACCTTTCCGGTGTCCTGATCGCCATTGTTCCATTTTTGATACACCTTGACCGCTCCGATCAATCCTAGGATAGCTCCAACGGCATACATCAGGTTGGTGCCTGCGGCAAAGTAGCTGCGTACTTTGGTGTTGGCTTCATTAATCCCCTCAATACCATCCTGTGCATAGGCACTGTATTGAATGGCTAATAATGCCATAGCGGCACAAATGGTGATCACCTTTTTTCGGTTAAACTTTGTTGTTTTCTTGCTGCACATTTTCATAACTCACATGTATTAAAGTTTAAAATCAAAAATTTTAGAAATAAAAAGCGGAACGGTTTCGCCGCCACATGCCCATCTTTTTCAATCACTTTTGCCCTTCGGCTCGGGGTTGGGCAGGAAAAGACGTTCCGCCGGGATTATTGCCGTTCTTCACTCCATAATGCATCCACTTCTTCTTCATTGAAGGCCACAATCCCTTGTTTTTCACACTCGGATACAATCAGTTCATTTACTGAAGGGCGAAGCCCCGATGTTTTTACGGAGGGAAATTCTTTGAGGACAAGGCGTAGGTACTGCCTAAATTCTTCCTTGACAAGTTGTTTACCAAGCGCATCGGTAATGACCGTTTGGATCTTTTCGATCAGGTGTTCTACTTCGGCAAATTCGTCATCGGTCTCCTCATCGGTAGTTACCGAAGTATCTTTTGAAACTCCATTTTGCAAAGGTTCATTTTGCGGAAAACCAGATGGCTTTAAGGTAAGTTTTCGTTTGCCTGCTAACAGGGCTTTAAGGTCACTAGAAAAATACCGTACCCCAACAAACAAATAATAAATAGCTAGTAGTATGGCGACCGCCAACAGGTAGTCTGTCCATGAAATTTGGCTAAACATAAGCTGTTTTTTATCGTTACTATTAAGCCCATCAATCTTGTGACGGGGTTTTTCTATTAATTTCGATAACAAAGAAACGCACGAATGCAAGCTGCTACAAGTCCAACTTTTGCTTGGAACCTTTTTGTAACCATTGGAACCTCAGTAAAATAAGCGTGTATCAGGAAGAGATTTTTCAAAAAAAAAAGAGAACCTTATAAAAAAGTTCTCTTTTGTGTTTATGATATGGAAAAATGATTTTTATGGCTTCATCAATTTCCACTTTCTGTCAATGAAAAGTAGTGTAGCGGAGCGGGTTATTGTTTTTGAAAGATCACGTTTCATCAAGGCCGAAAATGGAGTGATATTGGTATAGGTTACGGTATAAGTCACCGGGATAGTTGTTTTTCCATTGGATTCAGAACTATTTCCGAGTTTGATATCGCTTATGGTTTCTTCTGCAATCTTTACTTTTTGAATGTCCAGCCTCCTTTGCTTTTCCGTAGATTGAATCAGATACGGTTGGGCTGCTTCGGTAAAAGAGATTAACGGTGAACCGATATCTTTTAATTTTTGTGTTTTCTGAATAGTAACCATTCTTTTCTCATCAAGTTTTAAATCCAGCAACTTTTTAGCATGAGCAGGATCACTACAAAATATTTCATAATCAATCGTACGTGGATAGTTCAGTTCATCCTTGATAATTTTTAAGACGGTATCCTTATCAGGTTTACTGTTTGTATCGCATCCAACTATTAAAATAATAGCGATGCATAGTAGAAATAGCTTTTTCATAGTATAGTGGTTTTAATATTCTTTGATTTTTTTAATAATACGTTCCAGGGTTTCCACAGCTATCTGTTTATCACGTTCTTCTGCTACATAGGACTTGCTACGCATGCCATCGTAAGAAAGATCTTCTTTATAAGGGGTTGATAAATTGGGTACTATAGTTTTAAATACCTGGCTCATGGATTTTGCAACTAATATTCGAAGTTCATCGGAAGCACGAAGGATAAGTCCCATCTGGTCGGTAGAAAGCATACAAAGAACTTTCTGCTTTTCCTTTGCGGTTGCTTGCTTGTCTATCGGGTTTTTCTTTTTGCTTTGTAGCGGAACAACTGATAGATGTAATTTCTTTTCCAGGTAAAGAATTTCCTGCGTAAACCAATTCCCCAAAACGGTTTCCAGATCATGGAATTTTGGATTAAGGATCATCTCCGGCTTACGATGTAATTGATTGAAGGCTTTGTAATAATAGAGTAGTGTATCCATCTTTTCAATGGTACTATCATGTCTGTTTATTTGTTTGGCGATATGATCCGTAAACAGGTTCATATAGGCCTTGCTGTTAAAGTTTAAATAGATTAGGAATTCATCCAAAGCGGAGTACGCTTCTACTTCTTCTTTATTATATTCAAGTCCTCCAAGTCCTTGAACAAGTGTTTTTTTATAAAAAATATCACGAAACGTCACTTTATAATGAAGTTGTGTGCTATTTATAAAATGATATAATCTTTTAAGAATGATTTCAAATGCGGGATGTGTTTTAAGCTTCAGACTGGCATTTGATTTAAGCTTATCTAATTTTTTCTTTAACTCTTTTTTGGTAACGGAGAGATACATCTCTGGAACCCTTTCGTCCAGGATAAGATTTGTAGAAAAGCGGGTTTCAATAAAAGATAGCAACTCATCTATATTGGAGAGCAGCACTTTAAAGACTTTTTTTAAAATAAGCTTTCGAGAGGTGTCTTCTTTTTGATTTTCGAGTGTCTGATCAAGTAGGGCAATAAGCGATGAATGATACTGTTTGATCAGTAAAGCAATTTCTGCCTCTTTCGTAGTGGAAAATACATGGGTTTTAATAAGTTTTTGAAGACGAATGTTTTCTTCAGGAATACGATTAATAATATTATTAAATTGCTCATTAGTTATAGCCCTCACTTTTGTCTTGGTAGGATTGAGTGTGACTGTTATTAATAAATCAAGCCATTCTAGCGGATATGATTGAACTATATTTTTCATTGTTAATTTAGAATTTTAGAGAGCTGATTTCATAAAAAATTAATCGCTATTGAAAAATTTAGTTTTCACTTAAAATGTTCGCTACATGTGAGCATAACTTCGTTATTTTTTGAAAACAAATAATGCCTTTGTTGTGCTATTTTAAATATGGCTTTTTGAAGAGTAAATATGAAAAAATATGCTTCAAAGGGGTAGTTCTCAATCTTTTCTATGCCAGTCCAGGGCTTCAAGACTAAAGTTATCATCGGCCTGAATGTAGGCTACTTTTGGGATTAATTTTGCCCCTAACTTTCGTTTTTCGAAACTCGCGCTAAATCCTAAATCGACTTTGGTACAATTAAGCTCGTTTGCTCGTTTAATAGTTTGATATAGGAGTTGTCGATAGGTGTTAAATTTCTTGTTTTGATCATAATCCATGCCTACTAAGCTAGGAATATACGTATGTCCCGAATGGGTGCAAAACATCACACCAATCGCTTTTTTCGAGGGCTCAACCTTTGCATTCAATGTGAGGACTAAAAACTCCCAACTTTGATGTTTCCTCATTTCCATAAATAACTTTTTTGGAAACATAAAGGTGTTAATCCCTAAGTTATGGCGCCACACCTGTTGGAACAATCCATAGAATTGATCAATTTCAGAAGGGGATGGATCTTTAATTATCGATAGGGTAAAATAGTTTTCAAAAGCTTTAATCTCTTTTCTAAAATGCTTTCTGGATCGTTTACTAAGCGTATTCAAATACTGCTCTTCACTCTTCCAATGGAGGTTGATAAGTTCACAAGCATCGGGCATAGCTATGGAAATAAAACCTTGCTCATGGAGGAAAGTGTTCAGCGTATTGGTTTTTTTAAAATCCCTTAAAATAATAAGTTGAGCACCAACTTTGGTTTTTATTTCCTCAAGTTTCTCGAGAAATAATCCTGTGGCTTGAAGATGCTTTGGATGAGCATCGTTTAAGAATAAATGAGCTCCCTCTGAAAAAACAGAACCCAGGGATAGCGCCACATCGGTCATATAATAGGGATCTTCTATCCGCAATTCTTCGATGGCTTTTGAGGTATTTACCTCGGAAAGCATGTCATTTTTTAAGAGTGCACTGGTAAGCGGGGCAGCCAAAATTATCCTGGCGTTTTGATCCTTTATCGTGATATAGTGAAATCCCCAGTTATGCTCCTGTAATTGATTGTTGGTAAAGACCTTTTCCAAAAATGCAAGACCGTCCCAGTCGAATGTACCTTTTCCGGAAAAACAGGTATCCCATTCCGTTTTATTTATCTGTTGAATACTTTCGCTATATTCCAGTTGTAATTCCTCAACCGGTGTAGCTGCAGTATGAGGTTCTTTAGGTTGCTGCATTCCAAATGATTTGTGAATCTTGCTTAGGTCAGTATGGGTTTCTGCCATTGCCATGGGAAAATAATGGGTCATCGCATCCACCAATGCCTTGATATCCTTCAATTTGTTATGCCTGGAAATCGTTATCCTAACCCCGGTATTCTTAACAGGAACAGCCGGAAACAATCCAAGGTTTACAAAAAATCCGGCATCGATCATTTTCTTAACAAAATTATATCCGGTGGCAGGTCGTCCGGTGCCAATGTAAAATACCGGGGAGCTGTTTATATGTACCAGCGGCAAATCTGTTAACCCCACTAAATGATTGAAGTAATTGATTTTTTGTTCTAATTCTGATTGTAGCTCATAGATTTCTGGCGACAAATGGATATTGGCAGAAGCAGTTGCGGCAGCCACAGAGGCTGGTTCCAGCTGGGCAGAAAATGTAAGCGGACCTCCAAAATTCTTAATCTTTTGATGTAATTTCTTATCAGGACAAACTAGTACTGCTCCACTGGCTCCAAAAGTTTTACTCAAAGTACCAAACAGTAGTATATTTGGAGGAAGCTCTTTTAATACTGACATCGCATAGCCAGTACCGTGTGGTCCTTTCCAGCTCATTTCGTGGACATCATCGATGTAAAGATGTAACTGAGGATATTTTTTTGATAACACCATCAAATCTTGTAAAGGGGAAAAATCTCCGTACATAGAATACACCCCATCTGCCATATACCAAATTTTTTTGGCTTTATTTTGTAAAGCTTTGATAGTGTGTTCCAGCATGTCCATATTGCTATGTCGGATCATTCGCACGGTTATTCCTTTTGACTTTAATACCTCGGTCGCACTTTGAACACTCCAGTGCACCTGGTGGTCCAGTATCACGGCATCACCGTACCGAACAGCCGTCGAAATTACGGCTAAATGCCCCAGTGTACTATTTTTTGTGATAAGTATGGGGTGTCCATACATTTCGAAAATCTTTTCTTCTAGCGGTGCATAGAGCGGATGTGAAATATATGTTTTAGATAAGGGAAATTGGGTGCCATACTTTTCAATAGCATCTTTTGCGGCATTTTTTAATCGTCTATCTTGTTCAAGTCCCAGGTAACCTGTTGTCCCAAAATGATATGCCGATTGGCCATTAATAGTTATATGCCTTCCATTTAATTCGTCGCCTGTTGCCCGTAAATGAATGACCCCGGCATTGGTAGCATTAGTGATGACTTCATCAACGGAATCTAAGAAATTATTGTGTTTAACCTTCGCCATAACTTTTTGATGTGAAAATTTTCTTTTTTAAGCTATGATAATTATTGATTATAATCCTGACCGTTATAACAAAAAGGCTTTTCGGAACAGTTATTCGGCTTTTCGTTCAAATGCCATTAAAGTCTATGAGAGTAGCTTTTATTTACTTTATAACCCTTGGATACGGGACTATTGAGATGTATTGATTTTTTTTATTTATATTAGTGATATTCAAATTTTTACGGGATGATGGTGGATGGTACTTACGCGAAAATGTGGATTTCCCATGGAATTTTCTATTTTATATATAAAGAGATATATGAGATTGATTGGCCTATGGCTGAGACGATTGTAAGTGAACGCCTACAACTTCAAAACGAAAATTCCTATCCTGTATTCTGCGATCTACGATCCGTTACCACAGCACAAAAGCGAGCTAGGGATTATTTGGCGATTGAAGGTGGTAATTTGACTAAAGCACTCGCCCTGCTGGTAGACGATGAGCTTGCCATGAAGGTTGCGCGCCTATATGTAAAAGCAAGCAAACCGCCTTATCCTACCCGGATATTTACAGATAAGAACAAGGCACTTTCGTTTCTACAAGACTATAAAAAGTAACCCATACTAAAAACTATAATTATGAAAAAGCAAATGAGTAAGGAGGATAAAATGAGATTTGATTCGTTATGCAATCAAATTATCGAGATTGCCTGTGGCAATTTTATGTTTCGACAAGAATCATCTGGTGGTAGAGATCCTTTTGATACTATTTCATTGTTATTGAACATGATGTCTGAGGAAATTGAGGATTCCTGTTTTAACCCCCAGCAGTCGATGGAACAACCCGAATTACATTTTGTAATTTTTTTAGATAAAGAGTATCATATAAGCTCGTATACTTCCGACACCCCTCAAATACTGGAATGGGATAAAGAATACTGGGGCAGGCCGGTATCAGAAGTTCTTTCTAATATTTCGTTTAAAATGTTAAAAGAGGAACTACGTTTAAACGGGGACAAAAACTATCAGCGTTTACTCTTTGTAGATTTTATAATGAAAAATAATAAATTCTATAGAACTTCTTGCACTGTACAGAAAATGATAGGCTCTGATTCGGATATTTCTTATGCACTTAATGTTTTTCGTTCCAAGAATAAAGAAAGGAAGGATGGGAAAAAAAGCATTACTGCAAGGTTATCGAAAACAGAAAAAAAAGAAAGTGCCGCAACAAAATCCCTGGTTAAGCAAGTACGTTTGTATATCCTTCAAAACCTCCATAAGGAGCTGCCTTCCCTTAAAGAACTGGGACTTATTCATCGTACTAATAAAACTAAGCTCAAAAAAGAATTTAAGAAGATGTATGGAACCACAATCCCCAGGTTTCATATGCAAAAAAGAATGGAAAAAGGCGCATTGTTAATCCGTACTACAGAAATACCGATTTCTATTATTAGCCAAAAATGCGGTTTTAAAGATCACTCTCATTTTTCCAGGAAGTTTAGGCTTCAATATGAGAAGACCCCTTCACAATACAGAATAGAAAATTCCTTCTCATCATCATAATAGAATAGCTTTTAGGCTTTAGCGACCATTTTATTTGAGGTTATTTGATGAAATTTACTAGTGTAAATGATCGTAGCCTTTAATAGAAACTACTTTCTTTTTCCAGTGATGTACTGGAAATTTACACCCAAGAAAAAAGACAAATCTTTTTGCGCAGAAAGTAGGAGAAGCCGAAAATCCTTCAAAGAGTAGGTATTTATTAAAACTTCAAATTATGAAAAATTTAAAAGTGATTTTACCGATGTTGGTCTTCATTTTTGCCATAGGATTAACCTTTGCAAGCGTTAAATCCGAGACAAAACCTGATGTTCAAAGTACTGATTTTATTTATCTAGGTAATAATAATTGGCAGGAGATCCCGGAACAAGAATGTCAAGGAACCGAAGAGAACTGTCGAGTTCAGATTGGAGAAGGAGGGCCTGTTTTTAATGTTTATGATGAAATGGATCTAAATACTGAAAAACTTAGTCCGCCTGATCAAGATCCTACTGTGATTAATCTTTAAGATTATTAAGTAGATTTGAAATATTAACCCATTGTAGCTGTTCTACAATGGGTTAATTATAAATATTGAAAAACTTTATTCCATTTTTACTTCGTGCCTGAATTCCGGTTTTAAATATGTTTTAGCTGTCCGGACTATTTCCTCAAAAGTAAGGTTTTTGAGATAATTTTCTATGATTATTGATGCTACCGGAGGTTCCTCAAATCTGTAATAGCGATACAACTTCTTCGCAATATAAGAAGGCTGATTGAGTGCGTGATGTGTATAAATGGATCTTATTCCGGTTTTTTGATTTTCAAATACTTTCTCCGAAATATTACCCTTTTTTAAGTTTTCAATTATTTTATTTGTTTTTTCTCTTATGATAGGTAATTGTTCTGGTAGGCAGCTGAAACGGAACTGTATTTCAATTCGTTGTGTTCTTCTATCAAAATAGCCGCCGGCACTGAATCTATATAATGAAAGTTCTTCCTTATCCCTTAAACCATAAATTAAACTATTAAGCACCATCCCTAAAACCCTTACTTTCAATTCTTCTTGCCAAATTTTTTGGTTTGAAACATTATGAACAAATCTTATTCCATAAAAGGAGTTTTTTGTTTGATACAGGTCAGAGGTACTTAGCTCATAATATTTGGGGCCAATAGGCGTGCCGATTACTTTGTTTTTCGCCTTGAAATTCACTTTTGAAGTGGAAGCTATATTCCCTATATATTTCTGAAAAGAAGCGACCACCTCATTACTATCAAAATCACCTGTAACGATAAATGTAAAATTTTCCATATTCCCAAATAGATCCAAGTAATTTCTATAGGCGATATTCAAATTTACGCTTTGAGATGCTTTTACCAAATCTGAGGCTATGGGAAGCCTCGTGGAGTCTCTTGTTACTTTTTTCAAAGCATCAATCAGGTCGTTTGTGGGGCTTATAAAATGTGTAGCATCCTGTAAAAATCTTTTTTTCCAGTTTTCAAAAACTACCTGGTCTTTACGAGGTTTTGTAAAATATAAATATAAAAGTTGAAGAAATTTATCTAGTTCTTTAATCGATACTTCAGATTCGAAACCACTTTCATTACTAAATATATAAGGGGTAAATCCCATTTTTATTGATTGCGTGTTTTCATAAAAATTCTTTAAGTCCTTGTTTTTGTAAGATCCGACTCCTAAGCTTTTAATAACGGATGTAGCAAACATGGTACTATTATATTCTTCTTTCGGATAACAAGACGCCCCAAATGGTGAGAATCCTCGAATAGTTAAAGTATTGGAGTTTTCGCTCTTCAACGGTTTTAGAATGAGCTTAGATCCATTTTTTAGAGAATATACTTCGGTATCTAATTTACCTAATTTGGCGTATAATCTTTCCCCCTTTGGTAGAGAATCAATTTGGTCTTGGTTTATTAATCTTTTTATTTCAGATTTAGATTTATATGGAAGCACCTTTTCCATAGCTTTTTTCTGAATTATTTCCTGGGTTTTTTCTTTATAAAACAAAGGAGATTCGCTTTCTGAAGGAAATATCAAGCCCATTTTATCAGGTAAAGGTTTTATTATATCCTTTACTAAATGATTTATTTCTTCCTTAGGAAGTTTTGATAACCAATTTTTAATAATTTCTTTTTTATTGAGCGGGAGCACTTCGTGGTTTACAAAATAATTTTCTATTTCGTTTATCCAATATGAACTTTCCAAAGTATTATAGGATTCTATGGTTTTTAAACTATTATTTTTTGCGTTTTCAAATTCTTCCTCTGTAACCCCGTATTCTATAAATTGTCTTAAGATATCTACAGTATTTTCCAACGCTACTACTTCATATTGCAATTCTGTATTTATAGTTATAGTTAGCATATCCGAAGGTATATCCCAAACAGGTGTGTACGAACTGGAAATAGTAGTTTTATTATCTACCTTAGAACTTTCGCTAAATCTTGTTTTAAGTATTTCCGTAATAAGTTCTCCCTTTATATGTCTTTGTAGTTTACCTAAGCCTTTGTCCTCTTTTTTGTCGACCTTATGCTTATAAAAAAGATACATGTTAACAGTGTTAAAAGCATATTTAGAATTGCCATTTGATTTTCGAAAAACACTGGTGAAACTTTTTTCAATATTTGGTTTATTTCGTTCTTTTCTTTCAGGTTCTACTTCAATTTCTAAGGACTTTAATTCCTGGAAAATGGATTTAATGCTATCTTCTAGTTTTTCCGAATTTTCTATATTTCCAACAATCACCACAGCCATTCGTTGTGGTTGATACCATTTTTTATAAAATTTTTGTAAATCCTGATGGGGAAAATTTCTGTTATGCAAAGAAAAAGGTTTGGTACTGTTAACTTCCGAAAAGAGGTTGCTATAAACCTCGTTATACGCTAATTTTTGAGCACGACTAGCGGCACTACCTCGATATTCTTGCAACAAGACACCTCTTTCCCTATCTATACTTTTTTGTGAAAGATCCAGACCTGAAGCAATATCTTTAAACCAGAGTAAACCGGTATTTATAGTTTCCTCATTTTCATATGGAACATTATAAAAATATCTTGTAACCCTTGCGCCCGTTCTTCCGTAAATATTATGCGGCTGCATATCAAGATGACTCAGTTCTTTAGAATTACCTTTAAGGCCGCCGGGAAAATTAGCGCTCGGTCTAAAGGATAGGTGTTCAATATGATGAGCAAAATTTAATTCATGCTGTTGTTGATTTAAGGAACCGACTTTTACTAAAAAAATCATTCTGACGTGCTGGTTAGAGTTTTTGACAGGTTTTATAAAATAAGTAAGTCCGTTGTCCAAAACACCTGTTTTTATGTTTTTATCCAGAGTCCAATTATCTTCGGGATTATCATCAGTAGTTTGCGCAGACATGGATAGCCCTCTTAAGAATATTAGACTGTAGACTACTAATGTTTTTAATAATTTCATAAGTTAATATCCGGGGTTTTGAGTTAGGTTAGGGTTTTTTATTCTTTCCTCTGCTGGAATAGGATAGTGCAGGTCCGTATCTTCCCAAAATGGATTATTGTCCCATATATTTTCATACCTGTCTGTTCGCTTTAGGTCTAACCATCTATGACCCCATTCGGTAAAAAATTCTTTTTTGCGTTGCTCCATTATTTCATCAAGGAGTATTTCGGTTTCTAGATTATCTGTATTGGAAAGTGGAGCCAGGCCAGCTCTATTTCGAATTGTATTAATATCGTCTATTGCACCCTTGTGATCATCTTGCATAAGTCTGGACTCAGCCCTTATTAAGAACTGTTCGGCTAGCCGAAGCACCATAGAATACTCTGTACTTGGCTGCTCATTACTATTCCATATTTTATATTTAAACGGGAAGTAAGCGTTAAGGCTTTCATTATAGCTAATCCAGTTTGACAATCGAAGATCATCATCATTGAAATTTGCAATAAAATTTTCATTCAATTGAACACTTGCCAAGAATGAAAAAATAGGATCTATGATAAAAAAATTACCTTCATTGGTATGTGTCGTTGTTGCTCCGCTTCCTATGGGTGATATTTGCCATATAGCTTCTTGGCTATTAGCCAGAAAAACATCACTTAACTCTTCCTGTAATATATAGGAGTTGTTCGAAATAACTTGGCTGCTCAACTCTTCAGCCTTTTGCCACTGCCGGTTGTAAAGATGTACTCTGGATAGCAAAGCCATGGCAGTATACCTATTAACTTTAGTACGAATATCTTCGTTTTCGTCTGTTAGGTTTTCAATGGCATCTTCTAAATCCAGTATAATTTGTGTATAAATTTCCTCGGAATGAGTTCGACTGGCAAGTTGATTTTGCTCATAGTCGGTGGTGAGTACAAGTGGAACTTCACCATAAAGGTTAACCAAATAAAAGTAGGTAAAAGCTCTCACGAACTTAGCCTCTCCCTGTAACTGATTTTTAACCTCAGAACCTATGGTTTCTGACGATTGTAATCCTTCTAAAAAGGCATTCGTATTATAAATCATATTATAGGCACTAGTCCAAAGAAATAGGTTTGAGGTGTTCTCAGCGGAAATTTCGTGTTGCTGGAATTCCATTCGGACGAGATTGGTTTCCCTAATGTTCATTAGTAGGTTTCCCGAAAGGGCTCCTAAAACTGTTACACTGTATTGTGTCCCGTTACTAAAAGAGGATCGGAATAATTCGTTATATATCCCTGTCATGGCGCTTCTGGCCGTTTCTTCACTATTAAAGACATCCTCTCTTATTATTTTATAATCGGGTGCGTCGACCTCTACAAAGTCTTCGCAAGCAATTAAAATGGAAGCCATAAAAAATACCATTGTTTGTTTTATTCTTTTTTTAGTTAACATAATTTTTTATTTAAAAATTAAACTGAAGACCGGCGGTTACTGTCCTAAGGTTCCCAAATGAAGTATTGGAATAGGATAATTCGGGATCTAAACCTTCATAAGGAGATATTGTAAAAAGGTTCTGGCCTGTAAGAAAAATTTTCCCTTCCGTTAATAGGAATGATTTTAAAAGACTTTCCGGCAAATTATACCCTAACGAAAATGTTTTCAAGCGTAAGAAGGAAGCATCCTGTATAGGTAAGTTCGAATTTACGGCATTGGAATAAGCTTGATTAAATGCAGGTAACTGTGATATTCTTTGGATATCTCCGTTTGAATTTAAAGCATCCAAGACAACACGCCTTTGGTTGGTAGGTCTGCCTGCATTAAAGAATGAAGCCATACCTTCATGTTTTACATATTGCAATAAAAACTGGAGGCTAAAATTTTTAAAGCTGAGATTATTATTAATTCCGCCGTAATATTCTCTGGTTAAATCCTGGATTACTACCCTGTCCTCATAATCAAAACTTCCATCACCATTAATATCCGCAATCCTGTATAAACCCGTTTCCGGATCAATTCCTTCATATCGATATAAAAGGGATATGTTTACGGGGTGACCGATTCTATAGGTATTTGCATAGGAAGACTGTTCAATATTCGGATAACTTACTAAGCTGTTTTTTGGAACACTAAAATTCAGGGAAGTCTGCCAACGAAAATTATCTAAGTTAAGATTCATTGAAGATAGCTCCAGTTCCCAACCACTATTCTCTACTTTGGCCGGAAGATTAGCCTGAACGGTGTTGAACCCTGTAATAGCAGGCAAAGGATATCCTACCAATTGGTTGGAAGAACGGTTACGATACCAGCTTATTGCAAGATTCAGTTTGTCTTCTAGAAACCCCAATTCCAGTGCAACTTCGAGTTTTTTGTTAACTTCCCAAGAAAATGAGGGGTTAGCAAGGGAAACAGGATATAAGCCTCCGGGACCCGGAGTAGCTTCGTAGGCATCCAAATAACCGTAGTCGCCAATCTGATCATTTCCGGTAGTACCATAACTCCCCCTTAATTTACCAAATGACAGCAATGGCAGGGCATTTTCAATGAGCTGTTCCTCGGAGAAAATCCAAGCTGCACCTATTGCTCCAAAGTTTGAAAAACGGTTTTTCGGGCCGAACCGGGAAGAGCCGTCACGTCGCCCCGTAAAATTTATAAATACTTTCTTCTTCCAATTTGTCCCTATCCGGGCAAAGGCTGCAGCATATCTGTATTGATTTGTTTGGCTTGAAGCATTAATTACTTGTTCGGCTGCATCTAAATTGCCAATAAGCGATTCGGTGACGTAACCGGCTCCCTGATATCTGATCTGGCTATTAGTATTTTCCTGAAAAGTTCCGCCAATTATAACATCTAAATTGAAATCACCGAAATATTCATTGAAGATCAACTGAGGTTCCAAAATCCAAGATTTTCTATCGGAATTTAAATGAAAAGAATTGTTTGGTTCACCTGCGGAAGGATTATACGATCTGCCCGGGCGTTTCATTAACTCCTGACTTTCGTAATATGTATAACCGGCATTCAATCGTATTTTTAAACTGTTTAGAATTTGATAGGATAAACCAAGGTTAGATAATAAGTTTCTGGTTTCCGTTCTTCCACGATTATAGTAACCGGCCAAAGGGTTTTCTAAATCAGCTACTGCCCATTCTTCCCAATTTATACTGCCATCATTGTTAAAAAGTTCGGGTGCATTTGGAGGTAATAAAACCGTTGATGAACTTAAACTATTGCTCCAAAAAAGTTTATTGATGTCTACTCCGTAATTCGCAGAAAAATTGATTTTTAGTTTTTCATCTTCAGATAAATGATCAATGTTTAAATTACCGGTTATTTTGTTGTAAGTATTATCTCCTGGATAAACCGTTCCTTGAGAAAAATAAGAACCGCCCAATCTAAAGAAAGTTTTATCATTCCCTCCTGAAAAGGAGAGATTGGCATTGGTAGTTTCAGCAGTGCCACCAAATAAAAAATCCTGCCAGTCGGTGTATCGATCTTGATCCCATGTTACCAGATCATAAGCATTTTGTGCCGTAGGTTCAACCCCGTCATTTTCAAAAGCCAGTCTTCTTACTTCCAAATACTCTTGGGTGTTTAATAAATCCAGCCGATTGGGAACGGTGGTAACGCCGGTATATAATCTGGCTTCTAGACCCGATCTGCGTTGTTTCCCCGTTTTAGTGGTGATCAAAACAACTCCGTTGGCCCCACGCGAACCGTATATCGCAGTAGCATCAGCATCCTTTAAAATTTCAATACTTGCAATATTCGAAACATTCAGGTTATTTAATGGGTCTAAACCAGCATTACCTATTATTGAATTTGTTTCTACAGGGGCTGAATTAACAGGAACGCCGTCAATAATATATAACGGATAATTTCCTTCCTCTCTAAGACTATTAGTCCCTCTAATGCGAATGGTAGAAGCTGTTCCCGGATTACTTCCACCCGGTATGATTTCTACTCCTGCCATTCTTCCTTGCAATGCTTGTATGGGACTTACCACAGGTTGCAGTTCTATTTCTTCACCGGTAACTCTTGCGATATTTCCCGTTCGTTCTCGCTCGGTGGTATTATAGTAGCCGGCGTTAATAACGACCTCAGATAAGGCATCGGTTGACGGTTGCATTATTAAGTCTCCGGTAAACCCGGGCGTGAGTTCTTTTTCTATGGTTTGATAGCCAACATAAGAGTAGAGGAGGGTGTCACCAATAGATGCACGGATACTGTAATGACCATCCATATTACTCGTGGTTCCGGTAGCGCTTCCTTTAATAAGGACGTTCACGCCCGGAAGTGGTAAACCATCCTGATCACTAATGATACCGGAAATAGTCTGTTGGTTTTGATTGTTTTGGCTGTAGACTTTACCAGTCTCTAGCTGAAGAATTATATATAATAGGGGTATTAGTACTGCAATATTGCAGCACCTGTAATTATTTTTCATAATTTCGCTGTGGTTTTGTTTTACTTTATTAGTTAATCAAGCCTTAAGCCTTCCCCAATGCTTCCAACACGCGGGAAGGCTTTTTTAGCTTATAGCCTACCCTAAGGCTAATTCAAATTGTGTGGTTTTGCTTTCTTTTATTCTTATATATTTTGTTTTAGATTACACATGTATTCCTCATCATTTTAGGGCATACCTCACCCACCCATCACCACAACATTGAATTTTAGAAATTGGGTTTGCTGCGATTCCCGGAATACCCATTAGATAGCTCCCAATGGATAACCAATAAAAAAGTAGGGTCTTAAAACTGCAAAACCAGTACTATAATAATATATAAGAAGAAAAGCTTTGAAAGAAGTCTAATCAAAAAGAGACGTGGTGACTCAACTTATGCTTTGAGGTACTGGTATACCTTGCACACAATAAGTGAGCCCACGTCCCGGGTCGTGAGCATTTCACTTATCATCTCGTGTGCTAAAAATTACCAGTTTTCAAAGCGAGATTCAAAGCGACTGCTTCTAATATTTTTACTGTAAGAAGTTTCGCAAATATATTAATATGAGGTAAATATAATAATTTTTTTATCAACGCGGTCTACAGACCGCGTTTTTTTGTTATCCATCCTTTTCCTTTGTTGAGGATGGACTATAACCACGCTATATATAAGTATATAGAATACCTCTTCGAAATATCCGGATCTTCCAAACGGAAGTTTGCAAAAGATCATTTTATCGAGGATAGCACTGTGCGTGACATTTTAAATAGAGGTGATTACCAAATAAGTTTAATTACAATATTCAGAATCTGTGAAGGAGAAAATATTAGTCCTTCGGAATTCTTCGGTGAAGTCGAAAATATGTTTCCAGAAGTGAAGATTAATAAATAAACCTAAGTAATTCAATTATTATTTGTGATTTCATATTTTGAATATACATAAGTATGCGATTATTCCATATTGTCTTTTTAGTATTCTTCAATTTCTACTTTCCTGAAATAAGTTGACTAAAAATTAAAGACCTTTAGTACTATATCTAAGGAAAGAACAAAATCAACACTGTCGAAAAAATTCCTACAAAAAGTAGGTTACGATCTCAAGCTACTGATCATTGATCAAATCCTAAAATGCACAGATTTCAATCAAACATCCCATAAATATCAAGTTTCCAAGGAATTGATCTATTAATAGGTGAAAAAAATACATTAGAATAAAAGAAATATGCTACGAGCAAGAAAGATGAGATGAAAAAACTTAAAGAAAAAAATAGAAGAATTAAAATTTGTAAAGGGCTTACAACAGTACATTATTACTGATATGGAACTCATTACCGGAGTTGACATGTCAAACCTGTCTGCCGGCAGAGAGAAAATTATTACCCGAAACATTAGCAGACGAGATCGAAAAAAAGAATCAACAGAACACCTAAATATGAATATGGTTTATTTACAAAAGGCCATATTTTAGTATCAAAATAAATGCACCAAACTTGTTCATCTCAGAAACTATCATTCCTATAAAAGAAACGATCAAAATTTTGAAATCTTGACAATTTAAACCGTTGAAAATTAAATCTAAAAAGGTTAACCTAATACAGGGTGTAATATACGGTTGTATTATTGCCTTCTACGCTAGTATGTACACATCTACTCGATGAAGAGTGGGTGGAGGAAATACCAAGGCTATAATTTATGACAAAAAGAGAAAGAGGCTTTATCTGAATTAGTTTAATAGGTTGAATATTAGATTTCTAAAAAAAAAGAAATAAAGCCTTGAATTCCATACCATTTTATAGCAAAATTACTGGCTGCTGCCCTAAATAGTTCTATTTTAAAAAATTTAATAAAATTTAGTTAGAAAAAAATCAATGCTATCTGTAAGTATTTAAGCAAGATAAGATTTAAAAAATTTTAATGTAATTTAAAAACTTTTTGTATTTTAGATAAAATTTAACTTATAGTCTTTTGAACCATTTGTTGAATTTAACATCTAAAGTTTTGTATTACAAGTATAAAATTCATGAAAATCTCATTCTCCGTACTTTTATTATGCCTCAATGCAGCTCTCTTTTCACAAGAGTATCATTTAAGCGGTCCTAACAAGAAACTTCAACTCACAGTAAACCTTGTTTATGGGAAACTAGTATATTCGGTGGATTATGAAGGAGTAACATTAATTGATAAAGCTCCCTTGGGTTTCAGCTCAAATGAAGGTGACCTTACTCAAAACCTCACTTTTGTAGAAGCTCAACAGAATGAGTTATCCAAAAGTTATACTCAGGAAAAAATTAAGCAATCTCAAATCGACTACAAGGCAAATACGCTTCGCTATACCGTACGCAATAGTGAAAATAAGGAATTTTCTATTTTATTTCGGGTAAGCGATAACGATATCGCTTTTCGATATGAAATTCCAAAGTGGGGCGACACCCGGGCCATCGTACTTGAGGAAGAAGTTACCGGGTTTAGCTTTCCACAGGAAACTACTTCTTTTTTATCAAATGTGATGCGGCCTATGACCGGGTTTGCGCGTACTGCTCCCAGTTATGAGTCGGCATACACCGCAGACAAGCCCATAGCCGAACAAACCGCAAGTGGTGGTTATGTTTTTCCCGCACTTTATAAAGTAAAGGATGAATATTGGGTTTTACTTTCCGAAACCGGTGTGCGCAGTTTATATCCGGCATCGCACTTAAGCGCGTATCAGGACGGGACGTTTTATATTGAATTTCCCAATCAAAAAGAAAACAACGGTTATGGCAGCAGTAGCGCACAATTAGGGCTTCCGGGTATAACGCCCTGGCGTACACTCACCGTGGGCAAAAGCTTAAAGCCTGTTGTAGAAACCACCATTCCCTGGAATGTGGTTGAGCCGCTTTACGAGCCTTCGCAGGATTATGAATACGGTAAAGGCAGCTGGAGCTGGATCATTTGGCAGGATGCCAGTATGAATTATGAAGACCAAAAAGCCTATGTCGATCTGGCTGCAGCGATGGATTTTAAATACATCCTCATCGATGCCTGGTGGGATGAGCGTATAGGTTACGAGCGTATGAAAGAACTCATTGATTATGCGGCCTCTAAAGATGTGGGAGTATTTCTCTGGTACAACTCCAATGGGATTGTGAATGACGCCTTCCAGACTCCGCTAAATAAAATGAATACCTCTATTGAGCGTAAAAAAGAGATGAAATGGCTTCAGGAAGCCGGAGTAAAAGGCCTTAAAGTCGACTTTTTTGGAGGAGATAAGCAGGAAACGATGCGCCTGTATGAAGACATACTTTCAGACGCTAATGACTATGGACTGATGATCATCTTTCACGGTACGACCTTACCTCGTGGTTGGGAACGTATGTACCCTAATTTTGTAGGTAGTGAAGCGGTTGTGGCTTCAGAGATGCTGGTTTTTGTGGAAGATGTGCGTAAAAAAGAGCCCTATAACGCTACCTTTCATCCCTTCATTCGCAACGCTGTTGCCAGTATGGAATTTGGTGGCGTGGTGCTTAACGACTACTTAAATAGAGGAAACAAATCCGGACAAAAACGACTTACTACCGATGCTTTCCAATTGGCGACAGGGGTATTGTTTCAAAACCCGGTACAAATGTTTGCGCTTACGCCAAATAACCTGAAAGACGCTCCCCAGTTTGAACTCGATTTTCTGAAAGAATTGCCCACAACCTGGGATGAAATCCGTTTTATTGATGGTTATCCAGGGAAGTTTTCGGTACTGGCAAGGCGAAATGGAGACACATGGTATGTTGCGGGAGTTAATGCCGAATCAGAATCTAAAAAACTGAATCTGGACCTTTCTTTTTTAGCAGAGAAAACCGCGAGCCTTATCAATGATGATAAAGATGGCGACACTTTTACTAAAGAAATAAAGATTCCTAAAAACGGAAAACTAAAACTGACCATTCAGTCAGGAGGCGGTTTTGTAATTGTAAATGAATAAAGCGATGAACCAAAAAAATCTTTTTCAACTGTTTAGCTTACTGGTTTTTTCTACGGTTTTCGCCCAGAATCCCATTATACAGACCAATTATACGGCAGATCCTGCACCTATGGTTTACAACGGAAAGGTCTATTTATACACTTCGCACGACGAGGACGATTCTACCTGGTTTACCATGGATGACTGGCGCCTATATACCACAGTAGATATGGTAAACTGGACCGATTATGGTACCGTGCTGAGCTATAAGGCTTTTGATTGGGCGCAGCGCAATGCCTGGGCTCCGGTTACTACAGAGCGGGACGGTAAGTTTTATATGTATGTGCCTATAACAGACCGAAATGGCAAAAATGGAATTGGTGTTGCGGTGAGCGATAGTCCGTATGGCCCTTTTATAGACCCGTTAGGCAAACCCCTCGTTCAGGAAAGTCAGGCAGATATTGATCCCGCGGTTTTTGTAGATGATGACGGGCAGGCTTATTTGTTCTGGGGAAATCCGGTGTGTTTTTACGCAAAGCTTAACGAAGATATGATCACGTTGGGAAGTGAAATTCAGCAAATTCCCAATACGATAGAAGCTTTTGGGAAGCGGGAAGGGGAACCTAATGAAAGACGTCCTACGACCTATGAAGAGGGCCCCTGGGTGTATAAACGCGACGGACTTTACTATCTCATTTTTGCCGCAGGGCCATTACCCGAACACTTGGGTTATTCTACCAGCAAAAACATCACGGGGCCGTATACATACCAGGGCAAAGTGATGCCCAGACAGGGCGGGGCATTTACAAACCATCCTGGGGTGATAGATTATAAAGGGAAAACCTATCTGTTTTATCACAATGCGGCACTTCCCGGGGGTAGCGGCTTTACACGTTCGGTGGCTGTTGAAGAGTTGAAATTTGATAAAGATGGAACTATCCCGGAGCTTCAAATGACCGATGGGATTGAGAAAAGTCTGCAGGTTTTAAATCCCTTTATAAAAACGGAAGCGGAAACCATAGCCTGGTCTGAGGGCGTTAAAGCTCACGAAAATGAGAGCGTTGGTGTTTTTGTGACCGCGATGAAAAATGATGCTTACATCAAAGTAAAAGATGTTGACTTCAGAGCAAAAGGTGCAACCCGTTTTACGGCTCGTGTGGGAACCACCCACAACAGCGATGTAAGTATGGAAGTTCGCCTCGACAGCAAAGAAGGACCGCTGGTAACCTCTTTTAAGGTGCCGATGACGGGAGGCGACGACCGCTGGGCTTTGGTATCTCAGGAGATCGAGAAAGTAAGCGGCGTGCACGATCTCTATTTCGTTTTTAAAGGAAAAGCAGCAACTAAAATTATGTTCTTCGATTACTGGATGTTTTCAGAGAACTAAATCCAATTAAGACTATGAATATTAAGAGCAGCATTTTACTGATTTTTCTGAGCTTTTCGGCTTTTGCCCAAAAGCCCGATATGACGCTGCGTTATGATGAACCCGCAAAACTTTGGGTGGAAGCGCTTCCGGTTGGGAACGGCCGTCTAGGCGCTATGATTTATGGCGATCCAAATCATGAGATTCTTCAGTTGAATGAAAATACGCTTTGGGCCGGGCAGCCGTATCGAAATGACAATCCAAATGCTAAAGAAGCTCTTCGGCAGGTACGCAAACTTATTTTTGACGGAAACTATGCGGAGGCTCAGGATTTGGTCAACCAAAAATTCTTTAGCGGCAAAAGCGGAATGCCCTATCAAACCCTCGGGAAACTTCATTTGGATTTTAAAAATACAGGAGCGGTTACCGATTACCAGCGCACCCTGGACCTGGAAACCGCTGTGGCGACCACACAATGGTCGCGAGATGGTGTCGCTTATACAATGGAAGTTTTTTCGTCTTTCCCTGAACAGGTTATTGTGGTTCAACTCACCGCAAGTGAATCTGGAAAGCTCAATTTTGCAGCTTCTTTAACCAGAGAGGAGCGAGCTGCTTCTTTTGTTGATGATAAAAATAGACTTCGTTTACAGGGAACTTCAAGCGATCACGAGGGTGTTGCAGGTGCCGTAAAATTTGAAGCGCAGGTAAAAGCAAAAACCAGTGGCGGAAGCCTTTCGCAAAGCGAAAACAAACTGGAAATTACCAACGCAGACACTGCCACCTTATACATCTCGATGGCTACCAATTTTAAAAGCTATAACGATATCGATGGGAATGCTGAAGCTAAAGCGATGTCTTTTTTAGATGCGGCTTCTCAAAAAGAATTTGAAGATTTGAAGGGTGCACATGTAGCTGATTATCAATCCTATTTCAATCGGGTTCAATTCAGTCTGGGAGAAACTACTTCTAACTCGGAAACCACCGATGCCCGCGTTGCTAATTTTAAAGACGGAAACGATCTGGCCCTGGTGCCGTTGTATTTTCAGTTTGGGCGGTATTTGTTGATTTCCTCTTCGCGACCGGGGACGCAGCCTGCTAATTTACAGGGGATTTGGGCTGAAGGTTTAAAGCCTGCCTGGGACAGCAAATACACCATAAACATCAATACTGAAATGAATTACTGGCCGTCTGAAAGTACTAATCTTTCAGAACTCCACGAGCCTTTAATTCAAATGATACGGGAATTGTCTGAAACCGGTAAGCAAACCGCCCCCGAGATGTACGGAGCTTCGGGCTGGATGGCGCATCACAATACCGACATCTGGCGTATTACAGGCCCGGTAGACGGGGCTTTTTGGGGAATGTGGCCTATGGGGGGCGCCTGGCTTTCGCAGCATTTGTTTGATAAGTATGAATACACCGGCGATACGCAGTTTTTAGATTCGGTTTATCCCATTTTGGAAGGTTCAGCACGCTTTTTACAGGATTTTTTGGTTGAAGAGCCCGAGCATAACTGGTTGGTGATCGCACCTTCCATTTCACCAGAAAATGCGCCCTACAGCGATCATCCCGAGTCGGTTACTGCCGGAGCTACAATGGATAATCAGTTAGTTTACGACGTGTTTACCAAAACCCTGAGAGCTGCAAAAATTCTAAATAATGAAAACGAACTTTTAACGCGGATTGAAGCCAGCCTCAAGCGTTTGCCACCTATGCAAATAGGGAAATGGGGACAATTACAGGAGTGGATGTACGACTGGGATAATCCCGAAGATAATCATCGCCATGTATCCCATTTATACGGCTTATATCCTTCCAATCAAATTTCACCCTATCGCACCCCTCAGCTTTTTGAGGCGGCTAAAACTTCTCTGGTAGCTCGTGGTGATGAGTCTACCGGCTGGTCTATGGGCTGGAAAGTCAATCTCTGGGCACGCCTGCTTGACGGAAACCACGCGTATAAACTGATTAAGGATCAGCTCACACCATCCATTAAGCCTGATGGCAAGCAACGCGGAGGTACCTATCCCAATTTATTCGACGCGCACCCGCCCTTTCAGATTGATGGGAATTTTGGCTGCACGGCCGGGATTGCTGAAATGTTGGTGCAGAGTCACGATGGTGCGATTCATATTTTACCGGCGCTACCCGATGCCTGGGATAAAGGCGCTATAAGCGGTCTTAAAACCCGTGGTGGTTTTCTGGTAGATCTGGAATGGGAAAATAGCCAAGCCAAAACAATCAACATTACTTCCGAATTGGGAGGTGTGTGCCGCATCCGTTCGTACGAACCTTTAAAAGGCGATGGTTTAGCAAAAATTAATGGAGAAGTTGAGAATGGATTTTTCCAAACACCGGAAATTCCTGAACCCCTGATAGCAAATCCGCAGGAATTAAACAAGCCGGAACTCAAACTCGTGTTAGAATACGAAATGAATACGCAGGCGGGTAAAACCTATACCCTAACGCTAGAACAGTAAAAAATGAGGACTATAAAGTTTACCAGAGAGTTATTTTATTTCAGTATGGTATGCTGCCTGATGTTGCCTGGTTCAGGTTTAGAGGCTTTGGCACAAAGTAAATTGTACTCCAATCAATTTGATTTGAATGAGGTTCTCCTTTTAGAAGGTCCAATGCAGGAAGGTCGTGACCTTAACATTGAGGTCTTGTTACAGTATGATGTTGATAGGCTTTTGGCACCATTTCGAATTCAGGCAGGATTGGAGCCTAAATCGGATCCGTATGCAAACTGGGCCGGGCTTGATGGTCATGTGGGCGAGCATTACCTCTCGGCTATGGCGATGAATTATGCTGCGACCGGCAACGCCGACTGTAAAAGCAGAATGAATTATATTATTGCCGAGCTAGATACCATTCAGCAGGCGAATGCAGTTAATAATCCTTCCTGGGGTGTGGGTTATTTAGGAGGAATGCCCGGTAGTGAAATATTATGGACAAACCTCAAAATAGGAGATCTTACAACTTATAAGCAGACTTGGGCACCCTGGTACAATCTGCATAAAATGTATGCCGGTTTACGCAATGCCTGGTTGTACGCCGATGATAACCTTGCCAAAAAGCTTTTTCTCAACTATTGTGATTTGGGAATAATGATCATCGCTGATCTGGATGCGGCCCAAATGGAAAAAATGCTTGATGAAGAGCACGTCGGAATGAATGAGGTTTATGCAGATGCTTTTGAGATAAGCAAGGATCCTAAATACCTGGAGGCCGCAAAACGCTTTTCGCATAAAAGATTACTCAATCCGCTTGCGGAAGTGGAAGACGTTTTATACAATATGCACGCCAATACGCAAGTCCCCAAGTTTATGGGTTTTGCACGCATAGCGGAGTTGTCAGGAACTGAAAAATACGAGGATGCGAGCGAATTTTTCTGGGAAACGGTAGTAGAAAACAGGACTTTAGCCTTCGGCGGTAACAGCCGCAGGGAGCATTTTCCCAGTAAAGCTTCGAGCATAGATTATGTCAACGTGATTGACGGGCCGGAAACCTGCAACTCTTACAATATGCTTAAGTTGACCGAAGATTTATTCCGTTTAGATCCACAGGCCAAATATGCCGAGTATTACGAGCGCACGCTCTTCAATCACATCCGCTCATCACAACATCCGGAACACGGGGGGTATGTGTATTTTACTTCAGCGCGACCCAGGCATTACCGGGTATATTCAGCGCCGAATGAGGCTATGTGCTGTTGCGTGAGTACCGTGATGGAAAACTACGACAAGTACAATCAGTTTATCTATACCCACAGCGATAACGCCTTGTACGTAAACCTATTTGTTGCTTCGGAAGTAAACTGGAGCGAAAAAGGAGTAACCTTAAAACAAACCACAGATTTTCCGGAAGAAGAGCAAACAAAACTTGAAATTACTAAAGGAGAGGCTTCGTTTGACTTGAAATTACACTTTCCTTCCTGGGCAAGAGAAGGGTTTTATTCGACTCTAAACCTCTTACAAATGACCTGTTAAATTTAAGTATTTAATGTTAAAATTGTCATTACAAGCTCATGGAAGGGTTGTCTATACTTAAAAATTATCGATAAATAACCATAAACCAAATCAATTATGAGAAAAAAAATTATATATACATTCTATCTGTTACTCACATTATTTTCTATGAGAATTTGGGCTCAGCAAAAAGCTCACAACCCAATAATTTTTGCCGATGTTCCCGATATCTCGATGATTCGTGTAGGAGATACCTATTATATGAGCAGCACGACAATGCATATGAGTCCTGGTGTTCCAATTATGAAATCCAAAGATTTGGTCAATTGGGAGTTAGTAAGTTATGCTTATGACCGGCTTTCTGAAACAGACAATATGAGGTTAGAAGACGGAAAAAGAACATATGGAAAAGGTTCGTGGGCAAGTACCATACGTTTTAATAAAGGAACATATTATGTTTCCACTTTTGCCCAGACTACAGGAAAAACCTACATCTATTCCACGGAAAATATTGAAAAAGGCCCTTGGAAAGCCATTGAATTTGAACCGATGATGCACGACCATTCTTTCTTTTTCGATGATGATGGGAAAGCCTATATGCTGTACGGAGGCGGAAAGCTCAAATTAGTGGAGTTGAAAGAAGACCTTTCGGGAATAAAGCCCAATTCCGAAGTTATCGCTATTGAAAACGCAAGTGCTCCATCCGGAGACAACATCGGTTTGCCGGCAGAAGGTTCACAGCTCTTTAAAGTCAATGGGAAATATTATCTCTTCAACATCACCTGGCCAAAAGGTGGAATGCGTACCGTGGTTATCCATCGTGCAGACAAGCTTACAGGGCCTTGGGAAGGAAAAATAGGGTTGCAGGATTTGGGTGTTGCACAGGGTGGTTTGATTGATACCCCAAATGGAGAATGGTTTGCCTATCTCTTCCGTGATTATGGTGCGGTGGGCAGAATTCCGTATTGGGTTCCTGTGAAGTGGGAAAACGATTGGCCGGTTTTAGGTGTTAACGGCAAAGTCCCGGAAATATTGGATTTACCTGCAAATCAGTCTTTGATTCCTGGGATTGTTGATTCGGATGAATTTACCCGTAAGAAAGGAGATAGAGCATTGCCATTGGTTTGGCAATGGAATCACAATCCTGATAACAAATTATGGTCAGTTACTGAAAGAAAAGGCTTCCTGAGACTGAAAACAGGCCGCATTGAAAAAGATTTTTTACAGGCTAAAAATACATTGACCCAAAGAACCATCGGACCCGTTTCTTCCGGCATTACTTTGCTTGACGTTTCAAAAATGAAAGACGGTGATTTTGCAGGACTGACATTGTTGCAGAAAGATTACGGGCAATTGGGGGTAAGAGTGGAAGGAAACGAGAAATACATTGTCTATATCAATGCTTCGGGCGGAACATCAAAAGAAGAAGAGAAAATAAAACTTTCCCGAAATACCGTTTATCTCAAAGCAGAGTGCAACTTCCGTGAGAAGAAGGATACAGCAGTTTTTTACTTCAGCAGTGATGGAGAAAACTGGAAACAAGTTGGTAACTCTTTACAAATGAAATATACTATTCCGCATTTTATGGGGTATCGATTCGGTTTATTCAGCTACGCAACCAAAACCGTTGGAGGATATGCGGACTTTGATTTTTTTAGGATTTCAAACGCATCTATAGAATAGTGACCTTTATGTCTTCATATGTCAATAATATGGTTAGTACTTTATTTTTTTATTGTAAGTGTGAAAAATGTAATTAAAAACTAAAATCTACTATGCTGTTTTTTTTATAAGCAATATGAAGTTTTCCATTTCATCTAAAAGTAAATTTCCAATGATCATCAGTAAAATTTCGTTTTATCGTAAATTATGTTTAACTGTAGGGTTTTCCTTGATTTATTCATTTATTTCCGCCCAGAATCCCATTATCCAGACAATGTTCACGGCCGACCCTGCCCCGATGGTCTATCAGGACAAAGTCTATCTCTATGTAGGTGTTGACGAACCTGATGCACCAAAAAACTCTTATCTGATGCGGGAATACCGATTGTTCACCACCACAGATATGGTCAACTGGACAGACAAAGGTGCGGTTCTCAAAACCAGTGAAGTTCCTTGGGCAAATGGTGATGCCAACGCCGCTCAGGTCATTGAAAGAAACGGAAAATTCTACTATTACATCTCCACAGGATACAACAACAATCCCGGTGGAATCGGGGTTGGCGTTTTAGTGGGTGATACTTCTTACGGACCATTCAAAGACGTTCTGGGGAAACCATTAATTACCAATCAAATGACGACTTATGCATCGCATTCCTGGGATGACCTGGACCCATCGGTTTTCATTGATGATAACGGACAGGCTTATCTTTTTTGGGGAAACGGAGCCTGTTATTGGGCAAAGCTCAACAAAGATATGGTTTCAATTGATGGTGACATTCATTTTTTAGATATCAAAGACCCCAAGCAAATTGTCGGAAGATTTACCGAAGCACCCTGGATTTACAAAAGAAACAAAACCTACTATCTGATATACGCTTCCCAGTTTCCTGAGGAAATCAACTATTCCACCGCCAAAAAAATCACAGGACCCTGGAAGGTTGGCGGAAAAGTAATGCCTACTGAAAAAGGAAGCAATACCAATCACCCGGGAATCATTGATTACAAAGGAAATTCTTATTTCTTCTATCACAATGATGCACTTCCGAATGGGCACAGTTATGACCGCTCGGTTGCAGTAGAGCAGTTTCAGTACGGTAAAGACGGAAGCATTCCCACGATGAATATGACCGATGCAGGAATTGTAAAAGGCTTGGGAACTTTAAATCCTTATCAGAAAACAGAAGCCGAAACCATTGCTTTTTCCAAAGGTATAAAAGCAAATGAAGACAAAGAAAAAAGAATTTTCATTACCGATATCCACAACGGAGATTACATCAAAATTCGTGACGTCGATTTCGGAAACGAAGGCGCCTTACAATTTACAGCCAATGTTTCCAGCCGTTACAAAGGCGGTAAAATCGAAATAAAAACCGGTGCTGTGGACGGAAAACTCCTCGGAACACTCAATGTTCCTTACACTGGAGAATGGGAAAATTGGAAAGAAGTTTTCACAAAAGTGGAGAATGTGAAAGGCATCCACGATGTGTATTTTGTATTTACAGGTGGCGAACCACATACATTGTTCAATTTTGATTATTGGAAATTTATTAAATAATTATTCATTAAAATGAAAAAAATTGCCGTAGTTATATTGGTTTTTCTCATCATTTCTCTTCAGAAACTGGTGGCTCAGTCGTGGACTGCGGACAATGGCAATGGTACTTTTACCAATCCGTTATTCTATGATGAATTTTCAGACCCTGATTTGATTCGTGTGGGAACGGACTATTATATGGTGGCAAGTTCTATGCATCCTATGCCGGGCTTACCCATACTTAAGTCTGAAGATCTTGTAAATTGGGAATTTGTCTCCTACATTTCAGGTTTTTTAGACCTTGGAAAAGACTTTCACCTTCATGGGGATAAAGGTATTTACGGAAATAGAATATGGGCGCCCGCAATCCGCTATGATAAAGGAACTTTTTGTGTTTTAGTTAATGTAAACGACTACGGTTTGCAGGTTTTTTCAGCAAAAAAACCAAAAGGACCCTGGACGCATAAAAATATGGGGGGCAAAATCTACGATCTTGGAATTCTATTTGATGACGATGGGAAAATCTATGCTGTTCACGGCTATGATGAAGTACGTCTTATTGAATTTAAGCCTGATTTCAGTGGATTCGTAGAAGGCAGCGATCGCTTGATTATTCCGAAAGGGAATGCGATGGGAGAAGGGCACCATTTCTATAAAATCAACGGAAAATATTATGTCATTAGTGCAGATTATGCACCTGTTGGAAGAATGCAATGTGCAAGAGCAGACAAACTGGAAGGTCCTTACGAAACTGCCGTGATCTCAAATCGGGAAACAATGGGAACACAGCGTGGATGGTGGACCGATAATTTCGGATATTGGCATAACATTCCCAATGATAGCGAAAAGATAGAGCTGAGCAAACCTTCTGACAACGGTTTCTATGCCGTTCCTCTTCATCAGGGTGGCATTGTGGATTTACCCAACGGAGAATGGTTGGGATTTTCTATGATGGATGTGAAATCTACTGGACGTTTAACCTTTCTATCGCCCGTAACGTGGAAAGACGGTTGGCCGTATTATGGGGTGGAAGGTAATCCAAGAAGGTCGCCACGAACCTGGTTTAAACCCAATACCGAAATTTAGCAAAAACCTTTTGCAACTTATGAAAGAAATGATGATTTTTCTACAAAAACCCTTACAACCAATCTGGCAATGGAATCATTTACCAGTGAATGATAAATGGTCGTTGACAAAAGGCGCGTTCCGTTTGAATACACTACCGGCGAAAAATTTTATGTACGCCAAAAACACCCTTACGCAGCGCATTATAGGTCCCGAATCTTCTGCAGCAGTACAGCTCGATGTTAAAAAATTAAAAGTGGGAGATGTCGCAGGATTGGGATTGCTCAATGTGCCTTATTATTGGATTGGCGTGGCAAAAACAGATAAAGGTTTGGTGATCAGAAGTTATGATTTGGTCAATAATAAAACCTTGAAAGAACCATTGAAACAGACTAAAGTTTTCCTCCGTGGTTTTGGTGATTTTGATAAAGATTTAGCCACGCTAAGTTACAGTACAGACGGAATAAATTTTAAAGAATTAGGAACTGAACTTCGGTTGGCTTACCAGATGAAAACCTTTCAGGGCGTGCGTTTTGCATTATTTGCCTTTAATACTGAAGGGAAAAACGGAGGTTACGCAGATTTTGACAATTTTAAAATCGATGAGCTACTTTCTGACCGCTCTAAAAATTCACCGATCGGAAAAATCATGACTTTCACCAATTTAGCCAATAACCAACTTTTTTGGAATAGTCCGCGAAGTATTATCCGCAGTGCCAATACGGGAAGTAAAGATTTTGATATTAAAACGTGTCAGTTCAAAATTTTAGACAAAGGAAATGGAAAAATCACCCTTGATGCGGTCGATGGAAGTGGTTTTCTCACAGTTTCCGGCATTGGACTTTCCGGAGATTTGCGTACCCAAAAAACTGAAAATGAAGGAAGTCTGTTTCTATGGCAGGATATGCTGAAAAATCAATGTATGCTTTTGTCTTTGAAAACCAACCGGTTTGTTGGCGTAAATGTTCTTACCGGAGAACCTTATTCCGCAGATTGATTGGGCAGGAGAACAACCAGACAAAAAAAACGGGACTGTCTTTGAATGGAAACTCATTAAAAATTAAATGATTAGTAAAATGAAAACCGTAAAATTAATAAATATTTTTTGGACAGCTAATCCGTCTTTCGCTCCCAATCTTTTTGCCAAAGCTCTTGCCCAAGCAATAAAATATTTACGCTCAAACCGGGCTGCAAGAGATTCTGTTTTAAAAACCTTAACAAGGCTAAAAATAGAAAGCAAAAGCTCCGTATGAGCAATCTGATAATAGGTGAAACAAATAAATATAAACCAAGCCTCGTAGAGGTGACCTTTTAAAAAGCCCTGAAAGGGCGATATAAATTAGCATAGGGGAAAGCAATAGCCATAGATGCTACCTGTGGAAAACAATAAAAAATTATAAGAAAAACCTATTTAAAATAGAAACATATGATTCAACAAACAAAATCAAATTTTATTCATAATATCAGGAAAATTTTCTGGTGTATCATTGTGGTATCAGTCTCTGCAAATGCCCAGCAAACTTCGGGAATTACAGAAAACATTATTTCCAATGATAATGGATTTCCTATTGTTTCAAAAGAGGGAAAAACAACCGATATTTTTTACGACAAATCCGAAAATGTTGCCGTTGTTCGCGCGGTAAAAGATTTACAGTCGGACATTCAGAAAGTGACTGGAAAATTACCCAATCTATCTACCACAGAAACTTCCGGCGAATTTGAAATCATCATCGGAACAGTCGGAAACAATAAGCGGATTGATAAATTGATTTCTTCAAAAAAAATCAATGCCAAAGATTTGAAAGGAAAGTGGGAAAGTTTTGTTATTACAACCATAGAAGCTTCAAAATCAAAAAAACAGTTGATTATCGCGGGAAGCGATAGACGGGGAACCATTTATGGAATTTACGAAATCTCGAAGCAGCTCGGTGTTTCACCTTGGTATTGGTGGAATGATGTTCCAGCAAAGAAACGTTCTTCAGCGCATGTTGTGTCAGGATATTTTGCTTCAGGCGAGCCAAAAGTGAAGTACCGTGGGATTTTCATTAATGATGAAGAACCAGCCTTCGGAGGATGGGCAAGGAATAAATTTGGCGGAATCAACAGCAAGATGTATGCAAACATGTTTGAGCTTCTTCTTCGTCTCAGAGCCAATTATCTATGGCCTGCAATGTGGGGAAAAGCCTTTAATGAAGACGACCCGCTCAACCCAAAAGTTGCCGACGCATACGGAATCGTAATGGGAACTTCACACCACGAACCCATGATGCGTTCGCAAAAGGAATGGGGAATTCATCGCAAGAAATATGGCAACGGAGAATGGAATTATAAGACCAATGAAGAAGGTTTAAAAAAATTCTGGCGCGATGGTTTAGAGCGTAATAAAAATTATGAGCAAATTGTTACGATGGCGATGCGGGGGGATGGAGACCTGCCTATGGAAGATTCAGGAGATGCCCAAGAAAATTTTAGACTATTGGAAAAGATTATGCGTGATCAGCGTAAGATTATTGAAGAGGTCAGCGGTAAGCCTGCAGAAGAAACTCCTCAAATCTGGGCTTTATATAGTGAGGTTTTGGAGTATTATGATCAGGGCATAAATGTCCCGGACGATATGATCATTCTTTTATGTGACGATAACTGGGGTAACGTAAGGAGACTACCGGAATTGGATGAACTCCGGCATCCTGGTGGCTATGGTATTTACTATCACGTAGATCTTCACGGGGCACCAAGAGCCTATCAATGGCTTAATATGACACAAATACCCCACATGTGGGAGCAACTTCAATTAACCTATAGTTATGGGGTCGATAAACTTTGGATTTTGAACGTAGGGGATCTAAAGCCAAATGAATATCCGATGGATTTTTTTTTAAATATGGCTTGGAACCCCACTGCATTTAATCAAAATAACCTGAAGGATTACAGCGTGAAATTTTGTGCTGATAAGTTTGGTGAAAGCAATGCGGAGCAGGCAGCAGAAATTTTGACTACCTATTGCAAATACAACAGCCGGGTTACAGCAGAAATGCTTAATGAAAACACCTACAATTTAGAATCTGGCGAGTTTTTAAAAGTTAAAGATGCCTACCTCGCTCTTGAGGCAAAAGCCAGAAGGCAATTTGAAAAATTATCTCCAGAATATAAAGATGCTTATAAAGAACTCATTTTGCATCCGGTAAGGGCAATGGCTAATTTATATGAAATGTACTATGCCGTCGCTATGAACAAAAAGTTTGTAAAAGAAAAGGACCTAAACGCAAACTATTATGCCGACCTGGCCGAAAAAGCCTTTGAATTGGATGCATTTTACACGAAAGATTACAATCTAAATATAGCTGATGGGAAATGGAATCATATGATGGATCAAACTCATATAGGCTACACCTCGTGGGATGAACCCAAAGAAGGTAATACAATGCCTAAAGTGGAGCGTGTAAAACCTGAAGAAACTAAAAATGGGGGATATGTTTTTCAAGAAACAAATAATATGGTTGTAATCGAAGCAGAACACTATTTTGAAACTAATTCAAGTGAAAAAACAACCTGGACTGTAATTCCAGATCTGGGCAGAACACTGTCAGGTATTGCGTTAATGCCTTACACCGAAAAGCCCAATGATGCTGCGCTTACCTATAAATTCAAACTCAATTCCGCGGGTGATAGTATCAAAATAAGATTCATATTTGACAGCACATTACCTTTTAGCAAAGGAGGTCATCAGGTTACTGCCGTCTTTGATAATGAAGCTGAAATCACCTTTAATATAAATGAAGATCTCATTTGGGAAAACAACTATTCAAAAATGTATCCGGCAGCCGCCGCACGAATTATTGAACACGAACTTACCTTCCCTGTTAAGCCAATCGAAAGTGGATTACATACTTTAAAACTTAAACCTGAAAATCCAGGTGTGGTTTTTCAAAAAATAATTATAGATAACGGCGGTTATCAAAAGAGCTACCTGTATATGCCAGAGAGTCCTTATGAAAAAAAATTATAAAATAGGTTTAAATATGCGACTAAAATATATACTTAAATTCCTAATAGTCTTCTCATGCTCTGTTTCTTTTGGTCAAAAAAAGGAATCTGCAAAGATAAAGTCAGAAGCTTCAGAAAAAGTTTTTAAATATACCAATCCTGTGACGCGCGATACGCTTTTGTCAATGCGCGATTATATGATAAATAAGGTGGGTAAAAAATGGTATGCGGTAGGTACATCTGCGCCGGTATGGACCGGCCCTAACCCCGGTATAAAATTATTGGTTTCAGACGATTTAAAGAATTGGAAGTTTCATTCTTATATTATAGATGCCAGCGAGCTGGCGGAAGATTGTCCTTATAATGGAAGGTTTTGGGCTCCTGAAATCCATTTCATTCAGAATAAATACTGGCTTACGATTAATAGTGGTAAAGTAACTAAAAAAGATCCTAAAGGAATGAGTACGCACAGCATCTGGCTGTTTTCAGCAGATAAAATAACGGGCCCGTACAAGTTGGTCAACGGTCCCTTAACGCCACAATATAACAACGATGCTACACTCTTTGAAGATGACGACGGGCAGGTTTATTTATATTGCAGTGGTAACGGACTTTTTCAGGCGAAAATAAACCTTCAGTCAGGAACCCTTAAGACACCTATAGAAAAATTTTTAGATAAGAGAGAACCCGGATACCCGGAATGGATGGTTGGCGGTATTGAAGGCCCCTATGTAATTAAACGCGAAGAGACATATTACATGTTTTTCTCTAGTTGGACCCGAGGATATGAGGTAGGGCTACTCAAGTCTAAAAATCCTTTGGGTCCTTGGGAGCTCGTCTCCCGGGAGCCGATTTTCGGTACTCGAAAAAAGGGATATAGACCTGAGTTAGCTGTTCAGGGCGGGTATGATCATTTACAATTTCAGGATACGGAAGACCCTTATCAGGAGACTGGGCACAACGCGCTATTTGAGGGGCCAAATGGTACCTTATGGAGTTCTGCTCATTATTTTATGTATCACAAAAGATCTTATCCGTATAGTCAGAGGTTTGAAGAATGGGAAACCATGCCCCAATTGGGCATAGAACGAGTAACATATAAAGATGGTATGTTTTATATAAATGGTCCAACTTGGACAGAGCAGATATTTAAAATGGAAGAATACTAAATTTTATGTATTTGTACATCGCTGGTATCTGATGTTGATATAGTAGTTATAATTCAATCGAAGTTTAATGTCTTCAGGATTGAAATAATTTCCAAGCTCGAAAATATGAAAAAACTAACAGTACTCTTTTTTTAGCAAACGTTTTTCAATAAAATACTTGCTATAGTGTTGGTTGAAGTAACTATTTTGTTCAGTACTAAAGTTAGCGCATAAGGTTTACATAACGTAATGGTGATGGAACGTTACAAATCTCGTGATTCTGGGTGATTTTCCAGATCCGCTTTGATGATACTTACTATATGGGGGCTACGACGATGTTTGTTTTATCGGGTGTAACCCTTTTGAAATCTAAAGATTTAGTCAATTGGTAAAAATGCAGTAATGCAATAGAACCCTTCGATTTTAATCCGTGCTATGATTTAGTAGGTTGCAACCGATACGGTCATGGGCAATGGCAACCAGTTTCAAATACCATGAAGGTAAGTTTGGATTACTTTTTATCACTTTGGATGTAGGAAGCTTTACCTGCATAGCCACAAATCTTTGGGGTCGTTGGGAAATAACTAAACTCAAAACAGGGTATGGCAATCCCGGATACTTTTATGATGACGATGAAAAAAATCCACATTGCCGAATAATATGGTAAAATTTTTATCACTGAGGTTGATGAAATTATAGATACTATTGGCTAAAAAAACTTCAGTCTACAACGGGGAAATTCCCGGAGCCTTGAGGGTTCACATTTATAAAAGTGTAATGGGTATTATTATTTGTATAGCACCTACGGCGGGATCATTGGAATACGGGTAGCGCTAAGTATAGTACCTCGATAAAACTGTACTATTTAAATTGAAATTTTACTAACTTTAAACATTAACCTCAATGAGAAAAAAGCGTATAAATGCTGCTTGGGTTCAGGCAGTTTCAGTTCAGAATTTAAGTCCAAAGTGACCGTAGAAGTTTTAAAAGAGCGCTATAGCCTTTTGTAACTTGCCGAGCTTGCACTCGCCCCAAATTAAATTAGCCATTTGAAATAAGAATTAATTTAGAAATCGAACAATGTTTTTGATAAGAAAAAGACAAGTCTGCTAAAAAGAAGTTGATCTGGATAAGCTTTATGCAAAAATTGGAAAGCTTGAGATGGAGTGTGACTTTTCGAAAAGATCTTGAACAAACTAGATCTAATGAAGATATCATTTTAAATATTAGTAAGCAATGCAATCTATTGACAATCAACTTAAGTACGTTCTATTACGTTCCCAAAGGCTAGAAACCGGAAAATCTGCAGCTACTGAAACTCGTGGACAAGTATATTTTGGAAGAAACAACAGCAGATGTGTTGATTATGCAATTCATGCTAAAAAGGATATCGAGCCGGTTATGAACGGGTAAGGCTCTTAATGCATAAGGACAGTATACGCTCCATCTATCCACTAAGTCATCTTACCGGTCATGAAGAGAAGAAATATATCAAATTTATTTTTTTATAAATTTAGAAGTCATTTGTCTCAATCAGGTAGGGGAAATAGGTATTGCCTTTATTCCTATGGAATAAGGCTTCATTTATCTTACGGCAGTTGACGTCTTTAGCCTCGTAAGTGTGGGATGGAGACTTTCCAACACTTTAGATAGTAATAGTAGTTTGGAAGTGGTCAAAGAAGTAGTAGCAAGCATGGGAAGTATGATATTCTTAATTCAGATCAATGGGATCAATAAACCTGCTTAGATTATGTATCCTTTTTAAAAAATAACGGGATCTGGATAAGTATGGATAGAAAAAGAAGAGCTCTTGGACAGTATTTGCATTGAACTTTCTTGGAGAACCATAAAATATCAGAATATTTACCTGAATCGAACAGAAGACAGAATTACGCTATACAAAAGAATAAAGTTATGGATAGGCAACTATCACCATCAGGGCCACCAGGGAATTGGTAAAATAAAACCTATAGATGAAATAACGATGAAGCCGAAAAAATCAAATAAGAATCAACTAAAAGTGGACTAAACAAATCGAGGTGTTATATTTAGCAACTATTCATAGTATTATTGTCTTTCTAACATTCGCGATGGAACACCAAATTCCATAATAATATATAATTATGAAATTTTGTGTTTCTTCAAATGTTATGGAAAAACGGCTAATAATTTTGTTGTTATAAAGAAAGATTTCTCTTCCTGTTAGGTATATATTAGGTTTTAGTGTAGGTGTTGGAGAAAAAAACAGAAAATTCGTTATCTGTTTCCAGTACTCAACAAAGACTTTTTTTTAATTATTAAAAAATATTAATGAGTATTGGATTATTCTGAATGTTTTGGTCTCGCAAGAAGAAGAATTCAAAGATATAGTATCTTCTAAATGTAAAAGTCAACCTCAAGGAAATATAATGTATTGCCTTAAACAGATGAAGTTTCAGAATGTATTTTTTAGGAAGTGAATATACTATAAAAGGAGTTTTATAATTTAATATATGTAATAAGGTTGTTACTCATGGAGTATAGTTATTTCGAATTAAATTATTATCTTATTGTTATGTAAGAGTATTCTCTTGTATATGGAATAAAATCTCTTCTTTTAAAGGAAAAATATCCTATCAAAAGAAGAGTGGATTTAGCAAAATGAATTCTGGAATACCTTTTAACTACCATCCCATTCAAAATATAGAGAGGATAGGTAGAAGCCATACCACTTGTTTAACTTTACGTCAGTGAACTGAATAGTGAAGATGAAAATGTGTGGTTATGGATTTCAGGAAACAAAAACTTTCCATTGCGAAAGCTAAGGAAATGGATATGGTTCAGTACCTGTCCTTGTTAGGTTATGAACCTTCAAAAATCAGAAACAATGACTATTGGTATGTTTCACCATTACGGCAGGAAAAGACACCCTCTTTTAAGGTAAATCGAAAGCTGAACCGATGGTACGATCATGGGCTTGGTAAGGGAGGTAATATTATCGATTTTGGAATAGAACATTATGGTTGCTCCGTTGGAGAATTTCTAAACAAATTGAATGGTGGTTTTTCTTTTCAAAAGCCCTTAAAAAACATTCCCAAAATAGAAAATGAGCCGGAGCATCAACTTAAAATTTTAAAAGATGTTGCACTTAGTTCGTATGCATTGATCCGCTACTTGAAACAGCGAAAAATTCCTGTTGAAATAGCAGTCAAATATTGTAAAGAAGTACATTATGAACTGAATGCCAAAAGCTATTACGGAATTGGTTTTAAAAATGATTCTGGCGGATTTGAAATACGCAATCCTTATTTTAAAGCAAGCAGTTCTCCCAAGGACATTACTACTGTAAAAAATGGTTCTAAAGAGGTGGCAGTTTTCGAAGGTTTTATCGATTTTTTATCCCTTAGAGCCCTCCACAAAAACCTTCCTGAAAATAGTCAGGATATTGTGGTTTTAAATTCGGTTTCCTTCTTTGAAAGAGCTCGCCCATTTATGGAGAAACATCAGGCGATTCGACTGTACCTGGATAGGGATCCCACTGGACAAAATCTTACCCAGCGTGCACTTTCAATGAGTACAAAATATATTGATAAAAGCAGCTTATACCAAAACCACAAAGACCTTAATGACTGGCTTATGCATATTGGAAAGCAGCAGAAGAAACGCTTAGGGAATAAACTGTAATGGCGTTTCTAATCATTTTTAGAAAACTTCACTATTTAGAAAATTGCCAAAATCCCTGAAAGTGAATAATAAGCCTCCGGGAGACTTTGGCAAAAACGATGAGTTTGCAACGTTCCTGCAAACGGCAAGATGAACGGTTGTTTAACAACCGACATCTTGCTGCCTATCACTCGGAACTCGTGGGCAGGGCGTATAGAATGAATTTTTGAGTTTGATAACAGGATAAAGGAGAATGAGATGGAAGGAAAAAAATCAAACAGAACACGCATTATCGGGCTGCGTTTGACACCCGATGAGTATGAAAAAATTGAAAAGAAATGGCAAAACAGCACCTGCCGAAAGCTAAGCGAATATGTCCGTCACAGCCTTTTTGAAAAGCCCATTGTAACTACCTACCGCAACCAATCTGCCGATGATTTTATGGTGGAGATGGGTAAACTTAGAAAGGAACTTAACCATGTGGGGAACAACTTTAATCAGGCGGTAAAAAAGCTGCATACACTTCATGGAATTGCGGAATTTAAAAACTGGCTGATCACCTACGAAGTGGAAAAAAGAACCCTGTTCAATAAGGTGGATGAGATTAAAACTCATATCAAAAAAATGGCAGAGATATGGTTGCAGTAATTAAAACAGGACACTCCATTCACCGCATTTTAAACTACAATGAGAACAAGGTAAAGCAGGGAGTAGCCGAGTGTATCGGAGCAGGAAATTACCCTGTTGACCCGGATAAAATGAGCTTTACCATGAAGCTCAATCGCTTCCTAAAACAGATGGAATTAAATGAAAAAACCAAGCGGAATAGTGTCCATATTTCTCTCAATTTTGATGTTTCAGAAAAGCATTTACCTAAACAAAAACTGCTTGAAATAGCCAATGGTTATCTGGATAAAATCGGTTTCGGTGAACAACCTTATCTGGTCTATCAACATCACGATGCAGGGCATCCGCACATCCATTTGGTGACTACTAATATTGAAGCGGACGGCAAGCGAATTGACTTGCACCATTTGGGTATTCGTAAATCTGAACCAGCTCGAAAAGCATTGGAAAAAGAGTTTGGTTTGGTGCAGGCTGAAGCCCAAAAAAAAGATGAAAATTATCAGTTAAAACCCATAGTTGTAGGCAAGGCAATGTATGGCAAATCGCAAACCAAAATGGCTATTCAGAACATTCTGGAAAATGTGTTGAATCCATACAAATATACCAGCCTTCCGGAACTAAATGCAGTACTCAATCAATATAATGTAAAAGCAGAACGAGGAACGGAAAATTCAAAGGTTTATCAAACTGGCGGATTGTTATACCGGGTGCTGGATGCGGATGGGAATGCGGCAGGTGTCCCTATCAAAGCCAGCCTGTTTTATAATAAACCAACTTTGAAATTTCTGGAGCAGAAATTCAAAGAAAATGCCACTAAACGAACACCTTTTAAAAGACGGATAAAAAATGCGGTGGATAAGAAATTGTTATCAAAAAAGATATCCATTCCAGAACTTATATCTGCATTGGAAAAACAGGGTATCCATACTGTGCTTAGGCAAAACGCTAACGGAATTTTATACGGAATCACCTATGTAGATCACCAAACCAAATGTGTTTTTAACGGAAGTGTTTTGGGCAAAGCCTATAGTGCCAAAGCTATTCAGGAAAGGTGTTTACCGGAAAGGGTTTCAGGACAGGATTTGCTAAGGCATCCCGACCCGAAACAAACCATTGGGTTACAGCCACAGACTGCCGCTGCGGCAGAAACCAAAGAAGTTGATAAAGAATATCAATCTGTTTCCATATTAACAGGAAAAGAAAATGTATTGGAGGTGTTGACCCAGGCAGAAAACACCTCGAATTATTTACCTAATCAGCTTAAAAAGAAACGTAAAAAGAAGAAAAAAAGAAACCTGAATAATAATCAGTAAAAAAAATTAAAGCTATGGCAATGCACACCGGAGAAAATGAACAGGCGCTGAGAAAGATACTGGATATGACCAGGCTCATCAGCATTTCCATTTTAATCATCCATTTCTATTACTACTGTTACAGGGCATTTGAAATATGGGGATGGAGCAGCACTTTTAGTGACCGTATTTTAAGCAATATTTATAAGACGGGATTATTCAGCAGTTTTCACAAATCGAAATTAATTGCACTTTGTTTTTTGGGTATATCCCTTTTAGGAGCCAAAGGGAAAAAGGATGAGAAATTAAATAATAGAACAGCATTTGCTTATCTGATTACCGGACTGCTTATTTATTCTATCAGCTATCTGTGTATGAAGCTGAACATACCAATGGTGACCACTGCTATCCTGTATATGGCACTCACAGGAATAGGCTTTCTACTGGTATTGACGGGAGGAACTTTACTTTCCCGAATCATAAGGGACAAACTCAATAACAAGGATATTTTTAATAAGGAAAATGAAACCTTTCCACAGGAAGAACGATTGCTGGAAAATGAATATTCCATTAACCTTCCTGCCCAATATCAATTAAAGGATAAGCATCGGAAAAGTTGGGTCAATATCATTAATCCATTTCGGGCGATTATGGTATTGGGAACACCCGGTTCCGGAAAATCTTACTTTGTCATACGCCATGTGATTACCCAGCATATTCGGAAAGGGTTTAGTATGTTCGTATATGACTTTAAGTTTGATGACCTTTCCAAAATAGCTTATAACACCTGGCTTAAAAATCAACATCGATACATCAAGCCACCAGCATTTTATGTGATTAATTTTGATGATCTCACCCGGAGCCATCGATGCAATCCCTTGGAACCTTCAGCTATGACCGATATTACCGATGCGGCAGAAAGTGCCCGTACCATTTTGATGGGGTTAAACAGGGAATGGATCAAACGTCAGGGAGACTTCTTTGTGGAATCTCCGATTAACTTTCTGACGGCTATTATCTGGTATCTGAAAAAATACAAGGATGGAGAATTTTGCACCTTGCCGCATGTAATAGAATTGATGCAGGTAGATTATGATAGCCTATTTTCTTTGCTTCGTACCGAAAAGGAAATTGAAGTACTGATAAATCCTTTTGTTAACGCTTATTTGAATGATGTCATGGAACAATTGGAAGGCCAGATAGCTTCGGCAAAAGTGGCGATGGCAAGGCTTTCATCCCCGCATTTATGTTATGTGTTATCGGGAAATGATTTTAATCTGGATATTAATAATCCTGATGATCCAAAGATTGTGTGTATGGGGAACAATCCGCAGAAAATACAAATTTATGGAGCGGTATTATCGCTTTATGTAAACCGATTAATTAAGCTGGTGAACAAAAAAGGGAAGCTAAAGAGCAGCCTTATTTTTGATGAGTTCCCGACCATCTACCTGAACAATATGGACAGCCTGATCGCTACTGCACGAAGCAATAAGGTTTCTACCTGTCTGGGCATTCAGGATTTTAGTCAGCTCCGCAAAGATTACGGCCGTGAACAGGCAGATGTGATTATGAATATTACTGGGAATATTGTTAGTGGTCAGGTGACAGGTGATACCGCTAAACAATTATCGGAACGCTTTGGTAAAATCATGCAGGACAGGGAAAGTTATTCCATCAACAGCGGAGATACCTCGATTAGTCGATCCAAACAATTGGAAGTAGCGATACCACCTTCCAAAATCTCAAGTTTAAGCTCTGGTGAATTTGTGGGCATGGTAACGGATAATCCTGATTGTAAGATTGACTTGAAAGCTTTCCATTGCGAGATTATCAATGACCATGATAGCCTTAAGCGTGAGGAACAAAATTACCAGGACATTGAAGTGATCCGAAAGTTGGATTCGGGCATGGTACAGCGGAATTATTTCCAAATCAAACAGGATATTCAAGATATTATCCAATCGGAAATGGAACGGTTACTAAATGATCCGGGACTGAGCCATTTGGTGGTGAGGAAAGGTTAAAATGATTTTTAAGAAGTCGGGGTGGCAGGAAACTTGCTGCCTTTCGGAAAGCCTATTACCAGCCACTTTATATCTTCTCAGGAGGATATATTCACTGAATCATTCACTAAACTTAAAAGAACATCAAGACTTATATTATTTGATCGTCTTTGATGTTATAAAGAACAAATTAAATTTATAGCTTTAATTTAAAGCGTTTTATAGTCATACCACTGTTACTGACCTCCTCCCTTAAAACCGAACTGTTTAAAAGTAGATAATTCTTAATTGGAAAGCAGTTAATTTAGAATTAAAATGGACCACTACGATTAATCTTGTTATGTATGGTTTCCGTTCGTACTTGTACAGTCCATTAAATTCTGAAAGTGTTCAATAAAAAGGGCTAGGTGATATCCATCCAATAAAGCGTGATGTGCGTGAATAGATATAGGCATTGTTTTCTTATCCTTTTTATGTTCCACTTTTCCAAAAGATATTTTTGGACTACTGTCTGGGAAAGTAAAACTTCTTGCATGTGAAATACTGGTGAATCTCAACCATGGAATGGCGGAAAAATGAATAACATTCTCACCAGAAACAGCGGGAAGTAAGCTATTTGAATTTCTTACCCTCTCTGTTTCTTCGTATGCGTCCGTCTAAGTGCATCTTTTCTGAGAACCGTGTAGGTTATAATTTAGCGGTCTAAATATACTTAAAAATGACCCGATCTTCTACCTCAGAAATGCGTAAGCTGGTCACCAGCTATTATGAATCAGGACAAAGTCAAACGGCTTTTGCCCGTGACCATGGGATTAGCAAAGGAAAACTCTGCTATTGGGTAAACAAGTTTCTCAAGGAGGAAAGCAAAAAACCGGAAAAAAGCAATTTTGTTTCTTTATCAGCCAATCCTTCTACCACTCCAATATCCTCCAGGAGTATGCACATCCGTTTAGGGAATGGCGTAGAAATTGAAATTCCCCTGTAATGTTTGCTTTAAGCAGTTCCCTGAATTACCAGTTATATCTTCCTGGTACCGATATGCGTAAAAGCTTCGATGGGTTATGTGGGCTGGTCCTTGGAGAATTAGGCCATAGTCCCCAGGATGGTTCGGTCTATATTTTTATCAATAAAGCGCGCAATAAGGTCAAGTTACTGCATTGGCAGTCCGGGGGCTTTGTGTTGTACTATAAACGCCTGGAGCGTGGTACTTTTGAATTGCCCGATTACGATGAATCCGTGGGAGGACTCCAATTGGATTACACCCAACTGGTGATGCTCATAGACGGGGTAGCCATCACCAATATTACCCGAAGAAAACGCTATAAAAAAGTCGGTTAATTGCTGGTATATTTTTAACAAGGGTAGTATTTTAGCTGCCCGATGACCTATCAGGAGCTACAAAAAGAGAACCAGCAACTTCGAGCGTCCAATGAAGCCTTTAAGGAGAAAATCTCCGCTATGGAGGTACAACTCGGGCAGCTCTATAAGCTGATTAAAGGCTTTAAATCGGAACGCTTTATTCCTGAAATTTTTGAGCAGCAACTATCACTTTTTTCTGAAAATTCAGATAAAACAGGGCAAATAGCCAGCCCTAAAGAAACCATCACCTATACCCGGGAAAAACAAAAACATCCTGGACGTGCTAGCCTGCGGGAACACCTTCCGGTGCGGGAAGTCATTCTTGAACCCGAGGAAGATATAAGTACGCTGAAAAAAATAGGTGAGGAAGTTAGTGAAACCCTGGAATACACCCCAGCCAGCCTGGTTAAAAGACGGACCATTCGTCCTAAATATACCAGGAAAGACCAGCAAGGGGTGGTAATCGCGCCACTTCCCACGCGTCCTATCGAAAAATCTATTGCCGAGGCCTGTTTACTGGCCTATATCCTGGTGAGCAAGTATGTTGACCACTTGCCATTCTATCGTCAGATCCAGCGTTTTAAACGAGAGTTTGGCTGGGAACCAGCCTCCAGTACTTTAAGTGACTGGATGTCGAGTTGTTGCCAGCTGTTGGAGCCCCTCTACAACACCTTGAAGCAAAAAATCCTTGAAGGCGGGTACATCCAGGCTGATGAAAGTCCGATAAAGGTGCTGGATAGTGATAAAAAAGGCAGCACACATCAAGGCTACCAATGGGTCTATCACGACCCCTTGCAAAAACTGGTGCTCTTTAATTACCGGAAAGGACGTGGACAACATGGTCCCAAAGAACTCCTTGATGGGTATAAGGGTTACGTCCAATGTGATGGTTACACGGTGTATGATAAAATCGGGTTAGATCCTGATATTATTATGGCCGGTTGCCTGGTGCATGCCAGACGAAAATTTGTGGATGCCCGGGACCAGGATAAAGCAAGGGCAGAAAAAGCACTAGCTATATTTAGTGAAATTTATAGGGAGGAACAAGCGATCAAAGCAGGAGCAGCCGGGAATGCAGAGATGCGAAAGGAACTAAGATTACAAAAGGTGCTACCGCTACTGCAACAGATCAAAACCTGGATCCAGGAAGAACAGTTTAAGGTGTTGCCCAAAAGTGCCATGGGAAAAGCCATGACCTACTTCATAAATCAATACCCTAAGTTCGAGGTGATCTTTGAAGATGGTAGGATCGAATTGGATAATAATCAAATTGAGAATTCCATAAGAGCATTGGCTCTCGGCCGAAAAAATTTCCTCTTCGCAGGCTCTCACAAGGCTGCACAAGATGCAGCTATGTTATATTCCTTCTTTGGGAGTTGTAAAATGCATGGTGTGAATCCCCAGGAGTGGTTAGAGGATACCCTGCAAAGAATACCTGATCATAGCATCCAAAAACTGGAGGAGTTACTACCGGGGTATAAAAAAGCATCATTATGAGTAAAGAAGAGACCAAGGCTAAAGAAACATTGTTAATAGACCTTACAAGAACATTCTGTATTCAGGAAATAAATGAAGAGTATGCTGCGCTCTGTGAGAAACTTATTAAGAAAATGGGCAGAAAAAGAGAAGTCCCTTTTAAAAGAGGAAAGCCCGAGATATGGGCCGCTGCAGTGATTTCTACTATAGGCTCAATAAATTTCCTGTTTGATAAATCCTTTGAACCTTATTTTAAATGAAGGTCAGTTTGAGACAGAAAGCCACCAATGACAGGGCCAAAAATAACACCAGAGCTAATGGCAACACCCGACCAACCCATTATTTTTGTTCTTCGTTTTTCAGAAGTAATGTCGCTCAAATATGCGTTGCTAACTGGAATAACTGATGACGTGAAAATACCACCAAAGATGCGAGCAACATATAGCATCGTCAATGATGTAGCAAGACCGGTAAGTAATTGCATAATTACAAAGCCGATTAGCCCAACAATGATAATTGGTTTACGTCCATATCTATCTGAAAGCTTTCCCCATACCACAACAAAAATTAATTGAAATAATGGATAAATGCTTGTAAGCAGTCCAATATGGAAGTTGATTAAATCGGTATCAAGATTGTCTTTTAAAGCTAATCTTTCGGTATAGTAAGGAAGGGTTGGCAATAATATACCATAGCCCAACATCACTACAAATAAACTCAACAGGATTAAAAATATCCTGTTGAGTTTTTCTTTTCTTTCCATTTATTTTTTACCGATTTTTCTTTTTAACAATTGTGCATTAATGGCCACTATAATGGTGCTCAAACTCATAAATACAGCTCCAACGGCAGGTCCTAAAACAAAGCCTGAAGAATATAGTACGCCAGCTGCTAAAGGAATAGCCACTACATTATATCCCGTAGCCCAGATTAGATTCTGAATCATTTTGTTATAGGTCGCTTTTCCGAATAGAATTAGATTGGCAATATCCTGTGGATTGCTATTTACCAAAATAATATCGGCAGTTTCAGCAGCCACATCTGTTCCGGAACCAACGGCAATACCAACATCAGCTTTTGCAAGTGCAGGCGCATCGTTTACACCATCGCCAGTCATAGCCACAAATTCTCCTTTGTTTTGTAACTTTTCTACAATTTCTACCTTTTGATGTGGCAGCACTTCAGCATAGTAACCATCCAAGCCAAGCTTATCACTTACAGCTTTGGCTGTTTTTTCGTTATCTCCTGTTGCCATCAAAACTTTAATGTTATTCTTTTTAAAGACTTTTATGGCTTCGGCAGATTCTGGTCGTATTTCATCGGCAAGAGCAATGTAACCAGCTAATTTTCCATCAATCAAGACAAAAACAACTGTTTCAGCGGCATCACTGTATGCGTCTTCGGGAATAGTGATTTTTTCATCCCTTAAAAAACCAGGACTAACCACTTTTACTTGCTTACCTTCTACATTGGCCTCAACGCCTTTACCTGTAATTGCATTAAAGTTTTCAGGCTTTGGGATGGTCATATTATCTTCTTTGACTTTTTTAATAATACCTACGGCGATAGGATGTTCCGAACTTTGTTCCAATGCACTCGAAAGCCTTAAAATTTCTTCAGATGAATAAGTTTCGCTAACAGACTCAATTCGAGTAACGCCAAAATCGCCTTTGGTCAATGTTCCCGTTTTATCAAACAATAAAGCTGATATTTTTCGGGATTCTTCAAAAGCTGTCCTATTTCGAATTAATAACCCGTTTTGAGCTGAAACAGCAGTAGAAATAGCAACCACAAGTGGTATGGCAAGACCTAATGCGTGTGGACAAGCAATGACCATAACGGTAACCATTCTTTCTAAAGCATAGACAAATGGAAAGCCTAAAATCAGCCATACCGCTAATGTTCCAAAACCAATACCTAATGCGATATAGGTAAGCCATTTTGCAGCTCTATCCGAGAGGTTTTGCATTTTTGATTTGGTTTTTTGCGCTTCTTCGACCATTTTGATGACCTTGTTGAGATAGCTATCTTTTCCAGTATGCTCAACCTTTACTTTTAAGGTACTGTTACCATTTACCGAACCACCAATAACCTTATCGTTTTCATCTTTTTTTACAGGTTTGGATTCGCCTGTAAGCATAGATTCGTTCAGGTAACTTGAACCGTCTACTATAATCCCATCAGCAGGAACTTTTTCACCTGGTTTAACCAAAATCACATCATCTTTTAACAAATCTTCCAACGGAATATCTTCTATGGTATCATCCTTTACCCTATGCGCTTCCGCAGGCATCATACTTACCAGTAACTGTAAAGCTTTTGACGCACCTAACACACTTTTCATTTCTATCCAATGACCAAGCAACATTATGGCTATAAGTGTTGATAGCTCCCAGAAAAAGTCTTCGCCTCTTAAGCCAAATACGGTCGCGGTGCTATAAAAATAAGCTACAGAAATTGCCATAGAAATCAAGGTCATCATTCCTGGCGCACCTTTTTTGATTTCAGACCAGAATCCTTTTAAAAATGGCCAACCACCATAGAAATATACGATTGTGGAAACTGCAAAAAGGATATATGGATTTCCGGGAAGCAAAAACTCATATCCAAAAAAGTCCTGAATCATCGGCGAGAAGAACAGTATGGGAATAGTAAGTACAAGGGTTACCCAAAACCGTTTTCTAAAATCGGCAATCATCATTTTATGATGGTCGTGCCCGTGTTCTCCGTGCCCTGGATTGTGGCCAGAATGGTCTCCACCTTTGTGGTTCATTTTAGAATGGTCTTCTTTTTTGTGTTTCATCTTCGAATGGTCCATTTTAGAATGGTCCATTTCATCGTGATTGTGGTGTTCGTGATTTTCCATTATTGTCTTGTTTAAGTGTTATCGTAATTTTTTTCTCATAGCTTCCGAAATGTTTTCGGCATAGACGCCATAGGCATCTACCAAAAGTCCTTTAATCCCATTTTTTGATGAAATAGCATAAAGCACACTATTATCGTCGGTACTGCTCATACCCTCAAAACGATGCATCTCGTCAACATTAAAATCTTCTGGGTGTATTTCAATTTTTAGTGAGGCACACTCCAAACATTCTGGTTTTAGGTTAAAATCATATGTATAGCCATTTCCCTGTAAATCGTTTATGGCTTCAGAAAGTGTATCGTAATTTTTCATCTGTCTTTATTTATAGTTTATTGTAAAATAGCTGTTATCTGCTTCTGAAAATTTCTGAAAAGTCAATAAACCTTTTTCATTTAATTTTTCGATAACGGTATAATTGAGTTGCTTAATGCGAATTCCCCAGGCATAGGCTTTAATATTAATTTTTGATTTTATAGTGTTTTTCCCATCCTCTAATTTTCGGTCATAAATTTTTATGATGCTTTTGGAACCAAAAAAGTTTAACAAGCCCGAGTCAAAACTCATTTCCAATTTAATATCTTTCAAGTTTTGTAAATCGTAGAGCTTTTTAAAATTTTCAGAAATGGTATTAATTTCGGTTTCTTTTGATTTTGGCTTGGAAAACGGAAAAGCCATTATCATTACATTGGCGTCATCTGGCTCACAACGGTAGGTAGTAGTGTATTTATCGGTTGATTGTTTGTTTTTGTCAAACAATTCTGTAACTACCTTTATTTCATAATATCCATTTTCCTTTATTGTTTCTCCAGCTTCAAAAGTTTGTTTATTGAGAAAATCACCTTCTTTATCAAAGTTTTCCCGAATAACAACTCTGCCTGAAATCTGCCCAATGAGCATTTCAGTTTGTCCAGTCATTGTGATGCTGAATAAAGTGATTAGTACTATAAAGCCTTGTTTTCTCATATATGGTGCATTAATTTTTTTACCTCTTTTGCCATAATATCACTTAAATCTATTCCATTTGAAGAGTGTGGGATGGTATTACAAGTCACTATTTTTTCTACTCCGGAATCCAATAAATCTTGATAGGTGTTTCCTGAAAAAACGGCGTGAATGCCTACACAAATAGGTGGTTTCATTCCTGCTTTTTTAAGATGTTGTACGGTTTCAATCATTGTTCGGGCTGTGGAAATAATATCATCTACCAAAATGGGTGTAGCATCTTTATATATATCCACATCGGGAACAGAGACTTCTACATCACGGTCACCGTGACGCACCTTTTGTAATACCGTAAATGGTGCTCCTGCATTTTTGGCGACTTCTGATACCCATTGTTCACTTTCAGAATCAGGTCCGATAAGTACCGGGTTTTCGATATTTTCTTTAATCCAATCTGAAATAGCATCGGCAGCGTGAATTACTTTATTTGGAATTTGATACACTTCTCCCAACGAACTAATTCTGTGCAAGTGAGGGTCAACTGTGGTAATGCTATCGGCGAAACCAGAAATCAATTTTCCGAAGAAACCAGAAGTTACCCCTTCGCCTTCATTAAATACTTTGTCCTGCCTCATATATGCCAAATAGGGCGCTACCAAACAGGTGCACATTGCCCCTAATGATTTGGCAGTATGACTTAAAAAATAAAGGGGCAATAGTTTTTCGTCTGGTTCGTGCAAGGTGCATACCAGTACCACACATTTATCTTTAACATCAGATAAGATGCGTGTGTACGATTCCCCGTCAGGGAATTTACGCAAAATGGCTTTGCCCACTTCAGCATCCATTTTTGTAGCCATTAGTTCTGTGAGTTCTTCATTTCCGGGAAGACAGAATAATATTGTTTTCATAGTTTTTTAAATTATAGTTATGATGTCGTTATGGTTGTTTTTATATTCCAGAGCATAGTTGAGTTCGCCTTTGGATTCAGCATATATGGTATATAATAATTGGTCTATTTCAATTTTTTCATTTAAATGGACATTCAAAAGAATCCCTGCCGATTTAGACTGCGGTGCGCCGGAAAGCTTGGCGAGTTTTGCTATCTTTCTATTATCTATGCGCTTTAAAACCCCAGAGTTTTCTGCTCTAATTTCGGTTTTATAGGGTGCTAAAACAGGTTTTGAAAAGCGACCTTGCGCATTACAAATAGCAAGGAATTTTTTATAAGCCTGACCAGATTTGAGAATTTCACGTGCGGTTTCCAGTCCCTTTCCTTTTTCTACTTTTCCAGAAAGTTCTAATAGTTCAGTAGCTAAAAGCAATGCTCTTTCTGTTAAGTCTTTAGGTGCATCTTCCTCATTTTTCAAAACTTTTAATATATCTATGGCTTCTAATGTTGGACCGATACCCCTTCCAACAGGCTGCGTGCCATCCGTAACTACAACTTTTACATTCAAGTCAACAGATGTCCCAACGGTTTCCATATGATTTTTTAGTTTTTCTGCCATTTCGGTACTGCGAACCTTGGCGGTTTCTCCCACGGGAATATCAATGACCACGTGAGTAGAACCAGCTGCTGCCTTTTTAGAGAGTACTGAAGCGATGAGCTGACCTTCGCTATCAATATCCAAGGCTTTTTCAATTTTAATGAGCACATCATCGGCAGGACTTAACTGCGCTGTACCGCCCCAAACAAAACATCCGCCTTCTTTTTCTACTACGGTCTTTATTTCCTCGGAAGAGAGCGTAACATTGGTCAGTACTTCCATTGTATCTGCTGTGCCTGCTGGCGAAGTGATTGCCCGTGAGGATGTTTTTGGCATAGTAAGCCCATACGCGGCAACAATGGCAACTACCAATGGTGTTGTCCTATTGCCAGGCAATCCGCCAATACAATGTTTGTCGACCACGATATCCTTGTTCCAGTTCAGTTGCTTTCCGGAAGCAATCATTGCTTTCGTTAGGTCGGATATTTCATCAATATCCATTCGGTCGCCAGCACAGGCAGTAATAAATGCCGAAAGGTGGATGTTGGAATAATCGCCTTCCACGATATCGGTTATGATGTTGTTATAGGCCTTATAATTCAGTTTTTTGTTATAGATTTTTGCCCTGACGTGGCTTAAGGATTCAATAGGCTCTAAATGGGAAACATATAATGTATCGTTTGGGGAAACATTGAGTTTTTTCGCAGCAGCATCTGATAGTCCGATTTCATTAGGCAACAGAATATCAGAATTCAGGACATTAAGACTTGCTACGATTGATGTATTTGCATTGGATATTCTTATTCGGGTAAGTGCCTCAAACCCTTCTGAAATACAGACGTGGCAATCTTCGCGCATATACACTACATTTTCGTTTTGGGTATAGATTCCGAGATGTTTATATTTTAATATGTTTGAGTGTGTGTCCATATTTTATTGGTTGTTGTGATTTTTCGATTTATTCTATTTCTTCGATGGTGTATAATTGCGGAATTTCCGCATCCCACCCATAGGTTTCCTTGATGCCTTTTTGCAATGCTTCTGCACTCTCTTTTTCACCGTGTACAATGAAAATACGTTCGGGTTTGTTATTTATCTTATCCATCCAGTCCATAAGTTCTGCGTGGTCTGCGTGTGCCGAAAGCCCTTCAATTTCTGCAACTTCCATATCAAAGGGCACCCATTTTCCATAGACTTTTAGTTCCTTATCGCCTTCCAATAATTTTCTGCCTCGCGTACCTTCAGCTTGATAACCCACAAAAAGCAAGGTGTTGTTGGGGTTTTGTGCCTGTGTTTCAAGGTAGTTTAGCATTCTTCCGCCAGTAAGCATTCCGCTTCCTGCAATCACAATTTTTGGTTTGTTATCGGTTCGTAATTCCATAGTTTCCCGATAACTGCTTACGACCGTAAAATGTGAACACATTTCATCACATTCATTCTCATCTAGTCTGTGCCAGTCCCTTGTGCGATGAAACAATTCCAATACACTAGCGCCCATTGGGCTGTCCATTATCATTCGTACTTTTGGGATTTTCTTCTCTTTCAATAATTTCCAAAAAATCACCATCATCAGTTGGGCGCGTTCTACCGAAAAACTTGGAATAAAAAGACTTCCACCTCTATTGATAGTGTCATTGACCAATTTTTCAATCTGCGGAAGTGCTTCTATTTCATCGGGATGAAACCTTCCACCATAAGTGGATTCAATGAAAAGCACATCCGCTTTTTTTGGTTTAAGGGGTGGATAGAGCAATAAATCATTGGTTCTACCAATGTCTCCTGAAAAGACAAAACGTTTTCCGTGCACATCCAACTCAATATAGGTTGCACCCAGAATATGTCCGTTGTATTGGAAGCGAGCCCTAATACCATCAAATAACGGAATCCATTGTGATTGTGGAATTCCTTTAAAGTGTGGGATAGTTTTTTCTACATCCTTTAAATCGTATAATGGTTCTGCGGGACTATGTTTGGAATAGCCTTCCTTATTGGCGCGTTCGGCTTCTTGCTCCTGTATTTTTGCACTATCATTCAAAATGATTTTTGCAATGTCCAAAGTAGGATTCGTACCATAAATGGGACCATTGAAGCCTTGTTTTACCAATCTGGGTAAATAACCTGTATGGTCCATATGACCGTGGGTAAGCAAAACAGCATCAATATCACCTACATTAACAGGTGGGTACTCCCAGTTTTTAAGGCGTAATTCCTTTAACCCTTGGAAGAGGCCACAGTCTATAAGTATCTTTCTATCTCCTGTATCCACCAAATATTTTGAGCCGGTTACCGTACCTGCTGCACCTAAAAAGTGAATATTTATTTTATTGTTATCCATCTTTATAGTATTTATTTAGAGTCCACCACAGCAGGAAGGTGTATTTCCTTTATCTTGTTTTGATTTGCTCAATTCCATTATTTCTTTATATAGATTACGAGAATCCTCTTTAATAAAAAGAGCCAATTTCTTTACTGATTTAGGTTCAAAGTGAACCATTTCCAATAATATCTCAAGGGCTTCTTCAAGTAGTTTTGAGTCATCTTCCAATGCCTGGTAAAATGGTTCTAAATCTATGTTGCCCTGTTTTTGCAATTCTTCAGTTTTCATTTGTATTATTTTTAAAAATTAGTAATTATTCATTATTTGAATTAATGGGATCTACATAATTCTCTTGAATCTTCGAGTATCTTATTTTGCCTTAGCTTACTGATACCCATTTGTTCCAAAAAGTCTGGATTTTCGTGTAGCTCCTTGCAGAGTATGATGCCTTGATCCAATAATTTTGTTTTTTCAGCTTTGGTAAGTGTTGTTAAAGCGGTTAAGGGATGTAGCCCCGATTTATCTATTCTGTCCTTGAGACCATTTCCTCTTGGATAATCCCAACTGGTCATAAGCATTCCAACACATTTCCCGTACTGAATGGCATCGGTTGTGAAACGCGTATTGGTGTAAACCCCGCCTTTATGAAGTTTAGCCTCGTGACCTTTTTGGTGTTTCCATTGCTTTTCCACGTCCAAAAACCGTGAATGGATATATAATGGGATTTTTACATTGCAAAACCTGCCTTGGTCACTATGGTATTTACATTCAATCATATAATGTTTATTTCCTTTTTGCGCTATCACATCCACTTCGTGCTGAACGCAATTGCCTTGAACTATGACACCAACCTGTGTTGAAAATCCTTCGTGTGCCAATAGTTTGCCTACTAACTTTTCAAATGGAAAACCGGTTGGACCTAGTTCCATTAAAGCTTTTTTGAGCTTGTACTTTGAGGCACTTACCCTAGATTTTCGTTTTAGCATCTTGAAAGCCAACTGATAGATTTTTTTGGTTGTCATTCCTTCTTCAATCTGCTCTTGTACTTTCCGGGCTACATCCTGAATAATATCCTCATCTGCCCGTGAACGCCGCAGGGAGTTGATGAGTTTGTTTACATCAAAGGCTTCGTACTCACCAGAGTATTTTTTTATTAAGACTGATTTATTCATTGTTACATTTTAATAGTCATTACTGGTAATTCGGAGTGATTGGTTACACCCTCTGCGATGCTTTTAGAGAATAAAGTTAAAAAGCCTGTACGTCCGTGAGTACACATTGCGATTAAATCGGCATTTTTATATCGTAAAAAATTGTTTATCCCTGTTTCTACGTCTTGTTCGTTATATACATTCATTGAGAAGTTATCCAAATCGGGGAATTTTTTCAGGAACTCCTTGATGGGATCCAACCCTTGTTCTATACTGTTAAAATCGGTCTGAGTATTAACCCTCAATAAATGAAGATGTGCACCGCACTTTTCCGCAATAGAAATAACCTGCTTAAATGCTTCGCTCACATCTTCCAGAAAATCTGAAACAAAAACAATATTATTAAAAGGAAAAGTTACTTTTTCATCCTTAACCACAATTACAGGGACATCGGCTTTTCTTACAATTTTCTCTACATTGCTTCCCAGTAATTCGCGCACTCCACCTCGGGTGCCGCTGCTTCCTGTAACAATAAAGTCGTGGTGAAAATGACCGGAGTGTTTAAGTATATTTGCCTGTCCGCCATCAAACTCAAGGAACGTCCTGCATTCAAGCTCTTGTTGTTCTGCTTTTTTTTCCAGTGCTCTCAAGGAGGCTTTTGCACTTCCTATTTCTTTTACTGTTTCTGGGTACTGTTTTTCTTTTTGTTTATCCAACTTTACCCATTCTACGGGGGTTTTCATCAAATGGAAAAAATGGATTTCGGAATTGTAAAGCTTTGCCATTTCAATTCCGAGTTCTTCTGCTTTATTGCAATTTTTTGAAAAGTCTGTTGGTACGAGTATGTTTTTCATAATATTTGTTTTTAACTATTAATTAATGCTAATTTCATTTCCAGAAGGTTTTTGTTTTTCAAAACAATCCAGATTATATATGGTTGTTTCTGCAATATTGGTCAATGCGGTTTTGGTTAAAAAAGCTTGATGGCTTGTAATTAGTACATTGTTGAAAGTCATTAAGCGTGCAATCACATCGTCTTGCAAAATGTCATCGGAATGGTCTTCAAAGAACAACCCTTCTTCTTCCTCATAAACATCCAGTCCTAAATACCCTATTTTTTTAGTTTTCAATCCTTCGATAACTGCCTTGGTGTCCACCAACCCACCACGACTTGTATTGATGAGCATTACTCCAGATTTCATTAGTGCTATATGCTCTTTATTTATTAAATGTTTTGTTGAAGCTTTTAATGGCACGTGCAGGCTTATTATATCTGCGTGCTTACAGAGCGTCGCACAATCTGAATAGATTACGCCATATTTATCAATTAGGTCTTTGCTTTCTTCTATATCCTGGGCAAGAATATTGCAGCCGAATCCGTGAAGTATTTTTACGAGTACAGACCCTATTTTTCCTGTTCCAATCACGCCAACGGTTTTCCCATTTAGGTCAAAACCAGTGAGACCGTTTAATGAAAAGTTTTGTTCGCGCACTCTATTGTGGGCTTTAATCAGTCTTCGGTTTAATGCAAGTATCAAAGCCATTGTATGTTCTGCAATGGCATAAGGTGAATAGGCTGGGACACGGGCCACTTTTATATTCAATTCAGCTGCTTTTTCTAAATCGACGTGATTGAAACCTGCCGAACGTAATGCGATAAATTTTATGCCTAGTTTGTGTAAAATATCCAAAACTTCCGAAGAGGCATCGTCACTTGAGAAAAGTGCTATGGCCTTTGAACCTTCTGCCAATAAGGCGGTTTCCTTTGTTAGCCTAAATTCCAGAAAATTCAATTGATGTTTTCCTTTATTAGCGTTTTCAATGGAAGGCTTATCGAATTTATGTGTGCTGTATATTGTTGTTTTCATAATTTATGTTCCAAATAGTTCTAAAAGTTCGTGCAATTCTTTATTGACCTGATGTTGCTTGACCACTTCATTAAAAGGGGTTAAGTGCAATTGATTGTTTAAAATCCCGACCATTACATTCTTTTTACTTTGTAAAAGCGATTTTACGGCTTCCACCCCAAGCCTTATGCCCAACATTCTATCCAAAGCAGAAGGATTTCCACCTCGCTGTATGTGGCCAAGCTTTGTTATGCGTAAATCGACATTGGGATTGACTTCCTTTATTTTTGAAGAAACAAGTTCGGCACCAATTTCGTCACCTTCAGAAACTACGATTAGAAAAGCATCCTCGCTATCGTAATTTTTCACCTTACCCAAAAGGTTAATAAAGTCCGTACCGCTCTCCGGAATTAATATGGCGTCCGCACCAACCATCAATCCAGAATGAATACCGATGTAACCCGAATCCCTTCCCATTACTTCAACAATGAACACACGGTTATGGGATTCGGCAGTATCCCTTATTTTATCAATATTTTCAATGGCTGTGTTAACTGCGGAATCAAAACCAAGGGTGTAATCCGTACCCGAAATATCGTTATCAATAGTTCCGGGAATCCCTATGAATGGGATATCGCATATCTCTGAAAAAGCAAGTAATCCTTTAAATGTACCATCACCACCAATGGCAATTAAAGCGTCTATTTTGTTTACATTTAGAGTTTGCAAGGCTTTTTTTCGACCTTCCAGTTCGAGAAAACGTTTGCTTCGGGCTGTCTTAAGGATAGTGCCACCCTTTTGGGTCAGTTTTTGTAATTCGTGTGATTTTAATTGAACCAAGTCACCGTCTATCAATCCTTCATATCCTTTTCTAAAACCACTAACTTTTATACCAGTTGCTTCAGCCGTTTTTGCAATGGCGTACAAGGCTGAATTCATCCCTGGACTATCACCTCCAGAGGTAAATACACCTATATGTTTAATTTTATTAGTATTCATTTAAAATTGTTTTTTGTGATTTTTTATCTGAAACAGAAAAATCTTGGATGGTCTTCCATACAAATTCTGCTTCTTTTAGAAAGAACTGATGGTCTCCCCCTGTAGAGGTAACAGTTTTTACGTTTGTAAATTCTCTTGATAAGTCTATAGCATTTTTGAGCGGTGCAGTAGTGTCCTTTGCTCCGTGAATGAAAAGCACTTTTGTGTTTCTAATCTTTCTTGCAATCCCGTATAAATCTGTTTTTAGGATTATCCTCGTAAGCGAATAATAGTAGCTCTGCCAATGGTGTTTTTTTGCATCTTCATAAACATCATCCGTGAGGTTGTCTGGTTTAAATGCACGCGACATAAAAATGGGATGAATCATACAGATGTATTTAGAGAATCTGCTTGTTGATATTCTGTCCACAAAGGAATGTGAGGACATAATTTTTTTAAATTCATCTGCATCCTGATAAACAGGTATTCCAATAAAAATGCCTGCTTTGAGCCAATTTGAGTGTTTTTCCAATAGGGCCATTGAAATTATAGCGCCCATAGAATGACCGGCAACTATGGTTTTTCCATCATTGAATCCTTCTTTTTGCAAAACCAATTCTAAAGCTTTAAGTTGAACTGAAAGCGAATAATCACTTTGTGGTTTTGGCGAATCACCAAAACCCAAAAGGTCTATTAATAGCAAAGTGTGTGTTTTTGAAATGCTTTCTAAATTGCGTTTCCAATAATTCAATGACCCTGTCAAACCGTGCAGCAAAACGAGTTTGTTTTCACCCGCACCTATAATTTCATAATTTAAGAGTGTTTTGTCAGCATCATAAGCTGGGTGCTTAACAATCTTATAATGTTGATATCCTGCTATAGCGACCACAGGAAAAATGAAAAATATGGATATGAGTAGTAATGTCATATTTTTAAAGTTTTATCATTAACCAATATTGGGGTTTTACCATAAAATCTATTAAAAACCATACAAGCTGTGAGGTCACCCGTTACGTTTCCAGTAGTCCTGAACATTCCCAACAATCTTTCTACACCAATAATAATGATGATGCCTTCGGCTGGAATACCGACACTTCCCAAAACAGAAGCGAGTATCACCACACCACCTCCGGGAATGGCAGGTGTGCCGATTGAAGCAGCAACGATAGTTACAATGACCACAATAATATTGAGTAAACTCATTTCCAGTCCATAGGCTTGGGCTATAAAAAGAGTTGTTATCGTTTGATAGAGTGCAGTACCATCCATATTGACGGTTGCGCCAATGGGAATGATAAAATTGCTAATGGTCTTGTCCACCTTTAGTTTTTCTTCGGCTGTTTGAAGAGAAAGTGGCATCACAGCGGCAGAGCTTGTGGTTGAAAAAGCCAATAGCTGAACATCCCTTATTTTTTTCAGGAAATGCATAGGGTTTGATTTTCCAAGAAGCACAATTAGCCCTAAATAGAAAATCACTAAGAATAACAGACCGAGCAAGACGACACCCACATAGTAGGTGAGGCCAGATAGAGAACTCAAACCAACGCTAGAGGTGAGCTGCGCCATAAGTCCGAAAACAGCAATAGGCACTAGAAGCATTGACCATTTTACTACTGTCATACAGACTTCCTGAATGGCACTTAGAAGCAGCTTCACTGGGCGCAGTAAGGCATTTTCAAGTGATAGCACAGCTACACCAATAATGATTGTGAAAATTACAATGCTTAACATTTCACCACTTACCATAGATGCCAACGGGTTTTCGGGAAGTAAGTTTGAGATGGCATCAGGAATCGTTTCAATTCCGAAGGAAAGCTCTGGATTTTCCGTTGGAACAGCTGTAATTTCATTATGTTCAGCTAGAGCCTGTTGATGTAAAAAGCGACCCGGTCTAAAAATTTGGGATAGTATCGTACCAATGCTAACCGAAACTATTGTTGTGCCCAAAAAATATAGTAAAACACCACCACCTAATTTTTTTAAACTGTCCTTATCATTACTTGCGATTCCTGTGATGATGGAAGCCACAATCAACGGAATCATAATCATTTGAACCAGTTTCAGAAATAGTACACCGGGCAATGCCAGCCAATTCCCCGCGATATCTGCTGTTTCTTTAGAAATCCATCCATTTTGTGGACTCAATAACAGACCAAATCCAACACCTAACAACAAAGCAATGATTACTTTAAGCCATAGACGGCTTTCTACCAGTTTAAGGAGGTAGTGGTTAAGTGATTTTAATGATTTTATCTCTGTGTCAAACATTCTGTTGATTATGCTATATTAATTTTATTATCCAGATACACTTCCTGAACAGATTGTAATACTCTTACGCCTGCGCTAAAGGGCTTTTGAAATGCTTTTCTTCCCATTATCAGCCCAGAGCCACCAGCCCTTTTATTGATGACGGCAGTTGTTACAGCTTCGGACAAATCTGATTTGCCTTTGGAACCACCACCTGAATTAATCAGCCCTATTTTACCCATATAGCAATTGGCTACTTGCAACCTGCAAAGGTCAATAGGGTGGTCTGTGGTAAGGGTTTTATACATTTCATCATCATATTTTCCAAATCCTATCTCTTTGAAACCAAAATTATTGGTAGGTAATTTTTGTTTGATGATGTCTGCTTGAATAGTAACACCCAAATGGTTTGCCTGCCCAGTTACATCGGCAGCTGCGTGATAATCTTCCTTGTTGGTTTTAAATGCCTCGTTCCGTGTATAGCACCATAAGATGGTGGCCATTCCCAGATTGTGTGCTTCTTCAAAAGCTTCAGCTATTTCTTTTAGCTGTCTGTTGCTTTCTGCTGAACCAAAATAAATCGTAGCTCCTACGGCAATTGCTCCCATATCCCAGGCATTTTTTACCTTACCAAATAATGTTTGGTCATATTTATTTGGATAGGTAAGTAGCTCGTTATGGTTAATCTTGACGATAAAAGGGATTTTATGGGCATATTTTCGGGCGTTCAATCCCAATACACCAAACGTGGATGCCACACCATTGCAACCAGCTTCCATAGCAAGTTTTATGATGTTCTCTGGGTCAAAATAATCTGGGTTTTTATAGAATGAAAAGGCCGCGCTATGCTCAATACCTTGGTCAACAGGAAGGATACTTAAATAACCAGTTCCTGCCAGATTTCCGTGATTGTACAATTGTGAAAGACTTCGAAGCACCTGCGGATTTCTGTTGCTACTGCCAAATACTTTTTCTAAACTATTTTTGCTTGGCACTTGCAATTCATCCTTTGTTATTTTTTCACAAACGTGTTCTAAATAGAAGTCTGCTTTTTCTCCTAAAAGTTCTACTATATTCTTGTCTGTTTTCATCTTGATAGTATTTAATGGATTCCTAAACTTTCATTTGTTTTGGCTATGGATTTTGTACCATCTGTTTCAATTCCAGTTAATGCCCTAATAGCATCAATTGTTTCCGGGATTACAATAGCTTGGTTATCGACCACGTAGGCATAAAAGAGTTCGTCTCCCTGTACCTTCAGCATATCTTCCCATAGTGCTACTTCGTACATATCGCCCCAAGGCCTTCCCATATCCAAGAACATTTCCTTAATGGTATTGTTAGAAACCAGACCTTGGTCATATTGAATCAATTTAATACGGCTGGACGTTTTGAAAGCATTTAGCACTTCTTGCTTTGTCGCCTGTTTTTTCAATTTCACATTCCAGTAGTGCATATGGCTCAATGTTTCGGGTACTTTTACCGCTGCGGTGATGACATCCAGTTCTGGGTCAACACTTTTAGCATCTGGACCTTGATGGCTTGGGATATCTTTTTCGGGAACCATCGTATTCATAATACCACCCAAATGACTTTCCCAAGGGTCTGTAGCTCTTCTTAAAAGTGTACCTCTGGCATAATCCAATAAATCGGCTCTTTTTAAAGCGGTCAAGGTTCTTAAAATAGACGTAGTATTACAGGAAACTACTCTTGTCGCATTCAAGTTTAGAGCTGATTTGTAATTATTTTCTGCACTAAAGGAATGCCCTGTGGTTTCGTGTTTTTCGCCACCGTGTAGAATAAATTTGATGTTTTGCTCCTTGTAGATAACGACATTCTGAGCGGCAATTTTTTTGGGTGTACAGTCCACAACAAGATCTGATTTCTTTAAAAGTTCCTGTAAGCTTCCTTTTACCGAAATCCCTTCAGATTTCATTTTATCAGCAGCATCTTTAGTTGCTGCATAAATGTCGTATTCCTTTCTTACGGCATTTTGAATTCGCCAGTCGCTAATGATATCACATACTCCCGAAAGCTTCATATCGTTTTGTAAGTTGATGGCATCTGCCACCCTTTTTCCAATGACTCCGTATCCTATAACTGCTATATTTTTCATATAAATTGATTTTTATTAATTATGTTTTATTGTTCGTAGTTTCCATTCCCATTGGCATATTACCTTCATCGTCTGTGTGTGAAATCATAAAAAGGCGTTCTGCAACAAGTAATAGAACAATCCCAATCGCTGCTACGATAAGCACCAAAGGATCGTTCAGATATTTTATATAAAGAAAAGCTGCCAATACCGCAATGTCCAATACGATGGCTATTAATGGGATGATAGGCTGAAAAACCACTTTGTTTTTAAGGTGACGGAACAGCCCCCAATGGATAGCGATATCCATAATAAGGTAAAAAATAGCCCCAATGGATGCTATCCTTGTCAAATCGAAAAGCACGGTCAGTAAAATGGCGAGGGAAGACGTGAATATTAGTGCTGGATTTTTTAAGCTACCAAGTTTGGTTAAAGAAGGCACCTGTTTCATATTGCTGAGCATTGCCAACAAGCGTGAAGAGGAAAAGATACTGGCAATGACCCCAGAAACCGTGGCAATAATGGCAATGCCAATGGTAATCCAGGAACCCCATTCCCCAAAAACAGGTTTTGCGGCGGCTGCAAGGGCATAATCTTTAGCTTCGATTATTTCAGGAATGCTTAAACCTCCCGCAACAGCTAATGCCAAGGCTACATATATCAGTGTGCAGATAAGTATGGAAAACACGATAGACCTACCAAGATTTTTATGCGGGTTTTTAATATCGGCCCCTTGGTTCGTGATAGTGGTAAAGCCTTTATAAGCAAGGATAGATAACGCCAAAGCGGCCACAAATCCGAAGCCTTGTGGTAATGTCTCAGTATTTTTGGGAATATAGTTTCCCGTAATATCGGCAAAACCTGAAATTGCAAGGCCGGCAATAGCTAAAATTGCTATTCCCACTACCTTTATAATAGCGGTAAATGTCGCGGTGGCACCAATAACCTTATTGCCCAGGATGTTCACTATATAAGCAACAACAATTAGCCCAACACCCAGGGTAGAGGCATAACCTGCATAGGACTCGGGAAATAGTCTCAACGTATATGCTCCAAAAGTGCCCGCCACCAGACTTTCGGAAACTACCATTGATACGTACATCAGCAAAGAATAAAACCCTGTTGTTGTTCCAGGTCCATAGGATTTGTTAAGGAATTTAACCACACCTCCAGACGATGGAAAAGCATTTGAAAACTTGACATAGGAATATGAGCTAAAACCCACCACAACAGCACCTGCAATAAATGCAATGGGAAATAGATCACCCACCAACTCTGCTATTTGCCCCATAAGGACAAATATGCCAGCACCAATCATTACGCCTGTACCAAGAGATATGGAACCTAATAAGGAAAGCTTACTATTTTTATCTGTGGTATTTTTCATTTCAAAATTATTTTTCCCTGTTTTTAATCGAAGATTTCGGTTTAAAGTTTCTAATAATCAGGCGGTTGCTCTTTTCATAAGTGAAATAACTTACCGCCCAATTAAAACCAACCATCAATCTATTTCTAAATCCACTTATGGACATCAAGTGAACAACGGACCACAGCAACCAGGCGAAATAGCCTGCAAATTTAAATTTGCCCAAATCGGCAACTGCCTTGCGTTTTCCTACAGTGGCTAAGGAACCTTTATCTTTATATTTGAAAGGTTTTATGGATTTGTTATTTATGATATTTAATATCGAATCGCCCAGGTATTTACCTTGTTGAATAGCGGTCTGTGCTACTTGTGGATGTCCTTTTGGGGTTTCTTTGGAAATGAGTGCTGCGATATCACCTATGGCAAAAATGTTTTCGTAGCCTTCTACTTTTAAATTAGCATCGGTTTTAATCCGGTTGCCCCTGACTATGTGTTTTTCATCAATACCATTTGGGAATTGTCCTTTTACGCCAGCCGTCCAGATAAGATTTTTAGCCAAAATGGTCTTACCACTTTTGGTAGTGACTTCGTTGCCGTCATAATTGCTTACAGCTTCATTTAATAATACCTTTACATTCAAATCCTCTAAATATTTGAGGGTTTTCGATGATGCCTTGTCTGACATTGTGCCTAACAACTCATCAATGGCTTCTATTAGATAAATATTCATAATGGAAGAAGGGTACTCTGGGTAATCTTTGGGAAGGATGTATTTGCAAAACTCTGCCAAAGCTCCTGCCATTTCTACGCCTGCTGGACCACCACCTACTATTACAAAATTTGTCAGCGCGTCGCGTTCTTTATCATCACAAGTAATAGCTGCCTGTTCCAAATTTTGCAACATCATATGACGGATGTTGAGGGAATCGCGAATATCCTTCATCCCCAAACTATTTTCGGCCACAGAATCCATCCCAAAGAAATTGGTGGTCGTGCCAGTAGCCAACACTAAATAGTCATAAGAAACACTTCCCTTATTGGTCAATATAGTATTTGAATCAGGTTGAATTTCCTCAACTTCAGCCAAACGAAAGAAAACATTTTTATAGCCATTGATTTGTTTTCTGAATGGAAATACAATACTGTCAGGCTCCAGGGCACTCGTTGCCACTTGATATAATAAAGGCTGAAACTGATGGAAGTTATTTTTATCGAGTAAAACCACTTGAACTTCTTTGTGTTTCAGTTTCTCAACCAATGCCAAACCTGCAAATCCTCCACCAACGATAACCACACGAGGTAATTTAGTATCTGGAAGACAGATTTCATCTGTTATCTTACAGGTGGATTCCAACGGAATGCTATGTGTTTGCTTTTCTTTCATTTTTTATTTCTATCTCTTGCAATGAGTACTGAACATTTGGCATTTGTGGTCAAATATTGGGATACAGAGCCCAATACTAAGCGTGAAAGTGCACCGTGACCCTGAGAGCCTACTACGATTAAATCTGCACCCCAATCTTCTGCTTTTTCATAAATAGTACTTTTGGGCAGGCCACTAATAACACTTGTGGTTATGGTAAGTGCCTTGTTTTCGGCCTTGATTTTATCGAAAGCTTCTGAAACGATTTTGTTTCCCAATTTTTGAGCGTTACTTCTAATTTCTTCTATGTAATTTCCTATCCTGCCGCCCATAGTATGCAATCCCAGGCCGGTTGTTTTCGGAACTTCATAAACATTTATAATATGAATTTCACTATTTGAGGATAGGGTCATTTTTATAAGTTCGTGAATGGCTACTTTACTGAAATCTGAACCATCTATGGCCAATAGTATTTTCATAGTTTGAATGTATTAGTTGGTTGATATTTCTTTTGATTTTATAAGTTTTCTCCAATACAAGTGTTCATATAATCCAGACCAATACATACCAAAGGTGAAAGCGAATAATAATTCTTCAATTGGAATTCCTAGAACAAGAATATGGGTCAGGTTGTCCAGATTCCAGTACAGCTCCACATATTGCGGATAAAACGGAAGGATGCTTCCGAAATAAATGAAGTACAGTATGGTAAACAAGATTCCTCCAACCCATATCTTTCCTTTTAAATCTGGGCGACAGTACAATGTTGCCAAACCACCAAAAAACATTGCAATGATGCCACAATAGATGTGGTTAAGCGTGGTGAAAAGACTAAATATGACGAATACAATGGCTGGAACAAAAAGTATATAAATATGTAGCTTATGTCTTTGGTGGCTCCGTTCGGTATGAGGCATATCTATATAGCCTTTTTTGAATATCAGATTATACAATACCGTCCCTATTCCGCCAATGGCAAAAGAGAAGATAAGGCTCTCAATATCAAAACCTGTTCTTTCCGCTAAATGGAATAAGGAAGGTGGCATCCAATATTCTGGTACAAATAATGGTTCTGTTAAACCAAAGGGCATCGTAATAAGGCTCATTTTGAGCATTTCTTTTCTATACCCCTTTTTTGACAAATAGATTATTGCCCAAAGAGCAAGAATTATAAGAGACCATATGAACCAGACATATTGCATAAATTTTATTTTACTCTCTTATTTTTTGACTTTTATTTGCGCATTATAAAAAGCCGCAATACAGGCACCTATTAGCCATCCTAAAATGAATATCTGTACTATTCCCAAACCAGCTTCCCATAGTGGCACATCCATCCTGATAATGCTTGTGGTATCTAAACCGTGCAATAGGCTGTTGAAAAAATCGATAGTGGCTTCTCGACCTGCTGTTGACATAACTATCATACAGCCTAAGTAAATTAGTGCCGCCGTAAGACCGAAAGCAAATCCGAGTTTTTTTACGTTTAATCGATACATAATTTTAAAGTTTTGAGTTAGTTGTCTGATTTTAATATCTTTTTTGATTCCTCAAATTCTTCCTTGGATATTTCGCCTTTTGCAAAGCGGTTTTTAAGAATATCCAGTGGACTGTCTTTTTTTGCTTTTTGATATGGGATATCTGCTGGAATGAAAAATATCCAAGCAAGTAAAACGACCCATATAACCCACCATATTAGGTGCATTCCTCCAAAACTTCCATCGTAGTAGTGCATAATTTTTAGATTTAAATTGTTATTGTTCCATTTCAGTTATTGTATATCCACTAAGGGCATTGAGCTGATTTTGTAACTCATCTACCGAAAGAGCTTCTTTCATTGTGATAAGTGTAGCTCCTTTTGGTGCCAGAAAAATCTCTACTTTTTCGATGTTGGGATGTTCTTCCAAGGTCTTCTTGACTCTTGACACACATCCACCACAACTAATTCCGTTTATTTGATATTTTTGTGTCATTGTGTTTCGATTTTAATGATGTTGATGCCCTTTATGCTTTTCTATTGGCTTCTCTGTTGATTCATTTTGACTATTGTGTTTATGACCACCGTGCCCGTGTGAACCGTGAGGCATAAATAGGTGACAGCCAAACATTAAAATGATGAAAATAAAGAGCGATGTTCCGCTTCCTATACCCAGAGTTGGTGCTAAAAAGATGAACAACAGTGGTAGCCCACAGCCGATGACCATCCATATCCAGTGATTTTTTTTCATTGGTTTTACATTTAGAGGTTAACAATCAGTGATGCTCGGTATGGTCCTCTTTGGCCGGTGTATCCATATTGTCCATCTTATCCATTCCCTTCATATCCATTCCTTTTTCGGCCATCATTTTTTTGCAGGATTTCATGCAGTCTTCACTCATCATCCCGTTTTCATACATCATTTGCATCATTGAGTTCATTGTTTCCGAGCTTTTCATCATTCCGCTCATCATTTCGTGCATCATAGGCTTATTGCCCATCATGTTTTTCATCATCATACCGTCTTCCATCATCATTTGCATTCCTTCGCCCTGCATCATAGCGTCCATCATGTTCTTGTTGCCCTGCATCATTTGCATTGCTTGTGGATTGTTGTGCATATTTTCCATAAACTCCGTCATATAATCGTCATTCTGGGCAATATCATTGAAGACTTCTGTGCGGGTTTCTGGGTTTTCCAGTACTGCTTGAGGGTTTGTTTCTTGTGTGCAACTGTTCAAACTTACAAGCCCAATCATCGATAAAATAATTGTAAGTGCTTTCATAGGTGTTTGTTTTGAATTAATACTATAAAATTATTGGTTTTGTACTATCTTGTTGTACATAACTTTCGCTATGATCTATATAATTTCATCGTAAAAATTTCGTTTCCAGTCTTCTGCATTTTTATAATCGGTCATACTTACTCCTATAACGTCCTTAAACTGTCTAGACAAATGGTTGACACTGCTGTAGTCCAATAGGTACCCTATATCTGAAAAGGAATGTTGTTTAAGCTGAATGAGCTCTTTAACTTTTTCAATCTTTAATTTGATAAAGTATTTTTCAATAGTGGTTTGTTCCTGGGCAGAAAACAATCTGCTCAATGTTTTGTAATCACGATGAAGACCTGATGACAATAATTCAGATGTTTTTACCTTAATATGTAGCGGTAGCTCTTGCAATTGTTCTATTAGAATAATCTTGATTCTTTCTGTGAGCATTTCTTCTTCTTTTTGTACAATTTCAAAATCATTAGCGTGAAGCACAGTTGTAACAGCTTCGACAATTTCATTGCTGGTTTTTTTTGGTGCTTCTACCAATAATCTTCCTAATTCTAATGAAAGCACAGTAACTCCCAATTCTTGTAGTTCTTGCTTAATAACTTTTAAGCAGCGGCTACAGACCATATTCTTAATCCAAAATTCTTTTGGTTTGTTCATAGTATATAATGTATTGTCAATGAGTTTAGCTCAATGGTCTGATAGGTTTAGCCTAACAGGATTAATATTGTGTAGCGTTGTTGAGAATAGGGTACAACAAATGTTAGCCAGAAGTGAAATATTGGCTATAGAGGCAATGCAGATTAATTTTAACCTGCGAAGTAGAAAATCAAATTAAAAAGGACTCGTTGAGGATTACAAGGTCTGTGGATAGCAAAGGTGGCCTATAAGCCTTAAAAGAAACTGTGTTTTTCTCTAAACCTTCAAAAAGGTTGATATAAGAATAGACGAAGTTGTTTAAGAAAACTAAAGTTTCAATCTCTGAAATTGTATTGGCCTTCTTGAAGGTGTCATCTCCTTCTTTCAAGATGGTCTTATTATCGCAACAGTCTTTCTCTTGTATTGTAGTACATTGCTTGGAATTATTATCTTTTTTCTGTGCAGTCTCCATACAAGATTCTGCTTTACTAAAAAAAGCCAAATCCACCATTTTATTACAGCAAAAGTGCATATTTACCGTAAAGGATGTGGTGGAAAACAGTATAAAAACTGCTAAAAAGAAGGACAGTATTTTAGTGAAAAAAGATTTCACACTATAAAATTAATAAATTTTGATTAACATTAAAGGATTTTGGAAAATAAAATTCAACTGTTCAATTATTTTATTATCAGTTTTTTACAAAAAAACAACAAAATTGATCAGTACAAATATAATTCTAAAAGTTCAACAGAACTATGATTTATATCATATAAAGGAAGCTGCAAAAGAGAAGCTGCAAAAGAATTTTATTTGCAAATAATATTTAAGCGGTTTCGTGCAAAATAAACATTGATAAATCAAAAAAAAATGTTAAATAAACAAATTGAGATAAATTTTTTATAAATTTGCAACATTAATGAAAAAAGTTTTTCATAAAATATCATCCGTTTATTTGGCACTTATCGTGCTATTGTCAACAGTTTCTTTTACTATTGATAGTCATTACTGTGGCGATACTTTAGTGGATTCTTCTTTATTTGGGCACGTTGAAACTTGCGGAATGGATAAACAACTATCCAGAAATGATTGTCAAAGTGAAGTTCAGGATGATTCCTGCTGTTCAGATAAGCAATTAGTTGTTGAAGGTCAGGACGACCTGAAGATGTCTTTTAACACCTTAAATTTTGAGCAACAAGTCTTTGTTGTCTCTTTTGTACATTCTTATATCAATCTCTTTGAGACTCTTGATTCACACATTGTTCCATTTAGAGATTATACACCTCCTTATCTTGTAAGGAACGTACAAAAACTACACGAAACTTATTTAATTTGATTTTAAACAGTTTCCGATAATTATCGGAAAGATTTGCTCTATGGTTACTTCCATCTTGGGCTTACTTTGTTGTGTTTAATTTTCTGATATTATCAGAAAGTTATTCAATGTATAACTGTTTAATTATCAATAAAGATGCTAAATAAATGCATAAAATTTCTTATAGAAAACAAACTAGTAGCCGTTCTACTACTTGCACTTTTTATTGCTTGGGGAGTCGTAAACGCCCCGTTTGAATGGAATACAGGCTCACTTCCTCGAGACCCTGTTGCCGTAGATGCCATACCAGATATTGGCGAAAACCAACAAATTGTATTTACTAAATGGGATGGTCGTTCCCCTCAAGATATTGAGGATCAAATTACTTATCCTCTAACCACATCGCTTCTTGGTATTCCAGGGGTTAAAACAATACGTAGTTCATCTATGTTCGGGTTTTCGAGCATTTATATCATTTTCGAAGAAGATATTGAATTTTATTGGAGCAGAAGCCGAATACTTGAAAAATTAAACTCATTACCAGCCGGACTTCTACCAGAAGGCGTTAATCCAGCTCTAGGTCCCGATGCCACAGGATTAGGGCAAATATATTGGTACACCCTTGAGGGACGTGATAAAGATGGTAATGTTACAGGTGGATGGGATTTACAGGAATTACGAAGCATTCAGGATTTCTACGTAAAATACGCACTGTCTTCGGCGAGTGGTGTTTCCGAAGTGGCTTCCATCGGCGGATATGTTTTGGAATATCAAGTGGATGTTAATCCCGAATTAATGCGGCAATATAACATAGGCTTGAGTGAGGTTGTAAAAGCAGTAAAACAAAGCAACAAAGATGTTGGTGCACAAACGCTTGAAATCAACCAAGCTGAATACCTTATAAGAGGATTGGGTTATATTAAGAAACTATCTGATTTAGAAAACGCGGTAGTTACTTCAAAAGATTTTACATCCATCCGTATAAAGGATATTGCGAAAGTAACACACGGTCCTGCTACAAGAAGAGGCTTATTGGACAAGGAAGGAGCCGAGGTTGTTGGTGGTGTTGTAGTGGCTCGTTATGGGGCCAATCCTATGGAAGTCATCAACAATGTTAAAGAAAAAATAAACGAGTTAAGTTCTGGGCTTCCATCAAAAACATTAAGCGATGGGAGGACTTCGCAATTAACCATCGTACCCTTTTATGACAGAACAGAACTAATCCAAGAAACCTTGGGCACACTTGATGAAGCGCTAACTTTAGAGATATTGATTACCATTTTTGTGATTATCATAATGGTCTTCAATTTAAGGGCCTCCGTATTGATTTCCGGATTATTGCCTGTTGCGGTTTTGATGGTCTTTATTTCTATGAAACTGTTCAATGTAGATGCAAATATTGTCGCCTTATCTGGTATTGCAATTGCTATTGGAACTATGGTCGATGTGGGCGTTATCCTTTCGGAAAATGTCTTGCGGCATATTGATGAAAATGAAGAAAAGCTACCTATGAATACGGTAGTTTATAATGCGACTGCCGAAGTTTCTGGCGCCATCTTAACGGCAGTAATGACCACTATTATTAGTTTCATTCCTGTATTTACTATGATTGGTGCAGAAGGGAAATTGTTTAGGCCATTGGCATTTACAAAAACGGCAGCACTCACCGCATCTCTTATTGTTGCCCTATTTTTACTTCCACCATTTGCGGCCTATTTATTTAAAAAGAGAAATTTAAAAACTTCTTTTAGTTATATGCTAAATGGAGCATTGATTGTTTTTGGCGTTTTATCTTTAATTTTAGGCTATCCGCTTGGATTAATATTAGTTGCATTTGGCGTTGTTGGCTTCCTTTCACTAAAGGAAAAGATTACGTCAAAACGCGCCAACATCATCAATATATTTGTTTCGGCTTTTGCTATCATATTCCTATTGGCGGAATATTGGAGACCACTGGGAGTAGATAGAAGTATCCTTATAAACTTAATCTTCGTTGGTCTTATCTGTTTTGGTCTTTTGGGTGTATTTACACTTTTTAGAAATTATTATGTTCGAATTTTAAATTGGGCATTGCGCAATAAGCTGTTATTTCTTTCGATACCAACTGCCATTGTAATTTTTGGAGTGATGATTATGCGTAATACTGGTAAAGAGTTTATGCCTTCACTCAATGAGGGTTCATTCCTGTTAATGCCCACTTCAATGCCACACGCAGGTGTGGAGGAAAATAAACGCGTCCTACAGCAACTCGATATGGCCGTTGCGAGCATTCCAGAAATTGAAACCGTAGTCGGTAAATCTGGGCGTACAGAATCAGCATTAGACCCTGCACCGTTATCGATGTATGAGAATGTTATTCAATATAAATCTGAATATATTTTAAATGAAAATCGCAAAAGACAACGCTTTAAGGTAAACGAAGACGGCTTATTTGTTTTAAAGGATGGCAGTTTAGTAACCAACCCTAATAGCGAAATTGAAGTAGAAGATGATGACTATAAAGCCTCAAAAATTACAGACCCATTCTCTGTGACAAGTTCACAGCTCATTCCAGATGACGATGGAGAGTACTTTAGAAATTGGCGACCTGAAATTGAATCGCCAGACGATATTTGGAAAGAAATCGTAAGGGTTACAAAGCTTCCAGGTGTTACTTCAGCACCAAAGCTACAACCCATAGAAACACGCTTGGTGATGCTACAGACTGGTATGCGAGCACCTATGGGCATTAAGGTGAAAGGACAGGATTTAAAAGAAATTGAGGCGTTTGGGGTACAATTGGAAGATATCTTAAAACAAGCAGAGGGTGTAAAGGATGAAGCAGTTTTTGCCGACCGTATTGTGGGGAAGCCATACCTACTTATAGATATTGACAGAGAACGACTTGCGCGCTATGGCATAACCATAGAGCAAGTACAGCAAGTTATACAGGTTTCTGTTGGTGGTATGGTGCTTTCACAAACAGTAGAAGGTAGGGAGCGCTATGGTATTCGTGTACGCTACCCAAGGGAATTACGCGCAAATCCAAATGACTTAAAAGACATTTATGTTCCAGTAGAAAAAGGGAGTCCGGTTCCGTTAAGTGAGTTGGCTACTATAAGATACGAACAAGGGCCGCAGGTCATTAAAAGTGAGGATACTTTTTTAGTTGGCTATGTACTTTTTGATAAATTAGATGGTTTCGCCGAAGTAGATGTGGTGGAAAATGCCCAAGCCCTTATTCAAGAAAAAATTGACAATGGCGAATTGACCGTTCCAAAGGGTATCAATTATCAATTTACGGGAACGTATGAAAATCAGTTACGAGCAGAAAAAACATTGAGCGTGGTAGTACCTCTGGCTTTGGCTATTATTTTTCTAATCCTATATTTCCAGTTCCGTTCTGTTGGAACGTCATTAATGGTCTTTACTGGAATTGCTGTCGCCTTTGCGGGAGGTTTTTTAATGATATGGTTCTACGGCCAAGATTGGTTCTTAAACTTCAGCTTTTTCGGAGAAAATTTACGTGACCTTTTTCAAATGCACACCATTAATTTAAGTGTTGCCGTTTGGGTTGGTTTTATTGCCCTATTCGGTATTGCAACTGATGATGGTGTGGTTATGGCAACTTATTTGACCCAAACCTTTGATAGAAATACCCCAGAAACAAAACAGGAAATTAGGGCATCTGTAGTTGAAGCTGGAGAAAAGCGTATCCGTCCGTGTTTAATGACAACTGCAACAACTATTCTCGCTTTGTTACCTGTATTGACATCAACAGGTCGTGGGAGTGATATAATGATTCCGATGGCAATCCCTTCATTTGGCGGAATGCTTATAGCACTTGTAACCCTATTTGTTGTGCCAGTTTTATTTAGCTGGAAAGAAGAATTTCAATTAAAACGAGCTACAAAATGAGATATATAATTTTAATAGCACTTGTTTTTTTCGCTTTCGCGGAAGTAAATGCACAAGATTTAGCATCCTATATTCAGGAAGCTGAAAAGAACAATCCAGAATTCCAAGCTTTTGAATTGCGGTACAATATCGCCGAAGAAAAAGTAAATGAAGTTAACAGCTTACCAAATACTGAATTTAATTTTGGCGTTATGGCTATAGCTCCTGAAATGGATATGCCTATGGAGCAATTTAGTGCCTCTGTAATGCAAATGTTACCGTGGTTCGGGACCATTTCAGCAAGGGAAAATTATGCATCATCTATAGCAGAAGCGCAATATGTTGATATAGCAATTGCGAAAAGAAAACTTTCATTGTCAGTATCCCAGTCATATTATAAACTTTATGCCATACGTGCAAAACAGCTTATTCTGGATGAGAACATTGAACTTTTACAAACCTATGAACGCCTAGCATTAACTTCATTGGAAGTTGGTAAAGCATCAGCTGTTGATGTACTTCGCCTTCAAATAAGGCAAAACGAATTAGTTCAACAAAAGGAAGTGCTAGAACAGGGTTTTCAGGCAGAACAGACGCTGTTCAATAACCTTTTGAATCGTGAAGAAAATATGTCGGTGGATGTTGTGGAAGAAATGATGATTCCGGACGTTGACCCTCTGGTTTTAAATGAGAACCTTCAAATAAACCCGGAACTTATTAAATATGATAAGTTATATGAATCTGTTGAGCAGTCAGAGCTGTTAAACCAAAAGGAAAGTGGTCCTATGGTAGGGTTTGGAGTGCAGTATATTAACCAAGAAAATAGTCCAATGATAACTAGCTCTTTTAAAGATATGGTTATGCCTATGCTTTCTATTTCTATTCCCATTTTTAATAATAAATATAAGTCTGTGACAAGACAAAATGAGTTGAAACAACTAGAAATAAAATTTCAAAAAGAGGATAGGTTGAATAAGTTAGAAACACTTTTGGCGCAAGGGCTTTATAATAGAAATGCGACAAGAATTAAGTTCAATGTACAAACCGATAATTTGAAACAGGCCATTGATGCCGAGGAAATTCTTATGAAAAACTACGAAACTGGAACTATAGATTTTAATGATGTGTTAGATGTACAGGAATTGCAGTTAAAGTTTCAAATCAATTTAATCGATTCCATTAAAGAGTATTTTACAGAATATGCTTTAATAAATTATTTAACAAGATAAAAAATTGAACTAGGCCAAATTGGCTTTTGAACACTAAAATAAAGAATTATGATTAGAAAGATAACAATACTATTTGTACTTCTCGTTTCATTTGAAAGTGTTGCACAAGTAGGAACCAACGGACAAGATAGAAAAGAAGAAGGACGACCTATTCAAGAGTATAACCTTACCATTGAAGAAAATAAAATGACGCTTGGTGGTGTTACTGCTAATGCAATGACTATCAATGGAGGTATCCCTGGGCCTGTTTTGGAATTTAATGAAGGAGACCTTGCTATAATCAACGTAACCAATAAAATGGATGAAGAAACTTCAGTGCATTGGCACGGATTGATACTTCCCAATTTTTACGACGGGGTTCCATATTTAACTACCCCACCGATTGAGCCAGGAACAACTTTCCAATACAGGATTCCAATCAACCAATCGGGAACATATTGGTACCATTCCCACACAATGCTACAAGAACAAAAAGGTGTTTATGGGTCTATTATCATTCATCCAAAAGAGAAAACCTTGGAATATGATAAAGATTTAGTCGTGGTATTATCAGATTGGACAAACGAAAAACCAATGAATGTATTACGTAACCTTAAAAGAGGAAACGAATGGTATCAAGTAAAAAAAGGAACAGCAGTACCTTTAAGTAGAGTAATAAAAGAAGGTGCATTAGGAGCACAATTCAAATTTTGGCGAGACAGAATGGAAGGTGCAGATATTGCAGACATTTATTATCCCACATTTTTGTCCAATGGTAAAAAATTGGTAGAGTACCCAGAATTTAAACCAGGAGAAAAAGTAAGGCTTCGTTTTATCAATGCATCGGCATCTACCTATTATTGGATGGATTTCGGAGGAGGTAACCCAATGTTGGTTTCCAGTGATGGTGTTGACGTGCAACCCGTTTCCAAAAGCAGATTTCTCTTTGGCATAGCCGAAACGTATGATGTAATTGTAACTATTCCAGAAGGAACTATTGAAATTACTGCCACAGCACAAGACGGCTCTGGTAATACCTCAATTCGTTTGGGTAGTGGCAAACTTTATCCAGCTAAAAGAATTGACAGACCTAGTAAAATAGAGATGATGAAGCAAATGGCCAAAATGGATATGAAAATGGGAGCACCTGCAATGGTTGGAAACAAGAAGAAGAATACACCCGAAGTTTTAATGCAGAAGTACGGAATGAAGATGAATATGAAGGACGGCGAGATGAAAATGGGGAACGATAAGATGTCGATGAAAGATGGCAAAATGAATGACCAAATGGATATGAAGATGGATGATACAATGGGAATGAAAAAAGACCCGATGTCAATGAGCCATAATGGAGCATCAAATAAAATGGAAGGTCATATGCACAATATGCCAATGATGCAGAAGGATTCTACTTCTTTTGATTATGAGGAGCGAAAGACATACTTCAACTATGATTTTTTAGAGGCAAAAGAAAAAACTGAATTTAAGGCAGATTTACCAGTAAATGAAGTGTTGCTTAACCTAACAGGTAATATGAATCGCTATGTATGGAGTATGAATGGGGTTCCATTATCAGAAACCGATAAGATAAATATAAAAGGAGGCGAGGTAACCAGAATTACATTAAATAACCTGACTATGATGCACCATCCAATGCACTTGCACGGTCATTACTTCAGGGTCATTAATGAAAAAGGAGAACGTTCCCCATTAAAGCATACCGTGAACGTACCACCAATGCAGAAAGTTATTATTGAATTTTATAACGAAGAGTATGGCGATTGGTTTTTTCATTGCCACATATTGTACCATATGATGGGTGGTATGGCAAGAGTGTTTAGTTACGATACCCCAAGGGATGATAGAATGAAAGATTATCCAGTTCAGAAACTTATTGATGAGACAGACCATTATTATTCGTGGGGATTGGCTCGTGCAGGTTCAAATTTTAATGAACTCTTTTTAACGTCGAGCAATATCCGAAATGAATTTGGTTTGAGAACAGAGTTCGATTACGACCAAAATCTTGAAGCCGAAATAAGTTATAATAGGTATCTGAACGATTGGGTACGTGTTTATGCAGGAGTAAATACCGAAACGTCAACACCAGATTCTTACGATACATTTAATACCGTAGGATTGGTTGGTGTAAAGTATTTTACGCCTTATAGATTTAATGTAGATGTGAGTATGGACCATCAGCTACGCCCAAGAATACGTTTGGACAGAGAATTATTGATTTTTCCAAGAATTTTTTTGGAAGGCGAATACGAATACAGAGCAGATTTTGGATGGGTCAATGATTTAGAGAATAATAAATCATTTGAAAGCGAAACACAATGGTTGGTAGGGGTTGCATACATTCTTTCGCGCAATTTTTCAATCCAAGCTAACTACAATAACCGATATGGATTGGGTGGTGGACTATTAGCAAGATTTTAAACAACTAAAAATTAAAAAAAGATGAACTATTATTTTAATAAAACAATCAATGGAACCTTCGAAGAGGTCATAGAGAAAGTGACACAAGGATTAAAGGAAGAAGGTTTTGGAATCCTTACAGAAATTGATGTAACAGAAACACTAAAGAAAAAACTGGATATAGACTTTAAAAAGTATAGGATACTCGGAGCTTGTAATCCGCCCTATGCACATAAAGCTTTGCAAGCAGAAGATAAAATTGGAACGATGTTGCCCTGCAATGTCATAGTACAGGAAATCGAAGCAGGTATCATTGAAGTTGCGGCCGTAAACCCAATGGCTTCAATGCAAGCTGTAAAAAATGAAAAATTGAATGAGGTAGCCAGCGAAATAACTGCAATGTTGGAAAACGTCATTGAAAAATTATAAGACACTATAAAAAGGCAGTAATAATAATTAATAAACACAAACTTAAATTAAAACAAAATGAGCAAATTAAAATCAACATTAGGTATAGTTGCGATAGCATTCATAACCTTAACAGTAATGTCTTGTAAAGACAACAGCAAAGAACAAAATAGCACGGATGGAGACCATTCAGAAATGAACCACGATAACAGTGATGGTCATCACGACGGCGAAAAGAGGGAAATGGCAATGGGTGGAGATAGTAATACACAAGCGGTATTAAATGACTATTTCAACTTAAAGAATGCCTTGGTGGGAGATGATAATGGCAAAGCCAAAGAACTTGGGGCAACCCTAGCAACATCCTTAGGAAATTTTGACGCCTCACAATATAACGATACCCAGCAATCGGAATTAAAGGATATTGTAGAGGATGCAGTTGAACACGCAGAACACATTTCAGAAAGTGATATAGCACACCAGCGCGAACATTTTAAAGTTTTAAGTAAAGATGTTATAGATATGGTTGCTATAACAGGAGCAGAGATGAAGCTTTACGAGCAGTTTTGCCCTATGTATGATGGCGGTACAGCTTGGCTAAGTACTAAAGAGGAAGTGCGCAATCCATACTATGGTAGTCAAATGTTAAAATGCGGCAAAGTACAACGTGAAATTAACTAAATGAAAATTGTAAAGATTATAGCAATAGTACTACTGGTAGCGTTCGTGGGAATTCAATTTATTCCGACTACACGCAATCAAAGTGATACTGTACCGTCAACTGATTTTATGCTGGTCAATAATGTACCAGAAACTATTCAAAAAAAGTTACAGGTATCCTGCTATGATTGCCACAGCAATAATACTCAATACCCTTGGTATAATAAGATTCAACCTGTTGCTTGGTTTTTGGAAGACCATATTAAAGAAGGAAAAGCTGAACTTAATTTCAACGAATGGGATTCATTATCCAGCCGAAGAAAAGCAAGTAAGTTAAGGTCTATTATCAAGCAGATTGAAAATGGCGAAATGCCTTTGGATTCTTACACTTTGATACATAGTGAGGCAACATTTACAGAAGCTGAAGCAGAAGAGTTAATCAATTTTATCACACAATTAAAAGATAGTTTATAAACAATAATTTAAAAGTAATTAAAATGAAAAATTTAAAAATGAGTATTGCAGCAATGCTATTGTTAGCAGTTTCTTTTACCAATGCACAGGAAAAAGAAAAAATGAACCACGATCACGGAGATATGAAAATGGACCATAGCAAAATGATGAATAAAAATAGTGACGCAAAAGCAGAAGCTATTTTAAGTGATTACTTTAATTTAAAAGATGCTTTAGTTGCGGACGATACAAAAAAGGCAGCACAAGCAGGAACAAAATTGGTAGCCACTCTTAAAGCATTTGATACGGACAGTTATTCAAAAGAAAATCAAGAAGAATTAGAAGACATTATAGAAGATGCCGTAGAGCACGCCGAGCATATTTCTGAAAGTGCCATAGACCACCAACGCGAGCACTTTAAAACGTTAAGTAAGGATATTACTGATATGGTAGCTATTACGGGTACAAAAAGCACGTTATACGAGCAATTTTGCCCAATGTATGATAAGGGTAGTGCGTGGTTGAGTACAAGTAAAGAAGTGAAAAATCCATATTACGGCAGTAGAATGCTTAAATGCGGAAAAGTTCAAAAGACTATTCAATAGATAATCCTTTGTTTAAAAAATATTTTCAATGTTCTGGTTTATTAGTTAACAGAAGGTTGTAAAATGATAAAGATATCTGAATAGTTTTTAAGTCCTGTCCTGGGAAGGAAAACAATGTTGATGGTTAGTGTTAGTTCCTTCCCTAGTCAGGCACAACGAATTTTGAAAAAGAAAAGTTGATTTGGTTAATAGCAGCCTGCACAAGGGAGAGGGATTAAACCCTTAAAATAATAACATCTCTCTTCCTATGTCAGACAATTAAAAATTTATGATGAAGAGAAGTTTAGTGAAGAGTACTTGATTGTGAGGGGTAAACATTTTGGTTGGTTTATTGGTTAATAAAGGTTGCCTCTCATTTTCAAGTATTATTTAAAGGATTTTGCATATAAAAAAGGATGATATAACAATGAAAGAGTGTTGCAAAGACGGGTGTCAAAATACAACTGAAAAGTCTGTAATTAGAAAATGGTTCAATTACATAATATATACCATACTAATCTTAATAGTTGGTGGTGCTTTGGCGCTTCAATTATTTAGTTAAGGAAATAAATTGAAAATGACTAAAGTGAACACAATAGAAAAATCTGAAAACACAGGGTTTTACAAACAACTATTTAGGGTTCTTTAAAAATAAGGGTGTTGAAAGTACGATGAGCGGGATGGCACCTAAAAGCCCATTGCTTGAAAAGATTTTAAAGTATGTTGCCTATATCTGTTACGTCTGGTTGGTAGGTGGAATAATTGTCAAATATTTTGTGAATTAAATTATAGAAAGTATGGTCAACAGAAAGACAGCAAAATGGATTCGAAAAGCGCACCGATACTTGGGTATATTCCTCGGCATTCAGTTCTTGATGTGGACTATCAGCGGAATGTATTTTAGCTGGACGGACATTGATGAAATACACGGCGACCAGTTCAAAAAAGAAAAGCCACGGCAAACTGCTTTTTCCAACCTATTGGGGACTGAGCAATTAGCGAGTGAAGAACCAATCCAAACACTAAAATTATTGGAAATAGCCAATGAGCCGTACTATTGGATTAACGAAGCTAATTTATTTAGTGCTAAAACGGGAAATGAAAAAAATGGTATTACTAAAGCTGAAGCAAAACAGGTAGCCAATAGATATATGCTGCCCGATTTGGAAATAAGGGGTATAAAACGAATTGAGAAAGTAGATGCACATCACGAATACCGTGGTCGTCCATTACCAGCCTATGAGATTTCATATAAAACCCCACAAAACTTGAAGGCTTATGTCGCCATAGAAAATGGTGCATTTCAGACCGTTCGTCATAGAAACTGGCGCTGGTTCGATTTTTTGTGGATGAACCACACTATGGACTATCAAGGCAGGGACAACTTTAATACCATAATCCTGCGGGCGTTTTCATTGTTAGGGTTAATTACAGTATTAAGTGGGTTCTTACTTTGGTACATATCGTCGCCCACAATTAGAAAATTGGTTAAAAAGAAACGAAAATAAGTAACACTAAAACCAACATAAAATGGAAAATTCAAATCAAAATTCAAAGAAAAACAACTACACAAAATTTGTAGGTATGCTCGTGGCATCCTTCATAGCAATGTACGTTACAATGTACTTAAACTCTTATGAAATTGACCACGTCTATTTTAGTCTTACCCGATTTTATATGAGCTGTTTGGGTATTGCCGCTATGGCCATTATTATGTTTGTAACAATGCGTAATATGTACCAAAACAAAAAGAAAAATATAGCAATTGTTCTTGGAAGTATTGTTCTATTTGGTGGCGCGTTAGGCCTTGTGAGGGCACAGGCCCCAATTATTGGCGATGTGCACTATATGAAAGCTATGATTCCGCATCACTCTATCGCCATTTTAACCAGTAAGCGAGCGGATATACAAGACCCGGAAGTGAAGAAATTAGCAGATGATATAATTAAAGCACAAGAAAAGGAAATTGCAGAAATGAAAGCAATGATTAAACGATTAGAAAATAACAAATAAAAACAAAGACAATGAAAAAAAACATCATTTATATAGGTATTGCCTTGATTGTTGGCCTTCTAGGTGGCTTTCTACTGTTCGGTGGAGATTCTACTGATAAGGCAACAAATAGTGCTAAAGACAATCACGAACATTCAGAAGAAATTGCTACTAATCAAATGTGGACCTGTTCTATGCACCCACAGATTATGCAACCAGAACCTGGCGACTGCCCAATATGTGGAATGGATTTAATTCCAGCTGAATCGGGTGCCGATGGCCTCAATGCCAATGAAATTAAAATGACCGATAACGCAATGGCTCTAGCCAATATTCAAACGTCACTTGTGGGACAAGGACAAATAGGAAATAATTCCCTAAAATTATCTGGAAAGATAAAAGCAAATGAAGAGTCAAATGCCGTACAGGTCACATATTTTGGAGGAAGAATTGAAAAACTATACGTTAATTCAACAGGAGAACGTGTTGGCGCAGGACAACGCTTGGCAACTATTTATTCGCCAGAATTAGTTGCGGCACAACAAGAACTGCTTACCGCTTCATCATTGAAAGAATCGCAACCAGAATTATATAAAGCTGTTAGAAACAAGCTCAAACTTTGGAAACTTTCAGAAAAGCAAATCAACGCCATAGAAAACTCTGGGAAAGTACAAGAAAACTTTCCTGTGTACGCAACCGTATCAGGAACGGTAACACAGAAAATGGTAGAAGAAGGTGACTATGTAAAACAAGGACAACCCTTATACAAAATTGCCAATCTCAATACAGTATGGGCAGAATTTGATGCTTACGAAAACCAAATTGCGTCCTTAAAAGAAGGACAAACCATTAAAGTAACCACTAATGCCTATAGAAATGAAGTGTTTGACGCCAAGGTCTCGTTTATTGCCCCCTTATTAAACTCTGCTACAAGAACGGTGGTTGTGAGAGCTGTTTTACAAAATAAAAAAGACCTCTTTAAGCCGGGAATGTTTGTGGAAGGAAAAATCGAGGGTGCTCGAACGAGCACAGAGAACACCGTTTCTGTACCGTCAACGGCTGTTATGTGGACGGGCGAACGTTCTGTGGTCTATGTCAAAACAGACCCTAATAAAGCTGTTTTTGAGATGAAAGAAGTTTTATTGGGCAATGCCACTGGCGATAGTTATACCGTTCTTGAAGGTTTAAAAAATGGAGATGAAGTGGTAACTAACGGCACATTTACCGTAGATGCTGCTGCACAGTTACAGGGCAAGAAAAGTATGATGAACACGGCAGGAGGTAAGACAATGACTGGCCACGAAGGGCATTTGGGTATGCAAGGAAACAATACTGGGGATAATGTGGTGAATACAGACCATTCTGAAATGAAAGAAAGGATAGCTGTTTCAAAGAAATTTCAAAATCAATTGAAGCAGGTTTTTGATGATTATATCCTTGTAAAAGATGCTTTGGTTAATGACGATGCTAAAAGTGCACAACAAGCAGGAAAGCAAATAATCCAATCCTTAAAAAATGTTGATATGAAGTTGCTGTCCGATGAAAAAGCACACAACCATTGGATGACCATTCAAAAGGAACTAAAATCATCTGCAAATGCTATTGAGAACAGTTCAGACATAGCAGCACAAAGAGGGCATTTCAAGCATCTTTCGGCACATATGATAAGTGGTGTACAGCTTTTTGGGGTCAACCAAAATGTATATATCCAGTTTTGCCCAATGGCCAATAACAATAAAGGTGCCTATTGGATAAGTTTGGAAGAAGAAGTGCGAAATCCATATTATGGAGAGGCTATGTTAACCTGTGGAGAGGTAAAAGCAACTTTAAAATAAAACGAATTACGGATTAATCAAGTAATCTACATAAGGCCAAAAAATAATCTTGGTTTTATAATGGCGAACGATAATGAGTGAAAGCAGAAGAAATAGACGAAAAAATGAAAGGAAGAAGCATCAACCTAAAAGTAATATCACAAAAAAAGATAAAATTATAGCTTTTGTTGTGATAGTATTGATTTTTGTAATTGCTGCGATAGCTGCTGTTTACTATTCTTTACACAAATCTGGGTTAACCTTGTTTTAAAGACAAGTATTATATGAGAGAGATTATCTATATTAAAAATATGGTCTGCCCAAGATGTATCTCGGCAGTATCCAATATTTTAAAACAACTTGAAATATCCTATGCTTCTATTAAATTGGGAGAAGTTAAATTAGTGTCAACATTAAATGCAAACACCAAAAAAGAGCTTTCCGAAGCCCTTCAAAATTCAGGTTTCAGTTTGATTGACGACCGTAAAAGTCAACTTATTGAGCAAATGAAAACTTTGGTTGTTGAGAAAATACATCATTCCAACGACGAAACCGATTTAAAATGGGCAGATATTATAAGTGGTGAACTTAATTTGGATTACAAATATTTAAGTTCCCTATTCTCGTCAGTAGAAAGCATCACGTTTGAGCAATATATCATCAACCAAAAAATTGAACGTATAAAAGAACTCATAGTTTACGATGAACTAACCTTAAGTGAAATAGCTTTTCAACTACATTATAGTAGCGTTGCATATTTAAGCAATCAGTTCAAGAAAATTACTGGGATGACACCTACGCAGTTCAAGAAATCTGTAGACAAAAACCGAAAATCCTTGGATGAGATTTAGGGCGTGTTTACCACTATTAAAGGGGTATTTAAATCAGTAGATGATATATTGATTTACCAATGAACCGAATTTAGATATCAAAATGAAATTAGACAGAAAGAAACATTGGGAAACAGTTTAGGAAACTAAAAATCCAGACCAGGTAAGTTGGACGCAAGAAATACCAAAAACTTCACTGAAGTTTATACGTTCGTTCAAACTAAATAAAAAGGCAAAAATTATAGACATTGGTGGTGGCGACAGTAAACTTGTTGACTATTTACTCAAGGAAGGGTATAATAACATTACTGTACTTGATATTTCAGAAAAAGCAATTGCGAAAGCTAAAAAAAGACTGGGAGAAAAGGCAAGTAAAGTAAATTGGATTGTAAGCGACATTACCGAATTTGAACCAGATACATCTTTCGATGTTTGGCACGACAGAGCAACTTTTCATTTTCTTACAACAGATGATCAGATTAAAAAATATACTAACATAGCGACAAAATTTGTAAGAGGTTATTTAATAATAGGAACCTTTTCACAAAACGGACCAAAAAAATGTAGCGGACTTGAAATAAAACAATACAATGAAGAGGAATTAACATCGGAATTAAAAAAAGGATTTGACAAAATTCGCTGTGTATCAGAGGACCACACAACACCATTCAACACCATACAGAATTTTCTGTTTTGTAGTTTTAAAAGACAATTAACTGTAAAGCCAGCAATACCTTCACCTACAAGCTAAAAGAACAGATGTACAATTCGGTAGTTTTAGTTTTTGCAAAACACAAATCAAAACAAAAGGAACATAATGATCAAAATTTACATATCATTCTTTTTTGTATTTAAGTATTTGCTTAAATAAGAAATAATTGTAACTTTGCCTTATGAAAAATAATTCTTGCATAAGACAACAGGCAGATATTGAACAGATAAACCGTTGTAAAAAGACAGTTTCAGAATTAAATGAATCGTTTGACTATTTGGCAAATGGACTTTCTTTAGTCGGAAATAATGTTCGGCTAAAAATTCTTTACCTACTCTTTGAGGAGAAACGACTTTGCGTTTGCGACTTAAGTGATATTCTCGAAATGAATATTTCTGCTATCTCTCAACATTTGAGAAAAATGAAGGACAGAAATTTATTGGAAACCGAAAGAGATGCTCAAACGATTTTTTACTCACTAACCCCTGAATATTCAACATTATTAAATCCGTTTTTTGAAATACTCGATAAAAACAAAGTTTTAGAAACGATATGAAACGTGAGAACAAATTAATTGGTGCAGGTTTACTTGCTGCTATTACAGCTTCATTATGTTGTATTACACCCGTTTTGGCTTTAATCGCGGGAACAAGTGGAATTGCCTCAACATTTTCTTGGCTTGAGCCTTTTAGACCTTATCTAATCGGGCTAACAATTTTAGTGCTCGGCTTTGCTTGGTATCAAAAACTAAAACCTCAAAAAGAAATTGACTGCGAATGTGAAACAGACGAAAAACCAAAATTTATACAATCAAAAAAGTTTTTAGGAATTGTAACTGTATTTGCAATTATAATGCTGGCATTTCCATATTATTCATCCATTTTTTATCCAAACATAGAAAAGCAAATAATCGTAGTTGACAAATCGGATATTAAAACAATGGAATTTAAAATTAGCGGAATGACTTGTGCAAGTTGCGAAGAACACGTCAATCACGAAGTAAACAAACTCAACGGAATTGTAAACTCAAAGGCGTCTTACGAAAATGGAAATGCAATCATTGAGTTTGATAAAACCAAAACCAATGAAAAAGAAATTGAAAATGCAATTAACGCAACAGGCTATAAAGTAACTGACAGAAAAAACTAATGGAAATCCAATTAAAATCAGAAATTACCTGTCCAAATTGTGGACACAAAAAAGTAGAAGAAATGCCAACAGAATCCTGTCAATTCTTTTATGAATGTGATAATTGCAAACAAATACTTAAACCAAAAGAAGGAGATTGCTGCGTATTCTGTTCTTACGGTACTGTGGCCTGCCCACCAATTCAAGAAAATAAAAGATGTAATAATTCAAGTTGTTGCTAAACATTATAATGGACAAATTATGAATATGGAACAGTACAAATTACCTACTGATTTAATCTTGGATATTAAATCCAGATTAAAAACTTTGAGTGGTCAAATAAACGGCATTGTTAAAATGCTTGATGAAGGAAAGGACCCCGAACAAATAAACATACAGTTCAGATCCATTGATAAGGGGATTCAAAAAGCACATTACTTACTGCTGGATGAAGTCTATCGAAAAGCACTTGCTATTGGAATTGTAAAGGCCGTGGACTCTTGCCCAGGAAATTGTGGCAATGAAGATAAAATTGAATATTTAAAAAGTGAATTCCCCAATTTGGAATTATCCGATTTGACCAATCGCTTAAAAGAAATCCAAACTATTGAAACCAGATTAAAAAACTACAACGAAAAAAAAGGTTAAAAAAAGTTTGGTGACCCCCTACCTCACGTTCTCATCTTTGTTCCATTATTAATTTAAACTTAAATAAGATGAAACGACAAATCGAGATTTTTACAGCAGGTTGCCCGGTATGCGAGCCTGTGGTGCAATTAGTAAAAGAGACAGCAGGAAAGGACTGCGAAATCACACTTCATAATCTGTCCGAGCAATGCGAAAGTAAAATCTGTGTTTCAAAAATGAAGGAATATGGGGTTACAAGAGTTCCCGCCATTGCTGTGGACGGAAAACTACTGAATTGCTGCACCAAAATCGAAATCACAAAAGAGGATTTGGTAAACGCGGGAATAGGATGTTGTTAGGTATGGCAATTACTAAATGGAACAAAAAAACATCTATGGGGACTGCTGTATTTTCAGCAGTTTCCCTTAAACTATGCTGCTGGGGTCCTTTGCTACTTACAAGTGTAGCTGGTATTAGTGGAAGTTCTGTCTATTTTTCTTGGCTTATTGCCTTGAAACCTTATCTGTTGGTTATAGCATTTTTGTCATTGGGACTGGCCTTTTATCAGGTTTATAAAAAAAAGAAGGTGGACGATTGTGGTAACTGTGATATGGCTAAGCCATCATTTTTTAAGTCGAAATTCTATTTGTGGTTGGTTACAGTGTTTGTTGTTGTAATGACATTGGTTTCTTATTATCCACAAATATTTCATTCAACGGAGAAAGTAGGAATTGTTGCAACAAACAATACCGATATTCAAACTGTAAAGTTGAATATTGAAGGGATGGTATGCTCGGGTTGTGAAGAAAACATCAACCATTCGGTAAACAAAATTGACGGGGTTACAAATGTATCTACGTCTTTTGAAGAAGGGACTTCAATTATAGAATTTGATACCACTAAAACGAATGTCGATGAGATAAAAAAGGTCATTCAATCAAAAGGGTATTTGATTACAAATAGTAGAGACTGATAGACACGTATCCATTGCGGTGATAAAAGATAAATTAAAAACGACTTATCCAATTGGTAGTAATAATTCGTGAAGAGTAAATTCTACAAATCATTCAGCATATAACGTAACACATTACAGTCTTTTAATCCTGAAATTTGTAACATACAAATAAGAACGGATTTATGGAGACAATCAACATATTTGAAACCAAAAAGAAGAATCATAAACAGGGTGTGAAAGAATCATTTCCAGTTACGGGAATGACCTGTGCCTCTTGTGCAGCGAGTGTTGAATCTGTATTAAAACACACAGAAGGTGTGTTTGATGCAAGTGTTAATTTTGCCAATAGTTCCGTTCTTGTGGAATATGACAAGGAGTTGAGTCCAAATCAACTTCAAAACGCGCTTCGTGAGGTCGGTTACGATATTATAATTGATGCCGAAGACCCTTCGGAAGTACAGCAAGAACTTCAGCAAAAGCATTATCAGGACATAAAAAACCGAACCATCTGGTCGGCGATACTTACGCTACCCATTTTTGTGTTGGGAATGTTCTATATGCAATGGGAACCAGGCAAATGGATTTCATTGGTATTGGTCTTTCCAATTCTTTTTTGGTTTGGGCGCAGTTTTTTCATCAATGCCTTCAAGCAGGCCAAACACGGTAAAGCAAATATGGATACCTTGGTGGCGTTGAGTACCGGAATCGCCTTCCTCTTTAGTGTATTCAATACCTTTTTTCCTGAATTTTGGTTAAGTCGTGGCATCGAGCCTCACGTATATTACGAAGCGGCTACCGTGATTATCACCTTTATTTCCTTGGGGAAACTATTGGAAGAAAAGGCAAAATCAAATACATCTTCAGCCATTAAAAAACTAATGGGGCTTCAGCCTAAAACCCTTAAAATTATTGAGAATGGGGAAGAGAGGGAAATCCCTATTTCATCCGTACAGGTTGGTCAGACCATTTTGGTGCGTCCCGGAGAAAAGATTCCCGTGGATGGCGAAGTTTCCAAGGGAAGCTCATATGTAGATGAAAGTATGATTACTGGAGAACCCGTTCCAGTTCAGAAATCCCAAGGGGAAAAGGTATTCGCTGGTACCGTTAATCAAAAAGGAAGTTTTCAATTTACCGCTGAAAAAGTAGGTGGAGAAACCCTGCTTTCCCAAATCATTAAAATGGTTCAGCAAGCGCAAGGGAGTAAGGCACCCGTTCAAAAACTGGTCGATAAGATTGCCGGTATTTTCGTTCCTGTGGTATTGGGTATTTCCATTGTAACCTTCATTGTCTGGATGTCAGTAGGAGGCGATAATGCCTTTTCACAAGCCTTATTGACCTCTGTAGCAGTATTGGTAATCGCCTGTCCTTGTGCTTTGGGATTGGCAACACCTACCGCCATTATGGTGGGAATTGGTAAAGGCGCAGAAAATAATATCCTTATAAAGGATGCCGAAAGTTTAGAACTCGGTCATAAAGTGAATGCTGTCATTCTTGATAAAACAGGTACAATTACAGAAGGAAAACCTTTAGTAACTGATATATTTTGGAAGGATAAACTCGAAGATATCAACGAATACAAAAAAGTTCTTCTAGCTATTGAAGCACAATCAGAACACCCTTTGGCGGAAGCTGTAGTCAATCACTTAAAAGATGAAAATATTGAAAAAGCAGAAATTACTTCCTTCGAAAGTATTACCGGAAAAGGTGTAAAGGCGCAACAGCAGAATGGTTCAAAATATTATGTGGGCAACCATAAACTAATGGTCGAAAAGGATATTCAAATCGACGCTACTTTAATGCAAACAGCAGAAAGTCTCGAAGAAAAAGCAAAAACAGTCATATTCTTTGGTAACGAAGATCAAGTGCTGGCGATACTCGCCATTGCAGACAAGATTAAGGAAACTTCAAAAATGGCCATAGCAACACTTCAAGAACGAGGCATTGAGGTCTATATGCTTACTGGAGATAACAATAAAACCGCATCTGCTGTCGCAAAACAAGTAGGAATAACAAATTACCAAGGAGAAGTGATGCCTTCGGACAAAGCGGCTTTTGTCGAAAAATTACAGGCGGACGGAAAGATAGTAGCAATGGTGGGCGATGGTATCAACGATTCGCACGCCCTGGCGCAAGCCAATGTGAGTATTGCTATGGGCAAAGGTTCGGATATCGCAATGGATGTAGCAAAAATGACCTTGATAACATCAGATTTACAATCTATCCCAAAAGCATTGGAACTATCAAAAAGAACCGTGTTGGGCATACGTCAGAACTTATTCTGGGCATTTATTTACAACATTATTGGCATTCCAATTGCAGCGGGAGTTCTTTATCCTGTAAATGGGTTTTTGTTGGATCCGATGATTGCAGGTGCAGCAATGGCATTCAGTAGTGTATCCGTAGTTGCAAATAGCTTAAGACTTAAACGAGTAAAACTTTAATAATAAATAAATTCAATACTATGAAAACTTTAAAATTTAAAACAAATATCAATTGTGGTGGGTGCGTATCAAAAGTCACCCCTTTTTTAAACAAACAAGAAGGTGTAGAAAGTTGGGAAGTAGATACCTCTAATCCTGATAAAATCCTAACCATTGAAAGCGATGGTGTAACCGAAGAAGATGTAAAGGCGACTTTGCAAAAAGTGGGATTTAAGGCCGAACCTGTAGATTAATACGTTTTTAATATGGCTTATATTTTTATTTCGGTTGTGATTGTTCTTTTTGCTGTTCATTTTTATAGAAAAGCAAAACGTCATAGTGTAAAGCCATTTCCAGAACATTGGCATAAATTATTGACGGATAATGTGCTGTTTTATAGAAATCTATCAAAAGACGCACAGCTAATTTTTCAGCAAAAAATGATGCTATTTTTAAGTGAGGTCTATATCGATGCTGTGCAGTTTGAACTGGAAGAGTTGGATAAGGTTTTAATTGCAGCAAGTGCCGTCATTCCAGTTTTTGGCTTCAAGGAATGGCACTACACAAATTTAAGTGGCATCCTTTTATATCCTGATAATTTTAATGAGGATATGCAATTTAGCAGTAAGGATAACTCCATATCTTATTTTCTGAATTAATGAAAGTAAATGATTATTTATATCCTGCAAAAGATAATGGTTGAGGGGTACCAAAAATTAATTGTAAAAATATACCTTTTTACGAAATACTCAACATCACAGAGCTGATTGTCGATTACTTTAAAAGACAAAACCTTCACCAGACAAGTCAATGCTCTTATATATTAAAGGACATGGTTCTATAAATAATGCAGAATACCAACAACTTGAGAATATATCAAAAAAAGTACGGTTACCCGTGATTTACAGTAACTGATAAATAGAGAGTTCATTGAAAGAAAAGGAACAACAGAGAAGGGAACTTCTTATAATGTCCGCTCCAAGACAGCATGGGATCATATATAGGCCAAATGGGTCATAAAGGTTTTCATACTTTTTCCTTTTATAAATAACCTATAAACTATCAGTTACTTTTAAAGACTTCATTACAGATTAAGCAGCCAGTATATCAGCCAAAAGTTTTAAATCCTCTATTAATTGGTTCGAGTTTTGTACCATAGGGGTCACTTTATTGATAACTCGAAACCGCATAATTCTACAGAATTATGCGGTTTTTTTATGTTCGCAATTTGATCTAAATAAGCCAAGCGCTGATATTAGAGGTTTTTTGTGTAAATTTTTAAATAAGATTATTTTATAAATTTAAAAATTTATAAAAGTTTGTTGTAATTGGTGAATTAATTATCTTGTTGGAGTAATTTTTCTTTGCATTCTAAAAGTTTGAATGTTAGAAATAGCGGTTTAGTAACAAAATAATTCTCAAAACCAATGCGAATTCTTCTAAAGTGCTTGATGTTTATTATGTTAAGCTTCAATTTATGCTTTTCTCAAGGCAATGAATCAAAAGTTTTTTATAAGCCACTAATTTATCCACAACCGGCTTCAGTAGAAATAACTCAGGGAGAGTTTTTAATTACTTCTTCTGTAACGCTTGTGAAATCAAGCGATCTTCCTTCAGAAATTGAGAGTTTAGTGGTGCAGGCATTAAAAAATTCAGGAGTAAAATCTATAAAATCGGCTACAGAATTACCAGATAATCTAGATCATACTTTTATCGTACTAGGATTGAATGAGTCTAAAATTATTCAGCAGGCTTTAAAGAAAAGCAATGCCGAGATTGTAGATAAGAAGGAGTCGTATACGCTATCCGGAGTTTCTATAGGGAGTGGAGAACTTATTACGCTTGCTGGACATGACGAAAATGGATTGTTTTATGCCGGACAAACTTTTAGCCAGTTAACAAAACTGGAAGCTGTTCCCAATCTTGTAATTCAGGATTATCCGGCAATGCCAATTCGAGGTACTATCGAAGGTTTTTACGGTAAGCCCTGGTCGATGCAAAGCAGGCAATCACATTTGGAATTCCTTGGTAGCGTAAAGGCGAATACTTATGTATATAGTCCTAAAGATGATCCTTATGCCAGAGATCAGTGGCGCGAAGCTTATCCAAAAGAAACCATCGACGAATTAGCGAAACTTGTTGAAGTTGCTCAAAGTAATCATGTGAATTTTGTTTACGCGATTTCTCCCGGGCCAACGATTTGTTTTTCAGATCCTACAGATCTTGAATCTCTAAAAAGTAAATTCAAGAATTTATATGCAATAGGTGTTAAGAATTTTTATGTGGCCCTGGATGATATTGAATACACGAAATGGAATTGTGATAAAGATGAAGCGTATTACGGCGAATCTGGAAAAAAAGCAGCCGGAATTGCCCAATCTGAACTTTTAAATAAGTTGCAGGCTATATTGGATGAATTAGATTCAAGTATGAGTCCGTTGATCATGGTGCCAACAGAATATTACGATGCAAAGGAAAGTGAATATAAAAATGCATTAATTGAGAATTTAGATCCAAAAATCATTATACAATGGACGGGAACAGATGTTGTGCCGCCAAGAATTTCTAATAATGATGCCAGCCAGGCCACCAAAGCTTTTGGTAGGAAAACTTTATTGTGGGATAATTATCCTGTGAATGATTTTGGACAAACAAAAGGTAGATTGTTAATGGCGCCATACCGTTTTAGAGAAGCTGGTTTGTCTAAAGAATTATCGGGGATTTTATCGAATCCTATGAATCAGGAAATGCCAAGTAGGGTGACGGTTACCGGTGTGGCTTCTTTTGCGTGGAATGATACTGCTTACGATCCAGATATCATTTGGTATAACGCTGCGCGAAACCTGGCAAAAGGCGATATAAAAGTAACTGAAGCTTTATTGAAGTTTTTTGATACGCAACATTTAGCGCCGACTTTTGGTAGCCAGCCGTGGCAGGAACAGGCGCCGCGTTTAAAAGCTTTACTGGATAAAGTAAAGATCGAAATAGCTTTTGGTGATGCTGAATCTAGAAAAAATGTGCTGGCTAAACTTATGCATTATGCAACCGAATTTAAAGAGGCTCCGGCACTTATTCGGTCTACTGTGGATCCTATTTTTATTGAAGAAACTAAACCCTGGTTGCAGGCAATGGAATTGTGGGGAGAGTCTCTTATGCTTACTACGGAAGGATTAAAAGCAGCAATGACTGAAAATGCAGAAGCAAATACTTATTTTGAAAAAGCTGATGAATTTGCTAAAAAAGCAGCTGAAATTGAAAGTATTCCCGGAGCTACAAGATTCGACGGAAAAATAAAAATAGCCGATGGCGTTTTAGATACATTCATAAAAGAAGCGCCAAGCTTAATCTCAGGTTTCTAATTCTGGAAATTTAAAACGAAAATTGAAAGCCATGCAAAGTTTAGAATTTGTATGGCTTTTTATCTGGAGTGGAATGAACTGCGAAAGTATCGATCGCCAATCTTCGAGATTCTTCCCATAGCGTCGTATTCAATATCTAAATCGCCAATTTCTTCTACGCGATTATTTAGGTTATATTCGATATTTTTAGAGCTAGTTTTATCGATTCTTCCTTTTAGATCGTATTCAATTTTGGTGTTGCCAATCTGGTCTATTTGGTTTTTAAAGTTGTAGGATATCCTCTTATTTCCGATTTTATCTACAAGATTTCTGAAGTTATAATCAATTTCTAAGTTTCCTACTTTCTCAATTTTTCCTTGAAAATTATAGGAAATCCCATACTTTCCAATTTTATCGATCTTATTTTTTAAGTTGTATTCAATCTTAATATTTCCAAGTTTGCTTATGCGATTTTGAAAATTATAATCGATCGAATAGCCGTTAAAATAACTGATCTCATTATTAAAGTTTAATTCAAAATCATTCCAAAGGCTTTTGGGTAAATTTTGCTGAAGTTGAAGATAGCTTCGTTTTTCTTCAAGAACAATTACAGGATCTTCTTCCAATTTTACTCCAATAGGAATATCTTCGATAAGATGCAGGTAAGTAATTTTTCCTTCAGTATTAATAATGATGCGGTCTACCTGAATAAAAACGCTTCCATCTAAACCTAAAACCGGCTCGATAGTTTGAGAAAAAAAATGTCGTGGTGTGACGATAAGGAACAGAAAAAATAGAAAATAGTGATGATATTTCATGTTCGCTTTTTGATTGGTTTAAAAAGCGAATACAAAATGCATGCCTGTTTTTTTATATTTCTACACTTTTACCATTACCGGTAATAGCTTTGCTTCCGTTTAAGTAAAAATCAACACGGCCAAGGTAAAGTCCGTAGCAACCAACCTGGTTAATCATCACATTTTTATCGGCTTTGTTTTTTACGATTGTTGGCTCATCTAAAAAAGTATGCGTATGGCCACCAATAATAAGGTCGATATTCTCGGTTTTTGAGGCTAATTTATGATCATCTACTTTTTCGCTGTCATATTTATACCCTAAATGCGAAAGGCAAATTACCAGATCACAGTTTTCTTCGTTTTTTAAGGTGTTGCTCATATCTGTCGCCATTTCGATAGGATCAAGATATTTTGTTTCCTTATAAAGTTTATCGTTTACCAAACCTTTAAGTTCAATTCCAACACCAAAAACGCCAATTCTAACTCCGTTTTTCGTAAAAACTTTGTAAGACTTGGTGTGGCCGTCCATAATGGTATTGCTGAAATCGTAATTCGAAATTAAAAAATCGAAATCGGCATGAGGAAGTTGTGCGTACAAACCATCAATTCCGTTATCAAAATCATGATTTCCTAAAGTTGAAGCATCATACTTTAGTTTACTCATTAATTTAAATTCTAATTCGCCGCCGTAAAAATTAAAATAAGGTGTACCCTGAAAAATATCTCCAGCATCTAACAAAAGCGTGTTAGGATTTTCTTTTCTAATCTTTTCTATAAGTACGGCTCTTTTGGCAACGCCGCCCATATTTGGATTACGGTGGTGATCTGGCCCAAAAGCTTCGATATGGCTGTGCACATCGTTTGTGTGCAAAATGGTAATATGTTTAGGAGCTTCAGAAAAACTAAGCGAAGATAATCCGCCTAATCCTACAAATGCTGAAGCTGCTGATGTTTGCTGAATAAAATTTCTTCTTTTCATGGGGAATCAATTCAGGTTAAGAGTTTGCTAGTAATCCTCAATGAGGCTAAGCTATTCTTTAATAAATCTGTCGTCTTGTTTTGCTTTTATCGTGTCGATCTTATGGAAATAATCGATAATCGCATTTCTAAGTTTATAATCGATATCATATAAATTAACCGGATCGCTAAAAAAGTACATGCTATCGCCGCCCTGCTGTAAATAATCTGATGTCGCTACAAAATAATTCTGCTCTGGATTTATCGATTTTCCGTTTACGCTGGCGCTGGTTATCTTAAAATCTTTATCCATTTTTATGTTGATACCACTAACCGGGTGTGCCGATTTTCCTTTTTCAAGATAAGTAAGCAGTTCCATTACTTTTTCTCCGCTTAATTCAGTCACCACGATTTGATTTTCAAAAGGCATCATGTTGTAAGCATCGCGAGTGGTAATTGCGCCTTTATTTAATTCAGCTCTAATTCCGCCGTAATTAAGCAACACAAAATCTATAGAATTTCCGGTGCGACTTTTAAAAATAGGATTAGCCTGTTCCATCACAATATCGGCCATTAAATTACCAATTCCGGTATTCATTCCTTTTTCGCCTTTGCTTAAAACGCTTGGATTGTAGGCCAAAGTGCTATCCAATGTTTTGTTTAGGTGTTCTTTAAAAGGAGCGATAAATTCTTCAATTTCAGGATCGCCGGTAATCGTACTGTCTATTGGGATTTCTTTGCCCTCAATAGTTTTTTGGGAAACTTCTGAATCAAATTTGCAGGAAATAAGACTTAAAAAGCAAAAGATGAGGGGAATCTGTTTAATAACTTTTTTCATAGTAACTTAATTGCGTGGCAAAGGTACGTAGATTACAAACGTAGGCGCCATTTCTTCAGAAGAAATTAAAGTAAAGCCAATATTGTGTAATTATTGTAACAAAAAAAACAAACCTGTTAAATATGAAAACTCAGCTTAAGATTGAAGGCTTCTCGCTAGGAAAATTTTATGAGAAATTATTTACATTTGCTGGCCAATATCACCGCAGTGTTTAAGAATTTTAAATATTTTTTAGCTGAAAAGAAGCTTTCGAAACAAGATTCGGAAGTTATTGCTGAAAAAAATGAGAAATTTATCACGAAAGTGGGCTTGGTAACTACCGCTGAAGCTTTCGAAGAGGTAAAGCCACTTTTACAACTTCAGCAGCAGTTAAAAATTGCGAAAAGCGATTTTAAAGTTCTTGTTTGTACTGCAAAACCAGCTTCTGTAGAAGATGAGCGAGCGATTTTCTTTGCTCCTTCAGAAATAAAAGCGGACGGAAATATCCAAAATGAAGATGTAAAGGATTTTCTTAAGTCGAAATTCGATGTTTTTATCTCTTTTTCTAAAAACGATAACAAACTAAAAAATCTGGTCTTTAAATGTGTAAAATCAGCTTTAAAGGTCGATCATAAAAAAGAAAGTCCATTTGCAGATCTTACGGTCGAGACAGAAGATGTTGCATTGTACCAACAGGAAATCCTGAAATACTTAAAAATACTAAAACAAATACGATAAATGAGCGCGTTTGTAGGCACGGGAGTAGCTTTGGTAACTCCGTTTAAAAATGATCTAAGCATAGATTTTGAAGCTTTAGAGCGATTGGTAGAAGACCAGATTGCTAATGGTATCGATTATCTTGTGGTTTTAGGAACTACAGGAGAATATTCTACGCTTAATAAACAGGAGAAGGAGCAGGTGATCGATTGTATCGTAAAGACAAACAGTAATCGTCTTCCTTTGGTTTTAGGAATAGGAGGTAATAATACCATGGCTGTTGTAGAGCAGTTAAAAACTACAGATCTTTCAGCTTTTCAGGCAGTATTATCGGTTTCTCCTTACTATAATAAACCATCTCAGGAAGGAATCTTTCAGCATTTTAAACTGGTAGCAGAAGCTTCACCGCTTCCTATCATTTTATACAATGTGCCTGGTAGAACAAGTTCTAATATTTTGCCAGAAACTATTGCCAGGATTGCGAATGAATGTGATAATGTAATTGGAGTAAAAGAAGCCGCCGGAGATATTGTGCAGGCCATGAAATTAATTAGCCTTGTACCTAAAGATTTTAAGGTGATCTCTGGTGACGATATGATTACCTTACCAATGACGCTTGCTGGTGGAGCTGGAGTAATTTCTGTAATTGGACAGGGATTTCCGGCAGAATTTTCACAAATGGTGAAATTGGGATTAGAAGGTAATGCCAAAGAAGCTTATCAATTACATTATAGAATAGCACCTTCTATAGATCTTATTTTTGCTGAAGGAAATCCGGTAGGAATTAAATCTTTATTAGAGAAAAAAGGAATCTGTTCTAAGAATGTGAGACTTCCATTAGTTAATGCTTCGGAAGGATTACAAGCTAAGATTGGAGATTTTGTACATAATTTGCAAGCTGAAGTAGTTTAAAGGCAACTTCAGATTTTAAAATTTTGATTAGTAAGAGCTGCTTTTGGGCAGCTTTTTTACATTTAAAAAGGATAATTTTTTTTCCGAAGAAAAATAAACCTCGCTTAGGTATAATAAATAAAGGCTTTTACAGTTATTCTTGTACGAGCGGAAAGTTTTTTTTATAATTCCAAAAACTGTACTTTTGCAAGATGTTTTTACAAATGATGAAAAAAGGATTACTATTATTAGGTTTACTTTTTGTACTTCAGTCGTGTGGTGACTACCAAAAGGTTTTAAAAAGCGAAAATGCAGGTGAGAAATACACCTTTGCAGAAAACCTTTACAACGAAGCTAAAGCTGAAGATAGTAACCGAAAATATAGAAAAGCGATTCGTCTTTTCGAACAAATTTTACCGCAGTATCGTGGTAAGCCTCAGGGAGAAAAACTAAGTTATCTTTTTGCTGATGCTTATTATCAGGTAGGGGATTATTATTTATCTAGTTTTGAGTTTGAGCGTTTTGTACAATCGTATCCAAATAGTGATAAAGTAGAGGAAGCTTCTTTTAAATCGGCTAAAAGTTATTTTGAAGAATCACCTCGTTTCGATTTAGATCAAACAGATACTAACAAAGCGGTTGAAGCTTTACAGAGCTACCTTAATAGATATCCTGAGGGAGAATATGCAGAGGAAGCAAACTTAATGGCAACAGAGCTTCGATTAAAATTAGAGAAAAAAGCGTTTGAAATTGCGAAGCAATATTGGAGAATTGGAGGGAACTATCGTGAAGGGAACTTTACGGCAGCAATTACTTCTTTCAACAATTTTATAGCAGATTATCCAGGTACACCGTATCGCGAAGAAGCGTTTTACCTAAGATTTGATGCTGCTTATTCTTATGCAATAAACAGTTATAGAAACTTAATGCAAGAACGTTTACAAGAGGCACAGGAATACTATCAGGCATACAAGAAAAGTTACCCTGAGGGTGAATATATTGCCAATGTAGACGAAGCATACGAAGATATACAAGCAAGGTTGAAAACTTTTAATTAGTTTAAGGAAAATGGATATTAAAAAAACTGAAGCAGCGGTTAACACGATTACACTCGATAAGAACCAGATTGATGCGCCTACAGATAATATTTACGAGGCAATTTCAATTATCGCTAAGAGAGCTAACCAGATCAATACAGAGATCAAAAAAGAGTTACTTGAAAAGCTAGACGAGTTTGCTACTTATAATGACAGTTTAGATGAAATCTTTGAAAACAAGGAACAAATCGAAGTTTCTAAGTTTTACGAAAGATTACCTAAACCACATGCACTTGCAGTAGAAGAGTGGTTAAGCGATAAGATCTATTATCGTAACACCAAAGAATCTGAAGATTCAATCTAAAAAGATTTAAATAGATTCTAAAGCATATGTCTGTACTACGAGGCAAAAAAATACTTTTGGGTATTACCGGCGGTATTGCTGCCTATAAAACCGCCTCGTTAGTTCGACTTTTTATTAAAGCCGGCGCTGAAGTCCGTGTGGTGATGACGCCGGCTGCAAAAGATTTTATTACTCCGCTTACTCTTTCTACCTTGTCCAAAAACGAAGTATATTCTTCTTTTACAGAAGATGAAAACGAAGTTTGGAACAATCATGTAGAACTTGGCTTATGGGCAGATCTTATGCTTATAGCCCCGGCAACTGCCAATACACTTTCTAAAATGGCAACCGGTAATAGTGATAATTTTTTACTGGCAACTTATGTTTCGGCTAAATGCCCGGTTTACTTTGCACCGGCGATGGATTTGGATATGTACAAGCATCCTTCCACAAAAAACAGTTTTGAAACTTTAAAAAATTACGGGAATTATATGATTCCTGCCGGGACGGGAGAACTTGCCAGTGGCTTAAGTGGCGAAGGCAGAATGGCCGAGCCCGAAGAAATTTTTCAGTTTTTAGAAGATCATTTAACTGCATCGCTTCCGTTAAAAGGAAAACATGTTATGATTACTGCAGGGCCAACTTACGAAGCTATAGATCCTGTGCGTTTTATTGGTAATCATAGCAGTGGTAAAATGGGATATGAAATTGCTAGAGTAGCTGCAAATCTAGGGGCACAGGTTACTTTAATTTCTGGTCCTACTCATTTACAAATTTCAGAAGATCATATAAATCTTATCAAAGTGGTGAGCGCGCAAAATATGTACGATGCAGCCATGGCAAATTTTGAAGCGGCAGATGTGGTAATCGCAGCTGCAGCAGTAGCAGATTATAAGCCAGAAAGTGTAGCCGATCAAAAAATTAAGAAGGCAGAAGAGACTTTAACAATACGACTTACTAAAAATCAGGATATTTTGCGTTCTTTAGGAGAACGCAAGCAGCATCAAAAATTAATTGGTTTTGCATTAGAAACCAATAATGAGCTGGAAAATGCAAAAGCAAAGCTTAAAAAGAAAAATTTAGACTTTGTAGTTTTAAATTCCCTTCAGGATAAAGGAGCAGGGTTTCAAAGCGAGACCAATAAAGTAAGTTTTGTTTTTCAGGACGAAGTAAAAAGTTTTGGTTTAAAGCCAAAATCTGAAGTAGCAAAAGATATCCTTAACGAAATAATTAGTCTGTTTGATGAATAAAATAATCGCAATATTTTTTTTACTTTTTTGCTTTCATCTAAAAGCACAGGAGCTTAATTGCGAGGTACAGATTAATGCTGAACAAACCGGGCAAGCCAATCTTAATGTATTTAAAACTTTAAAGAATTCGCTTCAGGAATTTATTAATAGTACTAGCTGGACGGGTAGAGAATTACCGCCAGAACAACGCATTAATTGTAGTATGTTTATTACTATAAGTGAATTTAGTGGTGAGAATTTTGCTGCAAATATCCAGGTGCAATCTTCACGGCCAGTTTACGGTTCAGATATGGTAACGCCTGTTTTTAATTATAGCGACGAAGATTTTAATTTTTCTTATCGCGAATATCAGCCACTAAATTATAATCAGAATTCATATAGTTCTAATTTGGTATCTGTAGTTAGTTTCTATGTGTATACTATTTTAGGATTAGATGCCGATTCTTTTCAGCAGAATGCCGGGACAGCATTTTTTGAAGAAGCTAAACAGATTGTAACTATTGCACAGCAAAGCAATAGTTCAGGCTGGCAGCCTAGCGGAAATACAAGATCCAGATTTAGGTTAAATGCAGATTTGCTTTCTAATTCATTTCAGGGATATCGTGATGCGCTTTATACTTATCATCGTAATGGTTTGGATAGGATGCATGAAGATATTTCTGAAGGAAAACAATCGATAGCAACAGCACTTGAAAGTTTACGAGAAATGAATTCAGTGCGTCTAAATTCTTTATTATTACGAATCTTTTTTGATGCAAAATCTGGTGAGATTATCGATATTTTTACCGGTGGGCCAGATGTTGGTACGCGTGGATTAGCCCAAAAACTTAGCAGTATGGCGCCTAGTTATGCACGCCAGTGGCGACAAATCCAGTAATTAGAATTCTTTTTTCAGGTAGTTGATTTGCGCCAATTTCTCCCTTATATTTAGCCTTAAATTCTAAGAAAAATTGCTTACATCTTTATCTATTAAAAATTACGCGTTGATCGAAGATATCAACATGAATTTAAAGCCTGGTTTTACCATTATTACTGGAGAAACTGGTGCTGGTAAATCTATTATGCTTGGGGCATTAGGCTTACTATTAGGAAATCGTGCCGATTATAGTTCGATTAAAAATCCAGATAAAAAGTGTGTAATAGAAGGTGTTTTTGATATTTCTAATTATGGACTGACCAATTTCTTCGAGAAAGAAGATCTGGATTATGAGCCAAAAACCATTATTAGAAGAGAGATTTTAGCCTCAGGGAAATCACGGGCTTTCGTAAATGATACGCCGGTTACTTTATCGAGTTTAAATAATCTAGGGAATTATTTGATCGATATTCATAGTCAGCATGAAACTTTGAGTTTGGGGAATAACGATTATCAATTTCAGGTAATCGATACCATTGCAGATAATGAAGCACTAAATTTAGAATATCGTGAGGCTTTAAAAGAACTTAGGGCACTGCAGAAACGAGAAGAAGCATTAAAAGAAGAGCAATCCCAGGCTACAAAAGAGTACGATTATAATGTGTTTTTGCTGAATGAGTTGGATGAAGCAAAATTGCAACCGGGAATGTTGGAGGAGCTTGAAACCCGATACGAAGAACTTAATAATGTTGAAGAATTAACCGAGCAATTAAATTCGGCTATTAATTTTATTTCCCAGGAAGAAATAGGAAGTTTAGGTACTTTAAAAGAAGTTCGTAATAATTTGTCTAAAATTTCACGATTTTCGGCTAATTATGAAAGTCTGCACGAGCGTGTACAAAGCGTGATCATCGAATTGGATGATATTAATGCTGAATTGGAAGCCGCTTTGGAAAACACTGAGGCCGATCCTTTAGAACTCGAAAAAACTAACGATCAGCTTCAACAAATCTATAATCTTCAGAAGAAACATAATGTTCTGGAGATCGAAGATCTATTAAATATTGCAGAAGATCTTAGAAAGCAGGTAGCTGTTAGTGAAAATGCAGACGAGGCTTTAGCTGAAATAGCTTCAGCAATAAAAAAACAGCGAGGTAAATTATCTAATATCGCCAAAAAGTTGCACGATCGTCGTGAGAAGATCATTCCGTCTTTTGTAAAAGAAACCGAAGAAATTTTAAGCGGATTGGGAATGCCTAATGCTCGATTAAAAATCAGTTTAGAGCAAGGTGATAAGTTTTTTGCTAACGGAAATGATACACTGGGTTGGTATTTAGCCGCTAATAAAGGAGGAAGCTTTAAAGAAATTAGAAAAGCCGCTTCTGGTGGAGAGTTATCCCGAATTATGCTGGCTGTTAAGAGTATTTTAGCCGCACAAAGTAACCTGCCTACTATTATTTTTGATGAGATCGACACCGGAGTATCTGGTGATATTGCACAAAAAATGGGTGAAATTTTACAGAAAATGGGCCATAGTATGCAGGTGCTTGCTATTACCCATTTACCACAAATTGCCGGGAAAGGTAGCGCGCACTTTAAGATTTTTAAAGAAGATACCGGGGATGTTACCAGTACCAAAATCAAACAATTAGCGCAGGAAGAGCGTATAGACGAACTGGCAATGATGCTTGGTGGGAATACCATAAGTGAATCTGCCAGAGCGCATGCCGTATCCCTGCTAGAGAATTAATAGATTTTAAAAAAACTTTGGCTGTATTGAATTTTACTATCTTTACCAGCTGAAAAGAATCTAAAAACTAATTTCGACATGTCATATAACCTTTTAAAAGGAAAAAAAGGAATCATTTTCGGAGCTTTAGACGAGAATTCTATTGCATGGAAAACCGCTGTGAAAGCACACGAAGAAGGTGCTGAAATTGTGCTTACAAACGCGCCAATCGCCATGAGAATGGGAAGTATTAAAACTTTAGCTGAACAAATTGGTGCTGAAATTGTTCCTGCAGATGCTACAAACGTTGAAGATTTAGAAAATCTTGTAGATAAAGCTACAGAAATCCTTGGAGGCAAAATTGATTTTGTACTTCACTCTATCGGGATGTCTGTTAATGTAAGAAAAGGAAAACATTATACAGATCAAAACTACGATTGGACTGCTAAAGGTTGGGATGTTTCTGCTGTTTCTTTCCACAAAACTATGCAGGCACTTTATAAAAAAGATGCTATGAGCGAGTGGGGAAGTATTGTTGCTTTATCATATATGGCAGCACAACGTGTATTCCCAGATTATAATGATATGGCCGATAATAAGGCGTATTTAGAAAGTATTGCCCGTAGTTTTGGATATTTCTTTGGGAAAGATAAAAAGGTAAGAGTAAATACGATTTCGCAATCTCCAACACCAACTACTGCAGGGCAGGGAGTAAAAGGATTTGATGGATTTATCGCTTACGCAGATAAAATGTCTCCACTTGGTAATGCAACAGCTCAGGATTGTGCAGATTATACGATCACACTTTTCTCTGATCTTACTAAAAAAGTTACTTTACAAAACTTATATCACGACGGAGGTTTCTCTAACGTAGGCGTTAGCCAGGAAGTTATGGAAGCTTTTGTTGAAAAGGAAAGCGAAAAATAATTTTTGCTGAACTTTAAAACTGAATTTACCTTCTAAAAAGAGCAAAGCTGGCATATCGTTAAGCTTAACTTAATTTAGAGTAAATTCAGTTTTTCTTTTTTAAATTCACTCCTAAAATAATAATGGCAAAGCTGTTATTCTTCTTAAAATGAGTAGAGAATATTCTTTTATTGTTCCTGTTTATAACCGTCCTGAAGAGACCAGGGAGCTGCTACAAAGTATGCTAGCCTTAAACTTCAGTAAAAGCTTTGAGGTTGTAATTGTAGAAGATGGTTCTAGCCGAACTTCAGAAGAAGTAATTAAAGATTTTGAAGGGAAGCTGGATATTAGCTATTATTTTAAGGACAACTCGGGTCCCGGCAAGTCACGCAATTTTGGAATGCAAAAGGCTAAGGGAAATTACTTTTTGATTTTAGATAGTGATGTTATCCTACCTGAAGATTACTTAGAGCAGGTGGATAAAGGTCTTAACGAAAATTACTGTGATTGTTTTGGAGGGCCAGATGGAGCACATAAAACGTTTAGCGATATTCAAAAGGCTATAGATTTTAGTATGACATCTCTTTTAACTACCGGCGGAATTCGTGGTGGTAAAAGGGCGGTTAACAAATTTCAGCCAAGAAGTTTTAATATGGGTCTTTCTAAAGAAGCTTTTCTGGCAACAGGAGGTTTTGGAAGTATCCATCCTGGCGAAGATCCAGATCTTTCATTACGTCTGGAAAAACAGGATTTTAAGACCTGTTTAATTCCTAAAGCAGTGGTTTTTCATAAAAGAAGGATCGATTGGGAAAAGTTTTATAATCAGGTTCATAAATTTGGGCTTACCCGCCCAATCTTAAATAAGTGGCATAAAGGAAGCGCTAAACTTACATATTGGTTTCCTTCAGTTTTTATGATAGGTTTTGTAATTTCTGTTTTGGTAATTCGTTTAGGGGTATGGTGGATGTTGGGTACATATATTTTGTATTTTGCAATTTTGTTTTTGCAGGCTGCTATAAAAACTAAAAGTCTTAAAATTGGGTTTTTAGCCATTATAGCCACAGTGATTCAGTTTTTTGGTTATGGCTACGGATTTTTAAAATCTTCGTGGTCTATACTTATTCTAAAAGAAAATCCGGAAGAAGCTTATCCGGGATTATTTTTTAAAGATGCGTAGTTACGGTAACATAGGGGGAAAACGAATAAAGAAGGCCAATGTACAGGTATTTGGTTTTTTTCTAATATTTTCTGCTATTATTTGGGTTTTGGTACAACTTTCTAAAGAATATAACCGTACTGTAGAAATTCCGCTTTCCTATGTAAATACGCCTTTAGATAAAAGTTTAGAGGATACACCTAAAACGCTCCGTTTTAATTTAGATGCCAAAGGATTTTTGCTTATATGGAAGTATAAATTTTTTAAGCCAGAACTAATAATAGATTTAAGCAATACCAGTGAAGTTGGTTCTCAATTGGTTTATAATATTCAGGATAATCGAAGCTCGATCGAAAATCAATTAGGTATCGATTTTGAAAATGCAGATTTTTTAAGAGATTCTCTGGTTATCGATTTTCAGCCAAGAAAAGAAAAAAGAGTGCTTATTTTACCCAAAACCAGCTTTAATTATGATGTTGGTTTTTCAGCAGTAGATAGAGTACAGCTTGCGCCAGATAGTGTGACCGTAAGCGGTCCTGAAAATATTATTGATACATTAAGCAGTGTTTCTACAACAGTAATTAGCGCCAGCAATGTAAGTAAAGATATATCTGGAACTGTAGCTATTGATACTTCTAACCTTGGCATGCTTAATTTTTATAGAAATACGGTAGATTATACCCAAAAAGTAGCAAAGTTTACAGAGGGGAATGTCGAAATTCCGGTAGAGGTTATTAATGTGCCTCGTGGAACAAATCTTACAATTTTCCCAAAGAATGTAATGGTATACTATCAGGTAAATCTAAAAAATTACGAGTTTGTTAAGGCAGATCAATTTAAAATTGTTTGCGATTTTAACGAAATTCAGGAAGGAGTAGATTATATGCTTGCCCAAATTAGCGAGATGCCAAGATTTGTAAATAACGTGAGGTTAAACGAGCGTAAAATACAGTTTATCATAAAAAGATAATCTATAATGATAAAAGTAGGGCTTACCGGCGGTATTGGAAGCGGCAAAACAACTATTTCTAAAATGTTTAAAGAAATAGGGGTTCCTGTTTACATTGCAGATGATGCGGGTAAAGAATTGATGGATACTTCAGCTAAGATTCGTGAAAAAATCGTTCAATTATTAGGCGAATCATCTTATTCTGGTAGCAAATCCAATCGCCCTTTTATAGCTTCAAAAGTCTTTAAAGATAAAGCATTGCTAGAACAGCTAAATGCTATTATTCATCCTGCTGTAGCCAGCCATTTTAAAAATTGGCTTTCTAAACAATCTTCAGTTTATATTATTTATGAGGCAGCTATTTTGTTTGAAAAAGGATCGCATAAAAATTTCGATTTTAGCATTTTAGTTACTGCACCAAAAGAAACCAGAATTCAACGTGTGTTAAAACGGGATAATACATCACGAGAGCAAATTGAAGCTCGAATGAATAACCAGTGGAGCGATGAAAAGAAGATAGAGCTTGCAGATTTTGTGATAAAAAATGAAGAAATCGAAGAATCTAAGAAGCAGGTTATACATTTAAACGATATTATCTTAAAGTCGGCTAAAAATTCCTAATTTCTCTGTTAACATTTGGTTAAACCGGTTAGGCTCTAAATGTTAAAATATTACTTTTGGAGGCATGAATAAGAAGTTGTTTGTACTACTCGTTGTCTTAATGAGTTTGTCCCTTATTGGTATTATTTTCGTACAGGGCTACTGGATTAAGAGCACAGTTGAAGACAGGGAGGAGCAGTTTTCTTACAACGCTAAACAGGTATTGATTGAGGTTTCTGAACAAATTCAGAATAGTGAATTTGAGCGATATATTTTTGAATACGAATCTCAGTTACAAAACTCAGAGCAAAAAATTGATCGAATAACTTTAACCGAGTATTTGATTGCTACAAGGGACGAGTTTAAGAATGAAGACGTTTTTAATTTTGGAACCATACAGGAAGCAGATTATAAAATATCATCAGACTTTCTTGGAGCCGAACAGCAAAGCGACAGCATTCAGATTAAAAAACTGATTAACCGTAAGGTTACCCAAATAGTAAAAGATAGAGGAGAAGATACGGGCTCTGCCCAATCTGCTTCAGATATCATGCAAAGGGTAATGCGTTTAGAGGATTATGAAAAGGAGATTTTACGGGATGTAATTTCTGAAGCGGCTGCTAGACAACCTTTAAGAAAACGAGTTTCTGAAAAAACCATAGAAAACTTGCTAAAAAGAGAATTAGCAAGTAGAGATCTCGATACCAAGTTTGAGTATGCGGTGTATAGTAATTCTATCAAGAATTCTATAGAAACTGGAGTACATTCAGATAATTTTGATTTATCCCATCCTGCTACCTACGGCGTTCCACTTTTTGTGGATAGAGAAGGAAATAGTGATTACCAATTACTGGTAAATTTTAAGGGCAAAAAAAGCGTTGTGCTATCTTCGGTAACTTTAATGGCTGTTTTGTCTATCGTTTTTACGTTAATTATTGTAATTGCATATTCTAGTGCCTTGTCTCAGTTAATAAGACAGCGTCAAATATCACAGATAAAGACCGATTTTATTAATAACATGACGCATGAGTTTAAAACTCCCATAGCGACCATAAACCTTGCTTTGGATGCCATTAAAAATCCTAAGATCATATCAGATCAAACAAAGGTTTTTAGATATCTGCAAATGATTAGGGACGAGAATAAAAGAATGCATGCGCAGGTAGAGAACGTTTTAAGAATATCGAAATTAGAAAAAAACGAGCTCGATTTAAAGAAAGAGCGTTTGCAATTGCACGATATTATTTTAGATGCCATTACTCATGTAGAGTTAATTGTAGAAGATCGTGGTGGTTATATACAAACCCATTTTGGAGCTTTAAAGTCTTCAATCTTGGCTAACGAAGATCATTTTACCAATGTAATTGTGAATATTCTTGATAACGCTATTAAATACAGTGAAGAAGAGCCAAGAATCGATATTTATACTGAAAACGTTAAGCATTACATTATTGTAAAAATTCGAGATCAGGGAGCAGGAATGAGTAGAGGCGTTCAGAAAAAAATATTTGAAAAATTTTATAGAGAACATACCGGTGACATCCATAATGTAAAAGGTCATGGTTTAGGATTGGCTTACGTAAAGCAGATCTTAGACGATCACCACGGGCAGATCACCGTTAACAGTGAAAAAGGAAAAGGAAGTACCTTTATAATTAAATTACCACTAATATCTTAATATATGGAAACTGAAAACAAGAAAATTTTACTAGTAGAAGACGATCCAAACTTTGGAACGGTACTTAAAGATTACCTTGCGATGAATGAGTACGAGGTAACTCACGCAAAAAACGGAATGGAGGGATTCGAAAAATTCAAAAAAGATGATTTCGATCTTTGTATTCTTGATGTGATGATGCCTTACAAAGATGGATTTACATTAGCGAAAGAGATTCGCGAAAAGAACGAAGAAATTCCAATTATCTTCTTAACAGCAAAAGCGATGAAAGAAGATGTTTTAAAAGGTTACAAAGTAGGAGCAGACGATTACCTAAACAAGCCTTTTGATAGTGAAGTATTGCTTATGAAAATTAAGGCTATCATGCAGCGTAAAGCTACAGATAGCGTAGCAGATAGTAAGCAATTTGAATTCGAAATTGGTGATTTTCACCTAAATTCTAAACTTAGATTCTTAACTTTTGGAGACGAGGAGCCACAAAAACTTTCTCCTAAAGAAAATGAATTACTACGTTTATTGGCACTTCACGAAAATGATTTAATGCCTAGAGAGTTAGCTTTAACCAAAATTTGGAGAGACGATAACTATTTTACCTCTAGAAGTATGGACGTTTATATCGCTAAATTACGTAAGTACCTTAAAAAGGATGAAAACGTAGAGATTTTAAACATTCACGGTGAAGGATTTAGACTTGTTGTAAAAAACAAGGAAGAAGAAAAAGCTTAAGCAAAAACAACAAATAGCAATTTTCAGTTTCAAAGGAAGGAATATGCTGCTCTACAAAGGGCAGGATATTCCATAACCTTTACTGATTTTAGATAAGTTCTTTACCTATTTTATTTTAGGGTTTTAATTTCTTCTGAAATAAATTGGTTTACCTTTTCAGGTTTGGTTTTATAATCAAACCAGTGAATCTTTTGATTTTTTCTAAACCACGTAAGCTGTCTTTTGGCAAAACGGCGGGTATTTTTTTTAATCTCTGAAACAGCGAAATCCAAATCTATTTCGTGATCTAAATAACTAAAAAGTTCTTTGTAACCAACCGTGTTAAGAGCGTTTAGGTGCTTTTTAGAATAAAGTTGACTGGCTTCTTCTAGCAAACCGGCCTGCATCATTAAATCTACTCTTAAATTAATACGATCGTAAATAATCTGGCGATCTGCCGTAAGTCCTATTTCAATAATATTGAAATTTCTTGTGTTTTTTTTCTGGTTTAAGAAGGAAGAAAATGTTTTCCCGGTGCCTAAACAAATCTCGAGTGCTCTAATTACTCGATGAGGGTTTTCTATATCTGCTTTAGAGAAATATGCAGGATCTAGATTCTTTAGTTTATCCTGTAATTTTTGCAAACCTTCTTTCTCAAATAATTCATTCAGATTTTGTCGAATTTCAGGTTTAATTTCAGGAAAATCATCGAGGCCTTCAGTAATACTTTTTACATACAATCCGCTGCCTCCAACCATGACGAGAATATCGTGATCCTGGAAAAGTTTATTGATCTTAGTCATGGCCTGTTTCTCAAAATCACCAACCGAGTATTGATCTTCTATCGATATATGCTGAATAAAATGATGTTTTGCAGCCGCTAATTCTTCAGCAGAAGGTACTGCAGTACCAATACTCATTTCTTTAAAAAATTGCCTAGAATCTGCTGAAATGATTTCAGTATTAAAAAAATTGGCAATATGTATTCCCATTGCTGTTTTGCCAATGGCGGTAGGACCAACAACACTAATAAGTACTTTGTTATTCATTTAGTTTATTTCCGCAGTTATGGCAAAATTCGGCATTGTCTAAATGTTTGCCTTCATGGCAATGTGGGCAAACCTGGGTGTTATTGGCAAGACTTTCGTCTGTAGCTCTACTATACTCAGCTCCTACAATTCCTGTTGGTACCGCTATGATTCCGTATCCCACGATCATTAATAAAGAGGCTAGTAAACGACCAAGCGGAGTAATTGGTGCAATATCACCAAAACCTACAGTGGTAAGCGTTACAATACACCAGTAAATGCTAATTGGGATATTATCAAAACCACCCGCTTCGCCTTCGATTAAATGCATTAGCGTACCTGTTATGATACAAATGATAAAAACGGCGAATAGAAAAACCAGAATTTTAGCTTTACTGTTTCTTAAGGCTACGGCAAGTTTATTTGATTCGCCTACATAACGTGTAATTTTTAGCACTCTAAAAACACGCAATAATCTAAGCGCTCTAATGGCAAAGAACAGGTTTTTGCCACCCATAAAAAAGCCAAGATAACTTGGTAAGGTAGACAACAAATCTACGATGCCATAAAAACTGAAAATATAGCTTTTTGGTCTTTTGATCACCAGAATCCTGGCGATATATTCAATTGTAAAAAATATGGTGATAGCCCATTCTGCAATAAAAAACTGCCAGTAATATTCTACATGAAGATGGGTAATGCTTTCTAACATTACCAAAACCACGCTAAAAACGATAAGAACTAGAAGTACAATATCAAATAACTTTCCCATGGGAGTATCGGCTTCGTAAATAATGTCGTAAAGCCGTTTTTTCCACTCAGGTCTGTCATCTGTTGTTTTCAATTCTTATTAATTTTCCGCTAAGTTATCTATTTTTTCTTTGAGTACAATTACAGATTGATTTTGGATGTTTACAAGCTTGTCCATAAATTCTTTTAGGTATGGGTAGTAGCCAGAAGGATACATAGCTTCAGAAAATATAACTCTAAGTCGCACAAATAAATGATTATCGTCTGCCTTTTGAGTAATGTATTGAATTTTAGCTGCGCCATTTGGTAATGCAAACATTTCCTGTTTAGGCATTTCTATAATTTCATAATTTTCTGGGACTTCAACCAAAATACTAGAGCTGTAAATGTCTTTATAACCAAAATCGATAGGATATTTTCGTTCCTCAAGTTTAAAAGGATTCTCTTTCCAAAACACAAAAGTGAATGGGTTAAGGTAGATCCTGTCATTTATTTTCTGAGAAATATTTTTTAGCTCATAATTCACCAAAAGCTCCTTACTGGTATCGTCCTCGTTTTCGTAACTTAAATCAATAAGCTGGTAAGAATCACGAACAAAGTTAAGACCCTTTAAAATTTGTTCGTCTTCAGAAGCTTCGCTTATTTTTCGGCGTGCACTAGATGCATGGTAACCATCAAAACTTTGAGAGGATTTTACGATAGATGTCCCATCTTCCTGAACAAACAGGCTATCGCGATAGGCAACTTTAGAAAACTCTTCAGGAGCAATGTCTATCCAGCTACTTTCGGTATCAAAATCCAGTTTTCTTCCGTATTGGTTAAGTGCTCTAAAAGGAAGTTGTCCAAATTTCACAAACTCGTCTGTAGCATCTAACATATATTCTTTCCCGTCGATTTCTAACAAAACAAACAGGTAGTTAAAATCTGATAGCACCGGGATAATTTTCTTCGGAAATCCAGCATTACGAGTAGCACTAATTACCGGATAAACGGTGTAGCCTGCGTTATTATAAAAATTATGAAGTAATACATTTACAGAAGAAATATTGCCGGTATGCTCGTCTAAAAGATCTTTAATATTCATTTCATCAAAAATCCCATAATTGCCGTTCCATTTATAATTATCTCGAACAAAACTATAAATAGCTTTTGCTTTATCAAGATCGTTATCCTGGCTTGCAATATCGACAGGTAATAATTCATCTACCAATCGATCTTTTTTAAGCTGCTTACCAATGCCTTTATCGGTTTTAAATTCTCTATCTACATCTTTCCATTCTTTGGTATATTTACGCTCATAACCATCTAGCATGGTGATTTGCTTTAATTCGTATTCTATTCTGGAAATATAGTTGTATTTAGAGGTAAGGTAATCTTCTTCAATAAAAGCTGGGATTTCCTGCATGGCATAAATAGTAGTTAGACAATCGCCGGCATTTTGTGATTGCCCGCCATAGAAGCAGTTCTTCTTGATATCGGCATCATTCTGGTCTAATTCTAATTCTCCTGTTTTAACGATGTTGTATTCGTAATTAGCAGGAATTTCAGTTTCGTAGCGGCTGTAAGCTTTTGGAATATCGTCCTGAAACCACCATGTGTGGAAATTAAAAAGATAAGGAGTCTCTATTTGATAGGAGTACACCAAAACCGAACCAGGTTTTACGTCTGGGAAAGTGAATTTTATATATTCATATTTGTCGTTTTCTTCAGTAAAAATTTTACTTTCAGAAAGCACGGTAGATTTAAGTGTAGATCCCTCTAAATAATAAGTAGTGGCTTTAAGATCATGAATTTTCTCTTTGTCGCTACCACCTTTGTAAAGCGGAATGGTAATATTTGCCTCGTCGTACCCCTCTTTATTTAAGATCTTGATTTTGGCTTCGTAATTGGTGAATAGATTAAATTCACGGCCATCTTCGATTTCACTGTAACCACTTTCATAAATATAAAAAGCGTTTGCTGTAGTATCTGGTAAATACGTATTAGCGTAAAGGTCTTCTTTTGTCACCCTAGTGCTACCAACATTAAAATTTTGCTGGTTGAATTGATGATCTTCTTCCTGAGCGAAAATGCTTATGCTAAAAACAAGCAAAAGCGGTAATAATAATTTATTCATTTTACTGAAATTGAACGATTTTAAGCTTCTTATTTCTTCTTAAGTAGCTTTGGATGATGTGTTGGGCATCTCTATCATTCGTCATAGGGGTGATGATAGATTTTATAATATCTAAGTTATTAATTTGATGATTTAAATTATAATAACCTACACCTTTAAATTTTCCATCTTCAATTAGTAACGCACTTTTTTCGTCTACATCGCGACCGCGATCTATCACCAACATATTTTGGTTAGTGTACGAGTATTTTTCTATAAGTTGCATTACTCTGGCATTATAATCTATAGGACTTTCTTTACCTATACAGGCACCATGGCAGCTCTTTATGGTGTAATTAAAACAACTACCAGAGCCTGGCTGTTCTCCAGAAATTCTTCCGCAAAGTTCGTATTCTTCAATCCACTTACTAAGCGTGTTCTTTGCTGAACGTAAGCTACTAAATGTTGTAATACAGTTTTTAGCAGATCTGGCTTTGCTTATTTTAAAATTGATATATCCGTCGTTGTCTGTATAGTGATAAAGACCGTGGGTAAATATATGTTTTTTTAGCGCCCTATTATATTTAGGCTTATTATTTTTTATTTCCTGATTTTCACGCAACAGCGCAATTAGCTCGTTACCGGTAGATTCGTAAGAAACTGAAGAAACTTTCTTTTGCATTTCTCTGGCCTTCGCGTGATCGTTGGTAAAATGCTGATTTATACGCTTTTTAATATTCTTGCTCTTGCCAATATAGATGATCTCGCCATCCTCATCATGCAAATAATAAATACCGGTTATGGCCGGTAAATCATCCAGAATATAAACCAGTTTGCTATCTAATTGCCGTTTTGGTTCTTGCCTAACGTTATCCTTTAAAATGTCTTTTTTTGTGTCTTTTGCCAATAACATTTTAAAAAGTTTTACCGTAGCCTGTGCATCACCATTAGCGCGATGGCGATCACTTAGCGGAATTCCCAAAGCTCTTACCAGTTTTCCTAAACTGTAAGAAGGCATATCTGGAATTAGCTTTTTAGAAAGTTCTACCGTGCATAAAGATTTTCGCTGAAATTCAAAACCAAGACGTTTAAATTCTGTTCTTAAAATTCGGTAATCAAATTTAGCATTATGGGCAACGATAATACAATCTTCAGTAATTTCTACAATACGTTTGGCAACCTCGTAAAATTTAGGAGCGTTGCGTAGCATTTCGTTATTAATACCGGTAAGGCCAACTACAAATGGTTGTATTGGGCGTTCTGGATTGATCAGGCTAATAAACTGATCGACTACCTTTTCGCCGTCAAATTTGTAAATAGCAATTTCGGTTATTCCTTCCTCATTATACTTACCACCGGTAGTTTCTATGTCTAAAATTGCGTACAAAAACTCTTCTTTCTTTTTTCTTAATTGTAATTACGAGCTCCAAAAATCGAACTTCCAATTCTTACCATGGTGCTTCCATGTTTTACAGCAATTTTATAATCACCGCTCATCCCCATAGAAAGCTCTTTAATTGCCGGGTATTTTACTCTGAAATCTTTAAAAACCGAATGCAGGTAATCAAACTCTTCCGCAACTTTATCATCATTTTCAGTGTTTGTTGCCATTCCCATTAAACCTACAACAGCTACATTTTCGAATGCTTTATATTCAGTAGATTGTAAAATTTCTTCAGCTTCACCAGCAGAAATACCGAATTTAGAATCTTCATCAGCAATTTTTATCTGCAGTAAACATCTAATCACGCGATCATGTTTCTTTGCCTGTTTATTGATTTCCTTTAAAAGTTTTAGGCTATCAACTGCATGAATCAGGCCAACATAAGGCGCCATATATTTCACCTTATTTCGCTGAACGTGACCAACCATATGCCATTCGATATCTTTTGGTAAAGCTTCCCATTTATCGGTCATATCCTGGATTTTGTTTTCACCAAATATGCGCTGTCCTACTTCATAAGCTTCCATGATATCTTCGTTAGGCTTGGTTTTGCTTATCGCTACAAGATCTACGGTATCAGGAAGTTCTTCAGTATATTTTTTGATATTTTCAGCAATACTCATTCTGCGTTGTTTCTTCGGTTAAGTAGGTTCTTCTTTAACTACTGCAAGATAATAATTAATAGAATCAAATAAGGTATTCCTGCTTAAAACTCGTAAATGGTAAGTCCGCTTCTTAATTTAGGTTCGATATAAGTGCTTTTAGGCGGCATTGTTAAACCTTCATCTGCAATTTTTTTAATTTCTGAAATAGTCGCCGGCATCATTCCAAAACCAACAGCAAAATCCCCGCTATCGATCATCTTCTTTAATTCCAGAACATCTTTTTTACCCGGAATATAACTGATGCGTTTGTCTTTGCGTAAATCTTTAATGCCTAAAATTGGCGCTAAAACACGCTCATATAAAATCTGGCTATCAAGCTGACTAAGCGTATCTGTAAAATTCATGCTGGTTTTACGTAAATACAGCGTATAAAATTCACCATCTAAATACATTTTAAATTGGTGTTTTTCTTCAGGGGTGTGAGCGTCTAGACTTCGATTTTCGATCCTGAAATGTTCATCGAGCTTAATTAAAAAGTCTTCTTTAGAAAATCCATTAAGATCGGTTACCAATCGCCGAAATTGATAGATTTTTAAATGCTCTTCAGGAATAAAATAGCTTAGAAAATGGTTGTAAGACTCTTTGCCAGTGTGATTTTCGTTATTTTCAGCCGATTCTTTAGAAAGCAGGAAAGAGGAAGCACAGCGGTGATGCCCATCAGCGATATAAATGCTGTTTAAGCCAGAAAAGAAGTGCTGAATTTGTTCAATTTCAGCTTTATCATCAACCTTCCATAAATAATGTGTTTCCCTTTGGCGAGTTGCAAACTCATATTCGGGATTTTGAAGCATTATTTTTTCTAAGATTTGCTGAATTTCAGGCTGGTTTTCATAAGTAAGTAACACCGGTTCTGTATTAAATCCAACCGTTTTTACATATTCTTTAAACATAACCTCGCGGCTGGCAATGGTCTCTTCATGTTTACGAATAATCCCATTTTTGTAATCTTCAGCACTGGCAGCAGCGATAATTCCGCAGCAGGAAAGATCACGAGTTTCCATTTTGTACACATAAAAACATGGATTTTCATCCTGAATAAAGGTGTCTTCCTCCTTAAATTCAAGATAACGATTCTTAATCAGCTGAAATTTCTGCGTTCCGCTTATGGTGTGCTGAAATTTATAGGCCGGATTCAAAATATGAAGAAATGAATACGGATTATAATCCAATCTGGCACGCATTTCAGCCTCATTGTACTCGCCATAAGGTCTGGAAGCAACAAGTCCCGCTCGCGCTCGCTGTGGTCGTACCGCTTTAAATGGAGTTATTTTTACCAACTTCTTTTGGTGTTTTAATCAGTGTTTTTTCATGTCATTTCGAGCGAAATGTAATGAAGTCGAGAAATCTCAAATTTTATATAGCTAAGATTTCTCCATTTCGCTACACTCCATCTGCCTGCCGGCTGGCAGGGTCGAAATGACTTTTTTATTTTTAATTTTGATCTGCTCGTCATCCCGGACTTGATCCGGGATCTCATCCACAACTTATGCAGGAATATTATGATTGCGAATTCTAATAAAATTCAAAAAATAAGACTCAATTTTATACAAACTGAGCTGATACTTTTTCAGCTTTTTTATTTTCAGCATAATCATAAAAACCTTCACCAGATTTCACACCCATTTTTCCGGCCTGCACCATATTTACCAGTAATGGACAAGGTGCGTATTTTGGATTTTTGAATCCGTTATACATCACCTCCAATATCGAAAGACAAACGTCTAAACCAATAAAGTCGGCTAGTTGTAAAGGTCCCATAGGATGCGCCATTCCCAACTTCATTACCGTATCGATCTCGTAAACACCGGCAACACCATTGTAAAGTGTTTCGATCGCTTCGTTGATCATTGGTATTAAAATTCTGTTAGCTACAAATCCCGGGTAATCATTTACTTCAACAGGAACTTTATTAAGTTTTTCTGAAAGTTTCATGATCTTTTCGGTCACTTCATCAGAGGTATTGTAGCCTCTAATAATTTCAACCAATTTCATGATCGGCACCGGATTCATAAAATGCATCCCAATAACACGTTGCTGATTTTTTACTACGGAAGCAATTTTAGTGATCGATATCGAAGAAGTATTCGACGCCAAAATCACATTCTCGTCGCAAATATCGTTTAACTGACTAAAGATCTTCAGTTTTAAATTCTCATTTTCAGTAGCCGCTTCAACAACAAGATCTACATTTTTTACTCCTGAAGGAATATCGATAAAACTAGAAATATTCGCTAAAGTTTGTTCTTTATCTTTTTCAGAAATCTTCTCTTTGGCCAACATACGATCTAAATTATTGATAATCGTATCGATTCCTTTTTGAAGATTTTCCTTAGAAATATCAATTAGGTTTACGTTAAATCCAAATTGGGCAAAAGTATGGGCAATTCCGTTTCCCATTGTTCCTGCACCAATCACAGCAATTGTGTTCATACTATATTCCGTTTTGTGTGGTTTAAAAATTAGCGATCACCTCTTTGGCGATCTTAAGCGCTTTTGCGCCCTGTTCTAAAGTCACGATCGGGGTAGTATCGTTGGTAATGGCATCGGCAAAAGTTTCTAGCTCATCCAGGATGGCGTTATTTGGGGAAACCGATGGGTTATCGTAATATATTTGTTTTTTAACTCCTTCAGCGTTTTGTAGGATCATGGCAAATTCATCTGGTTCAGCCGGAGCATCTTTCATTTTTACCACCTCACATTTTTTCTCCAGGAAGTCAACCGAGATATAAGCGTCTCTTTGGAAAAATCTAGATTTACGCATGTTTTTCATCGAAATTCGGCTAGCCGTTAAATTTGCAACACAGCCATTTTCGAATTCAATTCTTGCATTGGCAATATCTGGAGTATCACTAATTACAGAAACACCGCTGGCGTTAATGCTTTTTACTTCAGATTTTACAACGCTTAAAATAGCGTCGATATCGTGAATCATCAAATCTAAAACTACTGGAACATCTGTCCCGCGAGGATTAAATTCAGCAAGGCGATGCGCTTCAATAAACATAGGGTTTTCGATGCGATCTACCACAGATCTAAACGCCGGATTAAATCGCTCTACATGCCCAACCTGGCCTTTTACACCATTTTCTGAAGCCATTTTTATAAGCTCTTCGGCTTCCTCGAAAGTATTGGTAATTGGTTTCTCTATAAACAAATGTTTTTTTGCTGAAATTACCTTTTTTGCCACAACAAAATGAGCAAGCGTAGGCGTTACTACATCTATCACATCTACATCTGCAATTAATTGATCTAGATCATCGTAAGCAGTATAGCCAAATTCTGCAGCAACTTTTTCTGAATTCTCCTTGTCGGCATCATAGAAACCAACAAGTGTATATTTTGAAGATTGATTTAGTAATTTTAAATGGATTTTACCCAGGTGTCCCGCACCCAGTACCCCAACTTTAAGCATAAGCTTCGATTTTTCACAAAAATACTATTTTGATTGTAAACAGATTATATTTTTATCTTAATATCATGCCGGTTTTTGCTTGGAGCAATAGGTTTTGTTTCCCTATTTTTGCCCGGTAATTGTGATTTAAAATCTACGTTTTTAAGTCGAATTTCGATGTCGGAAAAGCTAATTTTTAGAAATAAATTCTTAGCTTTTAAACTTAATTTTAGGCGAAATAATCTATAAAAATTGCAGTAAAATTGTATAAAGATACTTTTAGACATAAAGGGAAAAGGCAACAACTGGTTGATGTTATCATCCAAAAAGGAATACAGGATCGCAAGGTTTTACAGGCGATTGGTAAAATTCCGCGTCATCTTTTTATGGATAGTAGTTTTGAAGATCATGCCTATCAGGATAAAGCATTTCCCATCGCTGCAGATCAAACAATTTCTCAACCTTATACAGTAGCTTTTCAGAGTGAACTTTTGGAAATTACTGAAGGCGAAAATGTTCTGGAAATAGGGACGGGTAGTGGCTACCAAACTGCTGTTTTATGTGAACTTGGCGCCCGGGTTTTTAGTATAGAACGTCAACGAGAATTGTATAAAAAAACAAAGGCATTTTTAAGTAAAATCGGTTATCGTCCCAAGCACTTAAGTTTTGGCGATGGCTACAAAGGTTTGCCAGCTTATGCACCTTTCGATAAAATTATTGTAACCGCGGGGGCACCTTATGTTCCTAAAGATCTATTAGGGCAATTAAAAGTAGGAGGAAGGTTGGTTATTCCTGTTGGGGAAGATGTACAGATCATGACTTTATTCGTTCGAAAATCTCCAACAGAATTCGATAAAACTGAATTTGGCGAGTTTCGCTTCGTTCCACTTTTGGAAGATAAGAACTAGTTTTCAGAGAGCAGTCTTCAGTAGTAGTAAGCAGTTTGCAGTAACAGTGTTCAGTAAGCAGTGCTCAATAAAACTTTAAAGAGATCTCTCCACAAGGTCCAGATGACTAGGGAATGAGTCTCCAATGATCAACGTACTCAAAATACCAATAACCAAAAGTCAAAAACCAAAAAAAAGCCTCATGAAACTCATGAGGCTTTTTAATGTTTTCCGCAGAAAAATTATTCTGCTTTATCTACTACTAAACGTTCGTCACGGTTAGCAATTTCCCATGCTGTTAAGAAAACAAGTCGGGTTCTTTTAGATAATGCTTCGTAGTTAATTTTATCTGGTGTATCTGTAATTTTATGATAATCGGCATGAACTCCGTTAAAATAAAATATTACAGGCACATTATTTTTAGCAAAGTTGTAATGGTCACTTCTATAATAAAAACGGTTAGGATCGTTTTCGTCATTGTAAGTGTAATCTAAATCCATATTCATGTATTTAGTATTTACATTTTCACTAAGTTCGTGAAGATCTGTACTTAATTTATCACTACCAATTAGGTAAACATAGTTATCGTTTCCTTCGTGATCTGGATCGATACGACCAATCATATCGATGTTAAGGTTTGCTACAATTTCTGCTAGAGGAAAGATTGGATTATCTGTGTAAAATTTAGATCCTACCAGTCCTTTTTCTTCACCAGTGTTGTTAAGGAAAAGAATAGAACGTTTTGGAGTGTAACCATCTTTTACGGCTTCAGAAAATGCCTGAGCAATTTCTACAACACCCATACTTCCAGAAGCATCATCATCTGCTCCGTTAAAAACGTTTCCGTCTTTATCCATTCCTACGTGATCGTAGTGCGAAGAAATTACTAAAATTTCTTCAGGTTTTTCACTTCCTTTAATAAAAGCAACTACATTTTCTGAAGCTTTTGTGTCTCCTCTAAAATAGCTTTTTGGAACTTCCTGAAAGTAATCGTCACCACCTAAAGCAGATGGGATATCAAACTTTTTATATTGTTCTTTTAAGTATTCAGCAGCTTTTTTCTGTCCTGGTTCTCCTGTCTCACGACCTTCAAACTCATCACTTGCAAAAATATAAACACGCTCCTTAAGGTCTGAAGGTGTAATGGTTTCAGCATATTTCATTGGATCGGCCTTGTCTACATCTTTTTGATGTGCGCCACATCCAACTAAACTAGCAGTTAGGGCAAATACTAATAATTTTTTCATTTTGGTTTTTTCGAATTTAAATACGGTTGCACAATATAGTAGTTTATCTCAAATTACGCACTTCTCCTTGTTTTTTTCTTCGGAATCCTCGCTAAAAGCGATATTGGTTAATTTTGAAGCTAATTATTTTAGCGCTTTCTCAATTGCTTCTTTCACTAAAGGCTGCATAACATCGTATCCTGCTGAAGTTGGGTGCACACCATCTGATGCATATTCTTTCTTCATTCCTTGTTGCTCGTTGGCCAAAGCCGGGAAATAATCCAGATAAATATGCCCATTTTCTTCAGCATAAGATTTTAACCAGTCGTTTACTTCGGCAATCTTAGCTACAGGTTCTAATCCCGGGCGCCAGGGATAATCGTAAACGGGAAGAATAGAGCTGAGCACTACTTTAATGTTATTTGCAGTCGCAAGCTGGGCCATAGCTTTAATATTATCGGTAATCATTTTAACTGAAGAAAACCCGGTATTTCCTGCAATATCATTGGTGCCGGCTAGGATTACTACTACTTTTGGTTGTAGATCGATCACGTCTGGAGTGAATCTAATTAGCATTTGCGGTGTTGTTTGCCCGCCAATACCACGACCTATATAATTATTTTCTGTGAAGAAGTCTGGATGTTGGTCGTACCATCCCTGAGTGATAGAATTTCCCATAAAGACGGCAGTAATCTCTTTATTTTCCTGTTTTACAGTTTCGTTAGCCTCTCGATAACGCTTTAAATTTGGCCAATCCTGACTCATAAGTTCTTTGTATTTTTCGTTTTGTGCAAAGACTCCGGTGCTTAAACATAGCAATCCTAGATAAAATAAATACTTTATTTTCATAATCTGGTTAGGTTTATAATTGTAAATGTAAATAAAAGCAGATATGTATTTTAATATTCGATAAAAACAGTGCTGTTTTTTATTGAATATCAGTCTTGTAAAAAATCGAATAAAAATTATTGAATTTTTATTGTGTAGAAAGGAAAAAGCTTTCTATATTTGCATCCGCTAAGGAGAAATGGCAGAGTGGTCGAATGCGGCGGTCTTGAAAACCGTTGAGGGTCACACCTCCGGGGGTTCGAATCCCTCTTTCTCCGCCACAAAAAAACCGCAGATTTTTCTGCGGTTTTTTTATTCCCAAAATTGCCATTTTGAAATCTCTTAAATGCAATGTCCAATTCTTAGAATGATTGATCTATTTTGATATTATATGTAAAAGCATATAATTTTCGTATTTCACCTTAAATTATATGGAATTACATATAATTTAGTCAATTTACTAAGTCCAATTCAAAATTCTTTTTTAAGTGAAGAGATGCAGGAGTCTTTTGTTGAACTATTGGAAAAAAGATATTTTATTCTGTTCAATATTTTAATTTAATCAGAATAATTTGTGATGTAAAGTCATTTCTTAATTAAGAAATTATTAGGCTATTTTTCTTTAAAGTTGGCCGCTACGTTTACCCATCATTGGTTCTAATTTATCCCATAAAGATTGCTCTAAGAGTTCCATAAGGTTTAAATGTTCTTTTTTATCATACTCAGGTATGTTTGGTTTAAATACTGAAATTTTAATTTGAATATTGTCTGGAATCCAATACTGCAAATTTAAGGCGTAGGTTGATTTCGATCCTGCTCCTAAATGTTCGCGCATTCGCTTTTGAAAACTTTTTTCCTGACTAATCCCTACATAAAGTGTTTTGCTGGAGCGCTTATTATATTTTGAATAACAGCGGCCTTCTATTTTATTTTTCTTCGCTATATCAAAAGCTTGACCTATTTCTTTTGAACAATTCTCATCAATTAACTGAATGCAATAAATGGGATCGAAATCAATTTTGCTAAAGGTATACTCAACTAATTCATTAATGTCACAGGAAGATTCTTTTAAACTTGTTGAATTTATTTCTAAGCTAAACGTAGTTGATTCAACTTCAATTTTATCAATTAATTTTATAGTGTTTTCTAGTAGTTTTTTACTGTATTCTTTTTGTTTCTTCCAATCGATCATAATTACATTTTTTTGATTCTTTTCCATTCCCTGTAAATTTTATATACAGTATAGGCAACCCAAATTAGTGGAATGAGAACTAACCATTGACTTTCAGAAAATAAAACTATAAGTATAAGTCCTAGGAAAATATGACCTAAATAATCGTTAGAACGCTTTTTAAGTAAAATTAATCTATATCGCAACAGTTCCTTGTTTTTTCGGTGATCCCTTAGAACATTTATTAATCTTCTTTCAAACGAAAATTCTATTATGCCAAGATTTTCTGGATAGATATAAACACATGGAATTTTATTTTCTCTAAAAACTTTCTTTTTTTCACGGTAATTATCACGATCTTTAGATGTGTTATTCCAACGTCCCAAAAACTCCATATAAACACCGTAATTAGGTAAATAAAAATCAGCCTTTCTGTATTGTTTTGAATCATTAAAAAGACCTACTACGGGTTTTTCCTGGATATAGCGGATATTTTCAAATTCAAGAAATTCAGCTAAGAATGCTTCTCCTTCAGATGGAGTATAATTGCTATTTATAACACCGCTATCTTTTTTAGCATTTATTTTTTTTATACTTTTTGTATCTATATATGAAATCATTTGTCTTTCTTTTTTTGATGTAACTTAAATTGTGATAAATATGCTAGTATGTCTTTTGAAACATCGTAGTAGAGAAGCTATATAAATATTATTTGATAAAACAATTTTAAATTATTTCTAATCTATCCGTTTTAAACTTTTTTCTTATTCTGTGCTCGATACAACACCTCATCCTGCTTTTTCAAATTTGCTTAGATCCTGAAATCGAAGATTCAACCTTTTTAATTAAGCCCGCCTGCCGGATGGGCAGGTTTAGGGTGACGGTATTTATGTTCTAAGCGTTTTCCACAATAGCAATTTCCTCTTCGGTTAGGCCGTAAAGCTCGTACACCATTTGGTCGATTTGATGGTCGAGTTGGTTAATTTGCGTTTGTAGCTCGACCGCTTTTTTCTTGTTGTCTTCAAAAAGCTCCATCCACTCAAACTCATCTTTTTTGGTAAGTTTTGGGATTTCTTCTTGCTTGTTTTTACAACGCTCACGGTTTTCCTTACTAATGGCTTTATTAAGTTCTTTGATAAACTCGCCAAAATCTAACTCGTGCCAGTTTTGGAGTTTTTTAGAGAGTTTTTCTATGGGAAATTGTGATAATAGATAGTTTTGGAATTTTGAACTGCTTTTATTTTTCAGTAATACTAAGTCTATCATTTTATTTGATAAAGATTCAAAATATTTTGAATTCTTTTGTACTACAAAAGGAAGTTCTAATAATTGAGACCGTTTTACTTTTGGAAATGTTTTTTTATTATCAGAAAAGGTGTTTTTAAAATAGAAAAATAAAAGTTTTGAATTCAGTATGCAAAGAAGAAAAAGGAGACCGTTATCGTCATTTATTTTATTTATAACATATGTAGTCTGATCTGTATACATTTTTGTATTATCAAAACAAGTCATAATTTTTTTTCCTAATATTTGACGAACAATTAGTTTGTCTTTTTCGAAGATATCAGGTGTCCTAAAAGCTTGATTTGAAAAAAGTTTTTCATTTTCAATTTTATAATCAATATAAATATTGTCGTAAGAATAATAATAAGAATCAATATTCTTACCTAAAAGGAAAGGCTTATGATTTATATCTTTCTTCTTATTATAAAGTAATTCCTTTCGAACCTTTATCCCATTTTTAACATTATAATGCTTTCCTACTCGAGAATGATTATTCATTTTAGAAATTATAGATAATGATTCAATTTTAAAATTTTCGTTTATCAAATAGTCTTGTTCCTTAAATGCACTCAAGGGCACTTTTTTTTGAGAGAAAAATTCATCATTATTTATAGTAATAAATTCAGTAATTTTAGAATCGAGATTGTTAGTAATTATAAAAATAACTGTTTTAACACTCGCATCTTCAAAAATATCTTTTTCACTAGATACTATTTTTTCTAATGAATGTTGATCTAATATAAATTTGCGTAGCGGCTTATCATAATCGTTAGTTAAAAATACGGAAGGGGTTATAAATGAAAGAACCCCCTTGAAATTTATTAAATTACAAGATTTCTCTATAAAGAGTTTATATAAATCTAATTGATAGGAAGTCGTTTTATAATGTTTTAAGTAATAATTTTTTTCTTGATCATTAAATAATTCACGGCTTCTAACATAAGGCGGATTTCCAATTACCACATCAAAACCTCCTTTTGCAAAAACTGCCGGAAATTCTTCTTCCCATTTAAAAGCCTTATCGCCGGCAACGCTTTTAGCATCGATCAAAGAATTACCACATTTAATATTGCTGCTTAGATCGTTTAACTTTCTACGGGGTTGCGCGGTACGTAACCAAAGCGAAAGTTTGGCAATTTCTACACTTTCTTCGTTAATATCTACACCGTAAATATTGTTTTCTAAAATGGTATTTTCAATATCACTAAACACGATCGCGCCACCCAAAACTTTGGCTTTAAGCTCGTCGATATACGCGTGTTCTGCAATAAGAAATTCTAAGGCTTGGTTTAAAAATGCACCCGAGCCACAGGCAGGATCGCAAATAGTAAGCTGTAATAACCAATCTCGATAAGTGTCGAGCGTGGCAATTAATTTCTTTTTGGTAGCGGTTCGTGTTCCTTTTTTTACTTCAAAATATTCTTCTTCCCGAAACTCGAGTTCTGTTTTCTTTTCTTCACAAAGCTTGCCTACGGTATTTTCAACAATATATTTAGTAATGTATTTAGGCGTGTAAAAAACACCGTCTTTTTTACGTTTACTCTTCTGCTTATCAAAATTATCACCTTCAATTTCAGCATTAACGCTTTCAATTTCATTTAGCGAATTTTCAAAAATATGCCCCAGAATATTTACATCAACCTGACTTTCAAAATCGTAAGCAGAAAGTTTTGCGGTGTGCTTGTAAAGCAATTCATCATTGATCTCTAAAAGATCTAAAATAGCATCAGGTTTAAAAAGTCCGCCATTATAAGCAAAGATCTCTGCTTTTTTATCGGTGCCTTTTCGGCCGGTGTCCAGATAACTAAAGTAAAGTTTAAAACGCTCGTACAACGGTTGGTTTACATCCAGGTCTTTAAGCTTGTTCCAATCTTCGATAATCTGTAAAATGGCGTTGGGCGGTAACAGTCCGCGATCTTCAGCAAAAAAGATAAACAGAAAACGATCTATTAATTTCTGCGACTTTTTAAATAAGGTGAGCTTTACGTTTTTTTCGAGGCGTTGTTGTTCCTGTAATTCTTCAGGAGATCTCTCGACTTCGCTCGAGATGACATTCGATGCACCAGCTTTTAATTTTTTAGCGTTATTTCTCACTAAATCGCGATACAATTCACGTTTAAAAACCGAATAATCTTTATAAAAACCTTTGGTGATCTGGCTTTCTTCTACCAACGACGCTTCTTTAATTTCTAAAGGCAAACCGCTTAAGAGATTCTCTTTTTGAAGACATAAGTAGAGTAGGGCAAAGCGGTCTTCGGTTAAACTAAACAAATCGAATTCTAAAAACTCGGTTGCATCGTTAATATAAAATCGAAGTTTTTCGAAATTAGAAGTAATTACATATACACAACCTTTTTGATTGGCTTTGTAATCGAACGCCTGTTGGCGAATCCCTTCTAAGTGTTTGGTGTTGGTGCCTTTAAGTTCGATAACGCCCAAGGCTATATTTTCTTTTAAAATGGCACCATCGGCCTTACGAGAGTTGGTTTGGTTTTTATATTCGGCTACCAGATTATAGTTCGCGTTAGGCTTCATGGTATAATCTAAAACCTTTACAAACAACTCGGTAAGAAAAATACCTTGATATTCTTCTTCTTTCGAGCTTTTTATGTTTTCCTGAATTTTAGGATCTAAAAAGTATTTGCTAAACTTTTTATACGCCTTAGAAATCTGGTTTTGGTCTTGGGCTTTAAGGTATTTTTTTAAAACCGAAGTTTGAAATAATGCCATTTGATCTTTTGAAATATCTTTGAAGCCTAAAAATAAACAAAAGAAAATTGTAGCCTAGTTTTAGTGCTGAGAAGTTTTCTTGATCGGGTAATATTATTCAATTTTAATAGTTAATTTTATGGGAAACCGTACTGGTTTTTGAAGGAATATAAGTACATTTATTTTCCCAAATCTATCATTTATGTACCGAGTTAACCCCTTTTTGCACAAAAATCGCTATATCATTATTTTTATCTTAAGTGTTCTAATTATGTGGCTATTATTAGATGGCTTATATAATAGTAAATTGTCTTAAGATCGCAGCGACAATTTTTTTGGCACCGCCAAAGGGTATAATACCCCGAGGCTTGCCTCAAAATTAAAAATTTGTTTTCAACGAATGTCTCGAGGGCTTGCCCCGAGGTGCTTTACTTGAAATAAAAAATGAACTTATTAAAGTCGATATTCGATATTTTCAGATCATTTTTTTAAAGGTTTGTATGTAAAATTTTGACTGTAAATTTCGAATCTTAGATTAAATTATCATCATTCAAACTTAACATTCATTTTAAGAATTTCAATTTAAATTCGCGGGCGCAAAACACCTGTAGTAATGACGAAAATTTTTAATCTGGAAATTAAGCAACCCATAGATTTTGAAAATCCTTTTATAATAGAAAATATTATTAAAAGTAAAATGCTAAATCATTTGGACGGAGAGTACACGATAAATAGTGTAAGTTTATCTCTAAACCGTAAAGATAATTATGTGTTAATCGTGGCGGTAAAACTTTTAGCTAGTTAGCATTCGCGATTCCGCCAAAATTTTCACTTCGTTTTACCTCGCTATTTTCGATGTCGTTTAAATTGATTTTAAAAACTCCGTTTTGAGGTGTTAGATTATGGTTATAGTCGTTTAAACCTCCAATAATATATAATTGATGATCATAAATATGCATTGTAGGTGCAAATCTATTTATCGAGATTGCATATTCTTTAAGCTCTTTTGTAATTACATTAAAAGTGCATAACTTTCCGTTTTCGTAGATGTATAAAAGATTATTTTTTGTAGCCAAGGCAGGTTGGGCCATTTCCTCAAAAAGCAAAGCTTCTCGTTTCCATTTTCGGGTTTTAACGTCATAAGATTCAATTCCTTTTAAAACCTGGCCATTATAACCACCAACCATGTAAAATTTTTGATGAACTAAAATACCCTGAGTTTCCTTAGATTCTGGCATATTTCCTAGATCATACCATAAGCCAGTTTTTAAATTCTGAAGATGTATTTTGTTGGAATACTCTTTGTCTTCAGTTTTAGCATCTTTTTTTACAGATCCCCCCATAATTACCAAACTATTTTTATAGATAAAAGACGCAGCGTTTACTGCCATGTGTGGGTTTGTTTCATCGATACTTATTTCTTTATTGGCAATGTTGTAAATCTCTATTGTGTTATCCAGATATTCGTAGCGGCGATTTCTGGAAAGTGTCTTACCACCAAAAGAATATATTTTACCTTCATAATTACCAGCCTGATGCATAGCGCGCCTAGAGAAATTGGTATGATCTTCTTTTGTCCATTTATTGTCTTTTATATCGTAAATAAGTAAAACTGAACTGTATTCTTTATGATTAATAGAGAAGGTATTTTGCGATAAAGCTTTCATGATATTATCAGGTTCTGCCATGTTTTGTGCTTCTTCTGCAGATAGTTTTCTTGCAAAACCATGACTTTCTAAAGATGTGTTTCCAGAAACTACGTAAATTTTATCTTCAATTAAAACAGATCCAAAATCGAATAAACCAAAGGGTAAATTTTCTACTTCTGTAAAAGGAACAGATTTAAAGTTTTTCTTATTGGAGCTTATACTTACTTCATCTAAACTTTCAGAAGCTTCTACCATTAATATTGGTGATTTTCTGGATAAAACTTCTCTAACGCTTAAGGATAATTTATTGTAATTCAGCATAGAGAAATAAATACTATCATTTAATGTAGCTTCCTCATAATTTATACTGAATTTACCTTCGCTATCGCTTACAACACCATTAATTTGATTGTTGTAATAGACATGAACACCTTGCAAAGGCGCTTTAGAAGCACTATCTAAGATTACTCCTTCAAGGCTTTGTGCAAATGACTGAATAGCAAATAGCATAACTATTCCTATTGCTAAAATATTTCTCATGTCTATAATTTTTGGGAAAGACTAATTTCTTTAAAGGTATAAAAACTAAGAGGCAAAATGCCCAATCTCATATTAAATTATTCTATACTTAACATTTAGAAATAGAAAAGGCTACTTGTGTAAAGCAGCCTTTTCATCTAAACAATTATAATGAAAATATATTCTCAAAGTAAACTGAGAATTTTTTAAAAATTATTCTTCCTTCTTTTTATAAAACCAGTAAAATATCTGCGGAAGTACGGTAAACGATAATAGCATACAGATCAATAATCCGCCTACGATCATAATGGCCAGTGGCTTTTGAACTTCAGAACCCATTCCGTTAGAAAGTGCTGCAGGTAAAAGTCCTAAAGAGCCCATTAAAGCGATCATAATTACCGGACGGATTCTACTATAAACTCCTTCTGAAATGGCCTGTTTTAAAGGCATATGCTCTAAGTTTTCTTTCATTACGGCAACCAGGATAATTCCGTCGATGGTACATACGCCAAACAGGATGATAAAACCAATTCCTGCCGAAATTCCAAAGATGGTTCCCGTAAGCCAAAGCGAGATAAAACCGCCAATAAAAGCAAACGAAAGCGTTGAAATACAAATAAGCGTGTCTTTTATATTTCCAAAATTCATATACAGTAAAAAGACGATCAGTAACAGCACGGCGGGTACAATATAACTCAGCTGTTTGGTAGCACGTTCTTTACTTTCAAACTCGCCGGCCCATTCCACTTTTGTATTTTCAGGAAACTTGATCTCTTCGTCTACCGCTTTTTGTGCATCTGCAATCGTGCTTCCCAAATCGCGCCCGTCGATACTAAAACCAATCCCGGTATAACGACTGCTACCTTCCCGATAAATAAATGCGGGGCCGGTTTTAAATTCAATATCGGCGATATTTTTTAGCGGAACTTTTTTACCATCTAACGTTGGTATCAAAATATTAGCAATCTCTTCTTCACTATCACGGTAAGCTTTTTCAAAACGAATTTGCAGATCAAATTTTCGCTCATCTTCGTAAAAATAAGAGGCTGTTTTTCCGCCAATAGCCATCTCGATCACGGCTTGTGCATCTTCGGTACTTACTGCGTATTGCGCCATTTTATTTTCCTGAAGACTAATGCGCAACTCGGGTAAGCCAATGTTTTTATAAACCAGCACATCGGTGATTCCTTCAATTTTACTAATGGTTTTGGCCACTTTATTGGCCTGTTCTTCCATCTGAAACAAATTGTTACCAAATATTTTGATCACCAGCGAGCTTTTTACGCCGGCAACAAATTCTTCCACATTATCTTGAATAGGCTGACTAAATCCAAAGGTGATTCCTTTAAATTCTGAAAGACTTTCTTTCATTTCGGCAATCAATTCGTCTTTATTTAAATCGCGATCCCATTCGTCTTGCGGTTTTAGCTGAATATGGAATTCATTATTGAAAAATCCCGTAGGATCTGTACCATCATTAGGTCTTCCGGTTTGGTTCAGCACAAATTTTACTTCGTCAAAACTGCGTAATTTGGCTTTGATCTCTTTTCCGGTTTTTACCGATTCTTCCAAACTCACACTATTGGGCAGCGTAGCTCTGATATATACCGCGCCTTCATTTAACTGCGGAATAAACTCCGTCCCATAATTCAGGATTTTAAAAATACAGAGTGCAAAAATTGCTGCAAAAACGCCCAAAGTGAGCTTTCTGTGTTTGGTGGTAAATGAAAATAGCCTGAAAATATTTCCGCGGAAAAAATTAACCACAGGATTATTTTTTGCTGAAACGTGCTTTTTCAATAAGACTTTACACATTGCCGGCACAAAAGTTAAACTGAGCAATAATGAGCCTAAAAGTGCATAACCTAAAGTGTACGCCAGCGGAGTAAACATTTTTCCTTCTACCTTCTGAAACGAGAAAATAGGGGAAAGCGCGATAATTAAAATCAGTTGCGCAAAGAAAATATGTGGGGCTACTTTGCTCACGTTTTCCCGAATTAGATCGGTTTTTGAGATTTTATTGTAGCGCGCTACTCCCAGTTCTGCAGATTTTTCTTCTAGTTTTACATAAACGGCTTCAACGATTACCAGCGTTCCTTCCAGCAATAATCCAAAATCTAGCGCGCCCATCGAGATCAGGTTGGCAGGCATTCCCTGAATGCGCAACAATGTAATACTGAATAAAAATGAAAGCGGAATAATTAAAGCTACCGTTATTGTGGTTCTCCAGTTAAATAGGAAAACCAAAACGATAAGCGAAACCAAAACGATGCCTTCTACCAGGTTTTTGCTTACGGTTTTTACAGTAGAATTTACCAGTTCGGTACGGTCGATAAAGGGTTTTATTTGTACATCTTTAGGCAGGATGCGTTCGTTTAATTCGGTGATCTTATCTTTTAAACGCTCGATAACTTCCGCAGGATTTTCACCACGAAGCATTACCACAATACCTTCTACCAGATCTTCATCATCATCTAAACTTACCTGGCCTAATCTTGGTTTTGCGGTAAGTTCAACTTGAGCGACATTTTTAACCAAAACCGGAGTCTGATTGTGTGTGGTGATAAGTGTATTTTCGATATCGGCGATGCTGGTTAACAATCCCACACCGCGCACTACGTAAGCTTGCTGACCTTTCTGAATAATATCGCCACCAACGTTGATGTTACTTTTAGTAATGGCCTCATAAATATCGAGCGGTGTAAGATCGTATTGCTCTAAAGCCGTTGGATTTACCTGAATTTGATAGGTTTTTTCTTCGCCTCCAAAACTTTGTACATCAGAAATTCCCGGAACGGCCAGAAGTTCGCGCTCGATTACCCATTCCTGAATGGCAGAAAGTTCTTTGATAGGTCGCTCACTCTCGATCACATACCTGAAAATCTCTCCCGTAGCGCCGTAAGGAGGATCGATCTCGGCATCGGTTCCTTCGGGTAAGTCTACGCCCTGCAATCGGTTGGCGGCGTATTGCTGCGCGTAAAAATCTTCAACATCATCTTCAAAAATAATGGTCACTACAGATAAACCGAAAAGTGAAATAGAACGAACATCAGACTTTTTAGGAATGGTGTTCATCTTTTTCATTATGGGGAGCGTGACAAATTTCTCGACTTCTTCAGCGCTTCGTCCCGGCCATTGCGTAATGATCCTTGCTCTGGTATTGGTCACATCAGGGAAGGCTTCAATAGGCGTGTGAATGTAACTGTATACGCCGATGACAGCGAGTAAACCGGTTAAGAAAAAAACAATAAGGCTGTTTTTTAACGAAAATGAAACCAGTGCATTGGTGAATTTTTCCATACTATTTTCTTTCCGGGGTTTTTAAAGTGAAGCACTACTTTCAAAAAGCAGTAGCGCGTTATGGGTAGCGATCTGGTCACCTTCGGTTAAACCTTCTTTGATATAGAAACTGTCTTCGTCTTGCGAAAGAATTTCTACTTCGCTTATTCTTGGCGTGCAGCGATCATCTAGCAAAACCGTGTAATACGCATTATTACTGAACACCACGGCCTTTGCAGGAATATGTGGAGCCTGTTCTTCTGTTTTATTTTTTACGATAGCTTCTACACGCAAGCCGGGTTTTAAGAAAAGCGCTTTGTTTTCAAGAACAATTCGGGCTTTAAGCACGTTATCTTCCGGAGCCAGCACATTAGAAATTCGGTCTATTTTTCCTTCAAAAGTTTTATCGGGATAACTGCTGCTTTTTATAGAAACCGGCATTCCTTCAGCAACCGCATCGATATCGGTAGCATAAATATTTACGTTGATCCAAACTTCATCCAGATCTGAAATCGTAAACAAAGGATCACCTTCGGCACCAATTTGCATTCCGGCGGCAATTTTATTGTCTACCACAAAACCACTTCTAGGTGCTTTTATTTGAAAAACGCCTTTCTCCGGGCTGGCGCTATACAGCTGAAGATTGGTTTGCAGCTTTTGTAAATCTGATTCTAAATTTGCTTTTTCACTTTGCGCGGCAATCAATTCTTTTTCTGAAGCAATCCCATCGTCATAGAAACTTTGGGTAGATTGCAATTGGCGTTTTGCCACCTCGAGATTGGCTTTTAGTTGTTTGATTTCAGCTTCTATCCCGTTGAGTTCGGTACTTTTTATTTCGGCTAAAACCTGATTTTTTTCTACTTTATCTCCTAGGGTGAAATAAGTGTTGGTGATAATCCCGCCCACCAGGCTCACATAGTTTACCACGGCGTTAGGATTGTAAGCTACAACACCATTAAGTCGCAGGCTGCGCACAACCTGATCGTTTGTGATCTTTAAAGGCTGCAAGGCACTAAATTCTTTTTCAGAAAGACATTGCTGTGCGGTTTCGGTTTTTTTAGGTTCTTCTTTGCAGCCTATGAAAAGCAGTGTGCTAAAGGCAAATACAAGTGGAAATTTTATGCGGTGTATACTGTTCATTAGTTCGGGGTTTTAAGTTCTAGTCCGGTGCTGTATTTTAATTCTTCTAAATCGTCAAAGTATTCCTGTTGATTTTCTAGGATGCTACGTTTGGTATCGATATACGATTCCAGAAAATCCATATACGTGATGATATTGATGTTTTGCAGCTTAAAATATTCGGTATAGGCATCCATCGTTTTATCTAAACCTGTTAGATAATCGGCGTCGATGCTATCAAAAAATGCAGCTGCTTGTAATACATTTTGGTAGTTTTTGCGCACTTCTTCGCGTACTTCCAGCAGCTTGTGTTGGTTGAGATAATTTTGTTGTTCTACGGCAAATTCAGCTTTTTTAATATTGCCTTTATTCCTATCGAAAAATGGAAGATCGATCGAAAAACCAACTCCAATAAAATCGCGCAGAATATTCCCGCCACGATCATAGCCCAAAGAAACCGCGACATCTGGTACAGCCTGCGCTTTTTCGTAGCTCAATTCGTTTTGCGTTTGTGTAATTTGCAATGCGCTAAGCGCCACATCTGGTCGGTTTTTTAAAGCTTCTTGCTGTAGATAATTCAACGTATACTGAAACGGAAGCTGGTAAGTTTCCTTAAGTTGAAAATTAGGCTGAAACGATAATTGCGTACTTTCAGTAAGGTTAAGCATCACAACCAGCTCTTCATTTTTTTCGTTAAGAATTTTTCGCTCTTCGATAAGATCGTCTTTAATGCCAAGCAGCGATGCCTGTAAGCGTATGAGTTCTGCTTTGTTTACATTGCCCTCGTCGTATTGCTTTTGATACGCTTTTACGATACTTTCTAGCGAAATTAGCTGGCGTTCCAGCATTAAAACATAGCCCTCGTGAAACCTAAACGCATAAATAGATTTCCTGAATTCGGTTTTAAGACTCAATAGAAAATCTTCCAGGTAAGCCTGAGCTTTTTCTTGCTCAACTTTTGCAAGTGCTACCCGTTTTTTACGCTTTCCGGCGGTTTCAATAACCTGTTCTAATTGGGCTGAAACCTGACGATAATTCCCAAAACTGTCACTGCCAAAAAGCGAAGGTTGAGCTTCACCGGTGCGCTGTTGATAAGCTGTCGCCCAAAGATTCATCTCATCTACCGTAAGCGTAGGATTGGGCCAAACTTTTGCCTGGATCACTTCAGCAGCTGCTTGATCTATAGAAAGACGCTCGGCCAACAGTGGTAAATTATTTTTTAAGAGTAGATTTTCAGCCTGCTCCAAATCGAGCACCAGTGTATCTTGCGTTTGCGCCTGTAATCCATTTAGGTAAGCGCAGAAAATCAATAATAGGGGATATAGACTTCTTTTTTTCATTCTTCAATTTCTTCGGAACAAAAGAAGAAATCAAAGCTTAGAGTAAAATTTGAAGGATATTAAAAACAGATTAAAGCAGATTAAAATTTTTTAATGTTGGGTGAAATGATAAGAATCACTGTGGGAACTGAAGCTGAATTTTAGTGAACTCCTGCGGTTTGCTGGTAATCGTGTATTCAATTTTATGCAGTTGAAAAACCTTAAGCGCAATGCTCATTCCTAATCCGTTGCCCTGAAATCCAGACGTATTATTTCCGCGGAAGAAAGGCTGATTGATGTATTTTAGGTCTTTTTCTAAAATCCCAATACCGTGATCTAAAATTTCAATTTGCAACTGATTTTTTTCTTTAAAAATCCTGATCGACACCGGTTTGGTTTCAGAAAATTTAGCGGCATTTTCGATACAATTAAAAAGCGCCATATACAGCAAGGTTTCATTTCCTTTAAACAGAAGCGCGCTAAAATCTTCAGGCAAAACCTCTAATTTCACCTGGAATTTTTCTTCAGGATAAACTTCAGAAAGCTTCTCGATAATTTGCCAGATAATTTCGTCGATTCTAAGCTTCTCTTTGTACTGTATTTTTCGGTTTAAATTAGAAAGTGTGAGCAAATGTTCCAAAATTTGCTGTAACTGCTGTGCTTCCTGTAAAACCCGTGCCGATGTTTGCTGATATTCGATATTTTCACGCTCTTTTTTTAAAGCGATCTCCAACTGATTGATAATACTTGCCAGCGGTGTTTTAAGTTCGTGCGAAGAAAAATCGACAAAGTTTTTTTGCTGTTCGTAACCGGTTTCAATTTCACTTAGAAGCGAATTAAACGCTTGGAATAACTCTTCTAGCTCGTCTTTAGAACTGTTGTAAGAAAGCTGCAGCGGTGTTTTGTTTAAATTAAGACGATTTACCTGTTTTATAATATCTCTAACGGGTTTGTAAGCCAGTTTAGAAAGATAGGAGGTAAGCACGATCAAAATCGTCATAGCGATTAAAAAACTAATCGCCAAAATACCAATTAACCTATTTTTTTGTCCTTGAATTAACGGATTTGTAGCCTTTACCAAAACCACAAAATCACCCTGATTATCCTGATAAAACAAGCCGTGATAATACGTATCGTCTTCCCTAAAATTGAGGTTGCCTTTTTCTTTAATTTGAGTGATTTTCTCACTCCAATCTTTTTCTAATTCTTTGGTATTAAAGGCGATGCTTCCGTTTTCGTTAAAAATACTTACTTCCTGGTCTGCACTTAGATTATAAAAAGCATCCTGGATGGGCTGAAATCCTTTTTGGCTAAGCTCATCACGCTCCAGGTAAAACATCGCAGAGATTTTAGCAGTTCGTGATAATTCCTGAAAATAGATGTTTTTTGAACTCTGATAAAAGGCAACATAAATGATCACAGAAGAAACCAGAAAAACAAGTCCAAAAAGTAAACTTGAAATTAGCGTTATTTTCTTCTGAATTTTCATTAATTCTCGGCAATCATATAGCCGCGGCCTTTTATGGTGTGGATAAGTTTAGTTTCGCCTTTGGTATCTATTTTACTTCGCAGATACGAAATATAAACGTCGATCACATTGGTATAAGTGTCTTGCTGGGTTTTCCAAACATTTTGTAAAATGGTTTGGCGGCTTACCACTTCGTTTTTATGTTCTAATAAAGTTTTTAGTAGTAGAAATTCTTTTTGTGACAGATCAATAGCAATGCCATTGCGTTCTACTTTATGCGCTTTGTAATTCAGTTTTAAGTTATTGCAAAATAAATCTTCCTGAAGCTGCTGCTGGTAGTTGTTAGTGCGGCGATTTAGTGCATTAATCCTGGAAATGAGTTCCTGAAAATGAAAAGGTTTTACCAGGTAATCGTCGGCACCTTTGTCTAGTGCTTTAATTTTATCTTCAGGCTCTCCTAAAGCGCTAAGAATGATAATTGGCGTAATTATTTTTTTAAACCGAATAAGTTCGCAAAGTTCGATTCCTGAAAGTCCGGGCAGCATTATATCAAAAATAAATAAGTCCCAGTCTTCCTGAAAAATTACATCGCGAGCTTTAAAACCATCCTGTTCTAAACGTACAGAAAAGCCTTCTTCCAATAGGCCTTTGCATAAAGATTCGCCCAGGTGTTTATTATCTTCGACTAATAAAGTTTTCATTTTTAATACTTAGGCTTTTCAGTAAAATTAAAGTTTAGAATATAAATTTTTTGAAAAACACATTCATTACTATTTTAAAATAATCCTTGAGGCGACCTCGTTTTATTGGCACCGCCAAAGTGTATAATACACCGAGGTAGTTTATTTCAATTAAAGCACAAAGGTAAACGATGTTTTTGGGATTGAATTTTAAAATAGCACTAAAAAAATGTTGCCGATTTTATATAAAATCGGAATCTATTTTTTAAAACTTTTAATGATTTTGCTGATTAGTTTAACCACAATCAAAACAATAATTCCAACAACTAAACCAATGCAAAATTCAGTAATAATGGAAGGGATTTTAGGAAAAATATCGTGAAGAAAATCTAAATTATGAACAAAAATCCCACCTGAAACCAGCATTAAAGCGATTGTTCCTATTACAGAAAGTCCTTTAATTACCTTTGGTAAGGCATTCACTAAAAATTTACCAATCTTATCTGAGAAGCTATCGTCTTCTTCGTTAAGGTTTATAAGTTTAGTGCCAAAATCGTCCATTCTTACAATTAGAGCAACAATCCCGTAAACACCAATAGTGGCTATAATTGCAATTAAAGAAACTACTACAATTTGAGTAGGAAGTTCAGCCTCTTCTACCGTTCCCAGGGCAATAATTACAATTTCTACAGATAAAATAAAGTCGGTTAAAATAGCCGATTTTACCTTGCCTTTTTCTCTTTCCAGGATTTCCTCTTTCGATAATTTTTCGGTAGTACTCACTTTTTTATGCTCTTTATGCGGAAAGAAAAACTCGTATACTTTCTCGGCACCTTCATAAGCCAGATAAAGTCCGCCAAAAAGCAATATGATATGAATGGCGGTAGGTACAAAAGCGCTAAGCAAAAACGCGAGTGGTAGGATAATTACTTTATTCAGTAAAGAGCCTTTGGTGATTTTCCATAAAACGGGCAGTTCTCTAGACGATACAAAACCAGAAGCTTTTTCAGCATTCACAGCAAGATCGTCACCTAAAATTCCGGCAGTTTTTTTTCCTGCAACTTTACTCATTACTGCAACATCGTCCATTAATGTTGCGATGTCATCTAACAAAGCGAAAAATCCAGAGGCCATAAAAATGTAAAATTTTTGGGAAGATAAGATTTATTTCTTTTCTGAAAGATTGAAATATGCGCTTAAGGCTAAGAATTAGAAGATTGATTTTTTATAGAAGCGCTTTTAACTATTTTGATAAAATGAATTAAAATAGCTGATGCGATATAGTTGAATTTGAGACTCTTTTTTTCTGAAGAAAAAGAAAAGCGGTTACTTCTATTGAAATAACCGCTTTTATAAATTTTATGAATCTCTTTTTAGAATACTCCTACAAAGTGATTTCCTGGCTCGTTGATTAACTGAGCACCTTCAGTAGCTTCCCCAGTTTCAGCATCGATAATATAAACATGTCCATCCTGCCCAACAGAAGAAATAGAAACATAAACATTACCCTCGTAAACTGCGAATCCCTGGTATTGTTGGAAATACATGTCGGCATCGTAAGGAAGGTCTACATTTTCAGCGGTCATAGCGCTTAAGTCTACTCTTGCAAGGAAACTTTGTGAACTACCACCATCGTTGAAGTTAGAAGGAGCAGAACCATCATGTCTATACATTACATAAGCGATGTTATTACCAACATATCTCCAGCTTTCTACGTAAGCTCCCTGAACACCTAACGCGCTATCTAAACTAAAATCGTAAGAATTGTCGTATTCGTTATCTGAATTTATTCTTAGGATATAAGAACCATTAGGATCTCTTTGTGTTGCCTGGTAAATATTACCATCTTCAGCTAAAAAGCTATTGAAACTTCTATATCCACTGGTATCACCATGTCCTAGAGTTGAAGTAATAACCTGAGGATTTTCTAGAGAAGGATAATCTAAAACAATAGCTTTAGAGCCTAATCTTTCAAAATCGTTAGTATCGTTTTCACCAGTGCTAGGATCTGTTTTACGCATCCAGGTACCAATTATTATTTTGTCTCCTGCCTCATTTAAAACCGGAGTGTCTAATCTAAAGATATGAAAACCCTGTGCTTCTTCTTCTTCAGATAAAGGCACTTCAAAATCGTTATTATTAGAGATTAGAGCATCCTGCAAATCGATAGTGATTGCAGTAGCTGTACCTCTTGTGTAAAGGTAATTGCCATCGTCATCTGTAGTTACCTGAGGAGAAGTTACATTCATAGCAACACCTGTTTGGTCACCATCAAAAAGTTTTACCCATCTTGGTGCAGTACCAGCGTACTGAGAGATGTTTACAACACCACCAGTAGGAACAAACTCGTCGCCTCCTTCTACAAGATATTTAGAGAATTCACCACCAGAATCACCACCATAAGCAATATTAAACATGGTGCTACCGTCTTCTGAAGCCTGTAATCTTGCTGTTCTTTGAGATCTTACCTGGTATCCATTTTCGAAAAGACGAATTTCGTGATTAGGATCTTCTATATCTTCTTTAGAAACCGAATAAATTACAGTTCCTCCATTCCCATTTCCAGGAGTTTCGTCCATGATTCCTCCGGCTACGGTAAACCATCTTTCGGTTTCAGAAGGAGGGTTTGGGTTTTCCCCCTGATCTCCTGGGGTGTCATCGTCACTACAACTTACGGTAAGAGCGCTAAATCCAACTATTGCTAGTCCAGAAAATAACTTGATAAAATTTCTTTTCATATTTAGGTAATTAAAAATTAGTGATTGTATAATTAAGTTTTAGAAAAAATGATCTTCCTGGTTTTTGAACGGCAAAATTGTCGTATGCCTGGCGGTCGAAGATGTTTTTTACATCTAAACTGGCTACCAGTTTTATATTAGGGAAGGCATAACTTACACCGGCATCCTGCACATATTGTTGAGGAACCTCAAACTCCTCGATTCCTCTACGTTCTCTTGGAACCCAGATATTGTAAAAAGAATCTACAAAGCTTAGGTTGTAATAAAAGTTCATTAAAGAATTCTTTTGGAAAATATTCTTTAGTGAATAGCGAACATTAGCATTGGCTGTAAAGAATGGCTCGTTTGGTATTTGTATATCATAAATACTTAATACGTTGCCATTACTATCTAATCTATTAGCAAATCTTGTATCGAATTTAGATACGTTAACCAGTACATTTAGATTGTTATCAAACATATAGTTTAGTTCTGCATCAAACCCAATAGACTCTGTTCTTCCAAGATTTTCGAATGGTGCAGTTTGTACAGCATCATTTAGGTTGGTTTGTGTTTGGCGAACTAATTTATCTTTAGTATCTCTTAAAAATCCATTGGCAGAAATAGAAATTTGATGTTTAAGATATTTATAAGGACCCAGTTTAAAACCAAGATTGAAGTTATCACTACGCTCTGGATTAAGATCTGAATTTCCAACAACATTCTCTCCAGGGGCACCAAAGGTTTCTCCTTCAGAAGGTAATCTAATCGCTTTTTCTGCAGATCCTAGAATAACTATTGCTGGGCTAAGCAAATAAGAAATGGCTCCACCGTAACCGGTTTCAGAAATACTTCTACTAAATTCATCAAACACGATTACATCGCTTCCGTTTTGCCGTTCTACAACAGGATCAATTTTTTTGATACGTTGTTGGTAAAATTTGGTGAAGACCGTAGGCTTTAACTTCTCGTCGAAGAAGCTTCCCTCATAGGTGAAAGAAGATATATTTTTGGTTAGGTAACGTCTTTCCATAAAATTTCTTTCCAGGCCACTACGCATAATATCATCCTGTGTACGGTCGATATCGGTATACATGTGGTTAAAAAGAATATTTTGTCCTTCTAGAACCTCGTATTTTAATCCGCCTCTAAAAGTATAAATATCGCGATCTATAGTTTCTATCGTTGGTTGCCCCTGTTGTGCACCATTTGGTCTTAAAATAGGATCACCATCCATATCAAGACTTCTTTCGCCATACCAGTTATAATTCCATCTTACGGTATCATTAATAACTCGTTCTCTTTGGCTGTAAATTCCTGTAAGATTAGCATCCAGTCCTTTTACGATATCTGTTTTTGTATAGTTAAGGTTAAAAACATTAGCGGCAGCTTCAGTAAATCTTCCTTTGTAGGGAATAGACATAAATGCCCCATGTTGGATTTCGTTGTATAAATCTGATCTGTTATAACCAATACTAATTTTATCTGCCCATTTAAGATCTGTAAAACCTAATTCGGTTACTGCTCCATAAGATTCAAAAGCATCATTAAATCTTTTAGCCCTTACATAATCGTATCTTCCGTTAGGTAGAATGTTTCTAACAAACTTTCCCCAAACTTCGTAGTCGTTGTCTGAGTAGTTATAAAAACCAGAAGCCTTAAAAAAGAAGTTTGAATTTTCAGCATTATAAATCCCATTAAAGTTTGCCTGGGTAGTATTAAAAGACCCGTAAGACAATGATGCATTTAAGTGATTATTGGTATCCTTTTTTAATACAACGTTTATTGCTCCGCCCAAAGCATCGTCAGACAAATGCCCGGGAACCACACCTTTATAAACTTCAATTCTCTCGATTAATGCTGGGGATAAACTGTTTAGGTCGAATGAAGAGCCATAGGTTGAAATAGGAATCCCGTCTATAAAAATTCTAACAGCATTGCCAGAAAGTCCGTTAATATTATAATCTACAGAAGATCCTAAACCTCCATTTTGTCTCACTTTTATACCAACTGTTCTATTTAAAAGTTCGTTGGTTTGAATATTTCTTAGCGAGGCATCTTCAGTTTCAATAACATTTACAGCAAAACCTTTTTTCTCGATTTCAGATTTAACAGAAGTGAACTTAAGTAGCACTTCATCTAAAGCGTTTTTACTTTCATCAATAATAAAATTCTTTTCCAGATTTTTATTAGAAAGTACAATTTGGTGATGCTCCAGATAAGAACCGGTATTTATTTCGATAATATAAACACCAGGTGTTAATCCCGCCTGAAAGTATTTACCATCTTTACCAGATTGTACATCGAAAGTATGCTTTGTACTACTAATATTGATATTCGCACCTTTTATGGGATCATTATTTTTGTCTTTTACATATCCTTGTATAGAATACTGATTTTCAGAGCTGTTCTGTCCCATTAGAACACTTACTGAAAAAATAAAGAGGAATATTATACTTTGATGTAATTTCAATTTTCTATTTTTATCTAAACCAATTATAAATAAGCGTCGCGAAAGTAAACTTATTTAAGCCTTAAATTGTTTCTGTTTTGGAAATAAAAATTACTGAAAACGAATTATGTATATTCAATCTAAATTAAAAGAGTCTTCAAAAAGCCTGTTTTCACTAGACTTATCGGATGGTGTAGTTTCAGAAAGTCCTGTTTTTGAGGAAATTGAATTGCGTAAAAAGTCAGTTTTCGTAAAGGGAAATATTAATTACAGTAATGATTTATTTATAGCCGATATTCAGCTTAAATCAGCAGAAAAAACAAATATTGCTTTAGAAACAAGCAATGACTGTATTTATGTGCTTCATTTAAAGCAGGGAAATACAAAAACCTATCTCACTTTTAACGAATCTAAACGTCTTTTAATTAAAAGTGATACCTCTATTTCCTGGGGATTTCTGCCTTCGATGCCAGATGATGTAAAACTTAATATAAAGGTTGAAGACGATAAGTATATTAATTTTAGTGTAGTGATGCTTTCTACTCAAAAATTTCTGGAACTTTTGGGTAATGAAAGATGGGCAAAAGAGTATAGTTTGTTTGAAAAAGTAAAAAGCGGTAATGTGTTTAGTTTTGGGAAATTAAAAAATCCGGTAGCTTACGATCTACATAATTTATTTATTCAGCTAACTCAAAATAATTCTAGTACTAATTTTAGTATCTATTTCCTGGAATTGCGCATAAAAGAGCTATTTTTAAAACTTTTATCTGAGGAAAACCAGCAAATTTCAGAAACATCAAAATTTGAGGCTCCTGCGCATGTAGATAAAATAAAGAAAGCCTATTATTACCTTTCAGAACATTTTATTAATCCACCAACTATTAAAAGCCTATCTCGTGAAGTAGTTTTAAACGAATTACAGTTAAAAAATGGTTTTAAACAGCTTTACGGGAAAACGATTAGGCAATATGTGATAGAACTTAAAATGAAAAAGGCCAAAACGCTACTCGGGGATTACACAGTAGCAGAAATGGCCGGAATTTTGGGTTACAAAAGTGTACCCCACTTTATAAATATGTACAAAAAATATTATGGTTGCACTCCTAGTAAATCTATTAGAAAGTAATTTTTATCCTAGTTTTAAAAAAAAGTGTTTCAAATTATATAATCTTGGGTTTAACAGATAGGTTTTATCCATTTACCTTCCCAGATTCTAAAGCATAATCTAAGTTTTTATCGACTTTTGTTTGCTGTTTTTTATTGTAATGCGCTGCAATATGACCAAGCTGAAAAACGATCTTTGCTGAATCTTTCATTGATAATTTAGATCCATCTGCATGTACCCATCTTTTTAAAGGCTGCTCGCAGATAAATGAGTTTGCTTTTTCAGCTCCAAAATGTTTTTTCATTCGCATAAAAATCTCTACATCAAAAAGCCATTTTGTAATGAATGGTTCATTAAAAGCGATCTTTATCACTTCTTTATCCATGATCTTAGCACCACATTGGGTGTCTTTAAAGTTCATTCTTAGAATTTTTCTAATAATGTAGTTTATTGTTAAGCTGATAATTTCTCTGGCCGATTCTTTCGCAATATTGGCACCCATTCTGGAAATTCGGCTACCACTTACAATTTTAAAATCTGAAGTTTCTATCGTTTTAACCAAATCATCAAAATCTGTAAGATCTGTAGATAAGTCGGCATCTAAAAATCCAATATAATCAAGGTCGGTATATTCGGCCATGTGTAGCATTCCTAATCGAACTGCTTCAGCTTTTCCTCCGTTCTTTTCACAATCGTAAACAGTGATGTAATCTTCTCTTCCTTTACGCAGGTCTTTTAAAACCTGTAGCGTATTGTCTTTACTTCCGTCGTTAACAAAACAAAGATGATATCCAGAGTGTTTTTCAACAAAATCTGTAAATTCTTTGCTTAGCAATCTATCCTCTTCATTATAGCATGGGATTACTGCGCCCACACATCTTTTCTGGATAATGGTATTGTGAGAAACAGTTTTTTGCTCCTTGTTTACAGCACCAATCAAACGGCGTACTCTGGCTGAAACTTCATCTAAACTTAATGGTTTTTTCATATAATCTTCAACCCCTAAATCGAAACTTTCAACAATTAAATTATCATCGGTGTTTCCAGATAAGACCATGATTGGCGTTTTACTATTTTTTGTGCCTCTTATGTATCTTATAATTTCGATTCCTGAAATTATAGGCATATTAATATCCACGATCACTAGATCTGGTTGAAAACTGTCGAAAGTAGCTTTAGCTTTTAAAGCATCAGTTTCTGTTTCTACTTCATATCCCAACTCATTTAAACGTCTCTTTAAAGGAAGAAGGACTAACTGCTGGTCGTCGATGGCTAAAATTTTCATGGCATTAGAGTGTTTATATGGTTCAAAAGTAGATTGATTTAGAGTGTATTACGTTGGATATTAGATGAAGAACAAATTTTAGTTAGACGAGTGGTTAAATTGTATCGATAAATGCATTGCTCTTACAATGAACATTCTTTTATATTTATCGTAGTTTTATAGAACTTATCTAACGAATGAAGGAAAAGACTAATAAATATTTAATAGTAGCTTTGATTATTGGCGTTCTTTTTCATGGGACGGCGATATTCTTTACTATAGAAAATACTTACGATGCCTTGATTCATTTATTCTTTGCAGATCATTATGCCAATAGTTGGTGGGAACCCTGGAACTACGAATGGTACACGGGTTTTACCGTAATGGGTTATCCGCCGCTGGTGCACCAGGCGATGGGATTGTTAAGTTATATTGGCGGACTAAAATTTGGGTTATTCACGGTTGGGGTTATTGGTATCATTCTATTTATCACTGGGGTTTATCGATTTTCGCTAATGATGCTAGCAGATCGAAAGGCTGCGGGATTTGCAGCGCTATTGGCGGTTTTTTCGTCCTCTTTTGTAGAAACCCTGCATATTTTTGGTCAGTTACCCAGTATTGTGGGAGTTTCGGTGCTAATGCATTGCATGCCTGAAATTTATATGTGGATAAAAACCGGGAAGCTTGGTTCATTGGTTAGAGCCATCTCTTTATTAGCGGTTACCGTTACCTCGCATCACGTAACACCGATCTTTGGAATGGTATTTTTTATATTTCCGTTAATCGGGATGGCCTTGATGGATAATTCGCGAGAGCGAGTAAACCATATCAAAGAAGTCACTTTTAAAGTTTTTCTGAAATCGTTTTTTGAAGCCTTTAAAAGGATCGTTCTTTTTGGCGGAATTTCACTGGTCATCATCGTGACCTGTATTTTGCCGTATTGGATCAATTCAAAGAAAAATCCAATTACTCAGGTGCCAATTCCGCATGGGAGTAGAGATAACTTTTTAGAAGTCACTTCTTCTGGCTTGGTATTCTTTACCATTCCGTGGGGAATTTTGTTGTTTCTGTTACCTTATATTTTTTATCGATATTATTCAAAACGATATATCTTTTTCGGTTTGTCGTTTACCTTATTAACCATTTTGGGAACCGGTGGAACTACACCAATTCCCAGAATGATGCTGGGCGATACCGCCTTTAATATTCTTACTCTAGATAGATTTACGCTGTGGGCATCGATCATGGCTTTGCCGATATTCGGTGAATTTGGATATCGTTTTGCTGAAGGTGATCTGCGTTGGAAAATTCAGGAGAAATTAGGCGCGGTTTATCATCGGGTTTTAGGAGCTGTATTAGTAGGAATGTTTCTTTTTATGTGCATTTTTACGATCACGCTCGGCTATTTTAGGCCTATGCAGCCACAAAAAATAAAAACCTTGCCCATTACCAATTTTCTAAATCAGGATCAGCATGATCACTGGCGATTCTTGACTTTAGGGTTTGGCGACCAGATGGCGTGGCTTTCAGCGCAAACCAATGCGCTAACCGTCGATGGAAATTATCATAGCGCCCGGCGTTTACCAGAACTCACCACCAGGGCAGTAGAGCGATTGGAAAATTCAAAATTCCGTGGGGTAGAAGGGATTGGTTCTTTGCAGCAATTCTTAACCGTTCCAGAAAAATATAACCTAAAATACATATTTTCAAACGATAAGTTTTACGATCCTATTTTATATTTTTCGGGGTGGCAGCGGCTTCAGCAGTTAGAAAATGGGATCATGGTTTGGGAAAAACTAAATGTCCCGCCACTTAGTAAGATTTTACCCAAAGAAGATGTGCCTGTTTTTCTTAAAATAATGTGGGGCGTGATTCCGGTGCTCACTGTTTTGATTGCATTCTTTATTAATATTCAGTTGATCTGGTTTCAAACGCTAAAGATCAAAATCCCCGAGAAACCCGATTTTTTAAGATTTAAAACTAATTACGACGGTTTCAGCTGGAAGCTGATCAAGATTAGTCATATTTGGGCGGTAATTTTATGCGGCGTCATTTTCTACGGAATTTACCTTTTTTACATTAAAAATGCGACACAAATAAGTGCTGAAAACGTAGTGCGATCGTATTACGATGCGCTCGATTTTAAAGAGTTTGAAAGAGCACATTCTTATCTAGATCCAAAAAGTGATGTGACGATCGCACAATATATGCTTGAAGTTTCAGTGACCGACGGGATTTTAAGTTCTTACGCCAAAATGGATTCGATCGGGCTGGAAGTGCTAAGCGAATCAAAGAACAGGGCTAAGATCTTAGCGCATACCGAGTGGATCACTCCGCTCGAAAAGATCGACAAAACCTACGAGCACGATGTCATTAAAATAGGAGGAAAGTGGTTTATAAAACCGAGTACTTACGATCTGGATATTCCGCCAGATCAGCTTTTTTCAGATAATCTAACGCAGTTTTATAATCATGGTCGTCGGCGAATTACCACACAGCAAACCTATCATCAGGATGTTTTAAAACAGCCGGTTTTAGAAGTGCTTTCAGCAAAATTGGTAAAAAAAGGCGATCGTTATGCGATTATTGGCGAAATTCAGAATGTCGATAATGTGCCTGCCGATGTGGTGATCAAAGGAACCTTATACAACCAGGAGAACAAAGAACTTGCCGGCTATAGTGCAAAATATGTGATGAGCCATAAATTGCTTCCGAAGGAAATTAGCAGTTTTAGAGTCGATTTTGAAGGGATCGCCTGGTTGGGGAAAAACGATAAAATTCCGGAGACGTTTAATCCAGATGAATTTACTCCGGTAGAATTGCCAGAACCGCCTACCAAATTTAATTTGCAATGTGCGGGAAATGTAGCCAATACAGATCTTTATAAGTATGTAGCACTGGCCGATGTAAATTATGCTGAAGACCAGATCTCTGGGACACTTTTTAACTACGGAATCCAGGAAGTGACCATTCCCGAGCTTATTTTTTCGTATTATGATGAAAATAAACAGCTTGTTTGGGTGAATCAGGATTTTATGCGAGAAGGCGTACGGGTGCAGCGGAAACAATATTTTGATTATGATTTGCCCAATCTTGAAGAAGTAGAAATCATCAATTCTTCGATGGAGAATATTTTTGTGAATGGTTTGCCCAATAAAGAGATCGCCATAAAAGTGATTCCAGATCGTAAAGAAGATCATCCAAAACAGCAAATGCAGGCTTTGGAAGGAAAAGGCTATAATTTCATTAAATTAGAACTGAATAATTACGTTGGAAATCCAAAATAATGAGACTAAAAATTAGATTCATCATATTGCTGAGTTTGGTCGTTTTAGGCTCTTCTTTTGGATATTTTTATACTGAAGTTGATGCTGAAAAAATCGAGCTTGTAAATGCCAAAGATCGATATACAGCCGGCGAAAAAATTCAGTTGAAATTCAACAATATCGATAAAAGCTGTAAACTTTATCTTCATCATTCTTATTCGCAAACGATTCTAAAACCTAAGATTGCAGAAAATAAGGCTTCTTTTTTAATTCCTGATTTTCTAAGTGCTAAAAGCGGGGAAGTCAATTGGATTTTGCTCAAAGACGAAGAACAATTACAAACCGGAAGTTTCGAGATTCTGCCAAAAGTTGCTTCTAAAACGGTGATCGAAAGTTATTTTGGGCCACGAAGTATTCAGGCGGGCGATCGTGATTATTCGATGCTTGTGGTAGTGCCAATGGACGCGATGGATAATCCTTTGCCCGATAGCACAAGTGTGATGCTGCATAAACAGTTTTACGAGGAGATTGATTCCGTAGAAATATTTACTGATAAACTCATGGCTTGGAGAAACATTACAGCCTATCGAAAAACAGGAAATATCAATGTTTCTTCGACGATTTTGGGCGTAAATTCGATCGAATTAACTACCAATGTTTTTCCGTCGAACGCTACAGATTTTCAGATCTCCTCATTCAGAAATCACGATTTTGCCGATGGAAATCAGATTGCAGAATTTACCACTTCAGAAATAAAAGATGAATGGGGAAATACGATTAGCGATGGGACTTTGGTCTCGTTTTATATCGAAAATGAAGCTGGAACAATGCTTACCACCAGAGGAAGTTCGATCGAAGGAGTGGCGACGGCAAAAATAATTCATCCAGATCATCCCGATACCTGGAAAATTAAAGGCTACGTGACCGGTTTGGCTGAAAGTAACGAAATTGAAATTAGTTTTACACAAGCTTTAAAAGATTTTGAAGTGGAATTTTCTAACGGAAACCGAACCATCAAAATAGGGCCGCTGCAAAGTTTTATGCAACAGCTAATTCCCGATGGTGCTGTAGTGAAATTGCATATTTTTCATCAAAATAAACTAGTTGAAGTAAAGCAGGAAACCTCGAACGATGGTTTCGTGACTTTTCGATTAACCAAAAGTTTTTATCCTGAAAACAGCTATAGTTTTAAAATTGAAGCCCTGGGAAAGAGCAAAACCACAGAAGAACTGAGTTATGAAGAATAAGATGAATAAAAATATTTATCGTGCCGGGTTGATCGTCACTTTTGTGGCGCTAAATGCGTTGGTGCTTTTTGGATTAAGTTCGGTTTTGGCGTGGTTAAATACAGGAGCCGAGCGCACAGGAATGTTACATACCGAGGTGTTGAGCAAAGATGTTTATTTGCCAGATATCGAATGGGGAAGTTTAGAAAATCCCGGCCGGCCAATGGAGCAGCAGACTTTAGGTGAAATTCAGCAGGATTATTTGAACGCCTGGTATGTAAAACACGTGGCTTATAAAACCAATAATCCTTACGGAATCGAAGATTATTATACCGATAGTTCTCGCGTAAATCTTTTTAAAACCATTGCATTTAATAAAGAAAATGATATTCATTTAGAGGCAACCACCTTAAATCATCATCCCAAATTAGAGTTTTATAGTGCAGATGGGCAGTTGGTGGTGATTACTGATGATGAGGTGATCGAATATCAGGAAATTTACAAGCAGGATAAAAAGCTTTTAACGCATCAGGACACCTCTTCTTACCGCGTAATGATGCTTTTGGAAGATGGGTTTTGGAGAATTCGGCATATGGTAAAACAATCGGCTAAAGCACAAGAAGATTCGGTTGTGGCCAATAAGATTGCTGAAGTTAAAGGCAAAAAAATAATTGTTGAAAATAGCGAATTTCAGATTAAGGGAATTAATTATTATCCAAAGGATTCGCCCTGGGATATGTTTGGAGAAAACTTCAGTAAAGATACGATCGCTAAAGATTTTAAAATTATCAGAAATGCTGGATTAAACAGTATTCGGATTTTTATTCAATATGAAGATTTCGGAAAAGCTGAAGTTCTTCCGCAGAAATTAGAGAAACTAAGAACGGTTTTAGACTTGGCCGAAGAAAATCAATTAAAAGTAGTGGTCACTTTGTTCGATTTTTATGGAGATTATTCGGTTTTAGATTGGACGCTCACCCACCGGCATGCAGATGAGATCGTTTCAGCTTTTAAAGATCATCCGGCAATTTTAGCCTGGGATCTAAAAAATGAACCCGATCTGGATTTTGAAAGTCGCGGTAAGGATTTGGTGTTACAATGGTTATCTCACGTTGCAGATGAGATTAAAAAATACGATCCAAATCATCTAATTACGATTGGATGGTCGTCGCCAGAAGCTGCGGTAAATCTTCAGGATAAAATAGATTTTGTGTCTTTTCATTTTTATAAAGATCTAGAAAAATTAGCTTCAGATTTCAGTAATCTTGAAAAAGAAATTCCGAATAAACCTCTGGTGATGCAGGAATTTGGAATGAGTTCTTATCACGGTTTATGGAATCCTTTTGGAACAGATGAAGAAGCACAGGCCGGTTACCATAAAAAAATGCAAGACTTCTTTAAAAAAGCGGATCTTGCATTTATGTCCTGGACATTGTATGATTTCGAGGAAGTTACTTCGCAGGTGGTAGGTAGATTACCATGGAGAAAAAGCAGGCAAAGATTCTTCGGGTTTTTAGACCAGAATGGAGAACCTAAGCCTGCTTTTAAGTATATAACTCACTAACACGAATCTATTGAACTACGCTCATTCCGTTTTTAAAATTTTTGTTCATAATTCTATGGAATTGCTCTAAGTACATATCGGCAATTTTTTCCATTGGTAAAGAACATGAAGCTTTGTAATTCTTTTTACCAAGCTCTACGCGATATCCATCGTTAGATATGATCGCATCGATAGACTTTGCTAAAGAATCTACATTTGAAGGTGTGAAGAACTGGCCACGATAGCCTTCTTCTCTTACCAAAATCCCTAAGTCACCAAGATCTGGAAGCACTACTGCTTTCCCGTAACTTCCTGCCTGGTGTAAAACCCCGGAGCTTCCGGTAGTTGAGGTGTAGGGGAATACAACTACCGCACTTTCTCCGAAGATCACCGGTACATCTTTTTCTTCAACATAACCGGTAAATGTAAGATTAGGAACATCCTTATACTTCTTTTTCATGCTTTCGATATAACCAGGCGTATTAGGACTATCGGTTCCTGCTATTACAATTTCCATTTCCTGCTTAGAGGTTTTTCTTAATTTCTCGATCGCTTCAATTAAGATCTCTACTTTTTTATAAGTTCCAAATTTGCCAAAAGTCATGATCTTTTTTGGACCTGCTGGTAGATCGTAAGTTGGCTCTGGCGGTGTTTCAAAAGCACCATGCGGAATCAACATTACGTTCTTTTTTCTGTATTTCGATTTTAAAATGTATTCGTATTTACTAATGGTTACGGCTACAAGATCTGCTTGTAATACTAATCTTGTAAGTGTAGAACCTATAAAATTGTACATTTTTTGCATCAATTTATTCTGAGTAAATCCTGCTTTTTCAAGATCTACAGTTTCCAGAATGTTATGCAATAAAACGATCGTTGGGATTCTTTTTATCTTGAAGATCATAGGAAGCATTAATCCTAAGGCTGCAGCAGCTTTCTTATCTCCAAATTTCATGAACTGCAGATTGAATAAAATAGCGTCTGGTTTTTCTGCTGAAATTGCCTTGTAAATATTTACAATATTGGCGTAACTGTTAAACTTCCAGCAGTCTTTAACCGTGATCTTGCAATTAGCATCAAAGTCAATTTGCTTTTCTTCTTCTGTATGATCTGTAATTAATACGATCTCATCTACTTCATCCTTTAAAGCAAAATGCTTTACCAAATGATATCCATACTCCGTTAAAGTTACTTTGCTAGGAGGGAACGCTGTTACGATTGCTAGTTTCATGGTAAATTTGGTTTTAAAAATCCTCTTTTAGAAGGAGTTAGTTATTTTAGAAAATCTTATTTTTTTAATTATGATTCAAATATCTATATAAACCTGTCTTAATTTTTTCTTCTTCGATAAACGGTAATTTACTGTAGGTGAGCTTTCTTTTTGTGTTGGTAAAAGAAATAAGCAAGTTGAATTAAAAGCAACACCACCATAATAATGATCTGTACTAACACCACCTGTTCTAAACTATTATGAAAGAAAACAATTAGTCCTACCTGTCCCAAACCAAAGATCCCAGACAAGGCTACCGGCATGTATTTATCGATCGATAAAAAGTAATACACAAAAACATTAGAGATTGCGAATAAAGAGGTAGCTAAAGCATATTTCCAAAGTAAAGGTGCGATACTGGTATAAGCATCACCAAACATGATATCTATAATTAACTCGGGTACAAAATAGGTCACCGTAATTATACTTATCGCTAAAAGACTTACAAAACCAACATACTTAAAAAGCACAGGTAAGGTATTTTCGCCATTTTTCTTTTTTTGTACAACGGTTGGCAATAAGATCATTACGAACATCCAGGCTACAAAGTAAACCAAACGGCCAATCAAAGCCAGCGAGGCATATAATCCGGCCTCGTAAGAATCGAAATAATGCTTTACCAGTAATATGTCGCTGTTGTTGATAATGATTTGTGTAAGCTCGTAAAAAGCGGTGATAGCGATAAAATTTACAAGACTTTTACGATCTGATTGTTCTAAGGTCACTTTTGCGAAAAAATTGCCGCTATTTTTAAACGGAATCAATCCAAATACAAAAGAGATCAAAATTCCTGAAGCAATTAAAACCGAAGATCCATTAGCCAAAAGCGTTACCAAGAGCAATGTGATCACTAATCTGCTAAACATTTCGGTTTGATAGGTTGCAGAAAGTTTATAGAAACTTTTGCTTCCCTGGTAAAAACCACGATTAACGCTCATTAAAAAGTAAAGCGGGATCCCAACACCAAAAATCACGAACATCCACTTACTATCTGTATTAAAAATATTTTGAAGTTGTCCTGCAAATAGAACAACAGCAAGCGAAGCCACGACTCCAATGATAAGACTGGCTTTTTTTACGTAATTAAGGAAATGAAGTTGTTTTTCAGTCTCGTAACCTGCGGTAAACTTAGCAACGCTTAACTGAAATGTCATAGCGATAAACGACAAAACCAGTAAAAAAGTAATTAGGATCGCAGCGTTAGCAAATTGCTCTGGTCCTAAAATTCTACCTAACAACAGGTTGTAGAGGTAGTTTCCTAAATTAACACCCATTGCGCTCAGCATAAAAAACTGTTCCGGCGTTATTTTTCTTACCTTTAGTTGTGATAAAATCATTTTAGTTCGGTTTTAGATTAGTTATCGGCACAAATATCCAGTAGATTTCAGTGAAAAGGGATTCTATTTCGTTGAGCGGAAGTTTTATGTAGATGAATGAAGACCAAAACAGGCTTAACTTGCAACTACAAAAATTAACCAAGTACCCATGAAAAAACTTAACCTATTATTTTTTCTGTTTCTAGGCATTCAATTAGTAACTGCGCAAGATATGCAGGAAGGTTTTGGCTATCTAGAGCAAGGTGATTTTGCGAAAGCTGAAACTTTTTTTGAAGGTATTCTTAATGAATATCCAGATAACAAAACTGCAAATTTGTGTTACGGTAGGGCAGTGGGCTTAAACGGTGAACCGCAAAAGGCAACTTCGATATTTACCGATTTGCTGAAAGACTATCCCGGTGACCTGGAAATAGAACTAAATTATGCCGAATCACTTTTATGGGGAAGTCATTTTAATAAGGCTAAAGATTACTACAGTGATCTTGTACAAAAGTATCCAGAAAACTTTGCAGCACTTTTGGGCTTTGCCAACACACTTTCTAATTTAAAAGAATATGACAATGCTTTGATCTATGTGAATAGAGCATTAGAAACTTCTCCCGGCAATCCTAATGCGATGGTTTCTAAAAAATATATTCGTTTAGGATTTGCGTATCAAAAAATGCAGAATCAGGAATACGAGCCTGCGATCGCTTTGCTGAATGAAAATTTAGAAGATTTTTCTGGTGATAGGGAAACCTTGCTGAATAAAGCAAATATTTACTTAATCACTAAGGAAACCGATGAAGCTAAAAATGTATATCTGGAATTAGCCAAAAACGCTAAAGACAGTATTGTAGCTTTAAACGGAATGTCACTTGCTGCGCATATTGCTGAAAATGAAAAAGAAGCCCAGACGCTTGCTGAAAAAGCTATTGAAAAAGCTGAGGTTCTGGGAGATTCCACATCGATACAGGCTTCAAGAGAACGATATGCTCAAACATTGGTTTGGAATAAAGATTTTAAAAATGCTGAAGCTTACATTTCAGAATTAATAAAAGAATACGGCGAAGAAAACTGGGTCTTGTCACTGCGTGCAACTTTAGGAATGTATAGAAGTGATTTTAAAGAAAGTATAGCCGATTATCAGCAGATATTAGAAAAAGACACCGCTTCTTTCGATGGAAATTTGGGAATTGCCAATGCTTATTTTGCAGATGGTGAAACCGAAAATGCTTACGATGCCGCTTATCAAACTTTAATGGTGTTTCCTAATCAAAAAGATGCGACCAATTTCTTAGGGAAGTTAGATCGAAGTTTTACACCGACTGTAGAAGAGAAAATAAATTATACTTTCGATAATGGAGATAACAAAACTTATGCTACAAATACCAATATTGAATTTCCAGTTAGCACAAAACTGAGTTTTAATGCCAATTATAATTACCGAAAAACCCGAAATAGCATTACAGAAAACGAAGCAACTTCAAATAATTTTAGTTTAGGTGGAAGCTATAAGTTTCATCCAAAAGCTAGTTTTCATGTTTTAGGAGGAATAAATTCGGCTAACTCTTTCAGTAATAATTATAATCAATTCTTAGCGCAGGCTTTTTTCAAGATCAAGCCATATAAATTGCAGGATCTGGAAGTTGGTTATAACCGCGAAGTGCAGAATTTCAATGCCGATCTTTTGGATCGTGAAATCGTAGTGAACAATTATTACATGAACTATAATATGGGCACCAATTTTAATTTGGGTTGGTTTACACAGTATTATTACAGTTCGCAGAGTGATGAAAATAGCAGGAATTTGCTGTTCACCTCGTTGTATTACAATTTTCTTTCGAAGCCGGTTTTAAAAGGAGGTCTAAATTATCAATTCTTAAGTTTTAAGAATCAGGTGCCAACGATCTATTTTAGTCCGTCACGATTTAATGCGGTAGAGATTTTTGTCGACTTTTTGATGGATGAAAATGCTGTGGAAGCCAAAAGTCTGTTTTACGGATTAACTGCAGCAACCGGTTACCAGTTTATCGAAGACGATCCCAAGCAATCTACTTATCGTATCCAGGGTAGGTTTGGTTATAAATTTTCAGAGCGTTGTTTAGCGAATTTTTACGGAACCCGAAGTAACATAGCTTCTGCCACTGCAGCTGGTTTTACTTTTACTGAATTTGGATTTAGATTAAAGTGGATCTTTTTAAATAAGCCGGTTTTTGAAACGAGGTAAGTTCAGAAATAAGCAAATAAAAAGAAGCCCTAAAATATCGAAAATCGAGTAAAGACAATGTGGTTTAGAAAATCGAAATAGAATTAATTAGCATAAATATCTTTTAAAATATTTAATTCTTCAATAGTCATGGGAAGCATTTCACTATTGGTCCATTGCTGCTTTTGTTTGAATTTAGCCACGGTTTTATTGAAGGCCTTTTTCGAATTATAGTTGCTTCTAAATTTTTTGACTTTTTTTCCTTGAATTAATTTATTGAAAGCGATTTTACTACTTATCTGAAAATCAAAAATAGAATCATTTCCAAAAAGTATTTTTTTATCATTAATTATTTCAGCGTACGACAGAAATTGTCTGTTACTATTATCGGTGTTGAATTTGATAAACGAAGCAACTCGTGTCGTATAATTTGGTTCCTCACGAGTTAATTCTGGTATCTTGTTTCTTAAATATTCAACTTTAATTTCTTTTAAGGCAAGATTGTTTTCGCTTAGAAAAATATGTCCTGAGACTAAACCCTGGTCATCAGAAAGTTCGACCTTATAAATACTTTCGTTTAAATTTTTAATTCGGCCTGCATAGCTAAAATTGAAGATTTTTAATTTTTCAATCAATGGAGCGTTTGACTGTGAGAGATCCATTAGATTTAGGATTTCAGCAACACCGGTATTTAAGTCAAGCAAATATTTTTCTGTCTTTTTTACTTCAGAGATTTTGGTTTTGTTTTCTTCTTTTATAGAAGCTTTATAAGAAAGAAAGTCGGTTTCGATCATTTCTACTCCTTTACCATCCTTTTTTAAACTATATCTAAATATTCCTTCCTGGTTGTATGCTTGTGATAAAAAGTTTTTTGGGATATTTTCAAAAGCTTTTAAAATGGTATCTCTTGCATTAAAATTGTGCAAAACAACTTCATCCAAATTATACGCTAAAGCTTTTAAATATAAGGTGTCTTTAAGATCTTTCGAGGATAGTTTTTTGGTTTGATAACCCAAATGAGAAAGAATGTACTCCTCATAATCTTTTGGGGTAAAGATAATTCCGTCTTCATTACTTACACTTCCTTGATTATTGCCAAAATTCAGATTAGCGTAGGGAATAGGTTCTAGACTTAGCGAATCTAAAACCAGCGCTTGTTGAGCATATCCATTAGAATTGTAAATGAATAATATTACAATCAACATTAGCCCTTTTGGGAAGTGAGATGTAGAAGACATTCTTAAATTTTAGACTTTGAAGGAATTAAATTAAGAAAAAGAAAGTTAACGGCAAAGCCTAAAATTTGCTTCAAAAAATCTTCACTATTACTCAAATTTCCCCTGAAATTTAATCGCCTGTTCGATATGCGCCAGGTGATGATTAGAATGCCAGGCATACATCCCGATAGCGGTTTTTAAAGTGAACTTTTGCTTTCTTTCTGGATGATAAAAAGTCTTTTGCAGTTCATTTTCGCTAAAATTCTCGATCAATTTTATCCAACGATGATGTAAACCTTCTAGCAATATCAAACTTTGGTTGATATCACACGAATAATCATCTAATTGTGCCCAGGCAGTTTCGTCATAACCTCTAATGGCAGGATCTTCTTCGGTTAAAGCGATTTTAAACCTGATGATACTGTTCATGTGACTATCGGCCAGATGATGAATCACCTGTTTTATTGTCCAGCCTTCAGGGCGATATTGCCAGGATAATTCTTCTTCAGAAAGATCTTTAGTAAGATTCGATATTTTGGCGGGTAATTCAGCAATGTCCTTAGTCCAGGTTTTAAGCTGTTGCGGAGTAATTTCCGCAGGATTTATAAAGATGCCAATGGGATATTTTAGTTGTTCGAGTGTCATATTGTTATGATTGAAAAACGAATTTAGTAAATTATCTCGGTGTAAGCCCACAAGATTTTTTTTGAAATAGATTTTTAATTTCGAGAGAAGCCTCGGGGTATTATACTCTTTGGCGGTGCCAATAAAAAAGAAAATGCCGGGTAACCACTCCCGGCATTTTCACTCATAACTAACCTAACCAACTAACCAACCATTAGTTTACGACTAATCCTATTTGGGATTTATCTTTATTATCTACGATAATTATGCTGTTATAGATTCCCGGAGGCACACTTTTTAATTGAATTGGGACTTCTATTTTTCCGTTTTCCAGTTCATACTCCTTGTTATGCACCATTTTGCCGCCCATATCAAAGATCATCACTTTTACATTTTTTCCTGATTTTGGTAGCACCAAACTTGTATTATTTCTAAAAGGATTTGGGTAATTATAGGCTTTTTTTACAGGAGTATCCACTACCGCAATTGGATTTTCCTGTGAAGGAATTTCCCTAAAATTGGTAAACTGAACATTTTCGATGTTTACATTAAATTGCTGAAATGCGCTATAATTCCCTTGTACAGAAAATACTATTCCTTTTAATGGCTCGCCTTTAAAACTCTCAGAATCATTGCTGAAATCTGATAATCTTAAGTTGTAGATTTTTCCATCTTCATTGGTTTCTATAGCGTAGCGATATCTTTTATTCCAATCTGTTAAACCATCGGTAACCAGGATCACTTCAATAGGAAGATTGCTTTTAGAAGTAAATTCTAAGGCTTCAAATCCATCAGTATAAAACTGTTGATCTCCGGCCAGAACATTTCTGAAAACATTTAAAATTCCGTAGATTTCACCATTTACATTTACGTTTCTTTCTATCTGATAAGAATTGTTGCTGAAATTATGCAATTTCGCCTCTGTAATACTGAAGGAATTAATTTTGGTTTCAGCTTCAGAATAATCGATTCCCCAGGGGCCATCGGCTAAATAAAGTGCATCTGCTTTTGGTGAATTATTCCCCTGAATTTCTAAGCCTACATCAAATAAACTTCCGGCATTTATCAACACTTCTTCTTCATATTCAGCAGCTAAAGCGATGTTTTTATTGAAATCAGTTTCAGAAGCCACTTCAGTTGAACGAATATTTCCCTGGAAATTTACCGCCGTTGCACCCGAATTATTTTTGATGCGTAAATGTAATTGTCCGTTTTTATAAACTCCTTTCTTTACAAAAACACTCGGGATCTCACTTTCTTCAATATTAAAACTTAATCCATTTGTAGCTTTAAAGGTATCGATCACATGTTTAGCTAAAGTGCTTACCTGCCCCATAGAGCCGCCCCAAATCTGGAAGTTTGCGTAATTTCCTTTTGGATAATCCCCAATATTCCAGAAGCTGTACAATTTGTTTCCACCAGAGCCATTAAGTTGAACAGAAAAATTAAGTGCATATTCTAATTGACCACTAGCTCTTAGAATTTTGATCATGATAATTTCGTGACCTGCTAATTTAATTGTTCTAATATCTTCTAAACTAGAGCTGTTTAATCGATCGCAAATTACTTTAGAGTGATCGTAAATTCCGTTATCTGTTAATGTAGCCAAAGCTGCAGCAACACGCATATCACCCTGATAATAGTCTACCGAGAAGATCTCTTTCGCATTAGTGATCGCTAAAAGATCTTCTGGGCTAGACTCATATGATTGCTCAGAGCCAAACATCCCGGTTTCTGGTAGTAGGGATTCCAGTTTAACCTGGGAGTTTTTCATAAATGGGCCCTGAGCTTTATATTTTGATTGTGTACGTTTATGATCTTTAAAGTTATTTTCTTTAATTCTGCTAAAATTTCTTTTAGCGATTAGAGAAGCTAAATCTCCATTACTTTCTAACCCTCCAAGGTTTGCAGAACTTACATCTGTAGCCGATTTAATATCTACGTAATTAGCGGTTCTTATCGCATCGTAAGGATTAGCCGTTACGTAGAATAAAGCGTCATTAAAATCCTGATCACAGCTGGCATAATCACGACGAATGTCTTCGAAACCAAGGATTACTCGTTCGTTCTCTGGATCGGCCAGTAAAACATTATGCTTTCTTAATTCTGGATCGGCTTCTGGGTTATAATCAGGATTAGAAAATACCTGCCAGTGACCACCGGTTACATAACCTTTCCAACCATTAGCTAAAAGCACCCAGCCAATACCGGTTCCTGCCTTAAAATCTCCAATTTTAACTTTATCTCCGGCATATAATCCGCCACCAGATCCCGCTCCAGAAACATTAGGGAAGATAATGGTGATATCCTTTGGTTCTGGTTTTGGTTGTTTTGGCGCATTAATATCGTAAGTATAAAAGCCTAGAACATTTTTATAACCAGCACCTTCTTTTACAAAAGTTACCCATACAGCAGCATCTTTATCCAATATAAGATCGGTGTCATAACCTGCTGTAATGTAATGCGGATTATAATCTGGTACCGGATAACCTTCGGGTAATGCATCAGAAATCATTTGCATGGTTGCTGCACTTATATTGTCGCGACCAACTAAATAGTTTGGAACACCTTGATCATCATAAGTACCCAAGAAGTTGTAATCCTGTGCTGTTCCGAAAAAAGAAACTAAAAGACAAAGAAAAAGTAATTTTTGCTTCATGATCTGGCTGATTTATATCACGAAAATAGATCAGCTTTAGGCTTTTACCTTTCCTAAATCGACAGGCTATTTTTTAGTGTCGATGAATGGTTTAAAGTCTAGGACGAGTTGTCTTATGAGAAAATTGAATTGTAGGATGAACAGTTTAAATAGAATGATTGGGTAATAAAGTATCGAAATAAGGTATAATTAGGCTAAGTTTATAGTTCTAGTTTTCCGTTTTTATTAGTTCTTAAATGAACTAACCAAATGTCATATTATACAAAAATCGCCACTATTTTTTTGGTTGCTGTTTGTGTTTTGCAAATATCCTGCGTTTCAGAAAAGGAAGCAGAATCTAACAAAATCGACCTTTCTGGAGAATGGAGTCTTCGATTAGATTCTCTAGATACTGGCGCCAAGGAAAATTGGCAAATGGCCTGGGAAAATGAGAACCAAAAAGTACAATTGCCCGGAACTTTAGATGAAGCCGGGATCGGTACAAAAGATACTCTTACGCCTGCGCTCAATAATTATGTGCTATCTAGCTTAACACGTAAACGACAGTATATTGGGAAAGCCTGGTATCAAAAGCAAATTGAAATACCGAAGAAATGGGAAGGGAAATCTTTGTCGCTTAATTTGGAAAGAGTTTTATGGAAATCTACTGTTTTTGTGAACGGAGAAGAAGTAGGCTCTAAAGAGAGTTTGATCGGGAATCACCAATATGAGCCTTCAAACCTAAAAGCTGGCGAGAATACGATTAGTATTTTAATTGATAATTCAGATTTCTACCCAGATGTAAATGTGATTGGCGATCGTTATCCGGTAAAAGTAAATCAGGAAATGGCTCACGCTTATACCAATCATACTCAAATTAAATGGAATGGTATTTTAGGAGATATTTCTATTACGCCTGTTAGCCAAAAGATTTTTAAAAATGTTGAGGTTTATCCTGATACTAAAACTGGTAATTTGAATATTGAAGTTACTACAGATAGCATTATTTCTAAGCCAATTTCAGTAGAAGTTTTAGATAGCGAGGGAGCTTCAGTTATTTCAGAATCTATTTCAGATTATTCCGAAGAAGAAAATAAAATTCAATTTCAGTTTTCTGTAAAAGGAATTTTAGAAGAGTGGGACGAATTTAATCCGCAGCTTTATACGGTTCAGGTAGGTACTGAAGAAGAAAAGATCACCAAGACTTTTGGATATCGTAGCTTAAGTCATGATGGCGGAGAACTTACGCTAAATGATCACCGAATCTTTTTACGTGGAAATTTAGAATGTGTGATTTTCCCTTTAACCGGCCGTCCGCCAATGCAAAAACAAGAGTGGTTAGATCTTTATCAAAAAGCTAAGGCTTACGGTTTAAATCATTTTAGATTTCATTCCTGGTGTCCTCCTGAAGCTGCTTTTGCTGCAGCCGATGAGATTGGAATGTACCTTCAGATAGAATTACCACACTGGAGTTTAAAAGTTGGGGAAGACGAAAAAACTTGGCAATTTTTAGAAAGCGAAGCCGATAAGATCATTGCAGATTATGGGCATCATCCTTCGTTTCTATTTATGTCTATGGGGAACGAGTTAGAAGGAAACTTTGATTTGCTAAATAATCTGGTTTCAGAATTAAAAGAGAAAGACACTAGACATTTGTATGCAACTACGAGTTTTTCATTTCAGCAACCTGTAGGAACTCGTCCAGAAAAAGAAGATGAATTTTTTGTAACGCAGTGGACCGATAAAGGATGGATAAGAGGACAAGGTGTTTTTAATGAATACAGCCCTAATTTTAAAACCGATTATACCGCGAATAGCGAACATATTAACGTACCTCTAATTTCTCACGAAATTGGGCAATACTCGGTGTATCCAGATGTTAACGAGATCGAGGATTATACCGGAGTTTTAAAGCCATCAAACTTTATAGCCGTTAAAGAAGATCTGGAAAAGAAAGGTTTATTGTCGCTGGCTCCAGATTTTACCAAAGCTTCTGGTAAACTGGCAGCGATGCTTTATAAAGAAGAAATTGAAAGAGCTCTTAAAACACCTTCTTTTGATGGTTTTCAGTTATTGCAATTGCAAGATTTCCCGGGGCAGGGGACAGCATTGGTTGGACTTTTAAATGCATTTTGGGAATCCAAAGGAGCTATTAGTGCAGAAGAATTCAGCAAATTTAATAGTCCTTTGATTCCCCTGGCTCGATTTGAAAAAGCTATCTATAAAAGTGGAGAACAATTTAAAGCTGAACTGGAAGTGGCTAATTTTTACAAAGAGCTGAAGGGTCAAGAATTAGTTGCGAGTCTAACCAATAATAAAGGTGAAGTTGTTGCTGAAGAAAAGCTTGAAAATGTAAATCTATCTATAGGGAATAATACTGCTTTAGGTAATCTTCAAGTAGCAGTAAATGTTAGGAAGGCTGAAGAGTGGGAACTTAAAATAAAAGTAGCGGGAACCGACTTTGAAAACAGCTGGCCGGTTTGGGTTTATCCTGAAGAGATTACAAAACCAGAAAGCGATGTTTATGTAACAGCTTCTTTTGTTGAAGCAGATCAACTTTTAAAACAAGGCAAAAAAGTATTGCTAAACCCTGCTTTAGACGATTTAAACGGAGTAGAAGGTAGGTTTGTGCCGGTATTTTGGAGTCCGGTGCATTTTCCAGATCAGCCAGGTACCATGGGACTTTTAATCGATACTGAACACAAGGCACTAGAAAATTTTCCAACCCAAGAATATACCCAATGGCAATGGTGGGATCTATGTAAACAGTCTAAATCGATAATATTAGATGATATTTTAGTGAAACCAATTGTGCGAGTGATCGATAATTTTGTAACCAATCACAGTATGGGGAATTTATTTGAAGTAAAAGTAGGAGACGGGAAACTACTGTTTTCTTCGATAGATCTTCAAAAAAATCTAAAAGAAAGGCCTGCAGCACAGCAGTTAAAGAATAGTTTGATTCAGTATATGAATTCAGATCAATTTACCCCGCAGCAAGAAGTAAAATTTGAAGATTTACAAAAAGCTACAAAGAAATAAGCTAGTTTAGTTGCTTATATTGTTGATTAGAGAGGCCTGTTTTTTAAAAACAGGCCTTTTTTATTCATGTATTAATCCAAAAGATTAACCACCACGATTAGCACATAATTATCACGCCTATTTAATGAAAGGTCTACAGATTGAATGTGATATTCGCCATCTAGATGACTTAGCATTCTATCTTTTATAAGACTTTCGATCACAAATGGATTTTCGAAGTCTATGGGCTCTAAGATTTCCAGGTTAAAGGTTTTGTTATTCATTTTTCAATTTTTTTTGATAAAACTTTGTAAGGTTAATGTGTATTTATACACTTTATTGTAGTACGGATACTAATTTTTTTTGAAGAAGTATAAAATCTGTTTACAAGCTGAAATTGTAAGATTTTAAATCAAATTTTTAGTGTTCTTAGGTTTAGGATGTTTTTTAATTTCCGCAGAAAAAGCAAACCTAATATTGATTTAACATTTGGTAACTTTCGTATAACTTTTAAAGCCTTAATCCCACATATTTTTGCATCAACAAAAGACTTTTCTTCATATTTTTAACAGTTTAGTGCATTAAAAGTGGGAAGGCGTAGTTTCCTTCTCACTTTTTTTAAAAATTCAAGAAAAAGAAAAAAAGTGAGTCAATAAATGACCAGAATCATAATTTGGAATAGCTTAAAAAAATACTTTTCGGTTACTAAAAATTGCGGAGAGATTTAGTTGAATTATGAGATATAAAATTTTAATCGTATTTCTTTTAATATTCGAATGTTGCAAGGCACAATCCTTTAATTCTTTCGATTATGCCAAACAGCATCTTTTAGATCCATCACCGGCAGTTATATTAGTTGCATCGCATCGCGGGATGCACATTAATTATCCAGAAAATTCTATTGCTGCTATCCAGGACGCCATCGATCATCATATCGATATTGTAGAAATAGACGTGCAAATTACCAGAGATGGTATTCCTGTTCTTATGCACGATGAAGAAATAGACCGAACTACAACCGGATCTGGGAAAGTGAAAAAAATGAATTATGCTGAAATTTGCGAATTTAGGCTACTGGATAAAAATGGCAGGGAAACCGAGTTTTATGTGCCAAGCCTTGCCGAAGTTTTAGAGCTAAGTAAAAATAAGATTTTACTTGATATAGATCTAAAATTAAAAACCAGGTATTTAAAAAATGTGGCACAGGTTATAGAAGAGCAACAGGCGTTAAATTCGGTTTTCTTTTATCATGGGAAGCATTCAGTATTAAAAAAGCTAGAGAAATACCTGCCTTCAGCAATGCGAATGACAAAAGTTAGCGCAAATAGAAGAGCAGTAAAAAGAGCAATGCTTAAGGTAGATCCAGAGATTGTTCATTTAGGGAAATCTGAGAAGGATCGTGATCCTGTTTTCATTAAAAATGTTCAGGAATATTATAGAAAACCTGTTTTTGCCAATGCTTTGGGAAAATTAGATGTAGAGGCTGAAAAGAATCCAGATACCTTAAATTATTTTATCGATAAAGGAATTAACGTGATCCAAACCGATAGGCCAGATCTGGTTTTAGAATATTTAATTGCCAGAGGTAAGCATTTTAAGTTTTAGAATAGGTTTTCTTTCTACGGAAAAAAGGATCTAAAAAGTTCAAAAATCAGTAGTACTAATATTGGAGGTTTTAGAGCACTTTTTTTAAGACTGAATAATTTTTTGTGAGAAATCTTCCACGCGTTGCCAATCTGTAAATTCTATTGGTTTTTCGGTTTTTGTTGGGCCATGCGTCATTTTCATAATCATTTTGATTAGAATTCGGTCTATAAATGAATAAGATTGATAATCTAAACGCCCGGCAAAGACATCGATTAATTTTGGCTGCCAATCGATACTATTAAAAAATTTAATTACATAAGGATTGGTGTCAAATCGACTTTTCTCTGGTTTTCTGGCCACTAAATTAACCGAAAAGAAAGCCGAATTAGTCTGTTCCAATTCTGTTTGGTGATTTTCGATAAATTCAACTACATTTTTATTATGCTTTCCATACCTGATACTGGCACCAATAATAAAATTAGAATAATTAGAGATCGAGTTGTCAAAATTGGCAAGATCAAATAATTCGGTCTTAAAACCTGCATTTTCAATATGGCGGGCGATTCTTTTGCAAATTTTAAGCGTATGGCCATCTACAGTAGAATATAATATTCCCACTCTTTTTTCCATTTTCAGGGGCTTTTAGAGTAAACTTTTTATGCTGAATTCCGCTTGTGCCAATAGTGGTAATTCAGATATTAAGTTACTTATTTTTTATCGAATTTTTGGTGTGAACTGTCATTAAAATAATTGGTTCTCTTAGAAAATGATCAACGAATTTTTTGAAATGTTTTATTTTGAAGTTTATGAAATGCCTTTGCTTAAAAGGATCACGGTTTTAGTGTGAACTGCTAAAAATAAGCAAATGTTAAAATATGCTCTATAAATGAATTATTTAATAATTATTAAAGCTTTTGTTTGATAATTCGATATTTATAAATTATACTTGTAGTCTAATAAACCATTAGTCTTTTTTGAGATTAATTTTCCCCAATTATTTGTCTGGATTATTTAAAAGATAACCAAACAAATAAAAAATTAACGAAATCGATATCGTGAAATCCTATTGCTTATTGTGTAGTAGGATGAAGTAAGAAACTTATGATTTCCCAGCTATATAGGGGACAATCTCTATAAACTAAAATTAAAAATGAGTTCTTAAAACTGAATCAAACTAAACTATGTTTAAGGTTAAAAATGTAATCGATTGCATCATTTAAAATGAGAATTATGGAGGAAACAAAACTTAAATCTTTTAAAAGATTTTTTCAGCTAATCATGTTTATGACGTCCAGTTTAGTCTGGTCTCAGGATTTGATTACTATTTCTGGAAGTGTAGCAGCAGCAAAAGATGGGATGCCTCTTGGAGGGGTAAACATTTTTGTTGAAGATACAGATTATGCAACAGTATCAGACTTTGATGGTAATTTTGAAATAGTAGTTCCATCAAATGCAATTCTTACTTTAAGTTATATTGGATTTCAAACGAAAACGATTGATTTATCGGGAAGGGATAATTATGATTTCGTTTTAGAAGAAGATGTTCAATCACTTGAAGATGTTGTGGTAGTAGGGTATGGCCAGGTTAAAAAATCAGATTTAACCGGCGCAGTTTCTACTTTAGATCAGGAAGAGATTACCGCTATACCAACAACCAATGCTTTAGAAAGTTTGCAGGGTAAAGTACCTGGTTTAGATTTAACCAAATCTAGCGGACAGGCTGGTGCCAGCTTAAGTTTTAATATTAGAGGAAATAGATCGCTAAATGCTTCTAATGGGCCTTTAGTAGTTGTAGATGGTATCATTTACGGAAATACATTAGACGTTAACCCAAATGATATCGCTTCTGTAGAAGTACTTAAAGATGCTTCAGCAACTGCAATATATGGGACTTTAGGTGCTAATGGTGTTATTCTTATTACCACTAAAAGTGGTAAAATGGGTAAAAGCAGGGTTTCTGTAAATAGTTATTATGCAATACAGGATCTTGGTGGTTATGCAAATATAATGACGGGGCCAGAGTGGGTAGCTTTAAGAAGAGAAGCCAGGCGTACCGTTGGAGAGTGGAATGGTGTAGAAGATGATGTTAATATCTTTAATCCAACACAACTGGAAAATTTTCAAAACGGAATTTATACTGAATGGGCAGATGAGATTTTGGGTACAGGTAGTATTCAAAATCATCAGGTAAGTGTTTCTGGAGGTTCAGAGAAAACAGCCTATTATTTTTCTATGGAATATTTTCGTGAAGAAGGATTACTTAGAAATGATAATCTAGACCGTTACAGCGGGCGTTTGCGAGTAAATCATGAAATTTTAGACAACCTATCTGTAGGGACTAATATTCAGTATTCTATAAAGGAAAGAAATATTAGAAGAGATCCTTTAAACCAGGCCAATAAAATGAGTCCGCTTGGAGCTCCTTACGATGCTGAAGGTAATTTGCTTGTTTTTCCGGTAGGAGATAGTTCAACACTAAATCCACTTGTAGACGAGCAGCCTGGAAATTATGTGAATAACGAGGAGAATAATAGATTTTTTGGGAATGTAAGTTTAGATTGGAAACCCTTTGAAAACTTCACATTTACCTCAAGACTAGGAATAGATCGTACTAATTATAGAAGAGGTTTATTTTCTGCATCCAATACTTTAGAAGTGGGGGCAGATGGATTATCATTAGCCCGCGCAGAAAATGGATTCTTTAACCGTACTACTTTCGAAAATTTTATGAATTACAGTTTTTCTTTATCAGAGAAACATGAATTTCAAACTTTACTGGGATCTAGTGTTTGGAAAACCACGCAGGAAGATTATCTGGCAGAAGGACGCGATTTAGCTTCTCCAACAATGCTTTTTAATAATCTTGGTGCATTGCAAACACAAATTCAAAATGATAGTAGTTTAGAAGAGCGACAATTAGCTTCTTTCTTCGGAAGGTTAAATTATAAGTTTGACGAACGTTTTCTTGTAACTCTGTTACTAAGAACAGATGGATCTTCAGTGCTTGCACCAGGAAAAAAATGGGGGTATTTCCCATCTGCAGCACTTGGATGGGTGATGAGTAAGGAAAAGTTTATGGAGAATACCAATTGGATCTCTAATTTAAAACTTCGTGCCAGTTATGGTATTTCTGGGAATAGTGCAGTAACTCCTTATCAAACTTTAGGAGGACTTTCAAGAAGCACCTATGCCTTTGATGCTGGTAATGACGAGCAACCGGCATTTGGTTATTATCCATCTTTAATTGCAGCTTCAGATCTTACCTGGGAAACAACTGCCACTACAAATTTTGGTATCGATTTTGGCTTTTTCAATAACAGGCTTACTGGTACATTAGATATGTACGAGCAAAATACTTCAGACCTTTTGATGCAAAGAGCACTTCCTACAACTTCAGGATTTTCTATTGCCTGGGATAATATAGGGAAAACTAGAAACCGCGGACTAGAATTGGTGTTGTCTACCAGAAATTTAGTTGAAGAAAACAATGGAATTAGCTGGACTTCAGATATTACGTTTACTACTAATAATGAAGAAATCGTTGAATTGCCTGAAGGTGATAGAGATTTAGCAAACTCATGGTTTGTAGGACAACCTATCAATTCATTTTATAATTATGAAAAAATAGGAATCTGGCAATTGGGAGAAGAGGATCTTGCTGCACAATATGGCCAGGAACCAGGAGATATTCGGGTTAGAGACCAGAATGGTGATGGCGTAATTACACCAGATGATCGTACGATTATTGGTAGTACAGTGCCAGATTATACACTTGGTTTTAATAATAGAATCTCTTTTAAAGGGATAGATCTTAATGTATTTGTATATGCAAGACAGGGACAAACCATTACCAGTGAAGCCGCAGGATCTTATAAAATAGACGGACTTGAAAACGGTCCATTAGTAGATTATTGGACTCCAGAAAATCCAACCAATGCCTATCCAAGACCTGATGCCGGAACTAGTAGGGCAAGTACGCAGTATTATTCTACGCTTCAGTATGTAGATGGTTCTTTTTGGAAAATTAGAGATATCACTCTTGGTTATAACTTGCCAGATAGTGTTTTAGAAAATTTAAAAGTTAGTAAACTAAGATTCTATGCTACGGCCAAAAATTATTTTGTGTTTAGTGGTATGGATCCTTACGATCCTGAAAGAGGAGGTAATCTTAGCTTCCCAATGACAAGGCAGATGGTGTTTGGATTAAACTTAGAATTATAAAATTGAAAAAAATGAAAAAAGGAACATATTTATTTATAGCGATATTGGTCATTTTAGGCACGTTTTCTTCTTGTGAGGATTTCCTGGAAGAAGATAACAAATCTGGACTAACAGCAGACGCTTATTACGGCACTTTAGAAGGAATAGAGGCACTGGTGAATTCCTGCTATACCCCTATGCGGTTTTGGTATGGGAAAGAAGATGGTATTGCCTTAACCGAAACCGGAACCGATATTTTTACTCGTGGTAACGGGATGGAAAATCCGCCGGTAGCCTTATATAATGCAGAACTGAATGGAGCAAACCAACCAATAGAATTTCATTGGACGCGACTTTACTCGGCTCTAAATACCTGTAATGCTGCTATAGGCCGTATTCCAGAATCTCCTTTAAGTGAAGAACTTAAGGTAGTAAGAGAGGCAGAAGCAAGATTCTTAAGAGCCTTCTACTTATGGCATATTGTAGAGACCTGGGGCGGAGTTCATTTATCTCTGGAAGAAGTAGAGAATATTCAGGAAACTGCCAATCGTACTTCAGAAGAAGATTTTTATAATCAGATTTTTACAGATCTAGAATTTGCAATTAATAACCTACCAGAAACTTCTTCCCAGAGCGGAAGAGCAATTAAACCAGCTGCTGAAGGTTTTATGGCCAGAATGCTTTTAACCAGAGGTCAATATCAGGAAGCAGCCAGTTATGCTAAAAATGTTATTGAAAACTATAATTTTCAGCTGGAAGATAATTATGCTGATTTATGGGATATCAATAATGTACAAAATTCAGAAGTTGTTTTTAATGTAAACTTTACGGCAAATCTTGTTTTTAATGAAGAATTAGATAGTCCCGAAGGCGATATTACTATTCGAGGTGGAGGTAATCAGGCACATCTTTTCTTTTTAATGACCTACGATCAACTACCTGGCATGATGCGAACCATAGATTATGGTAGACCATTTGCCAGATTTATGCCTACTGCTCATCTCTTAGATCTTTTTGATGAATCTATAGATGCAAGATATGATGCAACATTCCAAACGGTATGGTATTGTAATAATGAAGCTAACGCACCAGAGGGGATGCAAATTGGGGATACAGCAATTTATGCTACCAAGTATGTGGTTCCGCAATCTGTAAAAGATGAAAGTCTATATACAATTATCGATAGAAGTCGTACTTACGGAGATAATGATCAACCAATTGTTAGAGATCGTTTTATGTCTCTTAAAAAGTTTTTGGACCCATCTAGAGAAACGATTTCTCAACAACAAGGAAAAAGAGATGCCTTTGTAATTCGTCTTGCTGAAATGTATTTAATTGTTGCTGAAGCTGAAATGGAAACTAATCCTGCTGAAGCGGTAGAATATTTTAACGAAGTGCGAAGAAGGGCAGCTATTGATGGTTCTGAAACAGCGATGGAAATTACCGCCGATCAGTTAGATATCGATATGATCTTAGATGAAAGAGCCAGAGAGTTTGCTGGAGAACAATTAAGATGGTTCGATTTAAAGCGTACCGGGCAATTGGTAGAACGAGTGCAACAATGGAATCCAGATGCAGCCTCAAATATTCAGCCATATCATAGGCTAAGACCTATACCACAATCACAACTGGATGCGGTAACTAATAAAGATGAATTTACCCAGAACGAAGGGTACAATATGTAAATTAATTCAGCAATTAGTAAAGAAAAATTAGTTTGAAAACTATCGAATTTCAAAAATACAGAAGCTTCCTGTTCATTATTATTCTGGCTGTTATGGCAGTTGGTTGTAAAAACAAGGAAGAAAAGAAAACAGGAGCTGTTTCAACGGAGTCTGAAATGAAAATTTCAGATTCCCTGAAATGGTCTGAACGTATGTTACTTTCAGAAATAGCACGTTTCCCAGATCCTACACTTTTAGATTTTAGGGAAAAACCAAAATGGAATTATACCAATGGTTTGATTCTTACTGCTACACAGCGAGTTTATGAAGAGACAAATAAGCAGGCGTATTACGATTATATCTACGAGTTTGGAGATAAAATGGTAAATGAAAATGGAGAAATAAAAACCTACACGCAGCAAGATTACAAATTAGATGTTCTTAAACCAGGCGATGCTTTACTTTATCTCTATTCTCAAACTAAAGAGGAACGATTTTTAAAAGCATTACAAACTTTAAGAATGCAAATTACCGGCCAACCCAGAACTTCAGATGGTGGCTTTTGGCATAAAAAAGTTTATGAACATCAAATGTGGTTAGACGGTCTTTATATGGCACAGCCTTTCTATGCTCATTATACAAAAATGTTTAGTGAAGGAGAAGAGGCCGAAAAAGCTTATAACGAGATTGTAAAACAATTTGCGCTTATTCAAAAGCACACATTAGATGAAAAGACAGGTTTGCTTTATCATGGTTGGGACGAGAAAAAGCAACAGGATTGGGCAGATCCCAATACCGGGACCTCTGCCAATTTCTGGTCTAGAGCGATGGGATGGTACGGGATGGCATTGGTAGATGTACTCGATTATTTACCTGAAGATCATTCGGGTAGGAAAGATTTAATATCTTACTTAAATCAATTTGTAGATGCTGTAGCTAAAGTTCAGGATAAAGATACAGGTTTGTGGTATCAGGTTTTAGATAAAGGTGATTTAGAAGGAAATTACCTTGAAGCAACTGGATCGTCTATGTTTGTTTATGTAATGGCCAAAGGTGTTAATCAGGGATATTTACCTACAAAATATAGAACAATAGCTGAAAAAGGTTTTCAGGGGCTTTTAGACCATCTAGTTGAAGTAGAACCAAGCGGAATGGTAAATCTTAAAAAATGCTGTGCTGTAGCCGGTTTAGGAGGTGATCGTGATGGTTCTTTTGAATATTATATTAACGAAGAAGTTAGGGCCAACGATCCTAAAGGAACAGGCCCATTTATAATGGCAAGTTTAGAATTAAATAAATAAAGCAATGCGAAAAATTACATTTATAGCTTTACTACTATTAACTGGTTTTGCAAAAGCACAGGATTCAGACAATTATAAATCTGAAGTTTGGGTAGCAGATCAGGGAGACGGAACCTATAGAAATCCAATAATACATTCAGATTATTCAGATCCAGATGTTACCAGGGCTGGTGATGATTATTATATGACTTCCTCTAGCTTTAATGCCGCACCAGGTTTGCCAATTTTACATTCAAAAGATATGGTGAACTGGGAGCTTATCAATTATGCACTCCCAAAGCAGGTTCCGGTAGAACATTTTAATACTCCACAGCACGGCAATGGCGTATGGGCACCGGCTTTTCGCTATCACAATAACGAATTCTACATCTATTGGGGAGATCCAGATTTTGGAATTTATATGGTGAAAACAGACGACCCGGCCGGAGAATGGTCAGATCCTGTTTTAGTGATGGAAGCAAAAGGAGCTATAGATCCTTGTCCGTTATGGGACGAAGACGGGAAAGCTTATCTAGTTCATGCCTGGGCAGGTAGCCGTGCTGGTGTAAAAAGTATACTTACCGTACACAAAATGAGTTCGGATGGGACAAAAGTTTTGGACGACGGAAGACATGTTTTTGATGGTCACGACGATCATCCAACAGTAGAAGGATCCAAATTCTATAAAAGAAACGGCTATTATTACATTTTTGCACCTGCCGGTGGTGTTTCAACAGGATGGCAGCTTATTCTACGCTCTAAAAATATTTACGGCCCTTATGAAGAAAAAATTGTTTTAGAGCAGGGAAGTACTTCAGTAAATGGTCCACATCAGGGCGCTTGGGTAGAAACTCCAAAAGGTCAGGATTGGTTTTATCATTTTCAGGATGTAGATGCGTATGGAAGAATTGTTCATTTACAACCTATGGATTGGAAAAACGACTGGCCGGTGATGGGAGAAGATCATGATGGTAACGGCATAGGAGAACCGGTAATGACTCATAAAAAACCAGATGTTGGCCAAAATTATCTCGTGGTAACACCAAAAGAAACAGATGAGTTTACTGGCGATAGCCTTGGAATTCAATGGCAGTGGAATGCCAATCCAAATGTGCTATGGCATGCTAAATTACCGGGTAATGATTACTTAAGATTGTTTAGTATTTCACAACCTGAAGAAGCAAAAAACCTTTGGGATGTGCCTAATTTATTATTGCAGAAATTTCCGGCGCCATCATTTACAGCAAGCTCAAAAATTACTTTAATTCCTGAAGATGCCGATAAGCCACGGAAAGCCGGGTTTATCGTAATGGGAAGAGATTATGCTACGCTTACAATCGTTGAAAAAGATGGAGAATTTTATCTGCAACGAACTGAAGCTATTAATGCCGACCAGGGGAAAGAAGAAAAAGTTTTAGAGGAAGTAAAACTGAAATCTAATACGGTGTATGTAAAAGTAGAAGTTACGACTCCAGATGCGATGTGCCAGTTTAGTTTTAGTGAAAACGGAAGGCGTTTTAAAGAGATAGGCGAGCCTTTTAAAGCAAGGGTAGGAAAATGGATTGGAGCAAAGCTTGGCTTATTTAGTGTTAGTCCGGCCGATGCTAAGCGAGGAGGTTATGCAGATGTAGAATATTTTAGAATCACTAAATAAATTATAATGATGAAATTCGATAAAATCATACTTGTTTTTTTATGCTGTCTTTGCCTTGTGTCGTGTGGATCAAAGGAAGAAAAGACAGGTGATAAAGAACAATCTGAGTATGAATCACCGCTAACAATTTATTTGATAGGAGATTCTACGATGGCCGATTATAGCGGAGACTACGATGATAGAGATTATATGAAAACAAGATATCCTGTTATGGGATGGGGGCAGGTTTTTCAGCAATTCTTTATTCAGGATAGCTTAACCAAACTAAGCGGAATTATTAAAGCAGATTCTGTAATCGTAGACGATCGCGCCAGAGGAGGTCGTTCTACCAGAACCTTTTTTCAGGAAGGAAGGTGGCGAGCAGTATATAAAGATCTAAAAGAAAACGATATCGTTATTATGCAATTTGGGCATAATGATGGCTCTGAAAGTCATCCAGATCGTTATGTGAATATAGAAGGTTACAAAGAATTTTTAAGATTGTTTGTGAGTCAAACGCTACAAAAAGATGCGCTGCCAATCATTTTAACTCCGGTTGCGAGAAATTATCCCTGGAAAGATGGTCATCTGGAAAATGTTCATGGAGACTATGACCAGGCTCCAAAAGATATAGCCCAGGAAATGGACGTTCCATTAATCGATCTGAATAAAATGTCTATGGACTTTTTTTCAGAAAAAGGAGAAGAATATGTTTCTGAAAATTACTTTATGAATTTACCGGCTGGTAAATATGAAGCCTATCCCGAGGGGCAAAATGATAATACACACTTTCAGCCGCAAGGAGCTAAAGCTGTTGCGCAATTGGTTTTTAAGGGTTTAAAAGATTTATCCGATAGGTCAACTTCAGAAAAATAGCTTCAATGAAAAATTATGTACTGACTTTTATTTTCTTTTTAATAGGGTTTACTTCAGTAAAAGCTCAAAAGGAAAAACTGAATTTAAAGCCTTATTCGATTGAAACTACCTACGATCATTTAAAAAAATATCATCCGTTTGTAACGCCTATTCAGGAGTTGTCTTCAGAAAATATTCAGTCTAAAAGGGAAGTTGTTTACAAAGAGACTTCAACTTCAGCATTAAAATTAGACGTTTTTTACCCTAAAAATTCTACTGGTGAAAAATATCCGGGAGTTTTGCTTATTCATGGCGGAGGGTGGTTTTCAGGAATAAAAGAAAATCAGGCTGTAATGGCACAACATCTGGCAGAAGCGGGATATGTTGCGGTTACGGCATCTTATCGATTGGGAGAGGAGGCTAAATATCCCGCAGCAATTCTAGATTTAAAAGATGCCATTCGATGGATGAGAGAACACGCAGCCGAATTTAACCTGAATACTGAAAAACTAGCCACTTTGGGTGCATCTGCCGGAGCGCATTTGGCAATGCAGTTAGGAGTAACACCAGATTCTGAAGTTTATAAAGAAGAAAACAAAAATTTTTCAACTAAAGTGCAGGCGATCGTAAATATAGACGGAGTTGCCTCTTTAGCACATCCCGAAGCTGAAAAAGGAGCTTTATTAGATGCCTGGTTGGGAGAAACTTTTAAGGATGATCCCGCACTTTGGAGAGAAGCTTCACCCTTGGAATATGTAGATACTACAAGTCCGCCAACTATTTTTATTAATAGTGCGCAGCCAAGATTTCATGCCGGGCGAGATAGTTTTGTAGCCCTTTTAGATAAATATGGAATTTATAATGAGATTCATACAATCCCAAATTCTCCCCATTCATTTTGGTTGTTGCATCCCTGGTTTGAAGAAACTCTTAAGTACACCTTAGATTTTTTAGATAAAACTCTGAAAGATAAGTATGCAGAACCTTACCGAAAAATAACAGTCGCTAAGGATGGAACTGGTGATTTTAAAAGCATTCAGGAAGCAGTAAATTCAGTTCGAGTTTTTGGTCCGGGCGAAGTACTTATCAAAATAAGCAACGGAGTTTATAAGGAGAAATTGGTGATTCCGGCGCATATATCTAAACTCACTTTAGAAGGAGAAAGCAGGGAAAAAACGATGATACTTAATGATGATTATGCTAGTAAAATGAATCCCAAAACAGGCGAAGAATTCGGAACATTTTCATCGTATACCGTATTGGTGAGAGGAGCCGATGTTCATTTTAAAAATCTAAGTATTAAGAACTCTTCCTGTAACCAGGGGCAGGCGGTTGCTTTGCATATAGAAGGCGATCGTTTTGTAGCTCAAAATTGTAATATTTTGGGTTGCCAGGATACTTTGTACACCGCAACAGAAGGAGCGCGAGAATATTTTCAGGATTGTTATATCGAAGGTACGACCGACTTTATTTTTGGACAGGCCACGGTGATTTTTAATTCCTGTGAGATTAAAAGTCTGGCAGATTCTTACATCACGGCTGCTGCTACACCCAGAAACCAGGATTTTGGATATGTTTTTTATGATTGCAAACTAACTGCCAGTGATGATGTAAAGAAAGTTTTTCTGGGACGTCCCTGGCGTTCTTACGCGAAAACAGTTTTTATAGATACCCAAATGCAAGATCATATTACTGAAGAAGGATGGCATGCCTGGCCGGGAGATGATATGTTTCCGCATAAAGAAAAAACCACTTTTTATGCCGAATTTAATAGTAGTGGCCCAGGAGCGTCGCCGGAAACTCGGGTAGATTGGTCGCATCAATTAGCTAAAAGACAGGTTGAAAAGTATACGTATCAAAACATTTTTAGAGGTTGGATTCCATTGATGGGAAAACAGCTTAAAAAACCTTATAAAGAATAATATGAGAAATAAAGTCTTAGGTATTATTTCTATTTTTTTACTGAATTTATCTTTTGCATTCGCCCAGATCGATAAACAGGTTGAAGAAGAAATTTATGAAGGAGTTAATTTTCCCATGAAGCATTGGGACACTCCTAATATTAAAAATCAGGATTTTCTAATAACCGATTTTGGAGGTTTAGGAGACGGAATTTTTAAAAACACTTCAGCATTTAAAAAAGCCATTGCCAAAGCTACAGAAGTTGGTGGCGGTAAAATCATTGTACCAAGAGGAATTTGGTTAACAGGTCCAATTGAGTTAAAAAGCGGAATCAATCTTCATCTTGAAGCCGGAGCCGTTTTGTTATTCAGTAAAGATTTTGACGATTATCCTTTAATCGAAACCAGTTATGAAGGTTTAAATTCAGCACGATCTACCTCGCCAATATATGCCAATAATGCTGAAAATATAGCCATTACCGGTAGTGGTGTAATCGACGGAAATGGCCAGGCTTGGCGACCGGTTAAGAAAGCAAAAATGACCGATCATCAGTGGCAGGATTTGATAAATTCAGGCGGAGTTTTATCTGAAAATAAATCGGTTTGGTATCCTTCAAAATCAGCATTAAAAGGAAGCGAGTCAGATTTAAGCAGCTTTTCTTTAGAGGAACTTAAAGAAGTAAAAGCCTTTTTACGCCCTGTAATGGTAAGTCTTGTAAACTGCAAAAATATTTTGTTGGATGGGCCTACATTTCAAAATTCGCCGGCATGGAATATTCATCCTTTAATGAGCGAAAATATTATTATCAGAAACCTTAATATTAGGAATCCCTGGTATGCGCAAAATGGAGATGGTTTGGATATCGAATCCTGTAAAAATGTGTTGGTTTATAATAACACCTTCGATGTTGGTGACGATGCGATTTGTGTAAAATCTGGGAAAGATAAAGATGGTCGTGATCGCGGTATTCCTACACAAAATGTGATCATAAAAAATAATACGGTTTATCACGGGCATGGCGGCTTTGTGATTGGTAGTGAAATGTCTGGTGGTGTTAAAAATGTACATATTTCAGATTGTAATTTTATAGGAACCGATACCGGTTTACGTTTTAAAAGTACTCGTGGCCGTGGCGGTGTAGTCGAGGATATTTATATTTCTAATATCAACATGACGGGAATTACGACAGATGCCATACGTTTTAATTTATATTACGGCGGAAAGGCTCCAGATCTCTCAGATCTTACCAATATTAAAGAGGACGAGGATGATTATCCTGAAGTTTCTATAGAAACACCAGCTTTTAAGAATATTTATATGGATAATATTCAGGTTATTGAAGCTGAATCTGCAGGATATTTTATGGGACTTCCTGAAATGAACCTGGAAAATATAAAGCTTGAAAATTCTAAAATTCAGGCTAAAAAAGGAATGCGAATTATCAATGCAGACGGGATAACTTTTACCTCTGTTAAACTGATTACTGAAGAAATTCCAATTAAAATACATAATGCTAAAAATGTTGATTTTAGCGAGTTATTTTTTCAATCTGATTTTGAAAAACCTATTCAAATTTCAGGATCAAAAACAGCTAAAATTGAACTTAATTTTAATGAAGCTGGCAAAAGCTTCGACTTACAGGAAGGCCTTCAGGAATCTCAGATCATAAAAATAAATTAAGATGCTTAGAAAAGTAACCTACATTTTGCTGTTTGTACCATCGCTGATTTTTGCACAATACCCTTTTCAGGATTCAAATTTATCTACTGAAGATCGGGTGGAAGATTTAATAGGACGATTAAGTACAGACGAAAAGATCGATCAATTAATGAACGATGCCCCTGCAATAGAACGATTGGGAATCCCTAAGTACAACTGGTGGAATGAAAGTTTACACGGAGTGGCACGCGCTGGATACGCCACGGTTTTTCCGCAATCGATAAGTATTGCTGCCTCCTGGAATAAAGATTTGGTTTATGACGTCGCCACTACTATCTCTGATGAAGCAAGGGCAAAATACCACGAATATCAGCGAAGAGATCAGCATGATATTTACCAGGGATTAACCATGTGGTCTCCAAATATTAATATTTTTAGAGATCCAAGATGGGGAAGAGGTCACGAAACTTATGGCGAAGATCCTTATCTTACTGGTCAGTTGGGGATGAATTATGTAAAAGGGCTACAAGGGGATAATGACAAATATTTTAAAGTTGTAGCGACGGCAAAGCATTATGCCGTGCATAGCGGTCCTGAAGTTTCCAGGCATGTGTTTGATGCAAATCCTAGTCAGCGTGATTTATGGGAAACCTATTTGCCGGCATTTAGAACTTTGGTGAAAGAAGGGAATGTTCAATCGGTAATGACAGCGTATAACCGAATTTGGGGAGAGCCGGCCAGTTCTAATACTTATCTATTTGAAGTTTTACGAGATTATTGGGAGTTTGATGGTTATGTAGTTTCAGATTGCGGGGCGATAAATGATATTTGGGAAGATCATAAGACCAGTAAAAATGCAGCTACAGCTTCAGCATTAGCATTAGAAAAAGGAACCGATCTAAATTGCGGAGATACCTATAAAGCTTTGAAGCAGGCCGTAAAAGAAGGTGAAATTTCCGAAGAAAAAATCGATATCGCATTAAGAAGATTATTCATGGCACGCTTTAAATTAGGAATGTTTGATAACAATGCCGAAGTGCCTTACGCACAGATTCCTTATGCTCAGGTAAATAATTCAACTCACCAGGCACTTGCCAGAAAAGCGGCAAGGGAAAGTGTGGTTTTATTAAAAAATGATAATCAAATATTACCAATTTCAAAAGATATCAATCGAGTGGCTGTTATTGGTCCTAATGCCGATAATGTTCAATCCTTGTGGGGAAATTATAATGGAACACCTAAAAATGCGGTGACCATTTTACAGGGGATAAAAAATAAATTATCTCCTGAAGTGGAGATTCTTTATGAAGAAGGCACACCAATTGCCAGTGAAATCCCCAGTATGTCTACGATACCTTCCATCTATTTTGAAAATAGCGAAGGAAAGCAGGGTTTAGATGCCTTTTATTACGATAATAAAGATTGGGAAGGAGAAGCATTGTTTTCAAGAATCGATGATAATATCGATTTTATTTGGGATATCAATCCGCCCGATCCTCGTTTAGCTTTGCAAAATTATAGCGTTAAATGGGAAGGTTTTATAAAAGTTCCTGTAAGCGGAACTTATTATTTTAGCGATTGGGGTAAACCTTATTTAGATTTTAAAATAGGCGACACAATTGGAGGCGGAAAACATAAACATCATCCTTCTTTGAATCCAAAAGAGATGAAACTTGAAGCTGGAAAAAAGTATCCTATCACAGTAAAATATAGCAATTTATACGGAAATGCTGAAGCAAGTATGAAATGGAGCAGGCCAAACAGCAGTTCTAAAGACAATGCCGTTAAAATAGCCGAGCAATCTGATATTGTGGTTTTAGCTTTAGGTTTAAATGAACGTCTTGAAGGTGAAGAAATGAGCGTTGAGGTTGAAGGTTTTTCTCGCGGAGATCGTACAAGCTTAGATTTGCCAAAAAATCAGGTGGATTTAATGAAGGCTGTTGTGGCAACAGGTAAACCCGTAGTTCTGGTTTTAATTAACGGTAGTGCATTATCGATTAATTATGCTAACGAAAATGTAGACGGAATCCTAACTGCAGGATATCCCGGGGAGCAAGGAGGTAATGCAATTGCTGATGTTCTATTTGGCGATTATAATCCGGCAGGTAGATTGCCAGTAACCTATTATAAATCTACAGATCAATTACCAGATTTTGAAGATTATGATATGGAGGGAAGGACTTACAGATATTTTGGTGGCGATCCTTTATACACTTTTGGGCATGGTTTAAGCTATACCAGTTTTAAATATTCAGGCCTTAAAATAACGAATATTGATATTAATGATGAATTAACTTTCTCTGTGAATGTCACAAATACGGGAGATTATGATGGTGACGAGGTGGTTCAGTTATATTTTAAAGATGAAAAAGCAAGTACGCCAAGACCAATAGTTCAGTTGGCAGCTTTTAAACGGATTCATCTAAAAAAGGGAGAAACTAAACAAGTGAATTTAAGTATAAAACCAAGCCAATTAGCTTTAATAAATGCTAAAGATAAATTGGTGATAGAACCAGGCTGGTTTAGTATCTACGTTGGAGGAAAATTACCCGAAATTGGAAGGAAATCAAATGAATTTTTAAAAGATCGCTTTAAGATTAAGGGAGAAGATATTCCTGTAAATTATTAAAATAGATTAAATAATATAGATAGAAACTTAAGAGACTAAAATTTTACTACATAGGGATAATTTTAGTCTTTTCTTTTAATTAAAATTGAAGAGAATAATTGGATCAAGTTTATACCCTGGTAATGCTAAATCGGTTATTCTTTTTATTGAATTATTAGTGTTAAATATACATTTAAAATAATTTGATAAAATATCGTGTTATTATTTGATAATTAACTATCTATTATGTAAACTTGTGGTCAAATTAACTATTCTTTAATATTTATTACGAAAACGATATAGTTTTCGATTAAAAAGGAAATCAGAAAAATTTTTAAACTAATGTGTAATCGATTGCAAAACGAATTTACTTATGAAATATAACTACCATAAGATGAAAAATTCCTATTTTAAAATCGCAAAATTTAAGCTTAATAAGAACGCAATTTTAAGTTTTGTGATTTTTGTTCTATTTGCTTTTACTGGTTATTCTCAGGAAATAACAGGTACAGTAAAAGATACTAAAACAGGTGATCCCCTTATGGGAGTAACCGTTTTAGAAAAAGGTACGCAAAATGGTGCGGTAACAGATTTTGATGGTAATTTTAGTATTACAGTTTCAAGTACAGATGCCATACTGATGTTTTCTTACGTAGGTTTTAAAAACCTGGAAAAAGCTTTAAATGGTGCGACTAATCTGGATGTTAGTCTTGAAGAAGACCTAAATCAATTAGGTGAAGTGGTTATTGTAGATTACGGATACGGAAATGTAAAAAAGGAAGATATGACGGGATCTGTAGCTACCATGACGAGCAAAGAATTTGCTAAGATTCCGGTTTCCAGTGCTGCAGAAGCTTTAGCTGGTAGGCTTCCCGGGGTGAATGTCCAAACTGCAGATGGTGAACCAGGAGCTGCAATTAATATTAGAGTTCGTGGCGGTGGATCTATTACCCAGGATAACTCTCCTTTATACGTTGTAGATGGTTTTATAGTTGGCGGGATAAACGATATTCCACCTAATGATATAGAAACGATTAACGTATTAAAAGATGCGGCAGCTACTGCAATTTATGGTGCTCAGGCAGCAAACGGAGTTGTGGTTGTGACTACCAAAAGTCCTGTTGTTGGTAGGGTTTCTATAGATTATAATAACTTTTTTCAGTGGAATTTCCTACCTAAGGATAGAAAGTATGAAGTTTTATCTCCTTACGAATACGTTTTCGCTAATTATGAATATGCTAAATTAAGATCTGAGGCAGATGTTAGAAATTACGAGCGTTATTTTGGAGTATATGATGATATCGATTTATATCGATCGATGAATGGTACAGATTGGCAGGATGAATTATTTGGAGATGCTAAAGTTACTCAATTTCATAATTTAACGGTAAGTGGAGGAACTCAGCAAACAAAGGTACGTCTAAGCGTTAGTAATAATAACGATGAGGGATTACTTTTAGGCTCAGGATACGAAAGAACTGCGATCAACTTTAAATTAAATCAGCAATTAGTTGAAGATAAATTAGATTTAGATGTATCAGCACGTATTACGGATACCGAAATTGATGGAGCAGGAACATCCCGAAATGCACAGATTGGGATTAAGGAAGCAGTACAAACAAGACCGGTAAATGGATTGGCAGATGAATTAGATATCGATCTAAATCAATTAGGGTCTGATAATGATTTTCAGCAGTTTTTATTAAGCCTTATAAGTCCGGTTGAATTGTCCAAACAAGACTGGAGAAAGAGAACAGAAAATGATTATGTTTTAAACGCTGCAGTGAACTGGAATATTTTAGATAATCTTAGTTTTAAAACTACTTATACAAGATCTAAAGATTATAGAGAAGAATTACGCTTCTATGGGCCATTAACAGGAGAATCTTTTAATAATGGAGGAAGTTTACCATTAGGTTTTAAAGACAATCGCGAGAGCTTTTCTTATCGATGGTTAAATACATTGAACTTTAAATATAAAGAGTTAGAAAATCATAGTTTTGATTTGCTTTTAGGGCACGAGGTTTATTCAAGCGGAGGAGATCAATCATTTATTAGAGCTGAAGATTTTAGACTATCTATCACTCCTGAAGAGCTTTTTGCAAATATGGCTTTTGGTAGAGTAGATAATCAATATACCAGAGAGTTTACAGAAAGTAACAGGCTGTCTTTCTTTGGTAGATTAGATTATCAATTTATGGGTAAATATCTAGCCACAGTAACTGTTAGAGCAGATGAGTCCAGTAAATTTTCCAAAGAAAACCGTCTTGGTGTTTTTCCTGCTGTAGCACTTGCCTGGAAGATAGATCAGGAAGATTGGCTACAAGATTCAGATGCTATTAATTCTTTAAAACTGAGACTTAGTTACGGTGAGACAGGTAATGATAGGATAGATGCCACTGCAACTCAGTTTTTATTTAGCGCTACCACAAATAGAGGTCCTGGTTTTGGCAATATGGATAATGTTTATTACACGCCAAGTAGTGATGTTTTATATAATCCAGATTTAGTTTGGGAGACTACCATAAATAGAAACTTAGGTTTAGATTTTGGATTGTTTAGAAATAAGGTAAACGGAAGTTTGGATGTTTATTATAATACTACAAAAGATCTGCTTTTAAGGTCTGCAATTCCAAACAACACAGGGTTTTCAGAACAATGGAACAACATAGGAAGTACTTCTAATAGAGGTGTAGAGCTTGGATTGAATGCTTATATTGTAGAAAACGAAAACTTCAATTTTTCTACCACCTTTAATTTTGGTTTGAATAGAGCAAAAATTGAAGAACTAGATGGAACAGACGAGCGCTTTTTTAGATCGAACTGGGCAAGTACAGATCTAAATAATATCAATGATTATTATCTAAAATTAGGAGGAACTATTGGTGATATTTATGGTTATGTTACTGATGGATATTATACTGTAGATGATTTTGAAAGTTACGATGAGGTAGCCGAGGAGTACATCCTAAGAGAGGGAGTTCCCGCTTCTGGTGCGGTAGTAGGAAATTCAGATATTCGTCCTGGATTCCTTAAGCTAAAGGACCTCAATGGAGATGGAGTTATCAATGCAGATGATCGCCAGGTGATAGGAAATACTTTACCAAAATTTCAGGGAGGTTTAGGTTTTAATGCCAGCTGGAAAGGTTTTGATGCCTCTATCTTTTTCAACTTTCAATATGGGAATGATGTTTATAACACCGGGAAGATTCAATTTAATCAATTCCGTCGTGTAACTTATGGTAACATGTTACAAACAATGAGTACCGATAATCGCTACACTTATATAGATGCCAGTGGAGATATAACTGGTACACCGGGAGAAATCGTTACAGATCTAGATCAATTAGAAGCCTTAAATCAGGATAAAAATATATGGTCTCATGCCAGCCACGGTATAGCAGGCGCAGTAGTACATTCCTGGGCAATAGAAGATGGCTCTTTTGTAAGATTAAATAACTTAACACTTGGGTACAGCTTACCTAATAAATTGATCTCTAAACTTGGGATGAATCAATTTAGAATTTATGCAAGTGGTAGAAACCTGCATATTTGGACCAATTATTCAGGATATGATCCTGAAGTAAGTACATCTGGAAACAATTTAACTCCCGGGGTAGATTATTCTTCTTTTCCTAGAAGCAGATCTTATACTGTGGGACTTAATTTAACTTTCTAAAAAAATAACTATGAAAAATAGAATTTTACATATCATATTTTTAGGATTATTAGCGACCTCGTGCTCAGATGATTTTATGGAGCCGGTATCGAGATCGACCTTTGATAATCAATATATATATTCTAACGTAGATGATGCCAGAAATGGTGTAAATGCCGTGTATTCATACTTCAATCAGGATGCATTTAGATCCAGATTGTCTAATAATATGGCAGGAAACACAGATATAGAACATTCGTCTGGTTGGACGAGTGAAGGTGATCGTTATCAAATTTGGGATCTAGATGCTTTACCAAGTAACAGGGATTTAGACATTGTGTGGACGTATGCCTATAGAGCGATTAGAGATGCTAATATTTCTATAGAAAGCATCCAGGCTAGTGGTTCTTTAGAATCACCAGATCCAAACGAGCAGGCCGATTTTTATCAATTATTAGGTGAAGCTTATACTTTAAGAGCGTATTGGTACAGCATGCTTATCTTTTATTTTGGAGATATTCCTTATGTAACATCTGCGCCTGTTGCTGGAGATGATTTCAATTTACCAAAAACAGATAGAAATGAAATACTTTCAGGAGTAATTCAGGATCTAATTGATATCGAGCCATACATGAAATGGGCAGACGAGCTGCCTTATGGAATCGAGCAGGTAAACCGTGAGTATACTTTAGGAATGATCGCAAGATTATCCCTGCAAAGAGGTGGTTATTTCTTAACACCAGATTTAAGCATGGATAGAGAAGGAGATTATCTGGATTACTATCAAATTGCAAAGGATTATACTCAGAAGTTGATAGAGCTTAAGGATAGACCTTTACCAACAGATTTTAGACAGGTTTTTATGAATCAGGCAAAGTTTATATCACCTGTTAATAGTGATATATTATTTGAAGTTCCATTTTCTTTAAATAGTGGAGATGTTGCCTGGAATATTGGGATGACGGTTATGGGAGGCCCAACGGCAGCTCACGATTATGGATCTGGGAATAACTATATGGCAATCCCGCCAACCTATTATTTTTCTTTTGATACCTTAGATATTAGAAGGGATGTAACCTGCGGTTTATATCAGATAAATCAACAATTTGAGAAAGAATTTGTGAACTCTCCGTCCAATATCTCTCAGGGTAAATGGAGCCGACACTTTTTGGATAATCCACCAGGAGCCTCTTCAGCAAAAGGTACAGGGATAAACTGGCCTATGCTTAGATATTCTGATGTTTTATTGATGTATGCCGAAGCCGAAAATGAATTGAATGGTCCAACAGCTTCAGCACAGGAAGCATTGGCAAGAGTAAGACAACGTGCTTTTGAAGATACTTTCTGGCCAGAGAAAGTAGATCAATATATCAGTTCAATTTCAGGATCTAAAGAAAGCTTTTTTGAAGCTATTGTAGATGAGAGAGCCTGGGAGTTTGGTGGAGAAATGATTAGAAAATATGAATTAATTCGCTGGGGTATTTATGCTGAAAAAACTCAGGAAACGGTAGAAGAGTTAAAAGATCTGGCTGATGCTGCATTTGCCGGAACCACAAATTTGCCAATCTATATGTATTGGAGAACAGATGAAAGTGGCGATTTTGAAATCTTAAATCCTAACCGAAAAGTTGTGGCGCCACCAGATGATACATGGAGTCAGGTTCCGTTTTTACTAAGTCTGCATAGTGATGAAACACAATATCAGGAATGGATACTTTATGATTGGGAAAATTACTACAACGGGCCAAACCCGGGGGTAGCAAGATATATATTCCCAATACCTACAATTGCTATCGAAAATAGTCAGGGAACTTTAAAAAATGATGGTTATGGTTTTTAATATAATGCGAGGATTCAAAAATAAATATGCATTAAACATTTTTGTTATTCTGGTAGGAATAATCATGTTTAGTGCTTGCGAAAAAGATGAAGAAGTTTTTGATAGAACAAGACTTTTTAGACCTGTTTTAAACGAAGATTTATATTCTGAAGGTAACGTAATTATTGTTAACCTTGGTAATATGCGAAGTGCTGAATATTATACAATAGAAGTTAGCCGTGACACATTTGCTACTATCGATTTTACAATAGAAACAGATACAAATTATGTAGAGATCAATGAGGATTTGATAGGGGAAGAACTTTACTGGAATACCTTATATCAAATTAGAGCAACAGCCCATGCCGATGATCCTGAATTTGATAGTAAAATTTCAGACTTAGGAAATGTAAGAACCCAAAGATTTCCATCAATACTTAATGTTCCAAGTCGCTTTGATGTGATCGATACGGCTGCCAGGGTAACCTGGACGGCAGCGGGAGCTCCCGTTACGGGCATTCAGGTTTTTGCAGCTGAAGATTTATCACTAAATACTCCTCTTTTTGCTGAACGACCGGTAAACCAACAGGAACGAGATTCTACAGAAGCTATTGTCTATGGCTTAGATCCAGAAACCGAATATCAGATTGCGCTTTATAGCGATGATGAATTAAGGGGTTGGGTTAATTATACAACTTTACCAATGGATATAAATTCTAATGATGCTAATGTAATCGATATTAGAGGCGCTACAGATTCTCTGGCAGTTTCTAACGCAGTAGCATCTGCTCCAGATGGTGGAGTGGTTTTAATTTCAAGAGGAAGTGTTTACAAATTCCCGGAACAAAACCTGAATAAATCGATAACTATTCGTGCATCCTATGGTTTTGGAGAAAAACAAGCCATGTTGTATACCACAGGGAACTGGGATATTGATGACAACTCGAATATAGATCATGTTCGATTTATAGATTTAGAAATTAGAGGAGAAGATTACACGGGTGATTACGTGTTTAATCCAAACCGAAGCAATGTGAATGTAGGAGAAGTTTTATTCGAAAAATGCCATATTTCTAATTTTAGAGGTATTATGAGAATAAGAACTACGGTACAGATAGAAGAGTTTACTATAAGCAATTCTATAGTAGATACTATTGGGGGATACGGAATTTTTACCACAGATACAGATCCTTCATCTGGTACACCAACTGCTTCAGTGCAGGAGATCAACTTATTGAACAGCTCATTTAATTATATCGATACTGGAATTCAGTCTAGAAACAACTCACAGTCTATTACCATAGACGGTTGTTCTTTTGCGAACTTTATTGTAACCGGCGGCCGATTCTTTAGATATAGAGGTGGTGATGGTAACGATAATGTTACTAACGGGATTACAATCAGTAATTCGATTTTTGGACATAGCTGGGATACCAGTGATAGTGATAACTACGGAATTCAGGGAATTGGCCAGGGATTAGGGAATACTAATTTCAATATTGTAAACAACTATTCAACTGCGAATTTCTTCTTTAGCGGAGGTGAAATTCCAGGATTTCCAATTGCCAATTATAATGGAACACAGGACGATCTTTGGATGAACGTAGCCACGCAAAACAATTTTAGTTTTCAGGATAGAGGATTCTCAGGACGTTTTGATACTGGTGATCCACGATGGAGAATTGAATTATAGCCTTTAATAATGATCAAAGCTGGAAAATTCCAGCTTTGATTTTTTTAAACCAAGATTGTGAAAATTATTCTATATTTTTTTACGGCACTTATTTTTTCCTGTTCAGATAATCATAATCAGGAAGATGAGGAATCACCAGTTCGCCACGAGCCTGTTCAGGAAGAAGCTTTTGCTTTTCCTACTGCCGAGGGTTTTGGCAAAAATACTACTGGAGGTCGTGGTGGTAAGGTTATATATGTTTCTAAATTATCAGATGATGGTTCAAAAGGAACTTTGCGATATGCCATAAATCAGTCTGGCGCCAGATACATTGTATTTAATACTGGTGGGACAATTTTTTTAAATTCAGAATTAAAAATAGAAAATCCCAATCTTACCATTGCCGGGCAAACTGCCCCGGGTGAAGGGATTAGTATTGCCGGTTATCCTGTAAGTATTGCAGCCGATAACATAATTATCAGGTTTTTACGATTTAGAATGGGAGACCTAAATAATGTAGAAGGAGATGCTATTGGATCTCGATTCAACAAAAATATTATTATCGATCATTGTTCTATGAGCTGGTCTACAGACGAGTGCGTTTCAATTTATAACAACGAAAATACAACGGTACAATGGTGTCTTATTGCTGAAAGTTTAAGGAATTCGGCTCACGCAAAAGGAGCGCATGGCTATGGCGGAATTTGGGGAGGTAAAAATGCCAGTTTTCATCACAATTTATTAGCCCATCATGATAGCCGAAATCCAAGATTGGGAGAGTATGCAGGATCTGCATTTGCTTTGACAGATTTAGTTGATGTTCGAAATAACGTAATTTATAATTGGCAGGGCAATAGTATTTATGGTGGTGAAGCAATGAATGTTAATATTGTAAATAATTATTATAAACCGGGACCTGCAACTTTAAAGAAAGAACGAATTGTAGCCATCGATAAAAATCTTAATGAGGATACCGAAGTTTATAATATTTGGGGCAAGTTTTTTATAGACGGAAATTTTGTTGAAGGAAGTACACGGGCAAGTGAGAATAATTGGGAATTTGGAGTATACAATCAAATTCATAGTAAATACGGTAGTTTAACCCAAGAAGATAAGAATGCTATGAAGATTGAATCTCCACATCCTATCAATGACAATGTAGAAACTCAGAGTGCTCAGCAGGCTTATGAAGCTGTATTGGCTAAAGCTGGAAATACCATTTTTAGGGATCATATAGACGAACATGTAATTGCAGATGTACAAAATAAAAGTTTTACCTATTCTGGATCGCGTGGAAGCACTAACGGAATAATTGATACCCAAAGTGATGTTGGTGGCTATCCAGAACTAGATAAAGGAACTGCTTTAAAAGATTCAGATTTAGACGGAATGCCAGACGATTGGGAAATTGAAAACAATTTGGATCCTGAGAATTTTGATGCAAACGATAACGATCTTAGTACAGGTTACGATAATCTGGAAGTATATTTAAATAGCCTAACCCCTAACTAATAAACCGAAAAAAACAACCATGAAATACCGAAAATCGATAAAATACCAGCCTTTTTTTATACTGAATCTTTTTCTGTTGTTTCTCTTTAGTGGAAACTCTGTTTTTGGACAAAATTTAGCGTTTCCTGGGGCAGAGGGATTTGGTAGATACACCAAAGGAGGAAGAAATGGAATTGTTTACAAGGTTACCAACCTAAATGATAGTGGAGAGGGAAGTCTTAGAAAAGGAATTCAAAAAAAAGAACCCAGAATTATCGTTTTTGAGGTTTCAGGAACGATTAATTTAGAATCAACTTTAGATATAAATCGAGGTGATCTTACGATTGCTGGGCAAACTGCGCCGGAAGGCGGAATTACACTTAAAGGTTACCCAATTAAGATAAAAGCCGATAATGTAATCATTCAGTATATACGATTTAGGATGGGCGATATTAATGGTGTAGAAGACGATGCTTTAGGAGGTCGTGGTAATTCAGATATTATGATAGATCATTGTTCAATAAGTTGGGCAACAGACGAAAATTCTTCATTTTACTGGAATAGAAATTTTACCATGCAGTGGTGTATAATTTCAGAAGCATTAAATAGATCGGTACATCATAAAGGTGCACATGGTTATGGCGGAATCTGGGGTGGGCAAAATGCCAGTTTTCATCATAATTTAATTGCCAGCAATAGTAGTAGAAATCCACGTTTTGGAGGATCATCTTCGGTTCCAAATAAAGAGGATGAACTGGTCGATTTCAGAAATAATGTCATTTTTAACTGGGGATTTAATAGTATTTACGGTGGCGAAAAAGGCAGGTATAATTTGGTAAATAATTACTTTAAACCGGGACCTGCCACAAAAGATGATGTAAAAGACCGAATTTTGAATCCAAGCAAGCCTTATGGTCAATTTTTTGTTGAAGGAAATTATGTTGAGGGCTTGCAAACCGTAAGCAGGGATAACTGGAAAGGTGGTGTACAATGTGACGATCCTGCTAAAACCAAGGCTTCAGAAATGTTCGATATTTTGAATAATATTAATACTGAAGAAGCTTATGCTGCTTACAATAATGTTCTGAAACAAGCTGGTGCCAGTCTTTACAGAGATGAGGTGGATGAACGAATAATTACAGAAGTAAGATCTGGTAAAACAACTTTTAAAAACGGAATTATAGATTCCCAGGAAGATGTTGGCGGATGGCCAATTTTAAAAAATGGAAAAAGTAAAAAAGATAGCGATAGCGATGGAATGCCAGATGATTGGGAAAGGACAAACAATTTAGATCCTAATAAAAACGATGCAACGCAGCACCAATTAAGTGAGCAGTATACTAATGTCGAAATTTATATTCAGGAATTAACAAAATCGGCTCAATATGATTTTGTTGTCGCTAATGATGGTAGTGGCGATTTTAAAACACTTACAGCGCTCATCAATAATTTGCCTGATTTCAGAAAAAATGAAACGCGAGTGTTTATAAAAAATGGGATTTATAAAGAAAAATTGGTTTTACCCGCTTCTAAAACCAATATTCAGTTTATAGGCGAAAGTAAAGACAGTACGATCATAACTTACGACGATTATGCGAGCAAACTCAATCGCTTTGGGGAAGGTTTGGGAACAACAGGATCTACGTCTTTTTTTATTTTTGGAGACGATTTTTATGCAGAAAATATCACGTTCGAAAATAGTGCCGGGCAGGTTGGGCAAGCCGTTGCTGTTAGAGTAGATGGAAATAACGCTCATTTTAAAAAGTGTAATTTTCTGGGGAATCAGGATACACTTTATCTACATGGTAAAAACAGTCAGCAATTTTATGAAAACTGCTATATCGAGGGAACGGTAGATTTTATTTTTGGATGGTCCTCGGCTGTTTTTTATCAATGTGAGATTAAAAGTAAACGAGATGGCTATGTCACGGCAGCTTCTACCGAAGAAGGTGCGAAATACGGTATTGTATTTATTGAATGTGATTTTACTGCGGAAGGAGTTGAAGCAAATTCAGTGTACCTGGGAAGACCGTGGCGAAATTACGCGCAAACCGTACTTATTAATTGCCATCTTGAAGATCATATTAAAACAGAAGGCTGGCATAACTGGGGAAAACCAGAAGCCGAAGAAACCACTTTTTATGCTGAATACAATTCTACCGGGCCTGGAGCCTCAGGCGACCGAGTAAATTGGGCAAAATCTTTATCTGAAGAACAACAGGAATATTACTTAAGCTTGATAAATAAGAATAAGCAGAATTAGAAATATTTTCTAAAACCTTCAATTTCCAACCAGGGAGTAATTAAAAATTACTCCCTTTTTTTATACAATTTTGGTTTTAGCCCTTGAAAAATGGGTACGTAAACGATCTCGTTAATTTTTTGTTACCATAAAAAAATTTCATTTTACAATTTGTTGATTTTCGTTTTTACGGGAAAATTCAACTTTCGGGACTCCTTATAGTAAAGGACCTGATGAATGAAAAAAATAAATAAAAAAGAACTAAAGTGCATTCGATACCTCGCCGGCGAGATGTCTTTAGAAGATCGATCGGTTTTTGAGATCGAATTATCCTTAGACGAAACTTTACGAGAAATCTTCGATAATTATAAATCTGTTTGGGAGCAATACGATACTGAAAAAAGTATTCCCATAAGTTTTCAGGAGAAAACACTTTCTCATAAAAATGTAATGCTTGCAAGTGCTACGGCTGTTGTTGGGATCGTATTATTCTTTTGCTTTTCCTGGTTTAGTGTAACGCCAAAATGGAATCATATAATTGCTGAAAATGGGCAAAGAAAAACACTTTTTTTGTCAGATAGCAGCAAGGTGATTTTAAATGCCGGGAGTAGCCTTTCCTTTCCAGAAGAGTTTACAGATTATAGAGAAGTAAAACTTACAGGTGAAGCTTATTTTGAAATATCCAAAGATGCGGCCCATCCTTTTATTGTTAATAGTACCGACTTTAAAGTGAAAGTGCTGGGAACGCAGTTTTCAGTTAATAATGCATACGCTAAAAAGGAAGTTGCATTAAAAGAAGGTGCGGTAGAGTTTATTCAGAATAACAATAATGATAAAATTACACTGTCACCTGGCGAGCGTTTAATTTGGGATACGGCTAATAATCAGGTTCATAAAGAAAGTTTTAATCCTAAAGTTGAGTTAGCCTGGACAACCAATACGCTTTTACTTGATAATATTTTATTCAGAAATGCCCTTAAAGATATTAACCAGTTTTATGGGGTAAGTTTTGTAATTAAGAATAGTGGTTTATTAGATCAACACATCACAGGCATATTTAAGGACGAGAATTTAAACGACTTTATCCATTCTTTAGAGTTTATCGCAGACGTAGAGATAGAGGAACTTCAGGATAAAATATTCCTAATTAAATCCAAGCAAAATGATTAAGCCACTAAAATCTTTAGGAGTTACCAAGTCTACAGATAGGCAACTTTTTATAAGAATGAGCAATGGCGAGTATAAAGCCCTGAATATTCTTTTTAATAAATACTATTCAGCCTTGTGCAAATTTGGCAATCTCTACGAGAATGATGCCGCACTAGTAGAAGAAAAAATTTCAGATGTTTTTATCCAATTATGGAATAAAAGAAATCTGCTAAAAGATATCACAAACCCAAAACCATATTTATATGTAACAGTTAGAAATAAACTTCTCAAAAAGAGTCAAACTCAACTCAACCTTCAGTACCTGGACGATCATAAAACTGATATTGGACTTTTGCATGCACCCAGTATCGAGGAAGAAACGATTATCGAGGAACAAAAAGAGGGTGTTAAACAGTTTCTTAACCGGGTTTTAAATCTTCTGCCAAAAAAATCGAGAAGGATTTTTGTAATGAGTAGGGTAGAAGGGTTTAAGTACCATGAGATTGCTGAAATTATGGAGATTTCTCCAAGAACTGTCGAGACACATATTGCTATTGCCATTAGATACCTAAGCAAACAACAAAAATTTCCGAACACCTAAAACTAGGAACAAAAGAGGAGTCCGTAGCTATTTACGTTGCTCACAAAAACTAACAAAATGGTAAAAAAATTATTTTTTATACTTTTTGCGTTTGGTTTAAGTACAAGCTTTTACGCAAATTCTTTCAGGGAAAAATCAAGTCCTGAATCATCCAAAATCAAATTTAAAGACAGATTAATTGGGCTAGATATTAAGAATAGTCCTTTAACACAGGTTTTTTTAGAGATCGAATCTCAAATAGAGAAAAAATTTATCTATCTACCAGATCAGGAAATCTATAAATCTAAGGTTTCTTTAAATATTAGCAAGGCACCTTTACAAGATGTGCTGGACAAACTGGAACAACTGGTTGCGTTAAAATTTAAGGTTACAGAAAACGGAATTTTAGTAAAAGAAAAATCGAAATCTGAAACCAAAAGTTTACAACAGGTACGTATTCAGGGAAAAGTTTTAGACGAGCAGTCTTTACCAATCCCTGGAGCAACGCTTATGTTAACTTCAGAAAATAGAGGAACGGCTACAGACTTTGATGGTAACTTTAGTATATCTTTAAATACCAGCGACTTGCCGGTAGAGCTTAAAGTAACTTTTGTTGGCTATAAAACCAGGTATATTCCTGTTACTGAAGCTGTAAATGATCTTCAGATAATTCTTGAAGCCTCTACAGAAAGTTTAAACGAAGTAGTAATTACCGGGCAGGGAGCAGATGTTCGTAAAAAGAGGTTATCTACCTCTGTAGTGACAATAAACGAAGACGAATTAAATAAAATCTCTGCACAACGTATAGACCAGAAATTATCTGCTGAACTTCCAAACGCTCAGATAAATTTAACTGGCGGGCAGGCAGGTGCAACATCTATTATTCGTGCAAGAGGGGTAAACTCGGCCTTTTTAAGTTCTACACCAATTATTTACTTAGATGGGGTAAGAATGGATAATCTAAACACCCAAATGCAATTGGGAGGAACTTCACAAGGATCTGCGATTAGTGCCTTGGCAGATATTCCTATGGATAATATTGAAAAGATCGAATACATTAATGGTGGTGCAGCAACAACTTTATACGGTTCTGATGCCGCAAATGGTGTTATCCAGATTTTCACTAAAAAAGGAGGGAAATTAGGAACCAGTCTTACACTTGAAGCAGAAAGCGGAGTAGAAACTCCTACCAACGATTACCTGTATTTTGATCGTACCGATGATCTTTTATTTAGAAATGGTTTTTACCAAAAATATAGGCTTAACTTAAACGGAAAAGGAGAAGAAGGTTTTGGTTATACTTTTTCGGGTAGTTTTAGAAATAGCTCTGGAGTACAGATCCACGATCAAAACGAGAATTTAAAGGCCGATTTTAGTACTGGTTTTAGAGCTAAACTTAACGACAAGCTTAATTACGAAAGTTCTTTTATTTATGTGCATAACGAATATAAAAGAAACAGAAACGGAAACCAGGGAGGTTATACCGGGCTTTGGTTTGCTGAAGATGGAGCTTCTTCTTTTACCGGTCCTGGTTTTAATAATCGTTTAGACGAACTTACAGATCAGGAATTTCAGGATATAAAATCTTATATCGATAACGCTGAGCGCTTACAGGATAATCAAATTGTTGTTAACCGTTTTACAACTTCACAAATCTTAAAATATAAGCCATTAGACAATCTTAATTTTAGGTTTACCGGTGGTCTGGATTATCGTGCACAAGATCAAAATGTAGTTTCTACAAACGAATATCTTACTGCAACTCGCGGGCAGGAAGTTATGGATGAAGGTAGTATCCAGAATGTACAACGTAATTATCTTGGTTTAACATTAGAACTTACCGGGCAGCATAATTGGGATATAGGAAACTTCTCTTTAATTACCACTTTTGGTGGGCAGTTCTTTAGAACCAGTGATCACCAGATTTTGTATAGCGGTTCCAACATTCGCGATGGTGCACAAACCATAAGTGATGCAGCGGTTAAAGATAGCGACGAGTATTTAAGCGAAGTGCTAAACTATGGTGTTTATCTTCAGGAAAACATAGGTTTTAAAGATAAATTATTCATAGATCTTGGTATACGTGGCGACCGTAACCCGGCGTTTGGAGAAAATATCGGGACTCAGTTTTATCCAAAAGCAGGTGTTTCTTATATGCTTTCTTCTGAATCCTGGTTTAATTCTGAATTATTTAATTCGGTTAGACTTCGTGGAAGTTATGGGGTAGCGGGTAATTTACCACCAGCATACACCAACGAAAGAACTATTAGATTCGACGGATTTTTAGGTGAACAATCTGCCTATTTTGGGCAACCGGGTAACGAAAATCTAAGACCAGAAAAAACAACAACTTTTGAAGGTGGTATAGATCTTTCTTTAGCGAATAGCCGTATTAATTTTTCAGCAGGGTATTATAGAGCGCTTACAAGAGATGGATTATTTTATGTGCCATCTGCTCCTTCTACAGGATACAGCATTAGTCAGCTATATAATATTGGAGAGATTGAAAATTACGGTTTAGAAATCAGCGCAAACTTTGTTCCTATAGAAACTAAGGATATGAATCTAAGTATTAGCGCTTCATTTAACACATTGCATAATGAAGTTTTAGATTCTGGCGGTGCACCTGCTTTCAATATTAATGGTTTTAGTGCACGTACTTTGCAAACCGTGGTTCAGGAAGGATATCCGGTAGGTTTTATTCGAGGAAACTACGGAACTTTTGATGAAAATGGTGTTTTAGAAACCTCTGTTCCTCAATCATATTTAGGAACTACCATTCCAGATATTTTTGGAAACTTAAGTCTTAATTATTCTTATAAAAACTTCAGTTTGTTTGCTAATGCTTCTTACCAGGCAGGTGCTTATGCTCATAACTGGGATGCACAGTTTAGATATAATTATGCAGCTTCTGAAGATTATATTCCGGCAGGAGAAATTGAAGCAAATGGTAGAAGTAACTGGCTTTCTTTTACAAATAGATTTGTAGAGAAAACAGATTTCTTAAAGATTAGAACTATTGGTCTTAGTTATACACTTCAGCCAAAAAATGAGGCAATGTATAAATCGATCATGTTTGGTTTAACTGCTGTAAATCCATTAAACTTTACGTCTTCTTCATTCGATCCAGAAGCAACTATTAGTGGAGCGGCTCAAGGCCAGGGAGGAGCAAGTACCGGTGGTATTTCTTATGCTACCTACTCGGCTCCAAGACAATTTTTAGGTTCAATTAGAATTAACTTATAAACATACGATCATGTATTCTTATATACGAAATAGTGTTCTGGCAACGGTAGTAATGCTACTACTTATAGGTTGTGTAGAAAATCCAAATGTAACAGAAGAAGTATATCTGGAAAACCCAAATGCAATGCGCAGTTGGGTAGTAGGATTGCGAAGACAATTAGCGGTAACTACCAACACAGTAAATATTAATACTGTAATTACTTCAGATAATTATTATAATAATTATACGCAGTATACCAAGATTTTCGATCGTTTACAGATCGATTATTTTGATACAGATGTAAATAATCTTCAGGCAGATATTCAGGAGTTAAGAGCAATGGCTATTTATGGCTTAGATGTGGTATTACCAGCAGATATGGCAGCAACTTCAGAGCAGGAAGCTTACCTGTATTTCTGTTTAGGTTATGCCAACCTTTTAGGAGGAGAATTATTTATTGGTTTGCCACAAAATAATTATGGAGAAGTAGAATCCTGGGAACAATTGCTAGAAAATGCTATTACTGCTTTTGATAGTGCCATGGCTTTAAACACTTCAGCCCAGATGAACAGAGTGTACACTTTATTGCAGGCAAGAGCATATTATTATTTAGGTGATCGTGAAAATGCAGTGCAATTGGCCAGCCAGCTTATTGGGCAGGACGTTCTTTATAGTGTAGAATTTGATGGGCAAAACGGCGTATCCAACGAAATGCAAAATGCAACTTTCGATGCTTTACCAAACCGTTTGGCTCCTTTGCCAAGATTAGACTTTTTAGACCCTAAATATTATTCGGTTGGTACGCCGGCAACAGATCAAAAGCCGGTAGCTATAGCTAAAGTAGAAGAAGCTTATTTAATTCTTGCCGAAGCTAATTTAGGAAATGGGAATCTTGCTGCTGCACAATCTAATCTATTGCAATTATTACAGGTTGTAGAAAATAGACTGGTAGCGATGATCGATGATAGTGGTGAAACCCGTAACGGTGGAGATCGTGTAGATTATCCTTTACAAGAAGTGCCAGTACGATTTACTGAAGAGGGAGAATATCAGGATGGCTATGTGTTAAATCGCCAGCAAGGTGCTATCCCAGCCTACACCGTATCTGGAACAAACGTAACTCCGGCTGATATTAACAGCGCAAATACCTTAGAAGATCTTTTGTATCTAACCTATCGTTTACGCCAGGAAATCTTTATTAGTGAAGGAAGACGATTATCTGATCTTGGGATTAAATTCCCGGTTTCTGAAATCGAGCAGTTAAATAATCCAAATGTGCCCGAGGAATATATTATTACTCAAATTCCATCATTTTTACCAGCAGAAACTATGGACGATTTTAATGTTGCTGACGATGGAAGCATTACGATTATCGAAGACCTTAACCGTTTAATTATTCAGAATAGAACGCTACAAGAAGTAGTTCCTTTCTTTTAAATATATATGATGCTGAAAAGAATTTTAATTAGTAGTTGTTTGTGCATGCTTCCATTTTTTGGATTTGCACAAAAAGTAGAGCATGTTATTTTGGTGAGCATCGATGGTTTTAGACCAGATTTTTATAGAGACAGCCATTGGCCAACACCAAACTTAAAAATGTTGGCAGAAAACGGAGTCTCTGCAGATGAGGTAAGAACTATTTTTCCGTCGGTTACTTATCCTTCGCATACCACTTTAATAACTGGTGTTTTGCCAGAAAAACACGGTATTTATTACAATACCATTATTAAAGACGATGGCAGTCCCGGTGGCTGGGTTTACGATTTTGCTGAAATTAAATCGCGCACTTTATGGCAGGCAGCCAAAGAGAAAGACTTAAAAACAGCTTCGGTTTCCTGGCCGGTATCCGTAGACAGCCCGTTTATAGATTATAATATTCCTGAATTTTGGTCTTTTACAGATCCTTTAGATCGAAGAGAAGCAACTTCAGAGCATGCGAATCCAAAAGGACTTTTTGAAGAAGTAGTAAAAAATGCAACCGGAGATTTATCTAAAAACGAGTATAATCTTACTTCTTTAAGGATGGATCAAAACCTGGGAAGAATAGCAACGTATATTTTAGAGAAGTATAAACCTAATTTTTTAAGTCTGCATTTACCAAATCTGGATGGAGCCGAACATGCTAACGGAAGAGAAAGCCAGGAAGTTTCCAGAGCGATTGCGGGAGCAGATTTAGTTGTAGGGCAAATTTACAACGCTTTAAAGCGTGAAAAAATGTTAGAAAATACGGTGATTATTGTAACTGGTGATCATGGTTTTGTAAGTACGCACACCAGTATTAGTCCTAATCTTTGGTTAAAAGATATGGGATTAGAAAATGAAGCATTTTTCTTTTCTGCTGGGGGTTCAGCATTTCTTCATATCACGGGAAAAAATGAAAACAAGATCGTGGAAACTGTAAAATCTGGATTAGCTAATTTACCATTGGCGCAACAGGAAATGTTCAGATTGGTAAGTTTAGAGGAAATTCAAAAAATGCAAAGTGATCCCAGAGTGAAATTGGCAATTTCAGCAAAAGAAGGATTTTCCTTCAGCAATGAGAAAGAAGGCGAATTACTTCAGAAGAAAAAAGGAGGAAAACACGGTTATTTTCCAGATTTCTATAATATCTACACTGGTTTTGTGGCTTCAGGTGCCGGCTTAGCTGAAAATCAAAAAATTCAGCATATGCAATTAGAAGATGTAGCGGTAATTATCGCTAAACTTCTAGATCTTGATATGCCACAAGCAAGCGGAATTATGTATCCCGGAATTTTAGCCGAATAAATTGTTAGCCTATAGAAAACCCTCGGTACTCGAGTAAAGTTTGATTTGTTTTTGATTAGAAAGGGCTGTTTTGCAGCCCTTTCTTGTTTTTTATAAAGCCGATTTTGTAAGAATTTAGAGGCTTTTTTTAGTGCTTAAAAAATCAAATCATAATAAAAAATATATGTTTTCCTGTAAGGTTAAGATTGTTTTCCTACTCACTATATAGCATAAAGTAAATTAGTGTAGTCGATTAATAGCGATATAGATTTTGGAATTAAAACAGGTAGAAAAAATAGCAAAAGCCTTAAGTGACCACAACAGGCTTCTTATCTTAAAGGCGATACGGGCCAATAAAGGTAACTTAGATTGCTCGGCTATTGTAAACTCTATCGATCTTGCGCAGCCTTCGATTAGTCATCATATTAAAAAACTGGTAGATGCAGATATTATTTTACCACACAAAGAAGGCCGATTTTACTCGTATTCTATTAACGAGCAGCTATTGGATACTTATTTAACTACACTAAAAAAGCTTTAGTTTTTTAATGAATTATATATTGAAGTATTTAAATATATGAATAAGAAAGATATAAAATATTCGATTCTCGAACTGGCACATGTCTCTAAAGGGAGCACGTATAAACAAACTTTAAATAACTCGTTAGATTTGGCCCGGTTAGCTGAAGATAAAGGGTATCATAGGTTTTGGTTTGCAGAGCATCATAATATGGAGCATATTGGCAGTAGTGCTACTTCACTTTTAATGGGATATATCGCAGATAATACCAAGAAAATTAAAGTTGGTTCTGGTGGGATAATGCTTCCAAATCATTCGCCTTTGGTGATTGCCGAGCAGTTTGGAACTTTAGCACATTTGTATCCCGGTCGTGTAGATCTTGGTTTAGGAAGAGCACCAGGAACAGATCCCAAAACCGCAAGAGCCATACGATCTGATTTTATGCAGGCAGCGCAATCATTTCCTTCGGAAATTGAAAAAATAGAGCGATATTTTTCTGCTGAAAATAAGACCTCAGATGTGCGAGCAGCTATTGCTGAAGGTACCAATGTTCCTATTTATATTTTAGGATCTAGTACAGACAGTGCGCATTTAGCGGCAAAAAAAGGTTTGCCGTATGCATTTGCCAGCCATTTTGCGACCAATCATTTGCATAATGCATTACGAATTTATAGAGAAGAATTTACGCCTTCAGAAGTTTTAGATAAACCTTATAATCTTGCTGGTGTAAACGTAATTATAGCAGAAACCGATGAAAAAGCAGATGAATTATTCACTACTTTAATTCGTATGTTCTTAGGAATTTTAACCGGAGAACGAGATGGTTTAAAACCACCAACGGCAATGACTTCAGAATTGCAAGGCGTGTTGCATCACCCGCAGGTGCAGCAAATGCTTAAATATTCTTTTGTAGGAAGTAAGGAAAGCGTAAAAGCACAGGCAAAAGAGTTTTTGGATGAGACTGATGTAGATGAGTTAATTGCGGTTTCAGCGATTTATGATGCTGAAGATCGCAAAAAATCTGTAGCTGCTTTTGCTGAAGTTATACAGGAAATCAATAAAGAAAATACAGCGCTAGAAAAGGAAAAAACGGTATAAATTTACCCCGAAATTGTTTAAAACTGACTGGTTTTTTTATAAAAGCTAGTCAGTTTTTTGTTTTATACTGAAAAAATAATGCCTCAAATCTTATAAAATCATTATTTATTGAAAATATATTTTTTTAGGATCTTTTGAGTAGGTTCAAATAAAATAGGCTTGCTTAAAAAATCGTCTATTCCTGCAAGTTTTCCTTTGCTAAGCATATCTTCCATTTTATTGGCGCTTAAAGCCACGATAGGAATAGGTCGATTTTGGGCAATTTTCTTAATCATTTTGCTGGCTTCGTACCCGTTAATTCCCGGTAGCTGAATATCCATTAAAACAAGATCGAAATTGGCCGATTTTCGAAATATTTCTATGCCTTCTTCACCGTCTTCCGCAGTAATAATCTCAGCTTTTGGGCATAATTTAGAAATGATGGTACGTATTAAAAACAAATTCACCAGATTGTCATCTACAGCTAATATTCGTATGGGTTTCTGGGATTTCATAGCTAATTCATTACTTACTAAATATACCTAAAAAGATATAATTTTAAGGAATTATGTTCAAAAATACGAAGCACTAGCACGCCGGTAAAAGTATTTCAATATTAATTAGAATAGTATCTAATATTCGTTATTTTAGAATAAAATTTTTTAGATGCTAATTTCAAATAAAGTCAGTATTTCGAGTGTGATCGAGGGATCCTGGACTTATTTTCTTATCGATTTTTTTACCTGTAGTATTACTTTTGCGCTATCTGAATATTTTAATATCATCAATATCCCTATTCCTGCATTGTTGCCTACCATTTTAGGTACTGCGCTGGCATTTTTTATTGGTTTTAATAATAATCAGGCTTACGATAGATGGTGGGAAGCCAGAAAGATCTGGGGAGGATTAGTAAATGACAGTAGAACCTGGGCGCGACAATTATTATTTCTGAAAATTGATAAAACCGAATTTAATACTGAAGACAGGAGCTTTATTGAAGTGTTAATACGCAGGCATATTGGTTTTGTATATGCTTTAAATCGCGGATTACGAAAATCTAAAGATGTCGATTATCTTAATTTTCTAAGTGAAGACGACTACGAATATTTGCGACAGGAATCGAACAAAGCGAATGCTGTTTTGAATTTGCAAACCAGAGATCTAAATACCTGGTATAAGAACGGCAAGATCGACGGCTTTCAGTTTATGCAATTAAACCAAATGCTTATCAACTTTTGTGATCATATGGGGAAATCTGAACGTATCGCAAATACCGTTTTTCCAACCACATATAATTATTATACCCGAATTTTCGTTTGGATCTTTATTATTTGTGCTACGCTGGTTACTGCTGAAACCATAGGAATATGGTCTGTAGTTTTTGGTACTTTGATTGGTTATGTGTTTTTAACCATTCACAAGATTGGTGTTTCTTTGCTGAATCCTTTTGAAATGTTACCAACCGGTGTACCTCTAAATCTAATTTCACGTACTATTGAAATTAACCTTCTAGAAATGCTTAGAGATAAAGATATCCCTGAACAGGTTAAAAGCGTAAACGACGAATATGTGCTATAGCAAAGCGCTGCGGAGTTACCGAATTTCAAATTTAATCTGGAATAACAAAAGCCTGTAACTCGGCTAATTTCTTATTTTCGAAACGCCAGATATCGCAATAAGAATATTGTGATGCTTTGCCATCTTTATCAGTTAGGGTGATTTTTCCTATTGCGGTAACATAATCCCCTTCAGCAATAAGATTTTTTACATTAAATTTTGGTGGTACGGCATATTCTACCTGCATCCATTTTCGAATTGTTTCTTTTCCTTCAAGTACCTGATCACCAACAAATGTCCATTTCGAATCTTCTGTACAATAGTTTAAAAAAGCTTCGTGATCGCCATTGCTAATGGCTTCATTTGCTTTTAATAAGATTTCTTTGTTTTCCTTTATCATTTTCAATTCCATTGTGTGAAGAATTTAGTCGGTTGCTATCTAAGAAGGTTACAAATTGATTTTTCCAATATTTTGGATAGAGAGATCACTTCAGAATAAAACAAAAAAAGGCTGGTTAAAAAACCAGCCTAACAACAAATCTAAATTTTGAATAATCTATATTAAAAGATTAGCTTAAAGCTTCTTTTAATTCTTTTGCAGCAGCTGCAGGATCTTCAGCTCCGTAGATTGCTCCCCCAGCTACAGCTACAACAGCACCAGAAGCTTTTACTTTAGCGATACTGTTAATGTTAACGCCACCAGCGATAGAAACAGGAACTCCAGCTTTAGAAGCTTCTTCGATTAACACATCGATAGAGTATCCTGGTTTTGCCTGCTCATCTAAACCTGCGTGTAATTCTACAAATTCTACACCTAGTTTAGAAACTTCCTGAGCACGTTTAACACGGTCTTGTACACCAATAGTATCTACAACTACAGCTCTGTCATATTTTTTTGCAGCTTCTACAGCACCAATAATCGTAGCATCGTCTATAGATCCTAAAATGGTAATGTAATCTGCTCCTGCTTTAAAAGCCATTTCAGCTTCTAGAGCACCTGCATCTGCAGTTTTAAAATCTGCGAAAACTTTTTTATCAGGAAAAGCTTCTTTCATTGCAGTAATAGCGCTAAGTCCTTCACTTTTAATAAGTGGAGTTCCTAGTTCGATAATATCAATATAAGGAGCTACTTTGGTAGCTAGGGCAATAGCGTCTTCTGTTTTAAGCAAATCGATTGCTACTTGTAATTTAGTCATAATCCTCTATGTTTAATTTATGTTCTTCTATTATTAATTTATTCCATGTTAGCGTGCATTTCCCACAATTGCTCGGCGCTACTATCAGATTGCTTCCATAGATATTGGATAAGTGCATCAAATAGTAATAAGAATCCTTGTTCAAAAAGGCTACCTGCGTATTGTTGAGAAATTTTATTAGCATGTTCCTGTTTTCCTGCAGCAGGAATTACAACAGTATAATTTGAAAGTTTTGCTAATGGCGATGCATCGTTTGTGGTAAAACATGCAATTTCAGCTTCGTTTTTGGAAGCCGTTTCTGCGGCATTTAAAATCGATTTTGTAGTACCAGAACCAGAAACAGCAATTAGCAAATCGTTTTTACCAATAGCGGGAGTAGTAGTTTCTCCCACAACATGCACTTTATATCCCAAATGCATTAAGCGCATAGTAGCTGCTTTTACCATAAAACCGGTTCTACCAGCACCAATAAGAAAGATTTGCTTGGCATCTTTTATAGGAGCTTCTAACGGTGCAACACTATTAAAGTTTAAAGCATGATAAAGGTTTATATGCTCGTTTAGAATAATATCGTAAGCAGATTGTATGCTAAGATTTTGGTTGTTTTCACTACTATTACTCATACGAAAATCGTCTTTTAAATAATTCCGTTTGTTTTTGGAGCAGGCAAAATTAGGAGAAGAAAGACCTCTTATTTGTATAAAATCTGGTAGATGTGTGGTACAATTTGCCTAGAGGTGATAAATGTTATGTGAAATTAGCTAGTTTTGTGGTACTTTTTGGAAAGCAGCTGTTTTCAAGAGGCTAAATGATGTAGATTATGCTAAGTAATAAAGTATTATATATTCGAGATTTAATAGATTGTCCTCCTTCTTATCTGGACGATCCTGGGCGTAGGGAGTTTTTTGAGATTGTATGGCTTAAAGATGAAAAGGCTTTGCACGTACCACAGCATTCTTTCCAAACTTTACACGGAGATTGGATTTATCTTATCCCGCCATATCGAGTGCACCAGTTAAATAAAGCGGGTAAAAAAGGTGTTTTACTTTCTTTTAAAAGAGAATTGTTAGAAGACGACCTTAAGGAGTTTTTATTGGATGTCTTCAGGATGTTTAATATCCAGGGAGAATTTTCTTGTTTGCAGGTAACCGAGCAAAGTTCTAAAGGATTAAATTCGATCTATAATTTACTTTCAGAAGAATATCAAAAAGATGAGATGAACCTTTTAATGATAAAAGCATTGCTGAAGGTTTTCCTACTGCAGCTTATTCAGTTAAAGGAACAGCATTTTACACAACACGACATCAACGAAAAGCGTATTTATGAATTTATGCTTTTGTTAGAAAGCCATTATCTAGAAGAGCGCGACACTGCTTTTTATGCTGAACAATTAGGTATTAGTGCCAAAAGATTAAACCAGATTTTAAAGGGAAAATTAGATAAAACCGGGCTGCAATTAATTCATGATCGATTAATTCTTGAAGCAAAACGCCAAATTATTCATAGTGAAAATACGATTAAAGAGATCTCTTTCAATTTAAGATTTAAAGATCGCTCGTACTTCAGTAGATTTTTTAAGCAACATTCTGGCATGACGCCACAAGAATTTCAGGAAAGTGTAAAACGTCATGTGATTCAGCATGAAAATACTTTAATAAGTTAAAAGCTCAGTGCTTTAAAAAGAGATAAAATTATTAAAATGCTGAGGAAATGTAAATTAATTGTTTCTTTTATGCTATTTTAATGTTAAGAAGTTAGAATTCTTTATTTTTGAACCCATACTTTAAAAATTGCTTATGAAGTGTGGTTCACCTTATTCATTAAGGCTATTACTACTTAGTTTTATTTTTTGTCTTTCTCTTAATGGTGCTTTTTCACAATCTAGTGAAGAAAGTAGCAATACTACTTTTCAGGATTGGCGATTTAAATACGGAGAAAAGGGATTTGAGTTTAGATCTGGAGATGATAATTATCTTCTTCAAATCCAGAGTAGATTGCAGTTTAGATTTGCCACACCAAGTGATCGTGATCCCATTAGTTTCGACGATTTTAACGATAATAAAAATAACGTATTTAAAGTAAATAGATCTCGATTAAAAGTTGGTGGGCATGCGTTTAAACCCTGGTTAAAATATTATTGGGAGTACGAACTTGGCCAGTCTAATCTTTTGGATTTTAGAATCATGATCGAGCGTTGGGAATGGCTAAATTTAAAAGTAGGGCAGTGGAAGGTCGAGTTTTCCAGGGAACGAAGAATTAGTAGTGGAGCACAGCAAACTGTAGATCGCTCTATTTTAAATCGTGCTTTTACGGTAGACAGGCAGCAGGGAGTAGAACTTTACGGAAGATTAAGAACAAAAGGCGCTTTAGATTTTAATTACTGGGTTGGTGTATTTACAGGAAGTGGCCGCGGAGCTCGTGAAAACGACGATAGAAACCTAATGTATTTTGGCCGTTTGCAATGGAATATGCTTGGCGAAAATCTAGGTTTTAAAAGTAGCGACCTAAGCATTCACCAAAAACCAGCAGCTATAATTGCGTTAGCCGGAGTTACAAATCGGAGTCAGTATACTCGATTTTCGTCTTCTGGAGGAGGTTTTTTAGAAACTTTTGAAGAATTAAATCCAGGGCAGTATCGTATAAACCAGGCCAATTTAGAAACTGCATTTGTTTACAAAGGCTTTAGTTGGCAATCTGAACTGCACTTAAAAAATATTGATGATCGTGTAAATGCCCAGGAAACTACATTGAACGGTTATTATTTTCAGGCAGGATATTTGGCACATCAATCTATCTCGTGGTGGCCAAAACCTTTAGAAATTGCAGCCCGATACGCCAATTATACGCCTAACACAAATCTTGATTCAAATTTAGACGAATTAACGCTTGCTTTTAACTGGTTCTTTAAAGGGCATCGAAACAAATTAACGATGGAAATTTCAGAATTTGATCTTGAAACCGAAGATATGGGGATAAAAGACGAGTTTAGATTTAGAATTCAGTGGGATATTTCGATTTAAATTTTAAGAAAACCCCGCCAATATGCTAAAATTGGGCATTTGAGACCGGAATTTTTCTTGAAATGTCTTTTAAAGTGGAATATTATTTTATTTTCGCCTGTCTAATTAATCTTTTAAATAAAAACAATATGAAAGAATTGGTAGAAAATATCAATGAGACATTTGAAGCTTTTAAAACTGATGCTGAAGCGCAGTTAGAATCTGGAAACAAAGCAGCAGGAACACGTGCAAGAAAAACTTCATTAGCTTTAGAAAAGCTTTTGAAAGAATTCCGTAAAGAATCTATCGCAGCTTCTAAAAAATAAAACCAAAGCCTCTCTTCCGAGAGGCTTTTTTCTTTCCTTGGTTTGCTAAGATTATAAGTTTCTACGAACTTTTTTATAGATAATCTATTGCAAACTTTTAATAATCTTAAGTTCTTTTTTTACCTGAAAACCAATAAGAGTTGCCAAAGCGATAAAAGTAAGTATAGAGGAAATTAAAATATAGGTGTAAAATCCGCCTGAAAGCTGTTGCTTAAAAATGGGAAGTAATAAAACAAACCCAAAAATATAAGTAGCAAATAATAGCGGCGTCCATAGGTAATGGATAATCTTTCTAGACTTGTAGTAACTTATCAGTTGTTTGTTAAAGTGATTCATACTTTGGTGAAGCGGGAAACCAGCTTTTTTAAAACCGCTTAAATATTCCATCATGATTCTAATACAAATGCAGCCAATCATAAGGCCTAATCCCCAAAATGCTCGAGTATTTTTATATGCTGAAACATACACAAAAAACGCAATTAAGATAAGTACGGTAATTCCCAAAACAACTTTAGAAATTTGTTGTTTACGCGCTATATTTTTCGATTTTGCAATAATAACTTCGATATTTTTAGGTTGAGATGGCGTTTTATGTTGTTGCCATTGGTCTTTTATATGTTGAAAATCATTCATTTTTTACACATTTTGAAAGTTGATCTTTAATTCTATGAATTCTGGTTCTTACTGCTGAATGATTTATTCCAATAACTTCAGCAATCTCCTTTTGTGGTAAGCCTTCCAGTTCTAATAAGATGATCGATTTATTTTCTGCGGAAAGTTTATCGATGCAGCGGTACATACTGGCAAATTGATTTTCGATTTCAGAAACTTCTGAAGCTTCGTTGCTTGCAATTTCGATTTTTAAAGATTTATTCTTTTTCTTCCGCAGTTCCTGTAAACAGGTATTTACCGTAATTCGATAGATCCAGGTCGAAATATTAGAATCTCCTCTAAAATCTTTTAAATACTGCCATACTTTAATAAAAACCTCTTGCGCCATATCCTGGGCCAAAGCTTCGTTACCACTAAGATAGCCTAAGCAAAGCCGAATCACTTTTGGGTAATTTTCATCATAAATTTTCTGAAATTTCAGCTTTTTACTCATTGGTATCTAAGGCGATTTTAATTTGATCGTTTAACCATTCCGGCTGATCGTACATTATAAAATGCATCGAATTTTCAGCAAAATTAAGCGTATAGTCTTTTAAGTTTTTGTACTGGTTTTTATAATTTTTCTCAGCAGCTTCTTTTCCGTAGGGAAGATTGGCGGCAAGAATATAAACCGGAATATCAATATTCGATAATTTTTGGCGTAAATCTAATTTCAAGAGATCGGTATAGCCATAAACATAGGTTTTACGATCGGCTTTTAGCATATCTACAGCGATCTTTTTCTGGCCCTCAGGATCTATACTCATATTTTTAGCCATTTGGTGGGCCATTGCTTCAAAATCTGTTTCGCTCATACTTAGTAATTGCTTATTGTAAGGCGAATCATATTGTATAGCATCGCTATCGTAATCTGGAAACATCAAAGCCCCCATGGCAGGTAAAGCATCTATCAAGATTAATTTATTAATATTTTTATCTTCTGAAGCGAGCCACAAACCCAAAGTACCACCCATACTATGACCTAAGATTGTAAGATTTTTAAGTTCATTTTTTATGATATAAGCTTCAAGATCTTTTTTAATTGTTTCCAGCCATTGGGTTTGGATCGGCGTTACATCTCCAAAACCGGCAAAGGTAAAAGCGTGTATCTGGTAATTTTTAGCAAGTGTTGGGATCATTTCGGCATAAACATTTGCTGTGCTACTAAAGCCGGGAAGTAATAAAATTGGTTGGCCTTCACCGTAAACATCTACTTTAAAGCTATTTTGTGCTGTAAGTTGAACGCTGGCTAAAAATGCAAAAAGGCAACATATTGTTTTGAAATTTTTCATTATTCTTGGATTTAAAGTTTGCCTTTAGATGCATAAAATTGATAATGTTACGTGGTAAATTCAATAAAAACGAAAAAAAATGAAAATGCTTTCAGGCTAATGACGGCGGTTCATTTGAAGATTTAAAGTGTGAAAAACACAATTATTAATACGCTATTTTAATGGTTAATTTTTGTTAAATTATTAATAAAAGTATATATTTGACTGTAAGTTATTAATATATGCTTGTTTAGCGCCGTTAAAAGAATTGTTTCTGGTTTAATTTATTCCGATGTTTTTTAGAAAATCAAATAAGCTTGTTATTAGGGACGATTTACATGCCTGGGACTCTCTTAAGGCAGGTGAAACCGAAGCTTTAGGCTATTTTTACGATAAGTATGTAGACGATTTAATTGCCTATGGTTTTTATCTAAACCTGGATAAAGCCAGAACAAAAGATTGTATTCACGATATATTTCTGGATATTTTTAAATATCGCGAATCGATTTCTGGAGTTAACAATACAAAGTCTTATTTAATTAGTTGTTTCCGAAGAAAAGTTTTTAAAGACAAAAAACATCTAAGGATTATTCATATTGGAGAGAATAACCCAGATATCATCCATCGCCAAATCGAGGCAGAACAACCTGTAGAAAATAAGATTATTCATTTAGAATCTGAATCTCAGCAATTTTCTCATTTTAACTCGGCTTTAAGCACACTTACAGATTATCAGACGCGAGTTTTAGAGATGAAATTTAAAGAAAATAAGAGCTACACTGAAATTGCTGAAGAGTTAAACATCTCGGTAGAATCGGTTAGAACACAACTTTACCGGATTCTTAAAAAACTAAGAAAAACCGCAATTATATTGGTAGCCTGCTTAGAATTTATCTTATAAGCTCATTTTACTGGCGCCGCCAGAGGGTATAATGCTCTGTGGTTTGCCTCGAAATTGAAAATTTATTTCCAACGAATGCCTTAAGGGCTTACCCCCAAGGTATTTTACCAATCTAATTACTTCAAAAAAAGATGACCGAAATTATACAATTTCAGTCTGTATTTTATGAGCCATTTTCTGGTGTCATATAGCCAGTTTTCCTTAAAAAAACCTTCAATTTTCTTATAATTTCGATAGCTTTCTAAAGCTTTCTTTTTGTGAATTTCATTTTTATAAGCTTACCAAAATTAAAATTTCATAAAAAAAATAAAATATTTTGTCTATGCTTTTAAATAATGGCGCTCTATTATAATACAGCACCCATAATCTAACATTGTTTAAATGAAAAAGAAATCAAATTTTTTCTTTTCAGAAGAAGAAAAGGAAACTTTAAAACGAGATATAATAGGTTCGGCCGAATCTGTTAAATCGAGGGAGCGGAATGCAAAAATTAAAAAAGTTTTTGGGTATGCGGCTGTTGCATGTGTAATAGGAATAATAGCTACAATTTTTTATTCCAGAATTCCAGAAAAAACAGGTTCAGATATCGAACGTTTTGTACAGGAAAGTAGTGAAGGTGTAAATTTTAAATCAGATCAGGTAACCATTCTTTTAGAAGAAAATCAAATAAATTTAAGTGAGGATTCTACCGAGGTTGCTTATTCTGCAAACGGAGATCAATTAACCCTTGGTAACGGAAAGTCTATTCAGCAAAATGTAAATTCTAAGAATAAGTCAGTATTTAATACGATCATCGTTCCGTATGGAAAACGTGGAAAATTAACATTGTCTGATGGTACACAGGTTTGGTTAAATTCTGGCTCACGATTGGTATATCCTTTGGTTTTTAGTGAAGATAAAAGAGAAGTATATCTGCAGGGGGAAGCAATTTTTGATGTAGCGCATAATAAAGAAAAAGCTTTTAATGTACTTTCAGATAATCAGGAAATTTCTGTTTTAGGAACTGTTTTTAATGTTTCTGTATATCCAGGAGATGATGAGCAGCAAACAGTGCTTAAAGAAGGTAGCGTTGTGGTAACATACAAAGAAGAGAAAAAGCAGCTACAAATGGTACCAGGAGATTTTTCTGAATATAATATTAAAAGCAAAAAGATTACAACGAGAAAAGTAGATCCAGATGTTTATTTTTCATGGAGAAATGGAGAGTTAACCCTTAATAGAACAGATCTAAGTAGTATCATAAAAAAGCTTTCTAGATATTATAATGTAGAGATTTTGATTAAAAATGAAGATCTGCAAAACGAAACATTTTCAGGAAAATTAGATTTAAAAGAAACCTTAGGGGATGTTTTAAATACGATAAAGAATACCAGTGAATTTCAATACGAATATAAAAACAATGACACACTAGTGATTAATCGATAAAAACTAAAACTATGAAGTAAACCATTACCAGCAAAAAAATGGCCACAGGTGCGCCAACACCGTATGGCCGTAAAAACAACTGCCTTAGGGCAATAGTATTAATCTAAATGCAAAAATATGAATTTTTTAACTGGATGTACGTTAGAGAAATCTAAACTTTCCATTCTAAGCATCAGCATGTTTATTATGAAATTAATTTTTACGCTAATTTTTGTAGGACTAACTACACTGAATGCTAAAAACACTTATTCTCAAAATAAGATTGATATTGAAATATATCAGGGAACTTTAAAGGAAGTTTTTCAGCAAATAGAAAAAAATACCGAGTTTATTTTCTTCTATAAAGATGGAACCTTACCTGAAAAAGATAAGTTTACAATTAGCAAGAAGGGAATAGCGCTGAATAAATTTTTAGATGATTTATTAGCCAATTATTCTGTTGGATACAAAATAGACGATCGCCAGGTTACGGTGTATAAAAAAGTAACCGAAAATAAAGAAAAAGCGATTCCACAATTCACAGTTTCAGGAACAATTATAGATGAGACTGGCTTACCCTTATCTGGGGCAACTGTAGTAGAAAAGGGAACAACAAATGGTACACAGGCAGATTTTGATGGTAACTTCTCTATAGAAGTTGCAAATGAAAATGCAACATTAGTGGTGTCTTTTGTGGGTTATGCTACTCAGGAAGTTTTAATTGGAGGTAAAAGCGAAATCGATATAGTTCTAAAGGAAGACACCGCTGCTTTAGACGAGGTTGTAATTGTTGGTTATGGTGTTCAAAAGAAAGAGACGCTTACAGGAGCCGTTTCTGGAGTTGGAGGAGAAGAATTAGCCCAGGCACCAGTAACCAACATTAGCCAGGGAGTTGCGGGTAGAATCCCGGGTGTTGTGGCTATATCTAATGGTGGTGAGCCTGGTTATGATGGCGCAACACTACGTGTTAGGGGGTTAAGTACTTTTGGAAATGCGGCACCTTTGGTTGTTGTAGATGGAGTACCTGGTAGATCCTTAGAGCGAATAGACCCAAGTACGATTAAAAATGTTTCTGTACTTAAAGATGCATCTGCCGCAATTTACGGTGCGCAGGCAGCAAACGGGGTTATTCTTGTTACTACAAAGAGAGGAAAAGTAGGCGCTCCTAATATTCAGTTTTCATACAATCACGGGATTGCTAAACCAACGGTAATTCCAGATATGGCTAATGCTGCTGAATATGCAACCTTATTGAACGAGGTAGATGATTATAACGGTATTGATAGAAGGTTTACAGATGAACAAATCCAACTTTATCGTGATGGTTCAGATCCTTGGAGATACCCAGATACAGATTGGTATGATGCTACTTTAAAACCATGGTCTGCACAAACCTATGGAAATGTATCTATAAACGGAGGTACAGAAAAGATGAATTATTTTGTAAGTCTTTCGCACAGATATCAGGATGGATTTTATAGAAATAGTGCAACCAATTATAATCAGTACGACCTTAGAACAAACCTGGACTTCAACATCAACGAATATCTGGATGTTTACATAAATACAACCGGACGTTTTGAGGATAGAAATTATCCAACCAGAACAGCCGAGAATATTTTTAGAATGCTAATGCGTTCGCGACCTAATTCCCAGGCTTATTGGCCAAACGGGATGCCAGGTCCAGATATCGAATACGGGGATAACCCGGTTGTGATTTCTACAGATGCTACGGGATATAGCCGTGATAAGAGATATGTATTTAATTCAGATTTTGGCGTTAATTTAAAAATTCCTGGTGTAGAGGGATTAACCTTTAAAGGAAATGCTTCTATCGATAAGAATTTTAGATTCGATAAAGATTGGGTAACACCATGGTATTTATATACCTGGGATCAGCAAAGTTTAGATGATGACGGGAATCCTTTATTAACAAGAGGTAAAAAGGGTTATGACGATCCTAGATTAACTGAAACTATGGATGATTCTCAGCGAATTTTACTACGTGGTATTTTTGATTATACAAAAACTTTTGGAGAAGATCATGATGTAAATGTTCTCGCTGGTGTAGAACGAATTACTAACAAAGGAGATTCTTTTTGGGCGTATCGTAGATACTTTTTATCTGACGCCATAGATCAGTTATTTGCTGGTGGACGTGATGAAATGAATAATTCTGGTTCTGGTTTTGAAGAGGCTCGTTTAAATTACTTTGGAAGAGTAAACTATGCATTCAGTGAAAAATATTTAGCTGAATTTGTGTGGAGATATCAGGGATCTTACATTTTTGAAGAGTCTGGTAGATTTGGATTTTTCCCTGGTGTATCTTTAGGTTATGTAGTTTCTAAGGAAAACTTTTGGGAAGATGCTGTTCCTTTTATCAGTTTTGCTAAGATTAGAGCATCCTGGGGACAAACTGGTAACGATGCTATAAGTCCGTTCCAGTATTTAGCTAATTATAATTTAAATAATCTGCTATATATTAATAACGGAGGTAATACACAAAGCCAGGCACTTTACGAAGGAGTAATTCCTAATAGAAATGTAACCTGGGAAACTGCAACGCAAAAGAATATTGGTTTAGATTTAGATTTTCTAGAAGGTGATCTTTCGCTAACTGTAGATTATTTCCATTACTTAAGAGAAGATATTCTTTGGGCCAGAAATGCTTCAGTTCCTAATACCACAGGATTATCACTTCCAGACGAAAATATTGGTAGATCTCAAAACCAGGGATTCGATTTCAATATAGATTATCGAACTAATATTTCAGATCTACGTTTAAATATTGGATTAAACGGTGTGTATTCTAAAAACGAGATTTTGTTCTGGGATGAACCACAGGGAAGGCCAGAATATCAGCAATCTACAGGAAGACCAATTGGCGCTGGATTATATTATAATGCAATAGGAATTTTCCAAACTCAGGAAGAGATAGATAACTACCCACACTGGGAAGGAGCAAGACCGGGAGATATCATTTTTGAAGATTATAATGATGATGGAGTTATCGATGGTAATGATAGAGTTAGATACGATGCCAGTAGAGTTCCTACCTTCACAGGAGGTTTAAATATCTCATTGGATTATAAGAATTTTGATTTGGCTGTTCTTCTTCAGGGAGCTGCAGGAGGTTACTTCTATGAAACAACAGAATCTGGTGATTTTGGTAACTATTTACATAGTTTTTATGATGATCGTTGGACGGCAGAAAACCCTAGTAATGAACATCCAAGAACTTATAATAGAAACGGAGAATATTGGGTAAATCAACAAAATACCTACTGGTTGCATAAATCAGATTATATCCGTCTAAAAAATATTGAATTAGGATATACCTTACCAGAGTCTGTAACTAATTCGATTTTAGTGAAAAACTTTAGAGTTTATCTAAGTGCCTTTAACTTATTAACGTATAGCCCGCATATCGAAGATTACGATCCAGAGAGCACCAGTGGTTCAGGTTATAACTACCCGTTAAATAAAGTAGTAAACGTAGGTGCAAGCATAAATTTTTAAATAGAATATTATGAAAAGAATAAAACTATTAATACTCTCATCTGTTTTGTTATTAATGTCCTGTAGTGAAGACTTTTTAGAAGTTAAACCACTAGGGCAATATTCAGATGCAGCAGTTTGGACAGATGCCGCTTTAGTGAATGCTTATGTAAATGATATTTATCTTGGCCAGCAATACGGTTTTCAATTAGAAATGTTAGCTTCTCTTAGTGATATTTCGATGACTAAAAGGGCAGAGGTAAATCCTATTTTAAATAGCGAGATTAGCCCAAGTTATGTTAGTATTTTAGATCCTGCTCACTGGCTTACCAGTTTTAGAAATATTACATGGAATAACCTTTACGATAATATTCGTTCTTGTAATGTGTTTTTTGAAAGAATGGCAGAGTCTGAATTAGAGGGCGAAGAAGTAGATCGATTAGCAGGTGAAGTACATTACTTAAGAGCAAATTTCTACTACTGGCTTATGAGTTTTTATGGAGGTGTGCCAATCGTAGATAGAGCATACGGGCCAGATGACGATTTTATGATCGCTAGAAATACTTTTGAAGAAACCGTAAATTTTATTGTAGCAGATTTAGATGCTGCAGCGGCAGCTTTACCACTTTCAGGGGATAAAGCCCGTGCTACAAGAGGCGCAGCACTAGCATTAAAATCCAGAGTTTTACTTTATGCAGCTAGTGATCTTTTTAACTCTAACGCCACTTGGACAGATGGTTATGCTAATCCAGAATTAATTGGGTACACTGGTGGTTCTCAAACACAGCGTTGGCAGGCGGCACAAGATGCAGCGAAAGCTGTTATCGATTTGGGAGTTTATAATTTATACGGAGGTACCAGTCCTGCTTCACCAGAAGAAGCAAGAGAAAATTACATCAATCTATTTTTAAATAATGGAAATGAAGAGGATATTATGATCAGCTTCTATGATGATATTAACGACGGAGACTGGCAGGCACCAAGCCCTGGTAGATTTTACGGTCCAAACGGTTATCATAACTGGGGTAACCACACACCAACACAGCAACTTGTAGATTCTTACGAAATGATCGACGGAAGCGAGTTTAGCTGGAATGGCCCAGAGGCCGAGAATCCTTATGAAAATCGAGATCCTCGTTTTTATGCAAGTATTTTATATGATGGTGCAGATTGGAGACAACGCCCAGATGATGTGATCGCTGCAGATCCTGAAGGTATCGTGCAAACCGGTTATTTTGAAAATGCAGACGGAAGTTTTACCGCAGGTTTAGATACAAGACAAAGCCCTATCGAAGATTGGAATGGGACATACACAGGTTATTATTTAAGAAAGTTTATCGATCCTTCGATCGACCATCAATATGAAACGCAACGTTTGCCATGGCGCCAGATTCGTTATGCTGAAGTAATTTTAAACTATGTTGAAGCAAGTTTGGAACTAGGTCAGGAAGCTGAAGCAAAAACATATTTAAATATGATTCGTAATCGTGCAGGAATGCCAGAGGTTCCTGCAGGTGAATCTGGAGAAGCTTTAATGGATCGTTATCGTAACGAAAGAAAAGTAGAACTAGCTTACGAACAACATCGTTATTTTGATATAAGACGCTGGATGATTGCCCCACAGGTAATAGAAAACGTTGAAGGTATTAGAATCGAACACCAGTATGCTAGTGACGATATAGACTACGAAATTATTCAGGTTCAAAATAGAAACTGGCAAAATAAATCTTATTTATTACCAATTTTATTAGATGAAATGAATAGAAATGATCTTTTAATCCAAAACCCCGGATATTAGTTTTAAGTTAGTTTAAGTGAATTTCTAGAATAGTTCCATTTTTTCTGAATCGCTTGATTTCAGTTAAATGGAATTATTCTTTTTTTGCAAAAACCAAGTTTAATTAACCAATAAAATAAACCAATGAATTTTAATAAAACTGCTGTTTTTCTGGCCTTAAGTATTTGTAGTTGTTTTCAACTATTCGCCCAGCAAACAGAAACGATATACCTCTCTGGTACCGATAAAGATCATCGCGTAGATTGGGATTTTAAAATTGATAAAGGTCGTAAAAGTGGAGAATGGTCTAAGATTGCCGTTCCTTCAAACTGGGAGCTCGAAGGTTTTGGGATTTACACTTACGGTCATGATTGGCGAAGACTACGACCAGAATCTGCCGCTATTGGCCAATATAAGCATCAATTTTCTGTACCAAAAGAATGGAAATCACAAACGATCGAGCTTGTTTTCGAAGGAGTGATGACAGATACCAAAGTTATGGTAAACGGTAAATTGGTTGGGCCGGTTCACCAGGGCGGTTTCTATCGATTTAAATATGATATTACCAGCTTTTTAAAGTTTGGCGAAGAAAATTTGCTTGAAGTTGAGGTTAAAAATGCTTCAGATAATGATACTGTAAATAGAGCTGAAAAAGATGCCGATTTTTGGGCGTTCGCCGGAATTTACAGACCTGTTTACTTAGAAGTAAAACCGAAAGAATATATAGATCGTGTAGCGATCGATGCAAAAGCCGATGGTTCTTTTAAAATGGATGTTTTTACTGAAAATATTAAAAAAGGAAGAACTATTGAAGCTAAGATTAGCGATTTAGAAGGACAATTTTTAGGAAGTGTTTTTTCTGCTGAAGCAGATAGAAAGTTAGAGAAAGCTACATTAAACTATCAGACTGAAAATCCACAATTATGGTCTCCAGAATTTCCCAATCGTTACCAGGTTGAAGTAAGCCTGAAAGATGGTGATAAGGTTTTGCATAAGATCACTCAAAAATTCGGATTTAGAACGGTAGAGTTAAAAGCCAAAGATGGTTTTTATGTAAATGGTGAGAAAGTGAAATTTAAAGGTGTAAACCGCCATAGTTTCTGGCCATCTTCAGGGCGTTCAGCAAGTAGAGCGCTTAGTATTATGGATGTCGAGTTGATGAAAGACATGAATATGAATGCGGTTAGAATGTCGCATTATCCACCAAGTCAGCATTTCTTAGAAGTTACTGATTCTCTGGGGCTCTTTGTAATCAATGAGCTTACCGGTTGGCAGAATGCATATGATACCGAGGTTGGAAAAAAGTTGGTAAAAGAATTAATTATTCGAGATGTGAACCATCCTTCAATCGTGATTTGGGCCAACGGAAACGAAGGCGGTAATAATTACAATTTGCTCGAAGAATATCCAAAATATGATATTCAGGATAGAACCGTAATCCATCCCTGGAATACTTTAGGAGAAACCAATACGCTGCATTATCCTTCTTACGATTATGTTTATAATGCACTTACCAATGGCGATAAAGTGTATTTTCCTACCGAATTTTTACACGGATTGTATGACGGTGGTCACGGTGCTGGTTTAGAAGATTTTTGGAATATTATGCAAGAAAGTCCGTTATCTGCCGGAGGATTCCTATGGGTTTTTGCAGATGAAGGTGTGGTGGGAACAGATAAAGATGGCTTTATTGACGTAAAAGACAAAGAAACCTGGGCGCCAGATGGGATTGTAGGGCCATATCGTGAAAAAGAAGGAAGTTTTTACACCATTAAAGAAATCTGGTCTCCGGTGTATATCGATAAAATGGATATTACGCCTCAATTTGATGGAAAGATGAAACTGGAAAATCGTTACCATTTCACGAATTTATCGGAATGTGAATTTGAGTGGCAACTTATTAATTTTCCAAAACCAAATGCTTCAGAAATCGAAAATGAAATCCAAAAGTCAGGAAAAGCAAAATCACCAGATATTGAGCCAGATCTTACGGGATATCTTCACCTAGATCTTCCAGAAAATTGGGAGCAAAGCGATGCATTATATTTAACTGCCACAGATCCTCATGGTCGTAAGATCATGACCTGGTCCTGGCCGGTAAAATCTCCAGAGGAAACTGCAGAGACTATTGTTTCAGGAACTTCAGAAGCTTCTGCAAGCGCTTCAGAAAAAGATGCAGTACTTACACTTTCAGCAAACGGAGTGGAAATTAGTTTTAATACTGAAAACGGATTAATCACTTCAGTAAAAAATGAAAAGACTCCGGTATCATTTAATAACGGGCCAAAATTAACCGATGAGAATAGTAAATTCAAATCCCTGAAACATTACCAAAAAGGCAATGATCAGGTAGTAGAAATGGAATACGAAGGCCCTATTCGAAAAATGGTGTACACCATGCAGGCCAATGGCTGGTTAAAATTAGATTACTCTTATTTCTTAAGGGGGCGAAAAGATTTTATGGGAATCAATTTCGATTATCCTGAAGAAAAAGTGAAAGGCGTAAAATGGTTAGGAAAAGGACCATACCGAGTTTGGAAAAACCGAATGAAAGGTCAGAATTTTGCCGTACACCAAAAAGATTATAATAATACCGTAACAGGATCTGATTGGGGGTATCCAGAATTTAAAGGATATCACGACAGGATGTACTGGGCGGTTATCGATACTGAAGAATCGCCAATTACCATAGTTTCGGCAACAGATGATGTTTTTCTTCGATTGTTTACGCCAAAGGATTCGAATAACGAAAATACAAATCCGGCCTTTCCTGAAGGAAATATCTCTTTTATGGATGCGATAAGCCCAATTGGAACAAAATTTAAAAAGCCTGCCGAGCTTGGACCACAGAGTCAGCAAACCGAATTTCATCATCGTGATGATCACCAAAGACTATGGGGAGCGACACTATATTTTAATTTTGGAACTAAATAGGTTTCCAGAAAATAATAATTGAAAATCGAAAAAGGGAGGTTTTAGCCTCCCTTTTTTATTGCTTAAAATATCGAATTTCAACTTTATTGGTACCGCCAAAGGCTATAATACCCCGAGACTTGCCCCAAGGTACTTTACTTTTTCTTCTTAAGTATATAAAAATCTCGCATTAATCGGTCCTTATAACCAGATTTTTCAGGATGTACCTGGTTTAGATCGTATTGCTCTATTTTTTGAATAGAATAGTCTGAAAATTCTTCCGTAGAGATCGTATCTGTTACGTTTAGAAGTAATCCAAACTCACTTTCTTCCGGTAAAAAAAGACTGTCGTTTTTAACCAATATTGGTATAGGTTTTCCGTAGTCCCAAATAATTTCAGGGCCAAAAGAATTATATTCATATACCTGAAATTGGTTATTTTTAGCCTGCTTTTTTAATTCAGCAAAAGACTTATAATTTGGATTGTCTATAAAAATATCGATTAGCGGAAATCCAAAAACAATTACCGCACATATAAAACCTACCGTGAGATAAAATATATTAGAAAATCTGTTTTTTCTGAAGTAATAAAATATCGTAATACCAATACCAAAAAGAGCAATAGAGGTAAGGGCATACCATAAATAATAAATTCCGTCTAGATCTAAAATGAAAAACGCAGCGAATGGAAAAGCAATTCCGATGACGGCAATAAGTCCAAAATTGAAATAAACCACCCACTTTTCTTTCATTTTTAAGCCTGAAAAATTACTGAACAGATATTCGATATAAAACGACGTATTTAGCGCCATTGGGATAAGAACCGGCAAAAGATAACGTGATTTTTTTTCAGGAATAATCGATAACAGAATCACTGAAAGTATCGTCCAAAGAATCGCAAATTTGTAAGCTTTTTTATTGCTGACTCTGTTTTTTAAATACGGATAAAGTAATGCCACGAAAGACGGAATCGTCCAGATACCGCTTTGTGTAAAAAAGCTCCAGTAGTAATAAAATGGGCGAATATTATAACTTCCCCAATTAGCTGCTTCGTCTTTGGTGATTTCTAAAAATGCTACAGGATCGGCTAATCTTACGTAAACAAACCACCATAATCCTACTCCTAAACCAAGCACTAGAAAAACGACTAAAGCGCCCCATTTTTTTCTAAAATCCTGAAATTTATAAACAATTGCATAAGCTATTACAAAAGGTAAAAGCAATGCGTAAAGCGAAACAGGACCTTTACTAAGTATCGAAAAACCAAAGAAAATTCCGGCAAAAATAACGTTACGCCATAACTTTCTTTCGTCTCTAAAAAACTGAAAAAGGAAATAAATAGTCACCATCATAAAGGCATGCGTAAAAATATCCCATTGGCCGTTTCTACCAGAAAAGATGATGTAAAAAGAACTTACGGCAATAAGTGAAGCCATAAATGCCTGTTTGCGGGTAATATTTATTAATGCTGAAAATTTATATAGCGAAACGGCGAGTAATGTTGCTGCGCAGGCGGCAGGCAATCGTAAAGCCCATAGATTTTCTATTCCAAATATTTTTGCTGAAATTGCCGTTAGCCACGTAGGCAATGGCGGTTTTTCATAACGTGGGATGTCGTTTAAGGTAGTAAGAAGCCAGTGATTTAGATTCAGCATTTCTCTGGCCGAGCCAAAGTTGCGGGCTTCCATAATATTTACATAAATGGCATCCAGATTAAAAAAAAATATAAGAATACAAATACCAACAAGGGCAAGCAGATATCTATGAAATTTAGGTTTCATTTAATTGTCGTTTAGACTTTTGGCTTAAGATAATATTTCTTACGTAAACTACACTTCCAAAAATATGTCCTGTAAATAAAACAGGATCTTTTCTAATAATGGCGTAAATTAAAATAAGACTGGCGCCAATTAAACTTAAAATCCAAAACCCTAATGGGAGTAAGCTTTCTTTTTTCTTTTCAGAATAAATCCATTGATAAAGAAACCTAAGATTAAAGATTATTTGCGCAACAGTGCCAAGTAAAACCAGCCAGATGGGGATGCTTTCGTTACCAAAGAAGCGTTGTAAATCTAAGGTACCGTTGTTGTAGTTGTAAAGTACTACAAATGCGGGAAAAATATAAATGAAAAGCTGAAAAATACGCTTCATTTTATCCCATTCTCCCTGTAATTGTAAATTCCGAATATAAATATAATAGGTGATCGCCTGGCCAAACATGATCGAAAAATCATCGCGTAGATCGCCATAAACAAAAAGCAAAAAAGAAGCGACTAAGCTAAATTTCCAGAACAGGCTTGGTGTTAAAACTTTTTTATGTTTTTCAGAAAGGATCCATTGTAAAAGCAGCCTCCCAGAGAAAAGTATTTGTGCAGCAAAACCTATGGTATTTATTAGCCACTGGCTCATGCTTTTTTGGCAACGTTATAATTGATGTATTTTTTCTTCATCCATAGATAAGCAAAACAATCTACTAAAGGACCTAAAAGTCTATTCCATAAATGGAATTTTGCTTTCCCGGCAATTCTTGGGTAGTGTCTTACGGGAACTTGTTTTACCGTTCCGTTTTGCAACATGATCATGGCCGGTAAAAAACGATGTAGACCTTTAAACATTGGGATTCGTTTTGCATAATCTGCTTTGATGATCTTTAAAGGACATCCGGTGTCGTTCATTCCATCATGCGTAAAACTTTTACGAATACCATTAGCGATAAGCGAGGACATATTCTTAACAAAAGAATCTTTACGATCTGCTCGCCAACCCGTAACCAAATCATATTCACCTATATCCTTCATTAAAAGGTTAAAATCTTCAGGATCTGTTTGTAGATCTGAATCGATATAACCAATAAGCGGAGTATCAGCATAATCGAATCCGGCTTTAATAGCAGCACTTAGTCCGCAATTCTTTTCAAAAGAAATAAAATGGAAAGCTTCATTGCGCTCGCAAATTTTTTCGATCATCGATAAACTATTATCTGAAGAACCGTCGTTTACCAATAAGATACAGGTAGGCTTAACTGCAATTTTAAGATATGTTGATAATTGTTGCTCCAGGCGTTCCAGGTTTTCCTCCTCGTTGTAGATGGGAACAACGATCGTAAACTGATATTCCATAGTTTATAAATTGATTGCAAATGTATCTTTTAAAAGAAAAAAATAACAAGGTTATAACAAGAAATATCGTTTTTTAATGATAATCATTGTACTTTGCCGCCGCAAATTTTCAGATTATTGATAATTTTAGACTTTAAATTATGAAAGTTTTGGTTACCGGTGCAGCCGGTTTTATAGGTTCTCATGCTGCTGAAGCATTAAATAAAGAAGGTTACGAGGTAATTGGGGTTGATAATTTTTCAGACTATTATGATGTAAAACTGAAAGAATTAAATGTGGAGAGCCTTTGTAAAAACAATATCAATGTTAAAAAAGTTGATCTTAGAATTGCCGAAGATTATAAGGATTTACCAATAGATTTTGACTTTATAATGCATTTTGCAGCGCAGCCGGGAATTTCAGCAACCAGTACTTTCGAGCAGTATCTACAAAATAATGTGATTGCAACTCAAAATCTAATTGAGTTTGCTCACCAAAATAAAAAACTAAAGCACTTTTTTAATATTTCAACTTCTTCAGTTTACGGTTTAGAAGCTACTTTCCCTGAAGATGCAGCTGCACAACCGGCTTCATTTTATGGTGTAACTAAATTAGCTGCAGAGCAATTGGTGTTAGCTGAATCCAGAGCCAAGCGATTGAACAGTAGTTCACTTCGATTATATTCGGTTTACGGGCCTAGAGAACGTCCTGAAAAATTATATACCAAATTAATCGCCTGCGCTTTTAATAATGAAAAGTTCCCATTATTTAGCGGAAGCGAAAAACATCTAAGAAGTTTTACTTATGTTGGGGATATTTTAGAAGGAATACTTTCAGCAGTAAAAAAACACCACGAGATTAATGGAGAAATTATTAATCTTGGAACAGAAGCCGAATATACCACTCAGGAAGGAATCGACTATGTAGAAGAGCTTTTAGGTAAAAAGATCGAACTAGAGATTAAGCCAAGACGAAAAGGTGACCAATGGCATACACGCGCCAATATCAATAAAGCTAAGAAAATTTTAGATTACCATCCAACCACAACTCTGAAGGATGGTTTACAGCGACAGATAAACTGGTATAAAGCCAATTTTCTATAATTTAGAATACTTTTCTAAAAGCTGCTTTGCAGCGATAAATGGAGAGGTTTTTTTATCGAATATTGCCTGTAATTGTTCTTCTAAAGCTGTTTTTATTTCAGGATTCTGATAAAAAGACTGTTTTAGCTGGTCGTTTATGCTTTGTAAGAGCCAAAACTTGCTTTGTTGCTTTCTATTTTCTTCAAAATAGCCATTTTCTAAGGTCTTTCTTTCGAAAGATCGGATAAGATTCCAAATTTCAGGGATACCCTCATTATATAAAGCACTGCTGAGTAAAACTTCTGGCATCCAACCGCTTTCTTTTGTTGGATAAAGATGTAAAGCTCTTTTAAAATCTAATTTTGCAGTATTTGCGGCCTTTATATTTTCACCATCTGCTTTGTTGATCACAATAGCATCTGCCATTTCCATGATTCCGCGTTTTATGCCTTGTAATTCATCACCTGCACCGGCTAATTTCAGTAATAAAAAGAAATCGCACATACTGTGAACGGTAGTTTCGCTTTGCCCAACGCCAACTGTTTCAATTAAAATCACATCAAATCCAGCGGCTTCACATAGCATAATGCTTTCTCTTGTTTTACGCGCAACTCCGCCAAGAGAATCGCCAGATGGGCTAGGGCGTATAAATGCCATGTCTTCTCTCACCAGATTTTCCATTCGGGTTTTATCGCCCAGGATGCTCCCTTTAGAAATGCTGCTACTGGGATCTACCGCAAGAACCGCTACTTTTTTGCCCAATTTGAGTAAATGACTGCCAAAACTTTCAATAAACGTACTTTTTCCCACGCCCGGAACTCCGGTAATTCCTATTCTTATCGATTTTCCTGCGGAAGCAATGGCGCCTTCGATAATTGCTGAAGCCTGTTCATGGTGAGTTGGATTATTGCTTTCAACCAAAGTGATCGCTTGTCCTAAGGCTGTTTGACTCCCCTGAAGCAGCCGATCTAAAATTTTGGTATGATCCTGTTTTTTCTTACGAAGGGATTTAATTTTTTCCGCAGCGCTAATGCTAACATTTGCTGAAGCAGGAATGCTATGACTCTGGGAGATGGCAGATTTTTTAGAAGGCTTCTTCAAGCTAATACTTATTTATGACAAATTTATGAATACATTTTTTGAATGCGAATTTTACGAATGGTATATTGATAGGGAATAATATTAAACATTCGAAAAAATGAAAACTTTGTATTCAGCTAAGGTAACCACTGAAGGTGGTAGAAAAGGCAGAACCATTAGTGATGATGGAATATTAGATCTACAACTTTCAATGCCTAAAAGCCTTGGTGGTGAAGGTGGAGATTATACAAATCCAGAGCAGCTTTTTGCAGCGGGATATTCTGCATGCTTTGGTAGTGCTTTAGAAATGATCGCTAAAAACTCTAATGTAGATTTAGGGGATTATAGTGTTACCGTAACAATTGATCTTGGGCAAAATGAAGATAAAGAATTAGATCTTTCTGCTGTTTTGGATATTTATATTCCAGATATCGATGTTGAAACTGGAGAAGATTTAATAAATGAAGCTCACGAGGTTTGTCCTTATTCCAGAGCGACAAGAGATAATATCGATGTGACTTTAAATCTTTTGATCGACGAAGATTAATATTCGATAAAAACCGACTTAATTATTTGAAGAGGCTTCTATCGTAGGAGTCTCTTTTATTTTTATAGGCACAGCAACGCTAGTGCGATCCCAGGCCAACGCCATAAAAACAAAATCATTGGCTTGCTCAAAATAGATAGTGAATTGTTCTACCGTTTCCTGTAGATTATTAGAAGGAACTTCAACGATTAGAGCATCAAATTCGGGGTCGCGGTATACTTTTCCATCAAGATCGATTCCCCAGGGATACATTTTATTATTAAAGATAATTTCCCAGCTTTCTTTTTTAGGAACCGTCCACAACGTGTATTCTCCTTTTGCCAATAAACTACCATCTACCATAATGTCCTTGTTGGTTTTAAAAGTGGTAGCTTCGTTAGCGCCAGTACGCCAAACAGAATCGTAGGCTACCAGATTTCCAAAAATTTCACGTCCCTTTTTATATGGCCTGTTATAAAAAACTTCTAAAGTAAGGTCGTTATTGGTGTAAGATACCGTATCCTCTGGGCTGTATGCTTTAGTATTATAGCGAACAACAAAAAATATTACAGCGATCACCAAAAGACTGATTCCTAAAATTTTAAGTAGTAACTTCAGGCTATTATTCATAAGATTATATTTGATCTATATTGGGCAAAAAGCATGCAGATTTTAAAGTATTAAAATAAGGATATAATTAGATTTCTACATTTTTATTCAGAAAAAATATACTTTTTGCAACATAGCGAATTTTGATTCGTCTTTAAAGTGAACAACAACCAATCAAAAAACCATTTTGTTACAACATCAGTTAATAGAAGATTGTAAGAATAACAGCCGCAAAGCGCAGCTTAAGCTTTACAATAAATACTGTGAAGGTATGTATTATATGGCATTACGGTTTATGAACGATACCCAGGAGGCTGAGGATGCGATGCAGGAAGCTTTTATTAAGGCTTTTGCAAAACTGCATCATTTTACCGGAGAGGTCACCTTTGGCGCCTGGCTTAAAAGGATCGTTATAAACAAATGTCTGGATAAGCTTAAAGCTAAAAAGCTAGAACAGGTGGCGATGAACGAGCAGGTTCTTGGAATCGTCGACGAAGAGGAGAACTGGAATGTTAACGACAGCATTACTGTTGAAGACATTAAGCAAGCGATTAGCGAGCTTCCAGAAAAGTATCGCTATCCTTTAATGCTATTTTTAGTTGAAGGATACGATCATGAAGAGATTTCAGAAATTCTGAATATTAGCCAGGTGGCTTCCAGGACGCTGGTTCACCGTGGAAAGAAAAAATTGCAAGAGAAAATCAGGAATCTTGAAGAACAATCGGGAAGAATGAACAGACAAACAAAATTGTAGGTAAGCTGTTTAGCTAACAGAAAACCACACATAAAAATTTGAGATATGGGACAGGATATTAGAAAAATGCTGCAGGAGGATAAAGAAAGCCGAAAGTTTAAAATGCCAGAAGGACATCAAGTGAGATTTGAAGATCGATTGAATAAAGCCTTTCCAGAAAAGAAAAAGTCTGCAGGGCGTAAATGGTTTTTACAGATCGCCGCGATACTTGTGGTAGCGCTTGCAGCGGGAGGATTTTTCTACTTCAATTCGGGTAATTCAGTAGATCCTTATGGAACTCAGGTTGTAGAAACTTCAGAAGAAAATCCTTTAGAAGAGAAAGAAAAGAAAACGGAAAATTCAGCAAAACAATTTCAGCTAAGTGATGTGTCGCCTCAGTATAAAAAGATTGAAGATTATTATATGGCGAGCCTTAATATGGAGTTGGCAAAACTAGATGTGAATAACGAGAACAAGGAACTTATCGATTCTTTTATGAAACAACTGGCAGAGCTGGATAAAGAATACAAAAGATTAAATAACGAATTAAATGAGTTAGGGCCTAATGAACAAACCATCGAAGCCATGGTCGCTAACTTACAGCTTAGGTTAGAGTTGTTGTTCAAACTAAAACAAAAGCTAAAAGAAATTAAAGAATCAAAAGACAACAGTTATGAAAATGCACAAGCTTAATTATATTTTATTATTCCTTTTGGGATGCGCTATTAATGTATCAGTTTCTGCACAGGATATGATGCAACGAAACTATAATGTGAATAGTGATGTTATTGTAGATGTAGATGCTAAGAATACCAATATTATCATTGAAAGTTGGGATAAGAACAGCGTAGCGATCGAAGCTTTTATAAATGATGGTGTTCCGCAGAACGAAGCTACTAAAATGATGGATAGTTGGAAATTAACTACCAATGGGAATAAAAATAAGGTTCAGATCTCATCAAAATCTGATATGAATGTAAATTGGGATGTAGATATTAATGAAGCTGAACTTAACGATGCCCTGGCGCAATTGCCAGAGATTATGGGGCCAATAATGAATAATTTGGTAAATCCAATATTACAGAACATTTCTGAAAATCCTTTGCCTCCAGATCTTTTCGAAAATATGGGAGCTATAAATTTTGATTATGAAGCCTATCAGGAAGAAGGGGATGCATATTTAGAGCGCTACGAAAAGCAGGTGGATAAAAAGTTTGGAAAAGACTTTGAAAAGAAAATGGAAAAATGGGCTGCAAATTTTGAAAAGAACATAGAAGGAAATAGCGAAGAATTCGAAAAAAGTATGGAAGAATGGGGAAATTCTTTTGGAGCCAGCATGGAGAAATGGGGAGAATCCTTCGGAAAAAAAATGGAAGCCTGGGGAAAGAATTTTGAAGAAAAAATGGCCGCTAAAGAAGAAGCGGGTCAAAATATGCCCAACGTGATCGTAATAAATCGTAATAAAGAAGGCACTAAAGCTCAAAAGACAATTAAAATAAAAGCCCCTAAAAATGCACAAATACGCCTTAATGTGCGATATGGTAAGGTAGAATTGGATAATGCAGATAATCTTATGGCAGAATTATCTCACGCTAATTTTAAAGCGAATAGAATCTCCGGGAAAGATACTCACGTTAAGGTTTCGTATACTCCCGTTAAGATCTCAAACTGGGATTACGGAGTACTAAATGCTTCTTATTTACCTAGCTGTGATATTAATGCAGCCAGAAGTATAAAATTGATTTCGAATAGTAGTGACGTAAATATCAATAGATTGAGCGAAGTTGGGATTCTATCTGGAACTTTTGGGAATTTAGCGATCAAAAATTTAGGCGGGAGTTTTAAGAATCTTGATATTACCTTAGAGAATAGTGATCTTAAATTGAAGTTACCACAGTCTGCTTTTAGGTTTAATTATAACGGGAACCAGAGTGATGTAGAGTATCCAGGAACTTTAAAAGTAGATAAGACTTCTTCTTACGATAACGAGATTCTAAAAGGATACTATAAAAGTTCAAATTCTGATGCTCAAATCAGTATTTCAGCAAGATTTAGCGATGTGTTGCTAAATTAGAACGCAAAGATTACTTTTGGCGAAAATGCAATTTATGAAAGCTAATTTCGCTGAATATATTTCCGGGTTAACTGCAGGTTTTACTCCAGTTGTTGGAGGAGATCTTAAACAGGAAGATTTTATTGCCATCGACCTGTCTGCAAATAACCCGGAACTTTTAAAATTAGAGCAACTTTCTTCTGAAGCCTTTTCGGTATTTATAAATCATAATCTTAAAGTGGCTGGTAAAAAGGTCGCTTTTGGTGGTTATAACGAAGTGAGAAAACTTTATCAGCGTAGCCAGCTTTTCAATAAAAATGTAGATGAATTTTTAAACCGAAATATTCATATTGGTTTGGATATTTGGACTGCGGAAGGAACCGATGTGCTTGCGGTTTTAGATGGCGAAATTCACAGCTTTCAGGATAATGCTAATTTTGGCGATTATGGTCCAACAATTATTGTGAAGCATGCGATTGAAGATGAGCAGTTCTATTCACTTTACGGTCATTTAAGCAGAAAGTCATTAGAAAATCTTCAAGTTGGTCAGGAGGTTAAGGCACAGGAAAAAATAGCCGAACTTGGCGCTGCGCAGGAAAATGGTGATTACGCACCACATTTACATTTTCAGATCATTAAAGATCTTCAGGAAAATAAAGGAGATTATCCCGGTGTAGCTTCTAAAAAAGACCTGGATTTCTATCTTGAAAATTGTCCCGATCCTAATTTGTTGCTGAAGATTTAATTTTTAGGAAATTTATTTCTTTTTCCGTTTAGTGATTAATGCTATGACTGCTCCGGTGACGATTCCCATGGCCAGCGCATTAAAAACCTGCATAAAAATATACATTTTCAAGCTATGCATCATTTCGGCATTTTCTGGAGTCATGCCTTGTCTTTCGGAAAGAGTAATCATATTCTGAAGATATTCCGGACTAATAACCGTCACCGCAAAATATTGAATAAGCGGAGTAAGAACGGTAATCACACCCGTTAAAACCACACCGCTTATAAAACCCTGCTGCCATCCAAATTTTTCATTTTGGAAATATTTATCACGCTTTTCTTTTAAAGCTGCGTAGTAAATTAAAAAAGCGATTACCGCAAAAAATAAGGAATAAACTCCCTGTACATCGATATCTTCATCATGCCAACCCATGAATTTTTCAAAAGCGATCCAGATAAGTTGAGCAATCACAAAAGTGACTCCCCATTTAATTTCTACCTTAAATTTTTTCATTGTGGGTAAACATTTTTAGAGAAACAAAAATAAGAAAGCCATTGCTAAGATTGGATAGTTACAGATAGAATTTTGGACTATTGAAGGATTGGTAGGTTAGTTTGTTTTGCGTTGTAACGCTATCTTTTATAGAGATAATTGGAAATACTTTTAAATAAAAAAGCTGCCTTTTGATAAAGACAGCTTTTCTTAGATTCGATCTATAATTTATTGGCACCGCCAAAGGGTATAATATTCCGAGGCTTGCCTCGAAATTAAAAAATTTTTTCTAGAGAATGCCTTGTGGGCTCACCCCGAGGTAGTTTACTAAGCCTTTTTAACGACAACCCATTCGCCACTTTCGATTAGCGGAATTGCCTGCTTATATTTTACAGTTTTATTTTCGCCTTTAGTAACGTGTTTAATAACAACTCTATCGTTACGACCAATTTTTGGCTGCTCACGAGTGATAGTTTCTGTTACCTGTGGACGCTGAGGTTGCTGTGCACCGCTAGCAGCTTGTCCTGCTGCACGGCTTTGTGCTGCACGCTCGTCAAGATTCTGAATTTCTTCTTTGGAAGCTTCAATTTTTTCCTGGCGACGTTTTCTGGCCTCGTGAATATTGGTCATATTTCCTTCAGGAATTTCTCCTTTAAATAGGAAACCAATTACATCACGGTTTACATCTTCTAACATCGCTTTAAATAATTCGAAAGCTTCGAATTTATAAATTAATAAAGGATCTTTTTGCTCGTGTACCGCTAACTGAACACTTTGTTTTAGTTCGTCCATCTTACGAAGATGCGTTTTCCATGCATCATCGATAATGGCTAAAGTGATATTCTTCTCGAAATCCTTGATCAATTGCTCACCTTTTGTTTCGTAAGCTTTTTCAAGATTCGTAACTACCTGAAGTGTTTTTTGCCCATCTGAGAATGGAACCGAAATTCTTTCGAAATTATTGGTTTCATCTTCATAAACCTGCTCGATCACAGGATATGCTCTGGCTGCACTATTCTTCGTTTTTTCCTGATAATGTGCGTAAGCCGCTTTATAAACTTCGCCAGCGATCTTTTGAGAATTCATTTTCCCAAAGTCATCTTCAGAGATTGGCGAACTCATAGAGAAGTAACGAATTAATTCGAATTCGAAATTCTTGTAATCGTTGGCTTGTTTATTCGTTTCAGAAATTAATTCAGAAATATCGAATATCATATTGGCAAGGTCTACACGTAAACGCTCACCAAATAAGGCATGGTAACGACGTTTGTAGATCACTTCACGCTGCGCATTCATCACATCGTCATATTCTAACAGACGTTTACGAATACCAAAGTTATTTTCTTCAACTTTTTTCTGCGCTCTTTCGATAGATTTAGAAATCATCCCATGTTGGATCACTTCGCCTTCTTCAAGACCCATACGATCCATAAGCTTGGCAATTCTTTCAGATCCAAACAAACGCATTAAGTTATCTTCCAACGATACGTAGAACTGAGAACTACCTGGATCTCCTTGTCTACCTGCACGACCTCTTAACTGGCGGTCTACACGACGAGAATCGTGACGCTCTGTACCAATGATTGCTAAACCACCGGCGTCTTTTACTTCTTTAGAAAGTTTAATATCGGTACCACGACCTGCCATGTTGGTTGCGATGGTTACGATACCACCTTTACCAGCTTCAGCAACAATATCTGCCTCTTTTTTATGCAATTTCGCATTTAAGACATTGTGAGGTACATTTCTAAGTTTAAGCATTCTACTTAAAAGCTCAGAAATTTCTACGGAAGTTGTACCAATTAGCACCGGTCTTCCTGCTTTAGAAAGATCGGTTACATGGTCGATTACCGCATTATATTTTTCACGTTTTGTTTTGTAAACAAGATCGTCTTTATCGTTTCTGGCAATAGGTCTGTTTGTTGGAATTTCAACAACATCAAGTTTGTATATTTCCCAGAATTCTCCAGCCTCGGTCACCGCAGTACCCGTCATACCCGAAAGTTTACGGTACATCCTGAAGTAATTTTGAAGCGTTACCGTAGCAAAAGTTTGCGTAGCATCTTCAATCTTTACATTTTCTTTCGCCTCGATCGCCTGGTGTAAACCATCGCTATAACGACGCCCGTCCATAATACGACCGGTTTGCTCGTCTACGATTTTAACTTTGTTATCCATTACCACATATTCGGTATCTTTTTCGAATAGGGTATAGGCTTTTAAAAGTTGGCGAAGGGTGTGAATACGTTCACTTTTTACACTATAATCGCGGAAAAGTTCTTCTTTTTTCTCAGCTTCTTCTTCTTTAGAAAGGCCAGCATTTTCGATTTTGGCGATTTCCATACCAATTTCGGGCATTACGAAGAAGTTAGGATCATCCTGTCCAGAAAGATATTCGATACCTTTATCGGTAAGATCGATCTGGTTATTTTTTTCTTCAATAGTAAAATACAATTCGGCATCAACCTTAGGCATTTCGCGGTTGTTGTCCTGCATGTAATGGTTTTCTGTCTTCTGAAGAATTTGTTTTACACCTTCCTGACTTAAATACTTTATTAAAGCTTTATTCTTCGGAAGTGCTCTGTAAGCACGTAAAAGTTGCAGTCCGCCTTCTTTTTGGTCACCTTCAGCAATTAATTTTTTAGCAGCCTGAAGAAATTCTGTCGCCTTTTTACGCTGAATTTCATAAATATTGGCAACAGCAGGTTTTAACTGATCAAATTCGTGTACATTTCCTTTAGGAATAGGTCCTGAAATGATAAGTGGTGTACGAGCATCATCAATTAAAACAGAATCCACCTCATCGACGATTGCATAATTATGTGGACGCTGTACCAGGTCGTCTGGTGCATGAGACATATTATCTCTTAAATAGTCAAAACCAAATTCGTTATTGGTTCCGTAGGTAATATCTGCATTATAAGCTTTTCTACGTGAAGCCGAATTAGGGCGGTGATAATCAATACAATCTACGCTTAAACCATGAAATTCGAAAATTGGCGCCATCCAGGCACTATCACGTTTTGCAAGATAATCGTTAACTGTTACCAGGTGAACCCCATTACCGGTAAGCGCGTTAAGATAAACAGGAAGTGTAGCCACAAGTGTTTTACCTTCCCCGGTTTGCATCTCTGAAATTTTACCTTGGTGCATTGCTACACCACCAATTAACTGCACATCGTAGTGAACCATATCCCAGGTTACCGGTTTACCGGCAGCATCCCATGAATTGTTCCAGATAGCTTTATCGCCTTCAAGATTCACATAATCTTTATCTGCAGAGATCTCACGATCAAAAGCAGAGGCTGTAACTTCTAAAGTAGGATTGGCTGCAAATCGTTTTGCAGTTTCCTTTACAGTAGCAAAAGCTTCTGGTAAAATTTCATTTAAAACACCTTCTGAAATTTCGTACGCCTTATCTTTAAGTCCGTCGATTTCAGCATAGATATCTTCTTTACGCGTAATATCATCAGATTCTTCAGCTTCTTTTTCAAGATTTTCAATCTGTTGATTTACATCTTTTAAAGCTTCAGATATTTTTGATTTAAATTGTGTAGTCTTAGCGCGAAGCTCGTCCAAACTCAATGCCTCAAAATCTGCTTCGAGCGCTTTAATTTTATTTACAATAGGTTGTATTTCTTTGACATCCTTTTTGGATTTGTCGCCAACAAATACTTTTAATACAGATTCTAAAAAACTCATAGTTTTTCCATTATTAGGGGTTCAAAGGTAAGCAAAAAAAAAGCCTCATTAATAAATGAGACTTTTAACTTTATGCGTACAAATGTGATTTAATATTCATCTTCATTCCACAGATAATCATCATCTGTTGGATAATCCGGCCATATTTCTTCGATAGAATCATAAGAGTCACCTTCATCTTCAATAGCTTGTAGGTTTTCAACTACTTCTAGCGGTGCTCCTGTTCTAATGGCGTAATCAATTAACTCATCTTTGGAGGCCGGCCATGGTGCATCACTTAAATAAGATGCTAATTCTAAAGTCCAGTACATTAGTTAATCGGGTTTTTAATTTCTGCAAAAATAATTTTTTTACTGAAATACCCAAGAAAAAAGTCTGTTTTTTAACCAATATTGTTAAGAACATAAGCAAAAGCGCCAAAAGCTTAGTAAATACGGCAATCTTTCACTTTTAATCTGCTGAATTTCTAGGATTTTTTTGGAATCCATTTAATTTCTTCAGCCTGCAGTTGTTTAGTCAATAGTCGTGCCAGCACGAAGAGGTAGTCAGAGAGTCGGTTTAAGTATTTTAAAACTTCTTCATCAAAAACTTCTTCGTTGTATAGTGCTGTACTTAAGCGTTCTGCGCGCCTGCAAACGCATCTGGCGATGTGACAGAATGACACGCTTTGATGCCCGCCTGGTAAAATGAAATGAGTCATCTCTGGAAGTTCTTCATTCATTCTATCCATTTCGGTTTCTAATAAATGAATATCCTCTTCAGAAATTCGCGGAATATTAAGGCGAGATTTGCCATTTTTTAAGGTTGCTTTTTCTGGATCTGTTGCCAGTATAGAGCCTATGGTAAAAAGTTTATGCTGAATTTCAAGTAAAACTTCCGCAGTAATAGTATCGATTTTTTGATCTCGAATAAGACCAATATGGGCGTTAAGTTCGTCTACAGTGCCGTAACTCTCGATGCGAATATGATGTTTAGGAACGCGGGTGCCACCAAATAATGCAGTAGTGCCTTTGTCTCCTGTTTTTGTATAAATTTTCATTCAGTAATTTTTTCAGAAGAACTTTAAGAAAAGCGAAGTTACAAAGTTAAGGGAGCAATTATTTGGTTTCTTTCTCTTTTTCTTCTTCTTTTTTGCGCGCCTGATATCTACGGCGAAAATCTAAATTTTGGCTTCTTCTTTTTTTTCGTTGCTTGGCGCCCATTGAAAACGCAAGTAATCCAACTGCAATAATGATAAGATAAATATAGGTTTCCTGATCTAGATCGAACACAAGCTTAAGATTCTAAGTTATGCTTACAAAGTTAAGATTTTATAGAAAGCAAATAGCTGTAAACTCTTAGGAGTTTATTTTTGAAATTGAAAAAGTTTTGATAAGTATTATAAAAAATAGCCTATTTGGGAATGCTGAAAAACAGTTCTACTCACTACTCACCATTTCTTTTCTAGTATCACTTTCAATCACTCCGTCACGAAGTCTTATCACTCTGTGCGCGTGCTCTGCAATATCTTCTTCGTGAGTTACCAGAATAACGGTATTTCCGGCTGCATGAATTTCATCAAAAAGATTCATGATTTCTACGGAAGTTTTAGAGTCTAGGTTTCCCGTAGGTTCATCGGCAAGGATGATAGAAGGTTTATTTACTAAAGCTCGTCCCACCGCTACACGTTGGCGTTGCCCACCTGAAAGTTGGTTGGGTTTGTGATCCATACGATCGCCAAGGCCAACATTATTTAAAACCTCTTCAGCTCTCTTTTTACGATCTGCCTTAGAATAACCAGCGTAGATCATAGGTAATGCCACATTATCCAACGCAGTAGTTCTTGGTAAAAGGTTAAACGTCTGGAAAACAAAACCAATTTCTTTATTTCGAACTTCGGCAAGTTCGCTGTCGGTCATCTGGCTTACATCTTTTCCGTTTAAAATATAAGAACCACCGGTTGGTGTATCCAAACATCCCAGTAAATTCATTAAAGTTGATTTTCCTGAACCCGAAGGCCCCATAAATGCTACGTATTCGCCGCGATTTATATCCAGATCGATACCTTTAAGTACTTTTACAACTTCCTGTCCTAAAGGGAAATTTCGAATAATATTTCGAATTTCGATAACCTTATTGCTCATAGAAAATCAATTTATAAAGGTATGACGCTAAGATTTTGTTTTTGTTACAATCTAATTTTAAAATGTTCTTTTGCCTGTTCTTTTCTGAAGAAAACCAAGCCTAAATAAAACGTATCTATCGTAACCTGAACTTTTGGATGTTTCTTGATCTCTTTCCAGGCATCTTCCATTTCTTCGGAAAGGTGAATGTCATCAAAAACAAAAACCGAATCGTTATGCGCAGTTGGCAGCAATGTTTCGAAATACTGAAGTGTAGCCGATTTTTGATGATTTCCGTCAAAATAAATAAGATCGAATTTTGCCGAATTTGAGAAATTAAATAGATACTGCTGAAATTCACCAATTTTGAGTTCAATATTTTTGAACCTGAATTTATCGAATTGCTGTTTGGCGATATTCGCGGTTTCGGGGCAACCTTCTATGGTAGTTAATTTCACGTTTTCTGCGGAAGCAATAGCAGCTGACGCAATTCCTAAACTGGTGCCAAGCTCCAAACAGTTATTTAGCTGAAGATACTGAGTGATTCTGAATAAAATTTTTGACTTTTTTGAAGTAATTCCGGCGACTTTGGCAATTTTAGAGATCTTTCTTTGATTGCTTTTAAAGATTCGGCTACCCGCACCAAAATCGGTTACCGTAATCTCATTTTGGTTATTTAAAAGCTCCTTTTTATAGTTTTTGATTTTGGAATATTCCGCATACTTTTTTTTATCGTAAAAACAATTGGTCACCAGGTCATAAACAAAAGGCGAATGCAGTCCGTGCTGATTTTGTGACGAAAAAAGGAATTTTATATAAGCTTTTAGTTGATGCAAGGTTTAGTTAGAAGTTTATGTTTCAATGATCAATAAACAATGATTATTAATCAATTTTAATTTTTTAGCAGCTACAAAAAATCAGTCTAAAATTATATAATTTCGATTCTTAAGAAGCATCGCTCATTTTCAAATTAATTCAAAATTCAAAATAATATGTTTATACTCTAACAACGAAGTGGTTTTGATCCAAATACTAACTCTCCATTTTCTCCATTAACTCGAACCATCTTTCGGTTTTTGTTTCGATCTGTTGTTCGATATCTTTAAGTTCTAATGAAGTTTTATCGATTTCTTCTCCGCTCATCTCCTCAAGGAATTTTTGCTGTACGGCTTCTTTTTTCTTTTCGAGTTTAGCGATCTCTTTTTCTAATTTTTGATATTCCTTTTGCTCGTTATAGCTCAGTTTTGTTCCTGTGCTACCGTCTTTCCAATCGTTTTTGGAGGTTTTATCGCTGGTTTCTTTCTGCTCTTCAGGAGCATCTAAGCTTCCCTCATAAGCACGGTAATCTGAATAATTTCCGGGGAAATCTTCAATTTTTTGATTTCCGGGGAAAACAAATAAATGATCTACGATCTTATCCATAAAATAACGGTCGTGAGAAACCACCAATAAACATCCTGGATAATCTAGTAGAAAACTTTCTAAGACATTTAGGGTAACAATGTCCAGATCGTTGGTGGGCTCATCTAAAATTAAAAAGTTTGGATTCTGAATCAAAACCGTACATAAATACAAGCGTTTTTTCTCGCCACCACTTAATTTTTCTACAAAATCATATTGCTTTTTACGGTCGAAAAGAAAACGCTCTAATAATTGCTGAGCAGAAATTTGCCGACCTTTTTTAAGCGGAATAAAATCACCGAAATCCCGAATTACATCAATAACTTTTTGTCCCGGTTTTACTTTTATCCCGTTTTGCGTGTAATACCCAAATTTAATGGTTTCCCCAACCACAACTTTACCCGTGTCAGGTTTTAGTTTTCCGGTAAGAATGTTTAAAAATGTTGATTTTCCGGTTCCGTTCTTTCCAATAATCCCTGCACGTTCTCCTTTCTGAAAATTATAGTCGAAATTGTCGAAAAGCGTCTTATTCTCGAAGCTTTTAGAGATGTTATGGAGCTCGACCATTTTACTGCCAAGGCGTTCCATATTAATTTCCAGTTGTACCTGGTGGTCTTTACGGCGTTTAGAAGCTTTGGCTTTTATTTCGTGAAAATCGTCGATTCTGGATTTCGATTTTGTGGTACGAGCCTTTGGCTGGCGACGCATCCAGTCTAATTCTTTTTTAAAAAGCTGCTTTGCTTTTTCGGTATTAGTATTTTCCAGTTCTATTCTGGATTCTTTTTTATCTAAGTAATAGGAATAGTTTCCTTTATAAGTATAAAGCAGACCTTCATCTAATTCTACGATCTCGTTACACACGCGTTCTAAGAAATAGCGATCGTGAGTCACCATAAAAATGGTAAAGTTTTCTTTTCTAAAGAATTCCTCTAACCATTCGATCATATCTAGATCTAAATGGTTAGTAGGCTCGTCCATAATAATAAAATCAGGTTTTTTGAGCAGCATATTAGCCAGTGCCAATCGCTTTTTTTGTCCTCCTGAAAGATTTTTTACTTCTTTTTGTAGATCTTCTAATTTTAGCTGAAAAAGGATTTGTTTATACTGCGTTTCGAAATCCCAGGCCTGTGCTGCGTCCATATCCTCAAAAGCTTTTTGATAAGCTTCAGTATCTGAAGGATTTTCTAAAGCAGCTTCGTAGCGTTTGATAATTTCAAGCGTATCATTTTCCGAAGAAAAGATGGTCTGTTCAATAGTTAAATTTGGATCTAAGTCAGGTTCCTGAGGTAAAAAAGCGGTCTTAATATTCTTACGGTATACTACATTTCCTTCATCGGGTGTGTCAAAACCGGCAAGAATATTTAATAGGGAAGTTTTTCCAGTGCCGTTTTTAGCGACAAAACCAACTTTTTGACCTTCGTTAATTCCGAAGGATATATTAGTAAATAAAACACGTTCGCCGTAAGACTTTGCAATATTTTCTACAGAAAGGTAATTCACAATTGATCAGTTTATCCGCAAATAAAGTTAAATTATCGAGATTGATGTTAATTATTTTATTATTAATCAGCAACAATTATATTTGTTAAAAATTCGTGAAGCTCCCTATGCCGAGATTTTTAGTATTCTTAGTGCTTACACTTGTATTACTGTCGACCTCATGTATCTCTACAAAAAAGTTATCCTATTTACAGGAAGACAAAGCTAGTATCGATAGTATCGTTGAAGTGCACCGTTTAAATAAACCTTACCGGATACAGATAGGGGATCTTCTTAGTATTCGAGTAAAAGCATTAGATCAGGATATCGTTGGGATGTTTAACCCAATAGATGAAGGGAATGCCAATGCTACCGGAGAAGAACGAATGTATTACGATGGTTTTTCTGTAGATGAACATGGAAATATTCGTGTGCCTACTTTAGGGGAAGTTAATGTAATGGGGTATACAGTTGAAGAAATTAGGGAACAAATAGAAGAGCGACTCCTATCCGAATATTTTAAACAGGAAGCGAATATTTTTGTTACTGTAAAACTTGCAGGTATTCGTTATACGACGATTGGAGAAATTGGAGCAGGAAGTAATGTGCTCTATAAAGAGCGAGTGACTATTATGGAGGCTATTGCTAATGCTGGTGGAATTAGCGATGTTGGAAATCGAGAAGATGTAAAAATTTTGAGACAATATCCGCATGGAGAAGAAGTCCATCATATCGATTTGACTAATCTCGACGCTGTTAAAAGCGAATACTATTACATCCAGCCAAACGACTTAATTATTGTAGATCCATTGCCACAAAAATCATTGGGATCTGGAACAACGGGCTTAGAGAGCTTTAGAACTATTGCTACGGTGGTATCCTTATTATCAACATCAATATTGTTATTTACCAGGCTATAATGGCACATGAAGACGATCACATATCAGATGTAGGTTCAACTTTCGATTTTAAGGGATTTGTTCTTAAAGTAATTAGTTACTGGAAATTAATTTTGTTTTCTATCACGGTGAGTTTAGCCGTAGCTTATTATAATAACGTAAGGAAATTACCGGTATATCGTTTACAGAATTTAATCTCTATCAAAGACGATCAAAATCCCTTTTTTACCAGTAATACCAGTTTAACTTTCAACTGGGGAGGAACTTCAGATAAAGTCAATACTGCAATTACTATTTTGGGTTCAAGAACGCATAATGAAGAGGTTGTAGAGAAACTGGGGTTTTATGTAGATTATAAAGAGGATGGAGAATACCAGCGAATAGATGCTTATGGTAGCACACCTTTTGATGTTATCGCAGATACTAGTAAGTTTCAGGCACTAGGTGTGAATTATACCATTCAGGTTGTAGATGAAAATCGTTTTACGATATCTGCTGCTATTCCAGACAATTTTACTGTACAATCTTATGGTTCGAAGGATAAGGAGGGAAGGAGTGTTTCTTTAACAGAATTCAACGAGCAATTCGAATTTGGACAGAAAATAACTACTCCATTTCTCAATGCGGTAGTTAGGCGTAATGAGAATACCCTTCAGGAAGGGAAGAAATTCTACATAAGTTTTTTGAATTTTGATTCTGCCGTTTCCAGATATAAAAATGTTTCTGTGAAGCCAGAGTCTAATGGAGCTTCAGTTTTACAACTAGCTCAGACTGGGAACAATAAAGCAAGAATTGTAGATTATCTTAATGGTTCTGTTAAAGTGCTTAGTGACAATATGCTTGCAAGAAAGAATCTTTTTGCGACCAAAACCATCGCTTTTATTGACAGTAGCTTAAATGTAAAGTCAAGAGAACTAAGATTAGTAGAAAGCGAGCTGAATTCTTACAAGAACGATAATGAGATATTAGATATTTCTGCTGAAAGTCAGCAATTATCCTCAAAATTATTAGAATTAGATTCCAGGAAAGAAGAGATTGCACGTCAATTATCTTACTATAGAACTTTAAAAACCTACCTGGAAACCAGGACAGATTATTCAAATATTCCAGCGCCATCTGTAGCAGGGATTAGTGAAGGTAGTATTTCTTCAGCTGTGGCGAGATTAATTACTCTTGCTGAAGAACGCAGTAATTATCAATATACCTTGAAAGAAGGAGCACCCATTTTTGCTGATATAGATCGACAGATAAATAGTGTGAAGTCTGTTTTACTTGAAAATATAAATAGTTCCAGAGGTCTTTTAGAAGAAGAAATAAGAGAGGTGAATGGGCGTATTTCGAATGCTGAAAAACAGATACGGGAACTACCTAAAGAAGAACAAGACTTACTTAAAATTCAGCGTAAATATAATATTAGTGAAAGTACTTACAATCTTTTTCTGGAAAAGCGGAATGAGGCCGGACTTATAAAAGCTGCAAATGTAAGTGACGTACTTATTATTGATAAAGCGAAAGATATAGGTGGAGGAAAGATTGGTCCTAATACTCAGCTTAATTATGTAATGGCAGTTATGGTTGGGGGTGTTATTCCGCTAACCTTTGTTTTCTTATTAGTTTTCCTTAATACTAATATTCATAATGCCCAGGAAGTAGAACGATTATCTCCCATTCCTATTCTAGGAATGATTGGTAAGAGTAAAATGGATAGTAACCTGGCAGTTTTTGAAAGTCCTAAATCCTCTATTTCAGAAGGTTTTAGGGGACTGCGATCCAGTTTACAGTTTATGTATAAAAAGCAGGGAGTAGAGGGGGCGAAAACATTATTGATTACCTCTTCGGTTTCTGGTGAAGGAAAAACTTTTTGCGCGATGAATATGGCAACGGTTTTTGCTATGAGTGAGCGCAAAACCATCTTAGTAGGTCTCGATTTACGTAAACCAAAGATTTTTGATGATTTTGGACTGAATAACGATCTTGGGGTAAGTAATTATTTGATTCAGGATGCTACTTCGGAAGATATAATTCAAGAAAGTAAAATTCCTTTTCTGGATGTAATAACATCAGGGCCTGTACCTCCAAATCCGTCAGAGTTATTGATGAATGATCAGATGGAATTACTTATACAAGAGCTGAGAAAAAAATATGATTATATCATTTTAGATACTCCACCAATCGGTTTGGTAGCTGATGCATTAAATTTAGTAAAGCATGCAGATGCAACTATTTATATGGTTAGACAGGATTATACGAAAAGAGGAATGCTAGAGTCTATAAACCAGAAGTATGCTAAAGGCGAAATAAAGAATATAAGCTTTGTGCTTAACCATTTTGTGCATAGAGCAAAATATGGCTATGGTTACGGATACGGCTATGGATACGGCTATGGATACGGCTATGGATACGGCTATGGATACGGCTACGGATATAATCGTTACAATAATGGTTATGGAGAGGCTCCATCTACAGCATCGCAGCTAAAAAAATCTTGGACAAAGTTTAAACGAAAGTTTGAGTAATATTTTGAGTAATTAGTGAATAGTAAATAGATTTATTTGTTGTGGATCATAAAGATTTGGATGTTTGGAAAAAGAGTATGGAGCTTGTTGAGCATACTTATAAAATTACCTCAAGTTTTCCTGCAAGTGAAATGTATGGTTTAACAAATCAACTTAGAAGAGCATCGGTTTCCGTTGTATCAAATATAGCCGAAGGATCCGGGAGGAAATTTGATAAAGAATTACTTTATTTTTTGAATGTTTCCTTGGGATCTTTAGCTGAACTTGAAACTCAAATTGAGATAGCATATAGACTTAGTTTTATCTCGGATGTAGAAGATACTTTCCAGTTAGTAACTGAAACACGAAAATTAATAATTGGTTTTAGGAATTATATAAATAAACGCCAAAACACTGATGACTAATCACTAATAACCAATTAACTGAAGCTATGAATGATGAATGGTTATATGAAATTTCGCCTAAGCGTAAATTAATTGATCTTAATTTTAAGGAGATCTGGCGGTATAAGGATCTGTTGGTCTTGTTTGTTAAGAGAGACATAACCACTGTTTATAAACAGACAATTTTAGGTCCGCTTTGGTTTTTTATTCAGCCGTTATTTACTTCAGTTATATATACTTTAGTTTTCAATAACATAGCTAGTGTATCAACTGGAGCCGTGCCTAGTTTCTTATTCAATCTAACAGGTATTACGGCATGGAATTATTTTAATCAATGTTTTACCAGTACCTCAAATACTTTTAATCAGAACGCAGCATTATTTGGAAAGGTCTATTTTCCAAGAGTTATAGTTCCTCTTAGCAAGGTTATCGCCGGATTGGTGAAATTTGGAATACAAATATTGATATTGATTGTCTTTTACTTTTATTTTATTCTCAAAGGAACTTCTATTTTGCCAAATAGTAATATTGTATTATTTCCGGTTTATGTATTGTTAATGGCTCTAATGGGCTTAGGTTTTGGAATGATCATATCAGCAATGACCACCAAGTATAGAGACTTAACGGTGCTTATAGGCTTTGCTACCTCTTTACTTGTTTATATTTCGGCAGTTCCTTACCCTTTAAGTCAGGTAAAAGAGAAAATGCCAGATATTGCCTGGGTTGTCCAATTAAATCCGCTAACTCAAATCATAGAAGGTTTTAGATATATGATTTTGGATGAAGGGATTTTTGATCTAACGTCTTTTGTCTATACTGTTGTAATTAGTGTATTTATCTTTCTGATTGGTTTGATTGTATTTAACAAAACAGAGAAAAACTTTATAGATACGGTATAGACATGAAAGAAATTCCTCTATTTTACTGGTCTTCTATAAAATTCGAAGGCAAACAGAAAGAGAATTACGGTGATCTATTAAGTAAATATTTGATAGAAAAAATATCAGGGAAGAAAGTTAAATGGGTGCACCCTAAAAAGCAGGCCTGGTATAATTATAACAAAAAGAATTTTTTAGGTATTGGAAGTATTCTTGCTCACGCTACTAAAAATAGTATTGTATGGGGGAGTGGTATAATAGATCAAACTCATCCTATTGAGAAAGCAGATTTTAGAGCAGTAAGAGGTCCAAAAACCCGAGCACGACTTTTAGAACTTGGTTTTGATTGTCCAGAAGTTTACGGTGACCCTGCATTGTTGTTGCCGGAATTTTATAGCCCAGAAGTCAGGAAGGATTACAAGATAGGGATTGTTCCCCATTATGTAGATTATCGTGAAGTCAAAAATAAATATGGTAAAGATCCAGAAGTAAATGTAATAGATCTGCTTACAGATAATATAGAAAAAACTACAAAAGAGATTCTTAAATGCGAAAAGATAATTTCGTCCTCCTTACATGGAATTATCGTCGCACACGCCTATGATATACCGGCGGCATTTATAGAGGTTTCTAATAAAATTTTTGGTGATGGTGTTAAATTTCAGGATTATTTTTTATCTGTAGGCATAACAAATGCTACTAAAATGATAATTTCAGATACTGAATTAAATACCTTTGAAGGCGAAAATCTGGAATTTCTATTACCAAATGCTGAGGTATTAAGGAAACGAAAAACTGATCTTCATAATAGTTGCCCTTTTTAAAATTAAGACTTGAAATTATGAGTGTAATTCTAAAGGCTGAAAATATTTCTAAACAATATCGCTTAGGGATTGTTGGTACAGGTACTCTAAGCCATGACTTAAACCGTTGGTGGCATTATATTCAAGGAAAAGAAGATCCTTATTTGAAGGTAGGTGCTGTAAATGATAGGTCCGCTAAGGCAAATGAAGATTATGTCTGGGCGCTTAGAGATATCAATTTTGAGGTCAAAACAGGTGAAGTATTAGGCATTATTGGTAAAAACGGAGCTGGAAAATCTACATTATTAAAATTACTCTCTAGAGTAACATCCCCAACCACAGGAAGCATAAAGACTAAAGGAAGAATTGCTTCTCTTTTAGAAGTAGGAACCGGGTTTCATCCAGAGCTTACAGGTAGGGAGAATATCTATTTGAACGGTGCGATTTTAGGAATGACTAAACCTGAAATCAAAGCCAAAATAGATGAAATAATTGCTTTTTCTGGATGCGAGATGTATATTGATACTCCCGTTAAAAGGTATAGTAGTGGAATGCGTGTTAGGTTAGGTTTTGCAGTTGCCGCGCATTTAGAACCCGAAATTTTAGTAGTTGATGAAGTTTTAGCCGTCGGCGATGCCGAGTTCCAAAAAAAAGCACTTGGCAAAATGCGAGATCTTTCTACCGGTGAAGGTAGAACCGTACTTTTTGTAAGTCATAATATGGCGAGTGTTCAGAATTTATGTACCCGTGGGATAGTTTTGGAGAATGGGGAAATATTTTTCGCGGGTAGAATAGAAGAAGCCATTGGTAATTACCTATCATCAAAGGATCAAAAATTCAGCTTTAGTAGTTCTGGAAGAGTTAAAAAGTCAGATAAAATATGCATTCAAAACCTTAAAATTCTAAATGAATTTAATACTGAAATAGAAACAATTTTATCTGGAGAAACACTATGTTTTGAAATTAGATTGATTGCAGCTGAAAATCTGAATTCATTGCATATAGGCCTGGGATTTTATAGTAATGAAGAAATCCCGCAGTTTCATTGTTCAACAGAAACTTTAAATCAACCTTACTTCAATATTCAAAAAGGAGAAAATACTGTTTATTTAGAAATACCAAAATGGCCTTTAGCTTCAGGAAATTATTATCTTAATATTTATTTGAGATACGAGAATGAAACTATAGATTACATAAAAGAAGCAATTTGGATAAAATCTGAAAAAGGAGATTTTTATAACACAGGTTTTTTACCAAGCTGGAATAAAGGGTTTATGTGCGAATATGAGTGGAAATAGGAAAATATTACATTTTCTATCAGCGTCAGATAGAATAAATTATGGAGATTTACTTTTTCCAATAATTTTTAAAAAGATGTTGGAGATTCATAAAATTGAAGTAGACTTTGATAATTATGGTATTGTAAATAGTGATCTTTCGCATTTTGGCGCGTTGCCAACTAAATCTTATAAAAAATTCCAAGAGGCAGTCAACAAGACTAAAGGTAATATAATTGTTGGTGGTGGAGAAGTTTTCTTTCCTAATTGGAGAACACTTTATTCTTTTATTAACCCATACTATGCATATGTATTAAAATTTAAAATTTTCAGAAAATTAGATCAAAAAATTAATTTGCCTAAAATATTATTGTCTAAACATTCCTCTATAATTCCGTTTGTGCCGATAAAAGGAAGTTCTGAACTTTTTTTTAATTCGGTTGGAGGTCGTTTTTATGGAGAAAGTAAACAGAACGTAATTGTCGCTAATTTGTTGAGAGAGGCTAATTTTATAAGCGTAAGAGATAAAAGAACTAAAGAATCATTGAATACCTACAACATCAATTCCGTTTTAGTGCCGGATTCTGCAATATTGATGTCGGAATTATTTTCATTAAATTTTTTAAAAAGTAAAATTTCTGAAGTTTCGAATTTAGAAAGGAAGAAGTATTTGTTTTTGCAACTTGGAATAAACAAGGGGCCAAAAGAAATAAATGAGTTTGCAAACCAATTATTGAAACAAGCAAGTAACATGGATTTAGATATTATTTTATGTCCTATCGGAATGGCTCCTAATCATGAAGATCATAGAATTTTAGAGGAAATCAATAAAGTATCTAATCGTTTCAAAATGATTATTCCAAGAGATATCTATGATATTATGTACTTGATCGCAAATGCTAAGATTTTTATTGGAACAAGTTTGCATGGAATAATTACCGCTCAAAGTTTCAATATTCCTTTTGTTGCACTTAATAAAAAGATAGAAAAAACTCAGGTTTATATAAACACTTGGATGCCATATTACCAAAATTATATTTTAGATTTTGATGAAATCAATCAATTAGAGATCTTATTAAATAAATGGAATTCTAAAAATTTAGAAGATTATACAAGAGAACAGAAAATGTTAGCAAACAAAAATTTAACTACTATTTTTTCAAAATTAGTTTGAATTGAGCTTTTCCTTTAAAATAAATATAGTCATTGTTACATACAATGGTATTAAATGGATAGACAAATGTCTTCAGTCATGTGGAGATTATCCCGTCATTGTAGTAGACAACAATAGTTCTGACAACACTCTAGGTTTTATAAAAAAAAAGTATCCTACTGTTCATATTATAAAACAAGATAAAAACTTAGGTTTTGGACAGGCTAATAATATAGGTATTTCATATGCTCTTAATCATGGAGCAGATTTTGTTTTTCTGCTTAATCAAGATGCTTATCTTTCAGGAAACTGTCTCGAAAAGTTAATAAAAGTTAAGAGCCGAAATTCAGAATATGGTGTTCTAAGTCCTATTCATTTGAATGGAGAAGGAACACGAATTGATTCCAAATTTTCAAAGTATTTATTAAATAACGAAGATTTTTATTCAGATCATATTTTAAATAAACCTTTGAAGAATGTTTATGATTTTCCTTTTGTAAATGCTGCTGGCTGGTTGATTTCCCGTGAATGCTTAGAGACCGTGGGGGGATTTGATCCTATGTTTTTTCATTATGGTGAAGATGATAACTATTGTCAAAGGTTAAATTATCATGGTTTCAAATTAGGAGTTGTTTCAGAAGTATTTCTAAGGCATGATAGAATTCAAGAAGGCAACCCTATAAATACTAAATCACTTTTATATTTAGAGAGAAGATACAAACTGGAATATGGAAATTTAAAAAGAAACGATTTCGAAATCCAATTCAAACATAAAATTCTAGGATTGAATAAATCAATTTTAAAAAATACTTTATTTTTTAAATTTAAAAAAAGCGCTGAGCTCAGAAAGCGATTAAAGTTAGTTTACAAAATTAAAAATGAAATTGCAGTCAGTAGAAATATAAATGCTGTTGAGGGCGCAAGTTATTTAGAATTATAACGAAAAAAGGTAAACATTTCCGGCGAAAAATAATTTGTCCATTTATGGTACTGTCAAAACAAAATAGATCGAGACTAAAACAAAAGCTGATTCGCTATAGAAGATTCCAACAAAAGAATGCAATACTTATTTTTAGTGAACCAAGAGGAGGAAGTACTTGGCTTATGGAAGTTTTAATGGAAAATCCGAAGGTAATTGTTAATTGGGAACCGTTTCATAAGAATTTCGGAGTTGTACCACGTAGTTTCGAGTGGGGATGGTTAGCTACTAGCAATAATATTAATAAATCTCAATTAATTCAATTTTTGCAAGATGTTATTTCATTTCGTTTTGCTAATAATTGGCTAGTTAAGTATGCATTATTTAAAAGAATATTTACGGCATCTTATGTTCTAACTAAGTTTGTAAGGGCTAATCGAATACTTCAGTTCGTAACTAAGAACTTAAACTTAAATCATAAGCCAATTTATATTTTAAGACATCCAATAACTACATGTATTTCCCAGTTGAAAACTTTCAATAAAATGGAATCATATGAAATGTTTATTCCCTGGTATGAAACGATGCAATTAGCAGATTACGATATTAAGAATAAAAACTTAACTTATTTTTTGGAAAGTTTAGAAACCCCTATCGAACAAAAAGTTGCTTACTGGTGTCTTAATAATAATGATAATATTTGTAAAATAGATTCGAATGATTTTTACACGGTATTTTATGAAGATATCGTTATTAACCCCGAAATAGAATTTGCTAAAATGTTTGAGTCAATTGGTTTAAAAGTATTTGATGGCTTCGAGAAGTTTAATTTTAGGAAAGCAAGTGCAAGTGATTATCAAAAAAATTTTAGAGAAAATCCTGAAGAACAATTAAGAAAATTTCAGAAGTACATTACAACCGATGTTTTAAATCGAGTTCAAGCAATTCTGGATATTTTTGGAATAACTGTTTATTCAGCATTTCATCATTTACCAATTAAAAAATGAATTATTCTTTAATTTCTGTAATAATACCAACATTTAATAGAGGACATCTTTTAGGACAAACGTTGGAATCTATTATATCTCAGGAATATAAATATTGGGAATGTATCGTAGTAGATGATGGATCCAACGATTATACTAGTGAATTAATGGAATTTTATTGTCAAAGAGATTATCGAATTCAGTATCACCATCGTCCTGACCATAAGCTTAAAGGCGCAAATGCATGCAGAAACTATGGATTTCAAATTAGTAAAGGAGAGTTTATAAATTGGTTTGATAGTGATGATTTAATGTTTCCAAATAATTTAAAGAGTAAAATTATAGGGTTTGAAAGTGAATTAGATTTTGTAGTAGGTAACAGTCTAAATTTTACTGAGGATAATATTGAATTTAATAGGCCGTTCGCTCTTGATTATTCAAAACCAATTTCAGTAGAATCTTTTCTTAATTTCGATATTGGGTGGATAACTAATGATGTATTGATAAGAAAGCGAAGTATTCCTATAAGTTTTAATGAAAATTTAAAAAGTGGACAAGAATATAATTTTTTCGTTAGGTATTTACATTTTACAACAAAGGGTAAGTTTTTAAAAAAGGATTTAGCTTATAGAAGAGTTCACCCCAATAGTATCCAATGCAAACTCCTTAACAATAATATAACAAGAATAAGACAGCTATTATATAATGAAATACAGTTAATATATGATCTTAAAGAGCTCGCAAGTAATGATAACTTAAAACGTAGTATGAGAAGGATATTACGCTTGTCTTATGAAATCAGAACATCTAATAAAATTAAAAGTTTAGATTTCGATTTAATTAAGGTGTTATTTGAATTTAACTATTTTATATCCTTGTTTTATTATGTCTTATGGTTACTTATTAACTTAATTAGTGGTAAAGGTTATTTTGCCTTAAAAAAAGCTTTAAAAAAACTGGATGAATAACAGATTATCAATAGTAATTCCATGTTATAACGATGGAAAATATATTGAGCAGGCAATCGACTCTGCTTTGAATCAATCATACTTAAATAAAGAAATTATAGTTGTTGATGATGGATCGGACATGAGAACCAAGAAAATTCTATCTCAAATTAAAGCAAAAGTTGATAAGTTAATCGTTCAGGATAATCAAGGTGTGGGAGCTGCGAGAAATACTGGAATTAGATCTGCTAAAGGAGATTATATTTTGATATTAGATGCTGATGATTATTTTGAGCCAAATTTCGCTAAAGAGGCCATTGATATAGTGAATGTTTATGATGAGGTAAAATTAGTGTCAAGTTGGAGTAGATGGTTTTTAGATAAGGATAACTACAGAATTTTTAGACCTCAAGGTGGAAACTTGCAGGATTATCTATTTCAGAATAGAGCTATGGGATCGGTCTTGTTCAGGAAAGATTGTTGGGAATTGGCAGGAGGTTATGATGAAAAAATGACTGGTTATGAGGATTGGGAATTTTATATAAGATTGCACCAAAATGGTGGATATACTTATATTATTGAAAAGGTATTATTTCATTACAGAAATAAAGCAAAATCTAGAAATAAGAAAGCAACAATCAATAAGAATGAATTGTTAAAATATATTTTTTCTAAAAATCATAAACTTTATAAAGATAATTTTAATGATTTATTAGATTGGTTTTTCTCTTACAATGATCAAACATCCAAATCTATAGAGAAATCTAAGAAGAGTAGTATTATAAAAAAGATAGTTTCAAAATTCAAGTACTTTGCACAGTTAATAATTATCTAAATTACACTAACTGCACTATGATTAAATCCAAATTAAAAAAAATATTAAGCCTTAGTATATTCTCCATATATACAGGATATAAGTTGAAAAAGGTCAAAAAAATCAGGGAAAGAGAACAAAAGTCAGCTTTTAAAGAATACTTGAGTAGAAAGAATATCACAAAACTTCAGATTGGTTCTGGAGAGAATATTATAGAAGGATGGCTTAATACAGATCTAAATTTTAGAGCTAATATAGCTTATCTTGATGCAGGGAATGATTACCCCTTTGAAAATGAAACTTTTGATTTTATTTTTTCAGAACATTTGTTCGAGCATTTAGATGAAAACCAACAATTGATTATGCTATCAGAGTGTTTCCGAATTCTTAAAAAAGGAGGAGTGTTAAGGATAGCGACGCCATCTATCGAATTTTTGTTTGAAATTTATAAAAATCCAGAGAAAACTGAGAATGTAAAGTATATTGAGTGGGCAATGAAACATTCTCCACATCTGAGAGAAGTTCAAAAAATAATGCCAGATAGGAGGTATGATCATATTAGTGTGATAAATCATTTTTTTAAAGCATGGGGACACAAAATGATTCACAATGCAAACTCATTGATAAGTTATGGAACTCAAGTGGGATTCATAAATATTGAAGAAAAGGATGTTGGGAAAAGTGATTTTAAGGAACTCCAAAACTTGGAGAGACATTTTAAATTTATTCCAAAAGAAATGAATGAAAAAGAAACAATGATTTTAGAATTTCATAAAAATTAATTTTCGGGTATTTTGATCTCATAACTAGTAATAAGGATTTGTGAAAATTTTCTAGAAATTTTAAACTTATTCAGAAATGAAGTTTATTGAGAATTACTAAAAAATATTGCTAGAGAATTTTAGATGTAAGTAGATGATAGATAGTGGGCTAGTGTCTATTATAATGGCAACATATAATAGAAGTAAATTTATTAAAGAATCGCTTTTCGCCATACAACAGCAAACCTTTAGTAATTGGGAATGCCTAATTATAGATGATGGCAGTATAGATCACACTGAAAGTGTAGTTAATGATTTTATAATAAAAGATAATCGCTTTCGCTACTTAAAAAGATCAAATAGATATAAGAAAGGGTTACCTGGTTCCAGAAATATGGGGATTGATTTATCTAAAGGCAAGTATATTATTTTTTTTGACGATGATGATATTCCTCACCCAAAAAACTTAGAAATATGCTTAGCACATTTCTTACCAGAAATTTCGTATGTACGTTATTTAAGATCGGTTTTTTATGGAGATTTTAATTATAATTTTTCTGAAAACAAAGAATATGATGTTTCTGTTTTAAACCGATCAGTAATTCAGGACATGGTTATTCAAAAGATTCCTTTTAACTCTTGTCAGGTAATGTGGAGAAAGAAATGTTTTGAAGGAAATAAATTTAATGAAAGCTTAATGTTTGCTGAGGAATGGGAGTGTTACAGTAGAATTTTGATGCAAAAGGAAATCTCAGGAGTATCACTAGAAAAAGTGTTATTCTATGCAAGAAAACATGAAAATTCTAACACTGGCGAATATTTGAGCAAAAATAAACTTCGTTTAAATTCTAAAGAAGAAGCTTGTAGACAAGTAATTTCAAATTTAAAACAAAATGGTTTATTTAATAAAACGGTTCAAAAACACTTTTTGCAGTTAGCCTTTAGGATAGGAAGTTTTAAAGTTCTTTCTCATACTTTGCAAAAAGGGGATTATAATTATTTAGAACAGATCAAATATCTCACAGGTTTCCTTATTTATCCAGTACTAAGGAAGCTAAAATCTTAGCAATCCTTTCTCCAGTTTTTCCATCCCAATATTCAGGAATTCCACCTTTTTTCCAATTCCCTTGTAGCAATTTATTCATCGCATCAGGTATTGCATTTGTATCTGTTCCTATAAGTTCATTAGTACCAATAGAAATGGTTTCTGGTCGCTCGGTATTGTCTCTAAGTGTTATACAGGGAATTTCCATAACTGTAGTTTCCTCAGTAATCCCACCAGAATCTGTAATCACACCTTTAGCATGTTTTACTAGGTAGTTAAATTCCAAATAGCTTAAAGAAGAAATTATATATAGATTTTTAGCCTGAATACCTATAGCTTTTAGTTTTAATGCTGTACGTGGATGTGCAGGGAAAATTAGAGGTAAATCTTTACTACTTTGAATTATTGCTAATAGAGTATTCTTGATATTTTCTTCTTCATCAACATTGGCAGGTCTATGTAAGGTTAAAACTAAAAAACTATTAACAGTTAAGTTAAGGTCTTTCCAAATTTTTGGCTTTTTAAGCTTGGTTTGGAATTTCAGCAAAGTATCTATCATTGTATTTCCAACAAAGAATACTTTATTAGGATCTTTTCCCTGTTTTATTAATAGTTCAGAGGCTTGTCTGGTGGTGGTGAAAAAGTAGTCTGCAATGGCATCAATTAAAATACGATTTACTTCTTCAGGCATAGTCATATCTCCAGATCTAATACCTGCTTCCACGTGAGCGACTTTTACCTGCATTTTTTTTGCTGTAATCGCACAAGCCATGCTTGAAGTTACATCACCTACAACAATGCAAAGATCAGGTAAAAAAGTAGTTGTTAATAGTTCTTCATAGCCCTTCATGATAGCTCCAGTTTGGTAAGCCTGGCTGCCACTACCAATTCCTAAGTTGACGTCAGGTTCTGGGATTTCCAATTGGTCAAAAAAACTATCGCTTAAGTTTTTATCATAGTGCTGTCCGGTATGAATTAATCTAATTTTGAAGCTAGTAGTAAATGCATGCATTAAAGCTGCAATTTTAACAAAATTAGGTCTGGTACCTGCAATGATGTCTATTTGCATTGTGGATATAGTTTTTTCAAATATACTTGAAGTTAATCTAAGCTAGTTTATATATTTGATTTTAGTTTACCAATTTTAATCCTAATGAAAAGAATTTTAGTTATTGCCGAATCAATTGATGTTAACGATAGCAGTGGTACGAAAGGTAGAGTAGCTTTAATAAATAACATGGTTAAAATTGGATATGATGTGCATGTGTTTCATTATACACGGAAGAATATTCAAATTCAAGGAGCTAAGTGTATTGCAATTAGAGAGATTAAATTTAGTTGGAATTACTTTTTTAGTAGGTTAGAAAGACAACTGCGCTACAAATTAAAGATCGATCTACATGAAATCTTTGAGAAGATTTGGGGTTTTTCATTTACATTATTTAATGATAGGGATAGTATTATAAAAGCTATCAAAAATATAGATTTTGATCCCGATTTAGTTTTTACTTTTAGTAAAGGAGGGAGTTTTAGACCACATCATGCCCTTTTAAAATTACCTAATTTGCAGGATAGATGGGTTGCATATATTCACGACCCTTATCCTATGCATTTATATCCTAGACCTTATGCCTGGGTAGAGCCAGGTTATTTAAAAAAATGGAGATTTGTTAAACAAATGTCCGTCAAAGCTGCATACCCAGCATTTCCTAGTGCGTTATTGAAAGACTGGATGGGAAGCTATTTTGCAGAGTTCAGTCAAAGGGGAATAGTAATACCACATCAAATTGATAAAAAAACTATAGAAAGTAAAGAGATTAATATCCTTGATTGGAACTCCAAAAAATTTAATATACTTCATGCTGGTAGTTTGCTTCATGCCAGATACCCAAGAGCTCTATTAGTTGCTTTTGAAACTTTCGTGTCAAGTTTAGATGAAATTTCTCGATCTCAGTGTAGATTAGTTTTTATAGGCAGTGCTAATAATCACAGGCAGGTTTTGCAGGATTTCAGTCAAAGAGTGCCTGAAATAAAATTTTTAGATTATTCGGTACCTTTTGATACTGTTTATAAAATGCAACAGGAAACTTCTGTTAACGTTATTTTAGAAGCGAAGTCAGAGATAAGTCCATTTTTACCTGGGAAATTTCCGCATTGCATTGCAGCTAATAAACCCATATTTTCACTAAGTCCTGCATTAAGCGAAGTAAAAAGATTGTTAGGTGAAAATTATCCTTATTGGGCCGAAGTGGATGACGAAAAGAAAATTTTTCAAATGATTAGAACGGCTTATCAAAATTGGAAAGATGATAAAGGATATTTAAATAGGAGTGATTTGGAAGATTATTTGTCAGAAAAAAAACTCAAAGAAAAAATAGATTCACTGGTTAATTAGATACGATAAACTTACACTTATCAATAATCATATTTAATTGAGTACTTTTAGTTTCTTTCCAAAACGATTTAGGTTTTTCAATAAAATTATTGTAAACAAAGATGCATTTTTCAAGGCGGGATTTATATTCGATATCTGATATCTTCTTGAGATAATGAAATAACTCTTCAGGCGTATTAAATTCAGCATAATCAACAAAACTGTTTTTTGGGAAGATTTTATATATACTATTATCTTCGCCCGCATAATATATAGGTAAACAATAATTCTCTATACTATCCCAAATTTTTTCAGTAATATAATTTTCTGCGATTGTATTTTCAAAACATAGATTAAATCTGTATTTACTTAAAATTTCTTTTTTTCTTTCTACCCAATTTTTATTACGAGAATCTTCTTTAGAAATTCCATTAGGCCAACCTTTTCCATAAATTTCTAAGAATCCGTGCTTATACCCGAATAATGCGATTTCCGATCTTAATTTTATTAAATCAACATTTTTTGAGTTTATGATTAATTTAGAGTGTTTCCCTCCTTCATAAAACGACATTAACGCTACACACTCTTTGTTTTTATTAAGATTAGCCTTTGGGTTTAAAGGCAAGCTATTTTGAAATCGTTTTTTTTGATAAGTAACCTGATTTACAAAAACAGATTTTGTATAAACATTCATTACATGAATCTTAGAAAATAGATGGAATAGCCTAAAACTTTTTTGCTTCGTAGAAACACGTGGTTCATTAGTCCAAATTAAAAACTTCTTGTTTCTAATCACTAAATCTGGGTTTCTTAAAATATGTTTTTCACTTGAAGTAATTATAATCTCTGCTTCCTTAGGTTGCTCTACGAATTTTAAACTTTTATTTAAAAATAAATAATCATTTAAAATGAAATTTTCATCGAAGGGAGTGTATTTTAAAGAATCAAGTTTGTAAACTTTTATCATTTCTAATTTGTTTGTCCTAATTTAGCTATTATTTAAACTCCTATATATTTTGAGAATTTTAATGGTTTCTATTTTTTCTTCCCATTTTTTTAATTGGGTTAAACAATTAGAAAATAGCGGTCATCAAATATACTGGTTGGATGTATATGACTCAAATACCTACATTGAAAAAATTAGTTTTGTAGAACAAATTATAGGTTGGCGATATAAATGGGATTTTAAAGGTCGTAATTATTTAAAAAAAAATCATAAAAAACTTTATCAGAGAATTTCAAAGTTTAACGAACGTGATCTTGAACATTTTTTCGAGAAGAAAGTAAAGGAAATAAAACCAGATGTTGTTCATTCATTTTCTATGCAAAATGCCTGCTATCCTATAAAAAATGTGATGCTTAAATATTCAAAAATCAGATGGATATATTCTGCTTGGGGTAGTGATATGTATTATTACAATCGTATGGGGGCTTTTCTAGAGGCACAAAAAGTTTTAGGTCAAATAGATTTTATGTTTTCAGATTGTGAACGAGATTATAGAATTGCAAACGAAAATTCTTTTAATGGAATTTATTTGGGTAAATTTCCTGGTAGAGGTGGCTATGATGTAAAAAAATATAGCTTGTATCTAAAATCATTTTCTGATAGAAATGTTATTCTTATCAAAGGATACCAAGGAAAACATGGTAGATGTATTGAAGTTTTGAATTCTTTACTTTTAATAAAATCAGAATTATCTAATTTCAAGATTATCGTTTTTGGCGCGTCAGAAGATGTAGTGGATTTTGTGGATAAGTCTGATATAAAAATAAATCTTGATTTAGAAGTTTTTGGGAAAATAAGTCATGATAAAGTAATGGAGTTAATGGGAGCAACTAAAGTTTATATTGGGAATAGCCAGTCTGATGGGATTCCTAATAGTTTGCTAGAGGCCATCGTGATGAATGCTTATCCCATTCAATCAAATCCGGGAGGAGCCACTGAAGAATTGATTAAAGATAAGGTAAATGGAAGAATAATCAATGATCCGTTAGATACAGAACAAATAGCCTTAGTCATCAAAGAAGTAATTAATTATTCATCTTTAGAGTGGGCTATTTCATATAATTCAAAAAATATAAAACCAGAGTTAGAAAGAAAGTTTGTAGAAAAGAAAGTTTTAGAGGCTTATACCAAAGTGGAAAAACTGATTTTTCAATAGGATGATAGTTATCAATACGCCACATATCGAAAAAGATATCAATGAATGTATTGTTTCTTCGGATATCGAATCAAAGAACAGTATTAAAAAATTATGGTTTAAAGTTTCAAATTTCGATGAAAATTTGATCTTAACCGAACATTCTGATGCTTTTGTTATCGGAGTACTTTTTTATGCTCTTGAATGTGGGGAGAATGTTCATGTAAGAGGAAAAATATCTCAAAAGCTATTGCATAATATCAATAATTATCTCATAGATGCACTTTGTTTATCAAATTCTAATTTTAAAAAAATAAAGCTTACATCAGATCAAATATCAGGTAGCAATTTATGCATCCAGGATGTTGCAGCAACTGGTATTTCTTGTGGAGTAGATTCGTTCTCTACATTTTACAGACATTTTCAGGAAGACAAACCATTTAAAATTGAATATTTAACGTTTTTTAATGTTGGTAGTCATGGTGATTTTGGAGGAGAAAAAGCAAGAGGAATTTTTAATGAGCGTTTTGAGCAGGCAAAAGAATTCGCTAAAGATATAAATCTTCCAATAATTAAAATTGATTCTAATTTAAGTGAATTTTTAAAATTAAACTTTTTACAAACTAATACTCTTAGAAACGTAGCTTGTATCCTTTTGCTTCAAAAAGCTATTAAAAATTATTATTTAGCTTCTAAAAACAGATATGATTTTTTTAAGCTAAATCCTAAGGATAATCAGGATTTTGATACTTTACTTCTACCGTTACTATCAACAGAGTCCACAACCATACATTCTGCAGTTTCAAATCTTAAAAGAACGGAACGTACCTTATTTATTTCAGAATTTCCTTTAACGTATAGGCATTTAGATGTGTGTACAAATCCCAATGCTTCCAGTAATAAGAATAATTGCTCTGTCTGCTCAAAATGTATGCGAACACAACTTACTTTTGATCTGTACGGAAGACTAAGCCTTTACGAGCCTGTTTTTCACCTGGAAAAATATTTCGGAATGCGAGATAGCTATATTGCACAAGTGTATAATTCTAGAAATCTAGATCCTTTTAGTATAGATCTATTTGAACTTATTAAGGAAAAGAATGCGTTAAAACCTAAACATATTATACTAGCTAAATATATTGTTTTAAAGAATGCTTATACTGCTATAAAGAAGAATGTCAAGAAAACTCTAAATAGAAAATGATCTCCATAATCTATCCATATCGCAACCGTGATTTAAAACGAGTTCAGCGTTCTTTTGAATCTCTTAAAAATCAAAGTGTTCAGAATTTTGAGGTGTATTTTGTGGATTATGGTAGCGAGCCGGAAACTTCGGTAAAAGTTCAGGAGTTATTTAGCGATTATCCAAGCATAAAATATTCTAATCATGCAACTCGATTTCAACCATGGAATAAGGCAAAGGCTTTAAATTCAGTAATAAAAAAACTAGAAACCAAATTTTGTTTTGTAGCCGATATCGATATGATTTTTCATCCTGAATTTGTAAAGACGGCGATCTCATTACAAAAACCAGAGCAGTCAGTTTATTTTAAAGTCAGTTTTTCTGAGTCGGGAGATAAGCTCGATGGTATTAAGCCAGAAGATTTTGATCAATTTCGTCATAGTGACCATCATGCAACCGGTCTTACTATGTTTTCTGTAAAGGCTTTAAAAAGTATAAACGGATTCGATGAATTTTATCATCTATGGGGAGCTGAAGATACTGATATTCATGTTAGATTAAGAAATGCAGGATTTAAAGTCGAATTCTATGAAGAAGAAATCTTGATGTTACATCAATGGCATGAGAGTTATCGGGTTTCAGAGAAAGCAGGGCTTAATGCGGAATTTCAGATTAAAAATATAGTTCAACTAAATCATCAGCATCTAAAATATGCTGAAGAATATGGTATTACCAAAGTCAACTCAGACGGATGGGGTAAAGTAATGACAGCTAAACAAGAATCAGAATTGTTAAACTGTTCAATAAAAATCAATCTAGATGATGAAAAAAGAACTATTGAAAATCTGATATACGGGATTTTTTCTTCACAATCTGATGGGATTTTTAAAGTGAAAATCTCTGAATCAGAAAATAAGGAAGAATTTAAAAACAGGCTAAAAAAACTGGCAGGTAAAAAGATACCCGAATTTTATACAATGAAAGAAATTAACGATTTGCTTTTAATGCATATCATCTCATTTTATAGGGATCGTCCTTATATTTTTCAGATAGCAAAAGATTTAAAATCAATTACTATAGCTATCGATTTTCGCTAATTTTTGATATAATTTTATATTCTTTTCAGCGATAATTTTAGGTGAGAAGTTTTCCTGAAGATGTTTTCTGGCATTTTCTCCTAGTTGAGTAGCCAGTTGATTATCAGACAAGAGATCTAGGATTTTTTCAGAAAACGCCACATGATCTTTAGGATGAAAAGTAAAACCGGTCTTTCCATCGATCATAATTTCATTTGCCCAACCTATATTCGAACTAATAAATGCTTTTTCTAAGGCCATAGTTTCTAACCAGGTCATAGGGAAAGCTTCAGCAAAACTAGGTAACACAACCACATGTGCTTCCTTGATTAATTCCTGTATTTCATCATAGTTTAAAATACCTCTATAATCCAAATGTCTTAACGCACTTTTAGAAAGTTTTTTCCTGAATAAACTTAAGGTTGATTCTTTTTCAACAATATCAATAACGTCTCTGCCAGCTAAAATAAGTTGAGTTTCAGGATTTTTTTCTATAATTAGATTGAATATTTCTGCTAATTCTAAAACACCTTTTTTCCGAATGATGCTTCCAAAGTATAGAATTGTATTAGGTTTGATGTTCTGGTGATTTGGTATAAAACGATCTAATGGAATTAGGTTATGTATAACTTTACATTCCTTATTTAACTCAAATATTTCATTAGTTTTTCTGCCAACAAAATCACTTACTGCAATTATTGCATCTGCGTTTTTATAAGCTTTTTTTTCAAAAAATCGATTTTTTGCTTTTTGTTTTCTTCCTTCCAGATGGCAAAAATAAGCGTCAGAACCATGCAATTTTAGAATTATCGGGCATTTCAATTTCATAAAGGCTGAAATTCCTGTCCAATCGGGTATTTCTATACAATCAATTTTTTCCTGCTGAATCACAGAATTTAAATAATTCTGCAAATGTTTTCTATAAAAATAAAATCCTCCGAATTTATAGTGGCGTCTTTTAATTTTATAAATTTTCAGATGATCATTTTCAGTAACCGATTTTTCATCCTGATCATAAATAAAAATACTGATTTTAATTCCGGCTTTTAAAAGTGCCTGTGCTAAATGATAGATGCTGGACGCGATGCCACCAGTTGGCTGATTGTTTTCAGGATATTCTGATGTTAAAAAACCTATATGCATTTAGCTAATTTCATTTAAAGCTTTCCAGATTCGCTCTGAACTTTCATTTGCAGGATGCTTGTTTATTTTTCTAAACCATTCGCTTGCTTGCTCTATTGTTTCAATCGTATCTTTTTCTAGAGATTTTAAAATTATAGATTCAATATCACTTTCAGAGTTTATCCAGTAAGCTACTTTTTCAGATGGTTTCGAGCGAAAATGGATATATTTATAAATGCTTCTGGTATCCTTTTTAAGATTCGTTAGATCTGGATTGTAATTTATGTAACCGCAAGGTTTTTTATAACTCACAAAATCGAAGATCATAGAAGATGCTACGTTTATTACCATGAAAGTATTGGCGATAATCGATGTTTGCAATGCTAGATCTTCTTTGGTTGGTAATATAGCATTCCACTGCGATCCTTGTTGCTTCCATAAAGGGTCTATAGAGACAATTTCATTTTTATATTCTTCCAAAAACCGGTCATAGCGGTCTGAAAAATCTACCGGACATTTTCTAAAAATAATTCCGATGTTCTTACCAGAATTATTCAAATTTCTTACTGCTTTTGCAACATCTCGCAAGTATAATTCGTCATGCGGAGCCGTAGTTATATCATCACCAGAATAACACAAATACTGGCGTTCAGCATCTAAATTGTATTTTTTGTAGAAGATAGATTTGGAATCAGCTAAACCTTGAGTAAAGTGTGGTTCAAACTGCGGAGTTCCGGTAACTTTAATTTGTTTTTCTGAAATTTCAGAATAATATTTTATTAATTCTGAAGCCATAAAATCGCTCCAAACAAAATAATAATCAGTTTTAACTACTTTGGTTGCTTTAGGTAAATTATCCCAGGAAAATATAAAAGTAGCCGTAGGTATTCCCAAATCTTTTGCAGCCAGTAAAGGAGCTAAAGCATTTACCGGACGCTGATTGGTACAAAAAACAACATCTGGTTGTTCATTTTGTAAAGTTTCAATGCACTTTTTATATAAGGTCTTTCCTCGTTCGATATTGGCAAATTTTTCCCTAAGTTTTATCAGTTTTTTTTCTCCTGAATATTTCTTAGCTAGGAACTGAACGACTTTCCATTTCAGTTTAGCCTTAAGAGAGTTGAGATTTGGAGGGAATTTGTATTCCTGATAAACGGATTCATTAAATTTTGTAGTAAAATGATCTAATTCGGCCTCAATTTTAGCTCGTTTATACAAATCGGTTAAAAAATGAGGCTTACCTTCCAGTTTTAGCTCATTTAAACCAATTTTCGAAAGTTCAAAAGGCGTTTGATTCCAAAACGTAATATCCCAGCCTTTTTCTTTTCCCAGATTTGTGAAATTGGTGAAAGCAAAGTTGCGAAGTCCCACACCATCAGGTAACAGAATTAAAATTTTTTTACTCAAAATCGTCGAATTTCGATATTAAAAGGGCAGTATTTACCCATTGCCAAATATAAAAACTGTTTTGGTTATTTCCGTTAAGATAGCTTTCCCATTCTCGCTTAAGCGATCTTTGATCAAACCACTCACTAAAAAAAGAATGCTCTAAATGTCCAATTTCAGTAGTAACCCAATCTTTTAAATTGTTTCCAAGCCATTCTCTTTGTGGTGTCTGTAACGGTCTTTTAGGAGCGAAAGAGGTGTTTTTCGGGATAAACTCCGCAGCAATCTGTCTTAAGGTATGTTTTGTTGAATTTCCACATATTTTATATTCATCTTTAGCTGAAAATGCTAATTCAACCAAACGGTAATCCAGAAAAGGTTCTCGAAGTTCTGTACTAAATGCCATCGAAATACGATCGTTAAACCTTAAAGCCCTGGGAAGTTTTGTATAAAAAAGATCACGATATTGTGTATTCTGAATATGGCTTTTAAAAGGTGTAGGATATTCAGGTTGTAGCGCCAAAGCTTGAAATTCTTTTTCAATTACTTCTTTTTTGAAAGCCGAACTTCCTTTTTTTAAGCCTTGAATAGTCTGATTTTGTTGATTTAAGTAATAATCATATCCTGCCCATTGCTCATCTATTCCCTGTCCGTCAAGCAAAACTTTAATTCCTTGTTCTGCAGCATTTTTGAATATTTTAGAATACGCCAATGTTGGGATTCCACCAAAAGGTTCATCTTGATGTTTCGAAATTCTAAGCGCTAAATCTTGAATTTCGTTTACTGAGAGCTTTACTTTTTGCAGAGGTTTGTTAGTTTGCCTTATCATTTCCTCCACCCAGGGCAGTTCATCATACTTTTTATTTCCGGTGTAAAAAGTAAATGCATTAATATCTGCATCTGGCCTAAACTGGTCTACTAAAGCTAAAAGTAAACTACTATCAACACCGCCGCTAAGGTTAAATGCTAAAGGAACATCTGCTCTAAACCGCAATTTAATGCTGTTTTTGAGCAATTCCAGATACTCTTCCTTTAAATTGATTAGGTTTTTTGTAGAATTTCTAGATTTAATTCTTTCCTCGAAATTGTACCATTTTGTAGTCGTTAAAACTTCAGAAGAAAAATCATAATCTAAATAATGCCCTGCTGGTAGTTGTTTTATTCCCGAGTAAAAAGTTTCATCAGGCATCCCGTAGGATCCATATAAAAAATAAGAACTCCAAACTTTTTTATTTGGTGCTGTTCTTTGATGAAGATTTAAAGCTTTTATTTCACTTGAAAATCTGAATTTGTTTTCTTCGGAATAATAAAATGGTTTTACGCCAAATCGATCTCTGGCAGCAAATAACTTTTTATTTTTAGTATCCCAAATCGCAAAACTGAACATTCCGTTTAAAAGCTGAAGACAATCTTTGCCGTACTGAAGATATAAAGCCAAAAGAACTTCGGTATCTGAAACTGTTTTAAAATTATAATCCTGAACTCGACTTTTTAATTCTTTATAGTTATAGATTTCTCCATTAAATGTAAGTATAAATCGACCTGAAGGATCTTTAAATGGCTGATTGGCATTACTGCTGGTATCGATAATTGATAAGCGGTTATGCCCAATACAAGCAAAGCCCTGATCTTCAAAAAAACCGGTATGGTCTGGGCCGCGATGTTTTTGCGCAGCAAGCATTTCTTTTAATTGAAAAGCAGAATTACCCTTGCTTGAAATGATTCCGGCAATACCACACATTACTTCAGCTTTTTAATTAATTCTTCGGCTTTTTTCCAATCTTCCATGGTATCCAAATTTACGTGAGGATCTTCAGTGGTATCTATAAAACCGGTTTTATTTCCGAAGAACGAATTCTGCGCTAAAATGACCTCAGTTTTGGTGATATAAATAGCGCCGTCACGATGATAGGTTTTTGGTAAATCTTGTCTTCTCGAAACGATTTGTTCTCTTTCTACTGTTAGCTCTAAAGTTCCATCATGATCACTAAATGCCCAATAAGGATTATATTCATGTGGAATTTCTCTTACCGAGATTAAACTATCGTAATTGCCAGCTTTAAATTTTGTAATAGCATCATCTATTAAATTTTTTCTGCGGAAAGGAGTAGTGGGTTGCAACAAACAAATAGCATCAATATTTTGGTTGTCTTGTGATAACTTTTGAAGTTGCTCTTTAATTACAGCAATACTGGTAGTATCATCTTGTGCGAGTTGAAAAGGTCTTTTGTAGTTTTCAATAGCATATTTTTCTCCTTCCTGAAGAATTTGTTCATCTTCAGAATTAAGGAAAACTTTAGATAGATAATTACTTTCCAGAGCACTTTCAATCGTAAAAGCGATCAGTGGCTTATGGCCTAAAGTTTTTATGTTTTTACCGGGAATACCTTTACTGCCACCACGGGCAGGAATGATGCCTATTATATTCAAAAATTACAATTAACTATGGGTTTATTTAAATCTCTTTGCTCTTTATTACGAATATAGTCTATAATCATTCCTTGTTCAAAATTCTCGTAAATTTCCTTTAAAATAGAAATATTAAGATCTTTTACTCTTAACTCTTTTCCCGATTTTGGTTGTTTTATTAAGTCAATTTTTCTCGACTTATAATCTTGCAGGATTTTAGGTAGTAATTTTCCGGCTTTTAGAATCACTTTATTGCCAATAGCATGCATATCGTCTTCTACTTCAATTTCTGGTCGAATCTGGCAAAGAATAGCACCGGCATCAACTTTTTCTGAGGCAATATGGATCGTAGCGCCAACGCATTCTGGCTCTTTATAATAAAAAGGAAATAAATTGGTAGCCGATCCTTTATAATAAGGAGAAAGACCTAAGTGTAGATTAATAAACTTGTTAGGGAATAATTCTAGAATATCTTTCTTGATAATGCTCGTGCCAAAAAGAATAATATAATCTGGATTAACCTCTTTTAGTTTTTTTTGAACTAATTCTGAATTAATTTTGCCATGCTCCAGGGATAATAATTCTACATTTTTAGGAAATTCGATGTCTTTGAAAAATTGGTTTTCAGAGTTTTCTCGTAGTTTGAAATGATTTTTCCAAAAAACATCATCTTCGTCATTTAAACCATCATTTTTAGTGATTGAAACACTCTTTTTTTCACCAACAATTAATTGAAGAGAAGTATGTTCAGCTAATTCCTTAGCAATGTATTTGTGACGTTTTGCATCACTGGTAAATAGCACTGTTTTCATACCAATTTCTATAAGTTGGTTTAGAAAATAATTTGTTTTCTTTAAATAGGTTTCCTTTACCTAAAGGAAGATCGTTCGCATCGTATCTTGAAATTAATAATGGATCTTCCTGTAAGTCTGCTGTTAACGCCCTTTCCATAGTAAACCCTATTTTAAAGTCATTTTCTCTGGCAATATTCGAAACTTTTTGACAGGCGCTAAAAGAGCCATAAGGATAGCTTATAGCATCAAGTTTATGACCCAATAAAGAATTAAAAAATAATTGAGAATCTTTCAAATCCTGAGAAATAATCTCCTCATCAAACTCTCCCAAAGGTATATGTTGGTGAGCATGCGATCCCAAATTATGACTTTTGTCTAAATCAATAAGCATATCTCTAGTCATATATAATTCTTCAAAAATTTTGGATTCATCAAAATATTCGTGGAATAGCGGATCGATAAGCGATCCTAATTCTTTGAAATTAAGTTTGAAGTTTAAAAGATATTTTAGCTTAGCTGTATCAGCATCATCATAATTATAATGCTTAATTGCTAATAGATTCTCTTCCGGGGAAAGTTTTGTGGCGGTTCGGCTATTAATAATCTCTGAACTTAGTACCGATCTTAGCAAATGAATTTTATGAACCATTGATACTTTTTGCTCACTGAAATTCCAGCTATTTACAAAAAAAATAAAAGGAATCCCCATTTCATCCAATATGGGTTTTGCGATTTCATATTGTTCTTTTAAGCCGTCATCAAAGGTAATTAGGATATAATTTTTTTGAAGTGGTTGCTCCATTTTTTGCAAAAGCTCAGGTTGACTAATAAATTCTCCATACTTTGATAAAGTTTCCAGTTGCATTTTAAACTGAGAGGGCGTAAAACCAAAAATACTGGGATATTTTGCTTTAAAATCAGTTCTGATATAATGATAATTGCCAACACAAAGCATCTTAATACGTAATTGTTTTGCTGAAACTAAGTTCGGTTTTAGCTAAAATATCAGCTATTTTTTTACCTGCTTCACCATTTCCATAGATATTGGAAGAAGTGAGATTATTTATTTCAATAGATTGTTCAATGGCTAATTTAATTTCAGATTTATTGGCTTCTACATCAATTACATTTTGCGCTCTTAATCTACGGTTTTGGCGATTACCGATATTCACAACCGGTACGCCAAGGTAAGCACATTCCCTAATGCCAACACTTGAATTTCCTATCAGTGTTTTTGAATGTTTCAGAAGTACTAAAAAATCCTGTGGCTCCATATTTTTAAAAAAATGAATATTCTTAGGCTTCATTTTTTCACGATAAGATCTAATTCCGTTACTGGTGCCATCTGAGCCTGCATCTACATTGGGCCAAAACCAAAATGTAGGAAATCCTAATTCATCTACCGCTTCTAAAGTGGCTAAAATTTGATTTTTAGATTCGTGATATTCGGTAGTTACCGGATGTTGCATAACAACAATATAACCATCTTGGAAGTCGATTTCAGGGCCAACACCTCCATATTTTTCAATAGGATTAAAATATAGATCTGAAGCATTAATTTCTCTAGCTAGATCTATCGATGGGCAACCGGTATTGATCACTTTTTCAGGATTTTCTCCTAATTTTATTACACGATCGCGCGCATCGTCGCTGGAAACCAAATGTAAATCTGCCAGTTTTGTATTGGCATGGCGTACTTTTTCATCGATATTCCCGGTAACTTCACCTCCCTGAATATGAACCAATGGAATATTTTGGTAAGAAGCCGCGATAGAGGTAGCAATAGTCTCAAAACGATCTGCAATGGTAACTACGGCATCTGGTTTTAAATTATAAAAAACATTGGTTAATTCCATTAAACCCAATCCTGTAGTTTTAGCCATGGTAGTTGGGTTTTCACCCTCGAGCACCATAAAAACTTTAGAACTTATTTTAAATCCATCTTTCTCTATAAAGTCTACAGCATTCCCATAACGATCTAGCAAAGCAGAACCGGCAATTACCAGCTGTAATTCCAAATCTTGATGCTGGTCGATCGCAGCCAAAGCAGTTTTAATGCGGCTATAAGAAGGCCTTGCTGTTACTACTACGCAAATCTTTCTTTTTTGCATATTTTATTTTTTAGTGCAGACTTTCTTCAGTTAGAAAATCCCATTTTTTTAAAGGCTTTTTCAGTTTTTGTCCTATAATTTCTTCAAATTTTGAAGCATTAATTCCGCAGCCTTTTGGTTTTTTACTCTCTAAATCCTCAAATTTTAAGATATGATTTTCGGGCAGATCTTTATTTACGGCCAAAGATTTCTCGAAAATACTTTTAAGATCTTTAAATTGAGTATTTTCATTTTTATCGATCGGGTGATTTTTGGCTTTTTCGATGGCTTTTATATTTTGAACCATCTCTGCTACCTGATTTATTTCTATTGAAGATGAACTATCTGGGCCAAACATATTTTTATCAAAAACAACGTGAAATTCAAGAATTTCAGCTCCTAAAGCGGTAGCAGCAATGCAGGTGGAAGGATTTGCAGAATGATCTGAAAATCCAACAGGAGCCTGATAACGCTCTTTTAATTCTGAAATAACATTCAGCCCATAATTTTCTGGAGTTGTTGGGTACGAGGTCGTACATTGCAGAATCGAGAACTCAATTTTTTCCTTTTTTAGAAAATCAACTGTTTCGTCAAATTCAGCAAAAGAACTCATCCCAGAACTTAAGATTATCGGTTTGCCGGTTTTAGCAATTTTTTTCAGTAATAAAAAATTATTGACTTCCCCAGAGCCGATTTTGTATCTTTTTACACCTAATTTTTCTAACTGATCTACAGCTAAATTGCTAAATGGTGAGGCCAAAAACTCAAGATTATTCGTTTCGCAGCATTCTTTTAGGATCTGCCATTGCTCAAATGTGAACTCCATTCGTTTCCAGTAATCAAAACGGGTTTTATCTTGTTTGGAAAATTTAATTCTGAAGGGTTCCTGCAAGCTACTTTCAGCTTCTGCAATATGCATTTGAAACTTTACGGCATCAACTCCGGTTTTAGCCAAAGCTTCGATATAACTAATGGCTAAACCAAGACTTCCTTCGTGAGCCTGCCCAATTTCAGCGATGATATACATTTTTATACTTTTAAAACGATATTTATGGCTCCTGCCATTAACTCTTCTTCCGTAAATTTATGATAATCCTGATGCAATTTCAGGTTTTTGAACTTTTTATAGGTTGCGCTGTCTTTTTTGGGAACATCATAATTTAGATATGCCACTTCTAGTCCACATTTTTTAAAAATCTCAAGATACTCGGGAAGTCTTAACCTGTTATGATAATCGAATTTGGTCATTCTTGTCTTCCATTCTTTTTCAGAAAACTTTAAAAAATCCTGCATACTAAGCGAAGCATCCACATATGCCCTATGATCGCTAGGTGAAATTAGATGAACAATCAAGGAGTTTTTGGGCATTTCTGAAGCAAATTTTTTATGCATTAACTCAATGTCCTTCGGAGTAACATGTTCTAAAACATACCTTGAAAAGATAACTTCACTTTCGATTTTAGCTGATTCTATGATATTTTTTTTGGGGAAGTAATGAATGTCTTCAGGTAAATTATAGTCATCTAAAGTAGATAAATCAATATTCGGGTTTGTTTTAGCTACAAAATAGGTGTTGAAATCTTTTATGGTTTCAGCCGAATAATGATCGTATAAGTCGTACGTATAGATCGATTTGGCATTTCCCTGGTATTTTAATAAATATGGCATAACGGGAAGCCATCCGCTACCAATTTCAGTAATGCTTTTGTTATCTAAACTCGAATTGATTTCAGCTAAGATCTTTGAAATAACATTCATCGCTCCAATTCCTCTATTAAGCTTTAAATCGAAATTATTGCTATCCATTTTTTGCTGAATAATATGGTAGCAATAAAATCCCCATTTAGAGGGAAGTTTATCTAAAAAGTAAAGAAGCGAATTTTTGAGCCTGAGTTTTACAGACATTACTTTATTTTTATGGCAAGATAGCAAAGAAGTTTAAAATGGAGTTTTACATTTGCTGAAATAAGAATAGAGATGATTTTTTTAGTTCATAATCAGGCAAAAACTTTAGTTTTCTGTAAGAAAGAAGGGAAGGAGCTTAGCCTAAAAGCCGGAACAATTACTGATGCTTTTTGGGAATTGGCCGAGCTTTGTCCTGAAGAACTAATCATCTGGATGGAAGAAGGGCAACAATCTAATTTTAATAAAGATTCGGTTGCTAAAATCTTTCATCATGATCGTATTATGGCATCTTTTGCCGTAGAAACCCGTTTTTTAGATGATAGAATTGGCTATGTAGATGAATTGCCATTTGTAAATGTTAAGCGAAATGTGCAATACCCAACCTGGCTAATGAGTGCAGACCTTGGCGGTATTAAAGGGAAAGCGCTTTTGAAGTTTCAATCCAGTTTTCAGCAAATAACGGATTTTCAATATCTACTAAATGCCATTGCTAAAATTGGCCAGCAAAATGGGCTGTTTTGTTACAGTGCGCCAGGTTTAGTTTACAAGTTTTCTGATAAAATACAATATACAGCTTCTAATAAGCGGTTATTTCAATTTGTAGCACAGTTTTATAAAAAGCCAAGATTAGCGGTTTTAGGATGGTGTTTTAAAAAGTACGAAAAAGAAAGTTATACCTATTCATTAATTACAGGCTCATTGAAAAAGAGCTTTTTTCAGCAAGAGCTTGATCTTTCAGATATTGAGATAAAATCTTCTAAAACGCAGGATTTGGAAGATACGATTGATGTTGTAATCCCAACGATAGGTAGGCCAGAACATTTGTTGAATGTTTTGGAAGATCTAAAACAACAAACGCTACTTCCAAAAAATGTAATTATAGTAGAACAAAAAGTTGATCCAAAAGAGAAAAGTGATTTCTCCTTTAACTCTGAAGATTGGCCATTTGAAATTCAGCATATTTTTACACATAAAACCGGTGCCTGTAAATCAAGAAACCTGGCTTTGAGTATGGTTTCTTCAAATTGGGTTTTTCTGGCAGATGATGATATTCGATTTAATAATGATCTACTTGAAAATGCGGTCGCAGAATCTAAAGTTTTAGGAGTTGAGGTGCTTAATTTGAATTGTTTACAAAAAGGTGAGAGGAAGATTTATGATGTTATTAAACAATGGGGAGCATTTGGATCAGGAACAAGTTTTTTAAGAACTACATGTATCAAAAATTTAAAGTTTGATGAAAATTTTGAGTTTGGTTATGGAGAAGATATAGATTTTGGTTGCCAATTAAGAAATTCGGGTACAGATATAATTTATCATCCAACTTTTGAAATTTTACATCTTAAAGCTCCCATGGGAGGTTTTAGGCAACAATTGAAGAATGATTGGGAACAAGGAGACTTACAACCAAAACCTTCACCGACGTTTATGAGCTATTTGAAGAAAAACTATAATGATTTTCAAATTTTAGGATATAAAACTGTATTATGGCTCAAATTTTACAAACAGCAGGAAGTAAGGAATCCATTTGTTTATATTTCAGAAATGAAGAAACGTTGGAATTTAAGCGAGAATATTGTGTCAAAGATTTCAGGTAATAATGTTCTTTGAAAGAATGATGAAGTTTAGCCTAATTATTTGTACATATCAAAGACCGGAAGCGCTTTTAAAATTGCTGAAATCTGTTAAGGAACAAACGCGTTATCCCGATCAAATTATAGTTGTAGATAGTTCTTTAGATGAAGAAACAAAACAAACTTTAATAGGAAGTGATTTTAAAAACCTGGAATATTATTTAGTTACTAAAGAAAATAGAGGATTAACCAGACAGCGTAATTTCGGTATTAAAAGAGTAGATGAAAACAGTTTTATAACTTGTTTTCTGGATGATGATGTAGTTTTATTAGAAGATTATTTTGAAAAGTTAATAGAAACTTATAACAAATATACTGATGTCTTAGGGGTAGGGGGGTATATTTTAGACGATAATATTGAATGGGTGAAAACTGAAGAAAATACCATAAATTTTGAGGAATTTGTGTTTGATGGATGGAAACGAAAATTAGGTAGTAGAAATGTATTACGTAAGAAATTAGGATTGTTAAGTGATCAGCCACCCGGATTTATGCCAGAATTTTCTCATGGTCTTTCAATCAGTTTTTTACCACCTTCAGATAAAATCTATCCGGTAGAATTTTTTATGGGAGGAGTTTCTTCATACAGAACAGAGGTGTTTTCTAAAATTCAATTTTCTGAATATTTTGACGGATATGGATTATACGAGGATATGGATTTCTGTTTAAGATTATCAAAATTAGGAGCTCTATACGTAAATACGGCGGCGAAATTGTATCATTACCATGAAGCCTCGGGAAGACCCAATCAGTTTAAATACGGAAAGATGGTTAGCCAGAATGGTAATTATGTCTGGAAAATAAAAAATCCAAATCCTGATTTTTCGGCCAAGTTAAAATATTATAAAATATCTTTTTTGCTAGCTTTTGTTAGGTTGAGTAATGTGATAAATACTCCAAAGAAAAAAGAAGCCTGTACAGAAGCTTTTGGACGTTTTTTAGGTATTTTATTTTCAAATAAATGATAAAGGGAATTAAATCAGATTATCAACGATATAGGGAATACGGAGCAAAGCCTTTTGTTATTATCTTTATGACTCAGGGATTTTGGGCTCTTTTTCAATATAGAATTGCTCATAAAATTTATCAATCAAAAATTCCTGTTCTGAGAAGAATTCTTCTGGTAATTTGTCTTTTTTGGCAGAAATGGGTTGAGATTATCGCCGGTATTTCAATTCCTTTTTCAGTGAAAATTGGGAATGGTTGCTATATTGGGCATTTTGGAAATATAATTATTAATGCAAATACTGTAATAGGTGAAATGTGCAATATTTCGCAGGGAGTCACAATAGGAATAAGTGGGCGAGGAGCTAGTAGAGGAGTGCCGAAAATTGGGAATCGTGTCTACATAGGAGCAAATGCAGTAATTGCGGGAAAGATTGATGTTGGGGACGATTGCGTTATTGGAGCTAATTCTTTATTGAATAAATCGATAGATTCAGGATTAACAGTTCAAGGTGTACCTGCAATTATAATAAATACTAATTCTTCAAAAGGATATATATAATTGAGATTTTTAGTTATATCAAGTGCTCCAACTCTTTTCAAACAAAATAGATATTTTGCTTACTCACCCTATGCTCGAGAACTTAATATTTGGTCTCATTTTGTTAAGGATTTAGAAATTCTTTCTCCAACCGTATATCATAAAAAACTTATTTTAGAAGAGGTGAAAGGAAAACCTAAAGTATTTTCTGTCTCGGTCATAGTTTTTGATTCATTTTTGAATATCATCTTTTCTTTATTTAAGATGCCCATAATTCTTTTCAAGATATTTAGTCGAATGCAGAGGGCAGATCATATTCATTTACGCTGTCCGGGAAATGTTGCACTTTTGGGATGTATTATTCAGATTTTTTTTCCTTCAAAGCCTAAAACAGTAAAGTATGCTGGTAATTGGGATCCCAATTCCAAGCAGCCTTGGAGCTACAAACTTCAGAAAGGGATACTTTCTAATACATTTCTAAGTAAAAATATAAAGGTTTTAGTTTATGGAGAATGGCCAAATCAAACTAAAAATATATTACCTTTTTTTACCGCATCATTTTCTGAATCTGAAGTACAAAATGTTGAAAAGGATTTTACTAATGAGCTGAAATTTCTATTTGTAGGTAGCCTGGTAGAAGGAAAACAGCCACTTTATGCAATTCGTTTGGTAGAAGAATTGAAGAATAAAGGAAGAATTGTTAATTTGAAAATTTTTGGAGAGGGGCCATTAAGACCTGATTTAGAAAATTATATCCAAACTAAGAATCTTAGTACTTACATTACTATTTGCGGAGGTGTTTCATTAGATCAATTGAAGAATGAATATAAAAGATCCCATTTTTCGATTTTACCTTCTAAAAGTGAAGGTTGGCCCAAAGCGGTTGCTGAAGCTATGTTCTTTGGATGTATTCCTGTTGCAACCCGTGTTTCATGTGTGCCTTGGATGCTAAAAAATGGAAAAAGAGGGATTCTTCTTAATGATGAGTTAGAGAATGATCTTACGAAGCTAAAAGAAGTTTTGCAAAATAGTGGGGAATTACAAAAAATGGCTACAGAAGCGATGAATTGGTCTCAGCATTATACGGTTGAATACTTTGAAGAGGAAATTAAGAAGCTATTATGAAAGTTCTACAAATTATAGATTCTTTACATCCGGGTGGAGCCGAAAAAATGGCTGTAAATTTATTCAATGAACTTAATAATAATAAAGATGTAGAAAGTTTTCTCTGCGTAACAAGGGAAGAGGGCTTATTAAAAGATGAAATTGTAGACTTTTCAAAGTATTTATTTCTTAATCGAAAGAAGCTATTAGATTTTAGAGCTTTGCGTTCACTGCATTTATTCATTAAATCAAATAAAATAAATGTGGTACATGCCCATAGTACATCGTATTTTTTTGCCTTTTTGCTCAAATTTTTTCTTAATAAGAAGATTATACTAATATGGCATGATCATTATGGAAATAGTGAATATCTAAAGGATCGAAATTATAATATACTAAAAATATGTTCTAAAAATTTTGACGGAGTTGTTTGTGTTAATCGGCAGCTTTTAAGCTGGAATAAAAAAATGCTTTTAGCACATAATTACGAGATGATCAATAATTTTGTAAGCTTAGTTGAGAGTAGTGAAGATAAATTGACTTTAAAAGGTAAGCAATGTGTCAAAGTAATTTGCGTAGCTAACTTGAGACCTCAGAAAGATCATCATTTGTTAATAGATGTTTTTAACGAGTTTTTTGATAATAAGGAAATTAGTCTACATTTATTCGGAAAGGATTTTGAAGATTCATACAGTGATGATCTGAAAACTAAAATCGAGAAAACAAGGAATATCTTTTACTATGGTTCGCATAAAATTACTAAATCTATACTATCCCAGGCAGATATAGGTATACTGGTTTCAAAGTCTGAAGGGCTTCCTCTGGCTTTATTAGAATATGGGATGGCTGGATTACCTGTGATATGTGCAAAAGTAGGAGAGTGTCCAGAAGTTATTGGTAAATCTGGAATACTGGTAGCACCAGGTGATAAAAAAGATATTTGTAATGCAATTAATACTTATTTTGGGAGTGAAGAACTAAGATTTCAACATGGTGTGGGAATTTATAATCGCGTGTTCCAAAAATTTAGTGCCGAGGTTAATATTTCAAAATTTATTGATTTTTATAAGCAGTGCAGTTAAGTATAGAACAAAATAGAAAGCAATATTTCCAATTGCTATTGCTGCATATTGGGATGGCTTTTGCTATTTATTTATTTAGGCCAATTTCTGTACTCCTTTGTCATGGGATGTTGTTGTTCTGGCTATTTCATATCCTTCAAAAGAAAAATAAGAACAATGAAGCTTTAATGGCGGCTGCTTATATGGCAGGGAGTGAGGTGTATTTTAGGATGACTGATGGGATGATCTTTTATGAGACAGGAAAATATAGTGTTATGCTCTTCTTACTAATAGGTATGTTTTTTAAGGGCACTTCATCTAAAACTGTACCATATTGGTTGTTTATTCTAATGATGGTTCCTGGGATATTGATTTCTGCTATTAATATTAGTTATACAGCTGAATTTAGGAAACTGATAGCATTTAACCTAAGTGGCCCGGTGTGTCTTGGTATAGTGGCAGTTTATTGTTATTATAAAAAGATAAAGAAATCTGATTTTGAGAAGGTAATATTAATGCTCCTTTTACCTCTAATATCAAATATGTTTTATTTGTATCTGTTTACACCGAGCTTAAAAGAATCTCTCATTAATGTGTCTGCGAATTATTCTGCAACGGGAGGCTATGGTCCAAACCAGATTTCTACCATTTTTGGAATGGGATTTTTTTTGATCTGTACCCGACTATTTTTAGTGAAAGATAAATTAATAAACCTTATAGATTTCGCATTGCTTGGTATGATGGCTTATCGAGCAGTTGTAACATTCTCTCGTGGAGGAGTGTTTACAGGCATTATTTGTATAAGTACTTTTCTAATTTTCTATTATTATAAAATGGATAGAAAGTCCAGATCTGCCGTTTTTAGAAAAATTCTGTTTATTGTAGCGGTTGGTCTAGGGGTTTGGACGTTTAGTTTAGTTAAAACTTATGGATTGATAAGCAATAGATATACTAATAAAGATGCCTCGGGTAGATTAAAGGAGGATATAACGACTGGAAGATCCGAATTGATTACTACTGAATTACATGCGTTTTTGAACCATCCCATTTTTGGTATAGGGGTAGGCAAAGGAAAGGAATATAGAGAAGAACAATTGGGAATAGAGATTGCTACTCACAATGAGATAAGTAGGATGCTTTCAGAACAGGGATTGCTTGGTTTGATCAGTTTATTGATATTAATTTTTGTTCCTGTGGTATTTTGGTTTAAATTCGAGAACAATTATTATTTTTTAGCCTTCTTAGCTTTCTGGTTTTTAACGATTAATCATTCAGCCATGCGAATTGCCTTACCAGCATTCGTATATGGTTTGGCATTACTTTATATAGTAGATGACAAAAAAGATCCTGTATATAGGAAACGACTTGCGAGTAGATAGTTTTACTGCTACTTACATTTCTTTCTTAAGTAAAATGTTAAGGGAAGAAGGGTACAAGGTAAAAACTGCATCAGCAAAAAATAATAAGCTTATCCGTTTGACTGAAATGTTGTGCCTTATCATAAAATTTCATTCAACCACAGATATTGTTCTTATAGACACTTACGGAGCAACTAACTTTTATTATGCTTATCTGGTAGGACGTCTCTGTCAAATGTATAAAATACCTTATGTGCCGATACTGCACGGAGGAAATCTTCCCGAGCGTTTAGATAAAGATCCTAAATTTAGTAAAAACCTTTTTGGAAATGCATATTTAAATATTGCGCCATCAAATTTTTTAAAACATGAATTTGAATCAAGAGGTTTTGATCGTATAAAGCTTATTCCAAATTCAATAGATTTAAGAAATTATCCATTCAAAAATCGAGATAGGTTTTTTCCAAAATTGCTATGGGTACGCAGATTTCAGCATAGATATAATCCTAAAATGGCCATACTTCTTTTAGAAAGATTATTTGCTGAATATGAGGAAGCCGAGTTATGTATGGTGGGGCCTGAAAAGGATGGAAGTATGCAGGATTGTAAACGATTAGCAAAAAGGAAAAATCTGAATGTTAAGTTTACGGGGAAATTAAAAAAGAAAGAATGGGCAGAGCTTGCTAAAGAGTACGACTTTTTTATAAATTCAACCACGATAGATAATACTCCTATTAGTGTTATCGAATCTATGGGACTTGGGCTTCCAATTATTTCAACGAATGTTGGCGGGATGCCTGTGCTTATCGATCATCTTAAGGATGGAGTTTTAGTTGATTCTGATGATTTTAACGCCATGTTTTCAGAAATTAAAAAAATTCTTGAAAATCCAGATATTGGTCAAAAAATGGCTATAAATGCAAGAAAAAAAGCCGAATCTTTTGGTTGGAAGAATGTAAGAAAAGATTGGTTAGAAGTGATTGATAATGTCCGGTAAAAGTATACTTTATTTAGGGAATAAGCTTTCAGATCTAAATTGCACCCCCACTGCAGCAGATATTTTACCTGGTTTATTAGAAAAAGAAGGTTTTAAAGTCTATTCATTTTCTTCAAAAAGGAATAAGTGCTTACGACTTTTAGAAATGTTGTTCAAAACCTTGGTTCTAGGTTCTAAAGTAGATTGGGTGATCATCGATGTTTATAGCACACAAAACTTTTGGTATGCTTATCTCTGCGGAAAACTTTGTCAGTTTAAAAATGCAACATATATAAATATTTTACATGGTGGTAATCTTGAAAAGCGATTAAAAAAGAAGTACCTTTCATTTTTTAGAAACGCAAAATTTAATATTGCTCCTTCACGATTTCTACTTGCCAAATTTTCATCTTCAGGATTAAATAATTTGAAGTTTATTCCGAATTCAATTCCGTTAAAAGAATATAACTTTAAAATTAGAGAAGAATTTAAACCAAAATTGCTTTGGGTACGTTCTTTTGCTGAAATTTATAATCCCTTTTTAGCTATTCAATTACTCGAAAGTTTATTAAAAGATTATAGTGATGCTGAATTATTTATGGTAGGCCCTAAAAAGGATGATAGTTTCGAAAAATGTATGATGTATGTTGAAAAGCATAAGTTACCTGTACACTTCACTGGAAAACTAGATAAAAAAGCCTGGCATGCACTTTCTAAAGATTGTGATTATTTTATAAATACTTCAAAAATAGATAATACACCGGTTAGTATTGTTGAAGCTATGGCTTTGGGTTTACCGGTTTTAAGTTCAAATGTTGGGGGGATTCCCTTTTTAATAGAAGACCAGGTTGATGGTATTTTATATGAAAATAGAGAACTAAAAGATTTACTTTCTAAAACCATATATTTATTAAAAAATCCTTCTAAATCAACTAATATTAGCTTAAAAGCTCGTCAAAAGGTTGAAAAATTTGATTGGGAAATTGTTAAAAAACTGTGGCTTAATATGTTGTCTTAAAGCACTATATTAGCCTCAGAAATTTTGTTGAAATGGCAGACAAACCCCTACTACATTTCGAAATTTCAGAAAGAAAAATTCTTCTGCGGATTTTGGATGTACTTTTTGTTCTGGCAGCTTTATTTTTGCTAGATGTATTTACAGATTTTAGTTATTTTAGGATAACTAAGGATTTTTGGTATTGGACGGTTTTATTAATTGTTTACCTTAAATTATTTGCATATATCTTTGAGCTTTACGATTTGCAAAAAGCAAGCAAGTTTGATGTCGTCTTAAAAAATACGCTTCTAACAACTTCTGTTACAGTGCTTTTTTTTATGCTTACTCCGGTATTAAGTCCCAGTCTGCCTGGTAATAGATTTCAAATTCTATATTTTTTCTTAACGATAACAATTACGATATTGGTTTGGCGTGCTGCTTATATTTATCTTATAGCTTCTCCAAGATTCAACAAAAAAGTAATTGTTGTAGGTGATAGTTTTGATATTCAGCTTATTTACGAGGCTTTTGTAAAAGCTGATCCTAACTACGAAATTGTAGGTTTTGTTAATACCGATGGAAGAATTGATGTGAGTAATACAAAACTCATTCAGTTTGAAGTTCGTGACCTTCGTAAAGCGGTTAAAAAATACCATATCAAAGAAATTGTGGTAGCCAGTGGTTATAAAACGGGTTTAATGTTGCCACTTTATAATGAATTAAGTTTTTTACTGAATCAGGGTTTTCCTATTAAAGATTATATGCAGGTTTATGAAGATATTACTGCAAGGATTCCGGTTCAAAATGTAGATCACGATTTTTACCGTTATTTTCCATTTAGCCGAAGCAATCAAAATAAGTTTTATCTTTTTGGATTACGTTTTTTTGATATACTTATTTCTATTTTAGGTTTATGTATTGGATTAGTTTTAACTCCTTTTCTTCTTTTAGGCAATATTGTAGGAAATCGAGGCCCTTTATTTTATACTCAGGAGCGAATAGGACAAAACGGAAAGCCTTTTAAAATAATAAAATTCAGAACAATGGTTAAAGATGCTGAAGCTGAAGGCCCTCGTTATGCTGAAAAAAATGATTATAGAACTACTCCCTTTGGGAAATTTATGCGAAGGGCGAGAATCGATGAAATTCCGCAGTTTTTTAATTTGCTAAAAGGAGAAATGAGTCTAATTGGCCCAAGACCAGAGCGACCTGTTTTTGTTCAGGAGTTATCACATTCTATTCCTTTTTACAATATTAGACATGTTATAAAACCCGGACTAACCGGTTGGGCACAAGTAAAAGGTGATTATAGCGGAGAAGAAGCCGGAGCATTAGAGAAACTGCAATATGACCTTTTTTATATAAAACATCGTAGTCTTTTTTTGGATCTAAATATTATTCTGAAAACCTTAAGTACAGTACTTTCTATGCGCGGACAGTAAGTTTTTCAGAATTTTAAAAAGAGTGAATAGAATATAGACTATAAGTAATTGGAATCTTGAATTTTTTGAAAGAATTTTTCTTCGTTTATGATTTAAAATCTTCTGAATTCTAATTTTCTTAAACCTTAAAAATACTTGCTTCGCTTAAAGCCTACAATAGCAAATAAGAAAATAAATAGTGCCAAAAACTTCGAAATTCGGGCTATATAATCTCCATGCTCTGTATAAAAAGTGATGCGGTTATTAAGAAAAATGTCACCAGAGAGTGTTCCGCGTTTTTCATAACCTAATTGATGGCGAACTTCTCCAATAGGAGTAATAATTTCTGAAATTCCGGTATTTGCACTTCTTGCCACCGATCTTCGGGTTTCAATAGCTCTTAGTTTCGCATAACTTGCATGTTGGCGATGTCCTGCCGTATTTCCCCACCAGGCATCATTAGTAATAATGCTTAAAAATTGAGCCCCATTTTTCACATATCCCGTTACATATTCACCATAAATCGATTCATAACAAATTATTGGAGCGGTTTTGATACTATCTTTAATGTTGAAAACATTGCGCTCTGGCTGCGTGGTTTTCATCGCTACAGTTCCGCCTAAATCGATCATTACATCGCCTAAAATTGGCTTTAAAATGTGTTGATAAGGGAAGTTTTCTACGCCAACAACTAATTTTGATTTATGATAGATTTGGTTCTCTGAAAAGTTATTGATTAGGAAGGCCGAGTTGTAATCGTTAAACCAGTCATTTGCTCTTAGTTTATTGGATTGTGGGCCTACTTTAGAAGAATCTGAAAAACGTTCGTAAAATGAAGCTCCACCAAGAAAGCTTAAATTAGGCTGAAGCGATGCGATTTGTCTTCCGAAAAAAGCAGCTTCAGAATTATCGAATCTTGGCAATACTGTTCCGTCTGCAAATACTGTTTCAGGGGCTAAAACAATAGCCGTAGAATCTGTAATGTTCTCCTCACTCATATTCAGCAATAAATCACCGATCTTTGTATCGTTTGTATTGTACTTTTCAGTGTAAGGATTAATGTTTGGTTGTAAAATTAATGCTGTGATTTTTTCTTTAGGCATTTCATAATTCCATAAAATAATATAAGATGCCAGGATAGGAAAGCCAACCAATAAAGTCGATTTTAAGGCCGCTCTGTATAAAATCCCAGGTTCTTTAAATTCAGAATAAGAAATTATCGCCTTAAATATGATAAAGTTAATAAGCAGTATCCATAGAGTGCCACCAAAAGTGCCAGTGAATTCGTACCATTGTACCAAGTTGATATATTCAGAAAAAGCATTTCCCAAATTTAACCACGGCCAGGAAAACTCCCAACCAAGGTGAATTTTTTCAAAAACGATCCAAAAACTAATAAAGAAACTTGCAGAGGATTTAAATCCGGTTCGTTTTGCTACAATGTGATAGATTAGAAAAACTATTGACATTAGGAGTGAATTGGCCAATACTGCAAATGCACCACCAAATGGGGTGGAAAAATAAATCCAATAGGTGGTTAGTAGATTCCATATGAAAAATGCCAGATAAGAAATCCCAAAAACTTTCCATTTAATAAATTTAGCTTTAGAATTTCGAATATTAAATTCAGCCAAAAGTAGAGGAGCAAAACCAAAAAACAATAAAAGCGGAAAGCCATTTACAGGCCAACCAAAAGCAAGTAAAAGTCCGCTTAAAATGGCTAAAATAAAGTTTTTCATAAGGTTTTATTTTCTTAGCTGATTGCCATCTAATATTGGTGGTTTCAGCACAGCAAAATTGCTTTTGGTTTCAGAATCCAAAAATAATAAACTCAGTTGCGAAAAAAGGTTTTAAGGAAATTTTATTAGACATTGAAGTGTAAATACCTATTTTAGTTGCTTTGAAATTAAATCAATCAATGAAAAAACATATTCCTAATCTTATAACGCTTTGTAATTTATTTAGTGGAAGTATTGCCGTGATTTTTGCAGTTCAGGGAAATCTGGTTGCCGCTGCTTTTTTTGTGGCACTGGGAATATTTTTCGATTTTTTTGATGGTTTGGCGGCCAGAGCACTAAATGTGAAAAGTGATGTTGGTTTGCAATTAGATTCTCTTGCCGATGTTGTGACTAGTGGTGTCGTACCGGGAATTGTGATGTGTCAGCTTTTTACACTGGCTTTGCCTGGTGAAGTGGAAGTGAAACAATGGACGGCAGATTCTAATTGGTTAGAATTTACCTTTAATCCTTTAGCTTTATTTGGTCTTTTAATTATTTTAGGATCAGCTTTTAGGTTGGCTAAATTTAATGTAGATGATCGTCAAACCGATTCCTTTATAGGTCTTCCAACACCTGCAAATGCTTTGTTGATCTTGTCTTTGCCTTTAATTTTGACTTTTCAGCCGAATAGTTTCGCCACAGATTTAATTTTAAACGAATGGTTTTTGGCGGCTTTAACTATTGTAAGTGTGATTATTCTTAATGCTGAATTACCATTGTTTGCACTAAAATTTAAAAATTGGGGATTTAAAGGAAATGAAATTAGATATATTTTCCTTATCCTTTGTGTGGTGTTGATTGTACTTTTTCAGTTTTTAGCTGTACCTATGATTATATTGAGTTATGTATTACTATCTGTAATTAAATCCTGAGTATTTATTTATCGATTTTGTATTTATCAATTAATTCTAATTCTTTATTTAAAGAAGCAGCGCTTATAAATACAGTATTTGTAAATGGCCAAGATTCCAATTTACTTTTCTTAATAAAGTTCTTTTCAAGTTTAGAATACCATTTAGAACCTATTTTCTTATTAGTGAAATAAGATTGGAATTTTTTGAAGTTAGTTTCGCTGGTATAAGCTTTAACCCAATTATACGAGGGTAAAACTCTATATCTTAAATTTGAATTCTTTTTGCTGATAATTCTTTTAACTAATAAACTATCGATATAACTTCTAGTCCCCCAGATAATAAACTTTAAAAATTTTGGGGCTTTTTGTGATACAAATGGAGCTTGGCTAGTTGGAAGAGTCCGCAATTTTTTTGTAGTGCTATTGGAATTAAGCATGGCGTCCATTAGCCTATTGCTTATTCTAAGATTTGGGTGAATATTACTTGTTTCTCTAAGGATTTTCATTCCCATTGTAGGAGATATAGAAGTAAATTTTTGATTGCAAAGTGTAATTTGATTGTTCATTCCGCTTCTAGCGTGGGTAAACCATTTAAATAGTTCCTCATACAATTCTATATATGGTAAATTATGATCTGAGATTCTATCAAAAATTTCATTTAAATCTTCCATTAAATTTTTGTGTAAATCTTCTATGGCAATTTTGAAATTTGAATTTTCCAGAGAAATGGGTTGATAGAAAAACATGAACCTTTTAATGATTTGGTTTTTCCAATCTTGAAAATCATCTTTAGAGCTTTTCGTAAATTGGAAATTTTCTTTCCAAAGTTGTGTTTTTAAGAAAGTACTTTTGGAGATATTTTTTAAATTAAACTTTCCAATGTTTCTTGCAGGGATAGATTCGCACATATCACCAATTAGCAAAAATTCTTTACATTTTGGTTTAATGTTTTCAAGTATTGCTAACCAATTTGTAATAAAAACGCTTTCAGTCTCTAGAGTGTATTTTTCAAGTGTTTTAGGCTTAGGGAATATATATTGTTCATCATCGAAGTTTATGAAAATTGCACCTTTCACCTTAGCTAGTTTTTTCGCTAATTTTGTTTCATAATATTTATTACTTCCGTAAGTAAGGCAATTTAAATTTTGGCTTGATACAGTTGAAAGCAAAATTCTACTATCAAGTCCGCCACTTAAAGCTAAATAAATTTCACTGGAATTCTGATTTAAAATTTTTAACTCATCGGTGATTAACTTGTGCAAACGCTTGCTCTCTAACGATAAATTTGAATTTGGATCGCCTAAGTTAGCATACAAACTATTATCAAATTGATGAGTTTTATTCGCTTTAGAAAAAGTGAGTTTTTCTCCGGGCAGCAACCTTTTGACCCTTTTTAAAATAGTTCTACTACCAAGGTTACTTAATTCTGGGCCTACGAGTCTTTGATAAATGCCTACTTCATCTTTTTCAAAATTAAAAAGCCAGCCAAGACATAAAATACTATTCGATACTATAATGTCTAAATTTTTATTTTTCGAATAGTATAAAGGATATGGTCCTACAGGATCATTACATATTATTAATTGATTTGTTGTCTTATGGATTACGCTGATTGAGAAAGAACCAGAAAAGTTTTCAGCTATTGGCCAATTATAGATAATATTTTCTATGCATTTGTAATTATCAGTTTTATTTTGGTCTTTATAATTTTCGTGATCAATTATATAACCATCTACAAAAGCAAAATAGTCTTGGTGTTCTATAACAGTAATTCCCTTTTCGTAAATTAAATAAAAATCATTAATAGTTTTTAGCTCAAACTCTAAAGGCAGCTTGGTTAATGATTCTTTTGATATAGGATTTTTAGAAATTAAATATTTCAATTTTGAATTACTGAAAAAGTTTTTTCTTTCTTAGTTCGAAGTTTTGCCCAAGGTATACTTTACGCACCATTTGATCTTCAGCAAGTTCTTCAGGGATACCGTGTTTAAGGATACTTCCTTCAAACATTAGATAGGTTCTATCTGTAATTGCAAGGGTTTCCTGTACGTTGTGATCTGTGATTAAAATCCCAATATTCTTGTTTTTTAGTTGCGCAACTATTCGCTGGATATCTTCAACGGCAACCGGGTCTACACCAGCAAAAGGTTCATCTAAAAGAATAAATTTAGGATCTGTGGCTAAGGCACGAGCAATTTCAGTACGTCTTCGTTCCCCACCACTTAAAAGATCTCCACGGTTAGTACGTATATGATTAAGTCCAAATTCTTCAATTAAGGATTCCATTTTCATGTGTCTTTCTTTCTTAGAAAGCTTGGTAAGCTGAAGAACGCTCATAATATTATCTTCGATACTTAATTTTCTAAATACCGATGCTTCCTGTGCTAGATAGCCAATCCCATGTTGTGCTCTTTTGTACATGGGGAAGTTTGTAATATCTTCTTTATCCAAAAAGATATTACCACTATTAGGTTTAATAAGCCCAACAATCATATAAAAAGAAGTAGTTTTTCCAGCACCATTAGGCCCTAAAAGACCTACGATTTCACCCTGGTTAACCTCAAGGGAAATTCCTTTTACAACTTTTCTTCCTTTATATTGTTTGATAAGATTGTCGGCTCTTAACTTCATGCTTCAGGTTTAATACAGTTTAAATATAAATTATACCGATTTATTTTTCGGTATTCATTTCTTCTAAAGATTCCCAGTATTCAAAAGCTCTTCTTAAATGAGGGATAACGATAGTACCACCAATAAGAGTTCCTATACTTAAGGTTTCCATCACTTCTTCGCGTTTTAAACCTTCATTGAAACTGCTTTCTAAATGGTATTTTACGCAATCGTCACATCTTAGTACCAATGATGCTACAAGCCCTAAAAGTTCTTTAGTTTTTTTATCTAAAGTTCCTTCAGAAAAAGCATTGGTGTCTAGATTAAAAATACGTTTTAGAACTTTATTATTCTCTCCTAGAATTTTATCGTTCATTTTTTGGCGATACGAATTGAATTCGTCAACCTGATTGATCATAGCTTAACTTTTTTCTGTAATTTCTTTTTTATAAATGATCTTCGAGATAATGATACTTACTTCATAAAGTATAAGTACCGGAACAGCAACGATAATCTGGCTTACAATATCTGGCGGAGTGATTACCGCAGAAATAATAAGCACAATTACCAGTGCGTATTTTCTATAAGTTTTTAAAAACTGAGGTGTTACTACACCAACTTTTGTAAGGAAATAAATAAGAATAGGAAGCTCAAAGATAAGGCCCGTTGCAATTACCGAAGCTCTTACCAAGCTTATATAACTACTTAAGTCAAATTCATTTAAAACCAATTCACTCACCTGATATTTTCCCAGGAAGTTAATAGAAAGGGGTGTTACCACGTAATATCCAAAAAGTACACCTAAAAAGAACAAAAACGAGGTAATAAAGATAAAACCTTTAGCATGTTTACGCTCATTTTCGTGCATTGCCGGTGCTACAAACTTCCAGAATTCATAGATTACAAATGGGAAGGCAATAATAAAACCAGCGGTAATCGATGTCCATACGTGTGCAGAAAACTGCCCGCCCATCGTTCTACTTTGTATAGTGAATGGTAATTCTTCAAAACAAAATCCGCCATCGATACCAACCATTTCAGATAATTGGCAAAGCATACTGTACGACCAGAAATCACCTTTACTTGGCCCAAAAAGAAGGACGTCAAAAATAAACCCCTTAAGCAAAAATGCTACAGTCGCAGCAATAACAACGGCAAGAACAGATCGTATTAAATGCCATCTTAATTCTTCAAGATGATCTAAAAACGACATTTCTGGTTCTTCATGTGGCTGGCCTATTTTTTTCATTATAAAATTCCTTCTCTTATTAAATTATGAATATGAACCACACCACTAAACTTTCCGTCTCTAGTAGCCAGCAGTTGTGATATTTTATTTTCCTCTAAAAGATCCAAAGCCTGGGTAGCCAAGGCTTCTTCATCTATACTTTTGGGAGAGGTACTCATAATATCACCTGCAGTTAGATTCTTAAATTCGTCATTATTCTTTAACATTCTACGAATATCACCATCGGTTATTATACCAACAATTTTATCATTTTCCAAAACTGCGGTTACACCCAACATATTTTCAGAAATAACAATAATCGCATCGGTTACGGTTGTTTCTGGAGAAACACTTGGTTTCATATTTTGGGCAGCAATATCCTTAACTCGCAAATATAGTTTTTTTCCTAGACTGCCGCCGGGATGATATTTTGCAAAATCTTCACTAGAAAAGCCTTTAAGTTCTAATAAACAAATGGCCAGTGCATCGCCTATAACCAGTTGAGCTGTAGTGCTTGTTGTAGGAGCAAGATTGTTTGGGCAGGCCTCTTTTTCAACAAAAGAATTTAAAATATAATCTGCAGATTTTCCTAAAAAGGAATCTCTGTTAGAGGTAATAGCAATTAAAGTATTATGGAAATCCTTTATAAAAGGAACCAAAACTTTAATCTCTGGGCTATTGCCACTTTTACTAATACAAATAACAACATCGTCTTTTTGTATAATCCCAAGATCACCATGTATTGCATCTGCGGCATGCATAAAAATGGCTGGTGTACCTGTAGAATTTAAAGTAGCCACAATCTTACTTGCAATTACGGCGCTTTTTCCTATTCCGGTAACGATTACCCTGCCTTTAGAATTGTAAATATTTTCTACCGCTTCTACAAATTCATTATCAATAAGATGTTCTAAATTTGCAATCGCTTTAGCTTCAATTTTTACAGTTTCTTTTGCGACGTTTAAAATTTTTTGCTGAAGTTTCAAATTTTGAAATAATTAAGGATTGCAGATACTAAAGAAATATGTATATTTAGATGTGCAAATGTATGTAAAATTGTAACACAATTGAATGAGTTTGACTGAAATTGATTTACATAAACAATTGAAGAAATATTTTGGTTTTAGCCAATTTAAAGGTCTTCAGGAGGATGTTGTTGCTAGTATCGTACACAAAAACGATACTTTTGTAATAATGCCAACAGGAGGAGGTAAATCCCTATGCTACCAGCTACCTGCGTTAATTGAAGAAGGAACAGCAATTGTAGTATCACCCCTAATCGCCTTAATGAAAAACCAGGTAGATGCCATTCGAGGAATTTCTTCAGAATATGGTGTTGCCCACGTTTTAAATTCTTCACTAAATAAGACTGAAGTAAAACAGGTAAAGGAAGATATCATCAATGGTGTAACCAAGCTTCTATACGTAGCGCCAGAATCCCTTACTAAAGAAGATTATGTTGATTTTTTAAAAGCACAGAAAATATCTTTTTTAGCTATAGACGAAGCGCATTGTATTAGCGAATGGGGACATGATTTTAGACCAGAATATCGAAATTTAAGGCATATTATTAAACGTATTGGAGAAAATATTCCAATTATCGCTTTAACTGCCACTGCTACACCAAAGGTGCAGGAAGATATTCTTAAAAACCTAGGTATTCCTAAAGCAAAAACTTTTAAGGCAAGTTTTAACCGTCCTAATTTATATTATGAAGTAAGGCCTAAAACAAAAAATGTTGATGCCGATATTATTCGTTTTGTAAAACAAAATAGTGGTAAAAGCGGGATTATATATTGTCTTAGCCGTAAAAAGGTAGAAGAGCTTGCCCAAACCTTACAGGTTAATGGTATTAATGCAATTCCTTATCACGCAGGTTTGGATGCTAAAACAAGATCTAAACATCAGGATATGTTCTTGATGGAAGAAGTAGATGTTGTGGTAGCCACCATCGCGTTTGGGATGGGAATCGATAAACCCGATGTTCGCTTTGTAATTCACCACGATATACCTAAAAGTATCGAAAGTTATTACCAGGAAACTGGTAGAGCTGGTCGTGATGGAGGTGAGGGACATTGCCTTGCTTTTTATGCTTATAAGGACATCGAGAAGCTAGAGAAGTTTATGAGTGGTAAACCTGTTGCAGAGCAGGAGGTAGGCCATGCCTTGCTTCAGGAAGTTGTGGCTTATGCAGAAACATCTATTTCTCGTAGAAAATTTATTCTTCATTATTTTGGTGAAGATTTCGACGATGAAACAGGAGATGGCGCTAAGATGGATGATAATGTGCGTAATCCTAAGAAGCAACACGAAGCTAAAGAAGAATTAGAACTTCTTATAAATGTGGTAAAGGAAACTAAAGAGCTTTATAAATCTAAGGAAGTTGTTAAGACACTTATTGGAAAAAGCAATGCCTTGATTTTATCACATAAAACAGATGCGAACCCACTTTTTGGAAAAGGAAAAGATAAAGACGAAAGTTTTTGGATGGCACTTACCAGGCAGGCACTTGTGGCTGGATATTTAAGAAAAGATATCGAAACTTATGGCGTTATCAAGCTTACTGAAAAAGGAGAGGATTTCCTTAAGAATCCTGAGTCTTTCATGATGACGCACGATCATATTTTTGATGAAAATACAGATAATGCTGCCATTACAGCCAAAGCTTCATCTGGAGTCGATGATAAATTGGTAAGCATGCTTAAAGAATTGCGTAAAAAAGTTGCTAAGAAAAATGGAGTGCCGCCTTTTGTTGTTTTTCAGGATCCTTCTATAGACGACATGGCGCTTAAATATCCTATAGATCTCAAAGAACTTGGGAATATTCATGGTGTTGGTGAAGGAAAAGCTAAGAAGTACGGGAAAGAGTTTGTAGACTTTATTGCCAGATATGTAGAGGATAATGATATTATTAGACCAGATGATCTTGTTGTAAAATCTACTGGTGCTAATAGTGCATTGAAGCTTTTTATTATTCAGAGTATAGATAGAAAGTTACCTTTAGATGATATTTCATCGGCTAAAGGAATGGAAATGCCTGAATTTATTAAAGAAATGGAGGCGATTGTCTATAGCGGTACAAAACTTAATATCGATTATTATCTTGAAGATATTTTAGATGAAGACCAACAGGAAGAACTTCATGAATATTTTCTTGAAGCTGAAACTGATAAAATAGAAGCAGCACTTGAAGAATTTGATGGAGATTATGACGATGAAGAACTTCGTTTATACCGAATTAAATTTATAAGCGAAGTAGCAAACTAAAAGCAATTAAAATATGTTAGAAAATCCGACTAAAAAACAAGCGTTAACATTACTAATTTTAGGTTTGTCGTTATTGGTAATTAGCGTAGTTTCAGTAAAAGTTGAAATATTTACAGACTTGCTAAGAGGTTTTTTTAATGGAGTAGCTGTAGGGTTTTTAATATTATCGCTTATTGCTTTTACAAAGAATAAAAAACTTCAGAAGAAGTAATTATCTATAGATTATAAAAACAAAAAAAGCCTTTTTGAATATTCAAAAAGGCTTTTTTTGTATCTAATCTTTAGCAGGGTTACTTCCCGCCGTTGGCTTGTAAATCAGCAATGCACAGTGGTCCCATTTCTGGAACAGTACCACGAACCTGGTTTATAATACCGCTACCAAATTCTAAAGAAGCTCGCATCAAACAATTTTCTTCAGTGCAATGGCCATTATTGTCATTGTCTTCGTGATCGCTTTGCAGTTCAGTACCTACATTTACCAAACCAAATAAATGCCCAAATTCGTGATTTAGAACAGCTGTTTCTATCACACTTTTACTGGGGGCATTAGCTCTTGCGGCAAATCTGTTTATCGTTTCTCCATAAATTACCATCGACGTGTTTCTATACGCAGATCCTAAAACATATCTTGTTTCAGTGTCATTTTCGTTACTTCCATCAGCAAAATAAATATAGACGCTTATTTCGTCACCAACGTTAAAGGTACTTCGTTCCTCATCTTCAATGTCTACAATTTCTTCTATTTCAAAAGGAGCTAAGCCTGAAGATGCAACTTCGCGATAAGTAATAGAAATGCCATCTGGTTTGTAAGTCCTTTCTTCTAAAAATGCCTGAAAATTTTCCATTGCTGCCGTTGTTGGCTGAAATCCACTCACAAATAACACCTCGATATTCATCGAAGTATAATTATTGTCGCTTAAAAGATCGTTGGCCGAATCGCCTAATCCCTGTTGATTTAAAGTGCGATCGATTACCGGTGTGTCGTCTGTTGGATCGTCCCCACCATTGCCATCGCTAGAACAAGAGGTAATCGCTACAAAAAGGAATAGTGTATAAAAATACTTGTAAAACTTCTTCATTTAGAATATAATATGGTGTTCAAATTTAATCATTTTTAAGCGTAAGTTTTGCTAAATAATCGTAGTGCTCGCCTTCAACGATTAATTCGCAATTAAAATTGTGCTTTTCGGCTGCTAATTTAAGCAAATCGAAATCTAAATATAACCATGGGAAATAATCAGATTTTTCTCCTTTATAGCTTATGCAAAAATCGATCTCTCCTATATACTTACGATCTAAATCGTCGTTTGGTTCTTCTTCGTCTTCAAGAAAACTAAGATCTGATGAATCAATTAAGATTTGTCCGCCAGGTGTCAGCATTTCTTTACAAATACTTAGAAAATTGTCGGTATTAATTAGATTACCAATAATCCCGGTACCATTCATTAAAAATAATAAGGTGTCAAATTGCCCATTTTCAGCATAAAAATCTTTTACTTCAGCATTGGTTACTCCTCGTTCTTTGGCGATCGCAATTGCCCCTTCAGAAGTGTCAATAGCTTTTACTTTTATATCTTTTAGCTGAAGATAAAGCGCATGGCTTCCTGTACCACAGCCTACATCAAGTACACTTCCGCAGGCAAGTTTTAAAGCTTGTTTCTCGGTAATGGGCATTTCAGAAAAATCCCTAAAAAGGTATTTTATAGCAATCTCATCATCATCAAAATCTGGTGAATGCACCGTAATAGGGGTCTCATCTTTTTCGAAATAATAGGCTTTCATTGCCATTCCGAAGATATCTTTTTCCTTCATAATCTATTATCTTTGCGGCATGCAGGAAATTTTAAACGAGCTGCCGGGAAAGGCCAAAGATAAGCAGAAGGAAAATAAAAAGTTTTTTTCTAAGCTAAAGAAACGACCACCTAAAGATTTAGACGTTAAAATGCAGCAATTGCATGAAGAAGAGTTTGCCAGAACCAATTGTTTAGACTGTGCAAATTGTTGTAAAACAACCGGGCCACTTTTTACCAATAAGGATATAGAGCGTATTAGTAAGTTTTTAAAGCTGAAACCACAGCAGTTTATCGATCAATATCTTAGAATAGATGAAGATAAAGATTATGTGTTGCAAAATGTACCCTGTACTTTTTTAGGGCACGATAATTATTGTTTGATTTATGATGTGCGTCCAAAGGCCTGCCGCGAATATCCGCATACTGATAGAAAAGACTTCCATAAAATATCGAATCTTACTATAAAGAATACGGTAATATGTCCTGCTGCTTATAATATTGTAGAAGAAATGAAACACCGAATTAAAGTTTAAATTCGGGGATTCTAATTATAATTTTTCTCCAATAAATCGAAGTACAGATCCTGTGCCGTTATGGTATAAGCCTTCGTTTAGTGCAATGGGTTTTTCCTCGAGAAGATCGACTTTAAAATCTTTAAAATCCCGCTGAATTTCTGATTTAGAAAATAAAGTTTCCTGGTCTCTGGGGCCACCAACATTAGGATTCTCATTTCTAAATTTAAGGTGGTTTTCACCAAAACCTTCAAAAATAATATGGCCGCCGGGTTTAAGCAGTTTTATTAAAAAAGCATGATATTTTTCACGAATATTGGCTGGGAAATGAGCGTAGATCAAAGTGATCACATCAAATTGTTCAGGTTTAAAACCAAGTTCGGGTAAATTACCAATTCTATAATCGATAGTTGACTGAGTCGATTTTGCAAGTTTTTGCGCCTTATTTTTAGCAGCCGTACTAATGTCGAAAGCAGCTACGTCCCAGCCATGTTTAGCGGCAAAAACAGCATTTCTGCCTTCGCCTTCAGCACCAAATAAAATTTTACCGGTCTTAAAATTTTTCAATTGTTGCGCTAAAAAGGTATTGGGTTCTACTCCGTAAGCATAATCTTCTTTATTAAAACGATCTTCCCATCGCTGTAGCCAATCATTTTCCATAGCGCTTTTAATTATTCGTATAACAGATATTTTTCACGTTTCTTTTTAAATGCTACTAAGCCATCTTGCCATGTTGCTCTAATTTCTTCTTCGCTTAATCCGTTTTCAATTTGTTGCTGAAGTTTTTTGGTGCCGGCCAGTTTAGTGAAAAAACCATTGAAAAATTCGGCTTTATTTTCGGTGTTATTGTAAGCTTTTATTAGCCATTCTAAATTAAGCTGATCTAAATGATCGGTTTCGCTAAGATCTTCCCCAAAGCATTCTTTATCTAAATGTTTAGGATTTTTAGCGCCTTCCATCGACTTTGGTGTGTAGCTATACGAAAAGGCTTCATCATTTAAAAAAGGAGAGCCAAAAACCTGAAATTGTTTATTGGTTCCGCGTCCGGCGTTCACATTAGTACCTTCAAAAAAGCACAGGCTAGGATAAAGATTTATAGATTTATCGTTAGGTAAATTAGGCGAAGGTTTTACTGGTAAGCTGTACTTTTTTTGATGATTGTAATTACTCATTTTAATGACTTCTAAATTACAACTAATCCCATTTTTTAACCAGTTTTCGCCATTGATCATTTTTGCATACTCACCCATTGTTAGTCCGTGTACCGTTGGGATTGGATGCATACCTACAAAACTTTTGTATTCTTTTTCTAAAACTGGCCCATCTACATAATGCCCATTAGGATTTGGCCTGTCGAATACTAATAGCTGAATATCATTTTCGGCACAGGCTTCCATAACATAATGTAGAGAAGATATATAAGTATAAAAACGCGCACCTACATCCTGCAAATCAAAGATCAAAACATCAATATCTTTAAGCTGCTCGGGTTTTGGTTTTTTATTATTTCCGTAGAGAGAAACCACTGGTAAGCCAGTTTTTGGATCTTTTCCATCTTCAATTTTTTCGCCGGCATCTGCTTTCCCTCTAAAACCATGTTCTGGAGCAAAAACTTTTTTAAGATCTACGTTTAGCGCTAAAAGCGAATCAACCAAATGAACAGATTCTTTATTTTTATTCAGGATTAATGAAGATTGATTTCCTACAACGCCCACTTTTTTACCATGAAGCATAGACATATAGAGTTCTGTTCTATTTGCGCCAACCACGATATCTTCTATAATTTCTTCAGAAGAATTTACATTATCCTGTTTCTTAGTAGAAGAAACTTCGGTTTTATTTTTATCGGCTTCAATGTTTCCGCAGGAAAGAATTGCAATAAGACTGAATAAAAATGTACTTTTGAATAACCGGTTAATCATATAATTGTAGATCTTGAATTTCGAACTATTTGTAGTTAAGCGTTTAATAAACGCAAATAAAGATAAAAGTAGTATTTCCTCGCCTATTATAAAAATTGCAATCACAGCAATTGCAATTGGGGTAATTATGATGCTGGTTTCTTTTGCTACTGGTTTGGGATTACAGGAAAAAATTAGGGGTAAAATTGCTGCTTTTAATGGCCATATTATTGTAACTAATTATGATAACAACAATAGCGAAGTTACACTAGAGCCTATTTCTAAAGACCAGGATTTTTATCCAGAATTTAATAACGTAAACGGAATAACACACATCCAGGCCACAGCTACCAAAGCCGGAATTATTAGAACAGCCGATGATTTTGAAGGCGTTATTGTAAAAGGTGTTGGAGACGATTATAACTGGTCTTTCTTTAAAGATTTTTTGGTTGAAGGAAAATTACCCAATTATTCATCGAATCTTAATGATGAGGTTTTAATTTCAAGATATCTTGCCAATCGACTTCATCTAAATATTGGCGATCGAGCACCTACTTACTTTCTAAGAGAAGGCCGCGAACGCCCTCTTGTACGTGGTTTTAAAATTGTTGGGATTTATGATTCGGGTTTTCAGGATTTTGATGAATTATATCTTATCGCAGATCTTCGCCATATCCAAAAACTAAATGCTTGGGAAGATAATGAGATTGGTAATTTTGAAATTTTTATCGACGATTTTGATCAGTTAGAAGAAAAATGGAACGAGGTTTATCTTAATACGGGTTCCTTTCTAGATGCAAAACATATTGGCCAGAAATACTATAATATTTTTGAATGGCTTTCTCTTTTCGATTTTAATATTGCCTTAATTATTGGGATTATGATCCTGGTTGCCGGTATAAATATGATTACTGCTCTTTTAGTACTTATTCTAGAACGCACCCAAATGATTGGAATCTTTAAAGCTTTGGGAACCCAAGATTGGTCAATTAGAAAGATGTTTTTATACAATGCAGGTTATCTAATTTTGCTTGGTTTGTTTTGGGGGAATGTCATTGGTTTGGGAATACTATTTATTCAGAAGCATTTTAAGCTTATACCTTTAAACGCTGAAAATTATTATGTAAGTGAAGTGCCAATTTACTTAAGTTGGGATTATATCTTGGCAGTTAATGTTGGAACGCTTATCCTTTGTATGCTAATGTTGCTAATTCCGTCGATGATCATTTCTAAAATATCGCCGGTAAAATCTATAAAATTTGAATAAAGTTTGGCGCGTTTAATTCCTCAATGCTCGCTTCGGAATTAATAATGAATTTCCTATTTATACTTCTAGGGTTTGCAGCGAGGATATTGATTTTAAATTATCAAGTAAAATTTATCGAAACTTAACAGCTAAGATTGTAAAGTTTTGCAAGCAATTTTTTCAAAGAGTTTTAATTGCTACGGAAGGAATCTTTTTTATTATAGAAAGCTAAAAAAGATAGATAAGGCAAGTCTTCCTATAATTTTCGAAGAGTATAGGTTTTAGTACTATCTGTTTCAATACGTTCAATATTAGGATTCTTCCAGGAAAGAACATTGTCTGAAATACTAAATTCCTCGTTATTCAGGATAATTAAAGAATCATTTTCACTCCATCGAAATTGGCCAATTTCAGTCTTAATTTCTCCTGGAGTATTATCATTTTCGTTATAATTCTTAATAATTCTATACGAACCGTCTTCTTTCAATTCAAGTTTAACAATTATCCCTTTGCAATCGATACATGGTAAGGTAACCTGGTAATTGCCGGTATAATCCCATTTTTCTTTAGGGCTTTTATCCTGCCATTCGGTTTGCGAATCCTGTTTGTTATCCTTTTTCTCATCCTGGCAGGAAACATTAAATAGTAGTGTGGTAATTACAAGAAATATAACCTGTTGTGCAATAAAATTCCTCATGATTTTTTCGCGCAAAAGTATATTGATTTTCAGAATTTAAAATCTAAAAAATTACTAAAATTTCACCCTAAGTTTTAATTTTTCTTAAACAGAATTATCCTTTTGGAATGCCTACATTGTGAATTCAAAAAAAATGCATGACCTACGCCGAAAATATTCTGGAAACCATAGGAAATACGCCTTTGGTAAAAATGAACAAAATCACTGCTGAAATCGATGCGCTGGTGCTGGCCAAATATGAAACTTTTAATCCGGGGAATTCTGTTAAAGATCGTATGGCTTTAAAGATGTTGAAAGAAGCTGAAGCAAATGGATTAATAAAACCAGGTGGAACTATAATTGAAGGAACCAGCGGAAATACCGGGATGGGGCTTGCACTTGCTGCGATCGTAAAAGGATACAAAATGCTTTGTGTTATGTCTGACAAACAGAGCAAAGAAAAAATGGACATTCTTAAAGCGGTTGGAAGTGAAGTAATAGTTTGTCCCACCGATGTAGCACCAGACGATCCAGAAAGTTATTATTCGGTTGCCAAGAGAATGGCTAGAGAAATTCCAAATTCGTGGTATGTAAATCAATATGATAATCTTGCCAATTCTAAAGCGCATTACGAAAGTACCGGCCCAGAGATCTGGAAACAAACCGATGGAAAGATTACCCATTTCGTGGTTGGAGTAGGCACCGGAGGTACAATTTCTGGAGTGGGTAAATATTTAAAGGAGCAAAACCCAAATATCAAGATCTGGGGGATTGATACTTATGGTTCGGTATTTAAAAAATATCACGAAACTGGCGAATTTGATGAAAACGAAATCTATCCTTATGTTACTGAAGGTATAGGAGAAGATATTTTGCCTAAAAACGTAGATTTTAGTGTGATCGATGGTTTTACAAAGGTAACCGATAAAGATGCCGCAATCTACACACGTAAACTGGCCAGGGAAGAGGGATTCTTTTTAGGGAATTCTGCCGGAGCAGCGGCCAAAGGTTTATTACAATTAAAAGAACATTTTACAAAAGACGATGTTGTGGTTGTTTTATTTCACGATCATGGCAGTAGATATGTTGGTAAAATGTTTAATGACGACTGGATGAAACAACACGATTTTTTATAGAAAATCGGTTTACCCTATACCATCCACATTTAGCCAAAAACTACGGCTAAAATTACAAACGGAATAAAGACTGAATTATAATTTAATCTAATTATTATTATGAGAAGAAATTACATTACCTGTCTTTTATTAATTCAATGCTGTTTAACTTCATTATTTGCACAAAACGATTCCAAATTTCAGGTTTCGGTAGCAACTACAAATCCATCTCAGGAAATCAATGATGCTGAAGCAGTAGTAAAAGTAAAGGGAGGAAAACCACCTTATCAGTATAAGTGGAGTCAAAAAGAAACACCTTTAGATGCTAAAAAGGCAACAGGTTTTATTGAAGGTTTAGAGCAGCAGGTCACCGTAACCGATGCAAACGGGGAAGAAGTACAAAAAACCTTTAAGATAGAAGCAAGTTCTATAACCGAGAAAGTGAATAGTCGCGCACAACCTGCAGTAGATTTTTTAGAAGGAATATTATTTTGGGATCCATTCGAGCCTTTAGGGCTTTATGATCCTGTGGTGTATACAGATGAGCGTCCAATTTTAATTCCTGAATTTGATGCGAAAACCGATCAAAAATATACACTGAAAGATTGGTTGATTGCTGAAGGAGATAAAATCGAAGAAGGTGATAAAATTGCTGTAGTTCAAAAAGGAGGAGAAAAGGAAATTCCGGTTTACGCACCGGCAGAAGGAACTCTAAATTATAGTGTAGATAAAGGTGCCGTGATTTTTAATCCTGAAGATAAAGAAGATGTAATTGAGCAAAATGCGCATCAAGTTGCCATGATCACTTACGATTCTCCCCAGCCTGTTTTACATCCTAATGGAGAGGTTCGTAAAAATTCTATTCCTTTTATTGTGATCTGGTTAATCCTGGGAAGTATATTTTTTACGTTTCGTCTTGGGTTTATTAATGTGCGAGGATTTACACATTCTATAGATTTAGCGAAAGGGAAATATGATAACCCAGATGCTCCTGGGAGAATTAGACATTTTGAAGCGATGACAACTGCAGTTTCTGCTACTGTTGGTTTAGGGAATATTGCCGGGGTAGCTGTAGCAATTTCGCTGGGAGGAGCTGGAGCTACTTTTTGGATGTTTATTGCCGGATTTTTTGCAATGTCTTTAAAGTTTGTAGAATGTACCCTTGGTGTGAAATATCGACATATTAATGAGGAGGGCCGAATTTTTGGTGGGCCCATGAATTACCTGCGTTACGGTCTTGAGAAAAGAAATATGAAAACCGCTGGTAAAGTGCTTGCCATTGTATTTGCGGTTTTAGGTGTTGGAGCTTCTTTTGGAGGTGGTAATATGATCCAGTCTAACCAGGCATTTAAAATTGTTTCAGATCAAATTCCTTTTTTAGAGGGTAACGGGTTTTGGTTTGGATTAGGTTTCGCCGTTTTGGTTGGGATTGTGATTATTGGCGGAATTAATAGTATCGCCAAAGTAACCGGTAAAGTAGTGCCTTTTATGGCAATTGTTTATATTTTAGGATGTTTTGTGGTTATAGGAACCAATATCGAAAATATTGGAAATGCATTTCACGCGATTGTAGATGGAGCATTTTCGGCTAGTGCCCTTAAAGGAGGTTTTGTAGGAGTTTTAATTGTAGGATTGCAACGGGCAGCTTTTTCTAGTGAAGCCGGCGTGGGATCTGCAGCAATTGCACATAGTGCTTCTAAAACTAAAAATCCAATTGCAGATGGTTTTACATCTTTAGTAGAACCTTTTATAGATACTATGGTGGTATGTACCATGACGGCTTTAGTATTAATTTTTACAGGAATGCACGAAGTTGACAGTATGGGCGGTGTAGAACTTACAGCCGATGCTTTTGGTAGTGTGATTTCCTGGTTTCCTGCGGTGCTTGCTTTCGCTGTTTTCTTGTTTGCTTTTTCAACAATGGTTTCATGGTCGTACTACGGGATGCGATCCTGGACATATCTTTTTGGTAGAAGTAAAAGATCTGAATTAATTTATAAAATCATGTTTCTTTTATTTGTGGTAGTAGGAGCTTCAGCAAGTTTAGGTGCTGTGCTAAGTTTTTCAGATATGATGATTTTAGCCATGTCTTTTCCTAATATTATTGGGCTTTATGTAATGTCTTCTGAAATTAGGGGAGATCTAAAGAATTATATGAAACGTCTAAGAAATAACGAGATTTTTATTAATCCTAAATTTAAAGAAGCAGATTAGCTTCAGCTAAAAAATGATAAGAAAAATATTGATTTTGGGCATTTTCACGCTAAGTTTTTCCTGTAAAGAATTTTCAGAAAAAGATAAAAATAATAGCGAAAATCAACAAAATATAGAGGTGATTTCTACGGAAGAAAATACTGCCTCACAGAAAGAGGATAGTTCCGAAGAAATTTCAGCATTAATAAAAGTAAAAACACCAGAAGAAGGGGCGGTGATCAATTCTCCGCTCCAAATTTCTGGAAAAGCTAAAGGCTTTTGGTTTTTTGAAGCAGATGCGCCTGTGAAATTACTGGATAAAAACGATAATCTTATTGCTGAAACTTATATCCAGGCCACCGGTGATTGGATGATCCAAGATTGGGTAAATTTTGAAGGAAATCTTCAGTTTGAAATCACAGATCAAAAAAGTGGATTTTTAGTTTTTGAACGTGCAAATCCTTCAGATTTAAAGCAGAATGACAGGCAATATAAAATTCAGGTTAATTTTGCTCGATAACCTAAAATAAAGTCTGTGTTTTTTAATAAATGTTTAGAATCTTGCTTTAGGGAAGTTTGCTTATTATAGATACTTTTAAATCAAAAAATAAATGATAAAATATTTACATTATTTAGTGCTGGCTACTTTAATTTTTACCGGTTGTAGCACATCTTCTACGCTTACTGAAAATACTGCTAAAAGTCCCGAAGATGAACCTAATCAGGCTAATGGAAATGAAGCAAAATATAGTTACCTGGCACTGGGAGATTCTTATACAATTGGAGAAAGTGTAGAAGAATCGGAACGTTGGCCTGTGCAGTTAACCAAAGAATTGCGAGAGCGTGGTTATGCAATGGCAGCCCCAAAAATTATCGCTAAAACCGGTTGGACAACGGCCGATCTTATTGCGGGGATAAATCGCGAAATAGAAGTGCAGCGTGATTTTGATCTGGTTTCTATTTTAATTGGTGTGAACAACCAATATCAAAATAAGCCCATTACAGAATATGAAGAAGAACTTCGAGAAATCTTTAGAAAAGCGATAAATCATTCTAAAAAGATGGAAGCTGGTGTTTTTGCTGTTAGTATTCCAGATTATGGAGTAACACCTTTTGGAGCTGCGAATGGGGATAAAATTGGTCGGGATATCGATGCGTTTAATGAGGTTTTTAAACGAGTAGCGCAAGAATTTAATGTGAGTTTCTATAATATTACCCCAATTTCTAGAAGAGCTGCAGATAATCTAGAGCTAATTGCAGATGATGATTTGCATCCAAGCGGTGTAATGTATCGTTTGTGGGTAGAACATTTTATGCTAAATGTCGTTGAAAAATTACCTCAGGAATAACGAATTTCGGTTTTTATATTTTTGATTTTTAAATTCTTAAAAGATTCTTCCTTAACTTTAGAAGGTGCGGGAAGAATTTTTACATTATATATGGCAATTTCAGAAGTTTAATAAAACCGAGCTGAAGACAGCTGCAGGCGAAAGCTTAGAAATTTTTCATCCAGGAACGTATAATATTGATAGTGGTCCAGATTTTTTTGCTGCCAAGTTGAAAATCGGCGATCAGCTTTGGGCAGGTAATGTAGAAATTCATTTAAAATCTTCAGATTGGTACGCGCATCATCACGAAACAGATTCGGCTTACGATAATGTAATTCTTCATGTAGTTTGGGAGCACGATGTAGAGGTTTTTAGAAAGGATGAATCTGTAATTGCATCGCTAGAACTTAAAGAAAAAATTAATCCTGAAATTCAACAAAATTACCTTCAATTATTTTCGCAGTCTAAGGAATGGATTAATTGCGAAAAATTCTTCCCAAATTTTAATGATTTTGATATTGAAAGTTGGTTAACCCGTCTGTATTTTGAACGTCTTGAAGAAAAGACAAATCTCATTTTTGACTTGCTAAAACAAAGTAACAACGACTGGGAAGCAGTCTTGTTTAAATTGATGGCTAAAAATTTTGGGCTAAATAAAAATGGGGATGCTTTTTTAGAGCTGGCCAGGGCTATAGATTTTGAAATTATCCGGAAACTTTCTCAAAATCAGTTTCAATTAGAAGCGGTACTGCTGGGGCATGCTGGTTTATTAGCTGATGATTTTGAGGATACTTACTTTAAATCATTAAAATCTGAGTATCATTATCTTAAAAAGAAATTTAAATTAGGCGAGCCAATAGCGGTAAAGCCTTTATTTTTTAGGCTACGGCCAGATAATTTTCCAACAATACGATTAGCTCAGTTAGCAGCGATTTTTGCTAAATCTACTTCAGTTTTTTCAGGACTTAGTAAAGCAAAGTCAAAGAAAGAAATCTATCAGTTTTTTAATGTAGAGGTTTCAAATTACTGGCAAACACATTATAACTTCCGTAGTAAACACAATCCAAAACCAAAACGACTTTCTAAATCTTTTATCGATCTTTTAATTATTAATAGTATCGTGCCTTTGCAGTATGCTTTTGCAAAATCACAGCATAGAGAAGAAGAAACTTATCTGGATCTTATTTCTGAAGTTGGTTTAGAAAGTAATAGTATAGTTGAAAATTTCCAGAAATTAAAGCCTAAGTTGTTTACAAATGCGATGCACTCCCAATCACTTTTGCAGCTAAAATATTCATATTGTGATGTTAATCGTTGTTTAAAATGTGCTTTAGGAGCAAAGTTTATAAAAGGGAAATATTAAGTATATTTGCCGCGTGAAAAGAAACTTTTACAATTTGCGATACTATTTAGAACGTAATGGATTTTACGTGTCTTCACGTCTTGCAGATAAAATTGGGATGCGAGCAAAAAGCGTTAGGCTATTCTTTATTTATGTGACGTTTTTTACTTTTGGGATTGGCTTTGCGGTGTATTTAACCCTGGCCTTTTGGTTAAAACTTAAAGATCTTGTTTATACAAAACGAACTTCGGTATTCGATCTTTAGCGCTAATCTTTTAAAATATAGGGGGGTAATTAATAATTTTGTTAAGATTCATTAACAAAACCTTGACATTTTAACGACCAAAAATTTGAAATAGCCTATTTTTTTAGCATCTTGCTGAGCGGAAAAAACAAATCTAAATTAAACACTAATCTGTATATGAGAAAGTACTTACTTTCAATGTTATTGCTGCTTCCTGTAGCGTTACTTCAGGCACAGGATCTAGAAGTAAAAACAAAAGTCGGAAACCCCACAAATAAAATTAACGACGGATTTATAGACGTTGAAGTAACCGGAGGAACCCCACCTTACACTTATAAATGGTCTGATCAAGACACTCCACTTAGTTCTTCGAAAGCTGAAGGACTTACTGAAGGTGTACCTTATACGGTTGTGGTTCAGGATAGTGATGGAAATACGGCTACTGTTGAGGCCAGAGTGAAGGCTGAAGCAATTACTGAAAAATTTAATGGGACATTTACACCAGCTGTTGAGGGATTAACAGCTGTTCTTTTTTGGGATCCATTTGCCGCTATTGGTATTTACGATCCTATAGTTTATGCTGATGTAAAAAATGTTGAAACTCCGGGTTGGAGTGCAGATGTTCAGGATAAATTTGTATTAAAACAATGGTTAATTGAAGAAGGAGCGCATATTACAAAAGGTGATCAAATTGCTGTTGTAACTTCTAGCAATAATGGCGATGTACCTGTTTATGCACCTGCTTCTGGTACTTTAGAGTATCTTGTGAAAGAAGGAGGTAGTATCTTTGATTACCAAAAAACTGAAGATTTAATTGAAACTGGAGCTCACTTTTTAGCGAAGATCGAGTATGATGAGCCGGTAATTTTAACGCATCCTAATGGTGATCCTCAATCACATCCAATTCCGTTTATCGTAATTTGGTTGGTATTTGGAGCGGCTTTCTTTACCATTAAAATGGGCTTTATTAATATTAGAGGATTTAAACACTCTTTTGAACTTGCCAGAGGAAAATATGATGATCCTGATGCACCAGGTACAATTACACACTTTCAGGCTTTAGCTACTGCGGTTTCTGCAACTGTTGGTTTAGGTAACATTGCTGGTGTGGCCGTTGCGGTTTCACTTGGTGGTGCCGGGGCAACTTTCTGGATGATTGTTGCTGGTTTACTGGGTATGTCTTCTAAATTCGTAGAGTGTACACTTGGTGTAAAATATAGACATATTAACTCTGAAGGTCGTGTTTTTGGAGGACCAATGAACTACCTGCGTTACGGTTTAGAGAAGCGTAACATGAAAAGTTTTGGTCGTTTCCTTGCAGGTTTCTTTGCAATATTAGGTGTCGGTGCTTCTTTTGGAGGAGGTAACATGTTCCAGGCTAACCAGTCTTTCGAAATTCTGTCTGGGCAATTTCCAATGTTAGAAGGAAACGGATTTTGGTTCGGTATTATCCTGGCAGTTCTTGTAGGAGTTGTAATTATTGGAGGTATTAATAGTATTGCAAATGTTACCGGTAAAATTGTACCAATTATGGCTGCAGTTTATATTGTTGGTGCTTTTGTAGTTATTGGAATAAACATAGAAAATATTGGTCCTGCATTTACTGCAATCTGGGACGGTGCTTTTAGCCCATCTGCATTAAAAGGTGGTGTTATCGGGGTATTAATCGTAGGATTCCAAAGAGCGGCATTCTCTAACGAAGCCGGTGTAGGTTCAGCTGCGATTGCACACAGTGTTGTAAAGACAAATAACCCACCATCTGAAGGTTTTGTAGCTTTATTAGAGCCATTTATTGATACCGTTGTAGTTTGTACGCTAACTGCGTTGGTATTAATTTTTACAGGAATGCACGAGGTAGAAGGCGTTGGAGGTACGCAATTAACTTCAGATGCTTTTGCTAGTGTGATCGACTGGTTCCCTTACGTACTTTCTGTAGCAGTATTTTTATTCGCATTTTCAACTATGATCTCATGGTCTTATTATGGGATGCGTGCATGGACTTTCCTTTTTGGAAAGAGCACAAGAACTGAATTAATCTATAAGGTATTTTTCTTAGTTTTTGTTGTAATAGGAGCTTCTATTAGTTTAGGTGCGGTACTGGATTTCTCTGATATGATGATTTTATCAATGTCTTTCCCTAACATTATTGGTCTTTATATAATGAGTGGAGAAGTAAAAGACGATCTTCGAGAGTACTTTAGAAAGTTAAAAGCTGGAGAGTTATTTACCAAAGATGGTAAGCCAAAGACCACTATGCAATAAAAGCTTAGTATAAACATATAAGTATGAATTACTGGAAATCCCATTTCGTTTTCAATAAAAGTGAACGGAATGGGATTTTTATTTTATTCATTCTTATTGTAGTTCTTCAAATTATATATTTTAGTTATCCTTTTTTTATTGCTGAAGAGATTACTTCTGAAAAATTGAATCCTGAAATTCAACAATTTCAGCATAAATTAGATAGTTTAAAACAGGCGAGTACTAAAAAAGATACTATTTATCCATTTAATCCTAATTATCTTACAGATTTTAAAGCGTATAGCCTAGGAATGTCTGTAAATGAAATCGATAGATTGCTGAAATATCGATCTGACGGTAATTGGATTAATTCTACTGAAGATTTTCAAACTATAACGGGTGTTTCAGATTCGGTTTTGTATAAATTATCACCTCATTTTAAATTTCCGCAGTGGGTTGCAAAAAATAAAACCTCAAATTCTATAAAATCGCCATCTATTTTAAAACTAGATATTAATTCGGTTTCAGCAGAGCAACTTCAGCAGGTAAATGGAATAGGAGAGGTGCTTTCAAACCGAATAGTGCGTTATCGTTTAAGTATTGGAGGTTATAGAAGTCTAATTCAGCTTAAAGATATTTACGGCCTATCAGGCGAAGTAAGAAAAGAGCTTTTGAAATATTTAGATGAAATTCCCTTTAATTTTGAACGAAAAAATATAAATACAATAAGAGTTTTAGAACTTTCAGAGCTTCCATATTTCGATTATGAATTGGCAAAAGCTGTTATAGACTATAGAAACTTGCATGAAGGTATCCAGTCTATTGAAGTTTTATCAAAAATCGATGATTTTCCTACTTCTAAAATCGATAGAATTCAATTATATTTAAGTTTTAATTGATATATTGTAAAAAAATACTATATTCTTAATTTTAAGTTCATTTTATAAGGTAAATCTAAAAATGAATTTAATTTAGCGGTATTTTTTATCGAATTAGATCGACTATTTTTTACACTACTAAGATTAAATGAATTCCATGTATTTTACTGAAGAGCATGCTCTATTCAGAGAGAGTTTTAAAGAGTTTTTACAAAAGGAAGTAGTTCCGCACATTGATAAATGGGAAGAAACGGGGACTATCGACAGGTTTATTTGGGAGAAATTTGGTGAAATGGGCTATTTTGGTTTGTACCAGCCAGAAGAATATGGAGGATTAAATCTTGATATTTTTTATACCATTATTTTCCTAGAGGAATTACAAAAAATAAATTCTGGAGGTTTTGCAGCTGCAATGTGGGCACATGCATATTTGGCCATGACGCATGTTAAAATAGAAGCTAGTGATAAACTAAAAGAGAAATATCTTACTCCTAGTATTAGCGGGGAAATGATAGGTGCACTTTGCGTTTCTGAACCATTTGGAGGCTCAGACGTTGCCGGAATGAGAACAACTGCAGAGAAAAAAGGAGACACCTATATATTAAATGGCTCTAAAACTTTTATTACTAATGGAGTTTATGCAGATTATTTAGTAGTAGCGGCAAAAACGAGTCCTGAGCTTAAGAGTAAAGGTATGAGTATTTTTATTGTAGATAGAAATGCTAAAGGGGTTTCTGCTTCTAAATTGAATAAGCTGGGATGGAGAGCTTCAGATACAGGAGAGATAGCTTTTGATAATGTTGAAGTTCCGGCAGATCATTTATTAGGAGAAGAGAATAAAGGTTTCTCTTATATCATGCAGCATTTTGCTATGGAGCGATTAATTATGGGAGTAAATGCTCATGCCAGAGCCGAGTTTGCCTTAGATTACGCTATTAATTATATGAGTGAGCGAGAAGCTTTTGGGAAAAAGATTAATGAGTTTCAGGCTTTGCGACATAAGATTGCTGATATGATGAGTGAAGTAACGGTGATTAAGGAGTTTAATTACTCGACAGCTTATAAATTAGGTAATGGGGATTACCCGGTTAAAGAGGCCAGTATGTCTAAGCTTTTAAGTACTAAGATTGCAGATGAAGTGATCTACGGAAGTTTACAAATGTTAGGCGGTTATGGTTATATGGAAGATTATCCGTTAGCCAGAATGTTTAGAGATAGTCGTCTTGGCCCAATAGGTGGCGGCACCTCTGAAATTTTGCGAGAAATTATCGCCAAAATGGTGATCGATAAAAAAGAATATAAGGCACCTATAAAAGAGGTTTTTAAATCTTAGGGCATTTTGGCGAAAATAATCCTAAGATTATCGCCAAAATGGTGATCGATAAAAAAGAATACAAGGCACCTATAAAAGAGGTTTTTAAATCTTAGGGAATTTTGGCGAAAATAATCCCAAGATTATCGCCAAAATGGTGATTGATAAAAAGGAATACAAGGCACCTGTAAAAGAAGTTTTTAAAAAAGTTTAGAATAAAATAAAATATTAGTTGGCTGTAAGGAAATAAGGATTATCTTTGCAGCCTAATTTTCAAAGAAAGGAGGTGGATCTATGTTAATAATACCAGTAAAAGACGGAGAAAACATTGATAGAGCGCTAAAGCGTTTTAAGCGTAAATTCGATAAAACAGGAACAATGCGACAACTAAGAAGTCGTCAGCATTTTACAAAACCGTCTGTAGAACGTAGGGCGCAAGTGCAAAAAGCGCAGTATATTCAGCACCTTAGAGATCAGGAAGATATCTAGTATTTCCTTTCTTTTTTAAGTATGAATGTATGCAAGGAAGCCCTGCTTCTTTGGTGAAAATATAACTGTTGGTGAGTAAAGTTTTTTAACTTTGTTTATCAACAGTTTTTTTATGTCCCTAAATCAGTTTAAAGATTATCTTTATTTAGAGAAGAATTATTCACTTCATACCATTAAGGCTTATGAAGCAGATATAGTTTCTTTTCAGGAATATCTTTTATTGGAGTTTGAAGTTTCTCATCTAAAAGAAGTTAATTATTCTCAGGTACGCAATTGGATTGTTAGTCTTTCAGAAAATAATATTTCTAATAGAAGTATTAATCGTAAAATTTCTTCATTAAAATCTTATTATTATTTTTTGCAGAAAGTGGGGGAGCTTTCAATTTCACCTTTGCAGAAACATAGGCCTTTAAAAATAGCCAAAAAAGTGCAGGTACCTTTTTCTGAAAAAGAGGTTGCAAGTGTTTTGGGTGTTATCGATACTAATAATTTTGAAGGACTAAGAGATAAAGCGGTAATTGAATTGTTTTATTCAGCTGGTTTGCGGCGCATAGAATTAATAAATCTTAAATTAGAGGATCTTGATCTTGTTGGCTTAAATATTAAAGTCTTAGGGAAGAGAAATAAAGAAAGATATTTACCGTTATTAAATAGTGTAGCGAAGACGATTGAGTTGTATTTGCAAGAGCGAAGCCGTGCCACGTCTAATGTTATAGATTTTCCTTATTTATTTGTCTCTTCTAAAGGAGATAAAATGAGTGAAAGTCTTGTTTATAGAATTATAAATACTTATTTTAGTAAGGCGTCGGTTAAACTAAAGAAAAGTCCTCATATATTACGACATTCCTTCGCGACGCACTTATTGAATGAAGGAGCTAACTTAAATGCTGTAAAAGAGTTGTTAGGGCATTCTAGTCTTGCGGCAACTCAGGTTTATACGCACAATAGTATAGCAGAGCTTAAAAATATTCATAAAAATGCTCACCCTCGCAACAATAAGAACTAGCTTAACCTTTTGTTTAATTAAATTTTTGATGTTATGAAAGTAAACGTGCAATCTGTAAACTTTAACGCAGATCAGAAGCTGATTAGTTTTATTCAAAAGAAAATGGATAAACTGGAGAATTTTTACAGCAAGGTTATTTATGCGGATGTTTTTTTGAAAGTTCAAAAAACCAGTGATAAGGAAAATAAGATTACAGAAATTTTGCTAAGTATTCCTGGTGGGGATATGATGGTAAAAAAAACATGTAAAACCTTTGAAGAGTGTGTGGATGAGTGTGTTAACTCGTTGCAACGTCAATTAATTAAAAGAAAAGAGAAGTCTAAAGCTTATGCTTAGAAAAAAAATCTCAAAAATATGTTTTGAGAACTAAATAATTTATATACATTTGCAGTCCGTTAGAAATAGCGGACTTTTTTATTGTAAAAAGGAAGTGTTGCCGATGTAGCTCAGCTGGCTAGAGCAGCTGATTTGTAATCAGCAGGTCGTGGGTTCGAGTCCCTCCATCGGCTCTTGAAATTTTGAATCTGAAAGCTTTGGTTTATCTAATTCGTTAAGGATTAATGAACTAAAATTTTTTCAAAAAATTTTTGAAAAAAGCTTTGGATGGTGCTGTAAAATTACTTTAATTTGCAGCCGTTTTGATACCATCATAAAGCTGGCCTTCGGGTTGTAGTTCTATGAAATAATGGTATAGTAATTTTGAGGGGAGATACTCAAGCGGCCAACGAGGACAGACTGTAAATCTGTTGGTTTTTACCTTCGCAGGTTCGAATCCTGCTCTCCCCACTTAAAATGAAACAGCTTAATTTATTTTAAGTTTTGTTTCTTCTAGGCGGGAGTAGCTCAGTTGGTAGAGCGTCAGCCTTCCAAGCTGAATGTCGCCGGTTCGAACCCGGTCTCCCGCTCAACAAAATTATTAAATGAGATCAATAATATCCGTAAGCTATTAGTAGCTTATGGTTTTTGTTGTTTAAAACAATTTGGTAGCAAGGCTATCTTTGTTTGCCGACGTAGCTCAGGGGTAGAGCGCTTCCTTGGTAAGGAAGAGGTCACGAGTTCAATTCTCGTCGTTGGCTCTGGTTTAGTATAAAATTGAACACTAATATATAACTAAGATTAAATAAGTATTAATTATGGCAAAGGAAACTTATGATCGTTCCAAACCGCACTTAAATATCGGTACGATTGGACACGTAGATCACGGAAAAACTACTTTAACAGCAGCTATTACTAAGGTGTTAGCTGACGCTGGATATTCTGAAGCTAGAGCTTTCGATCAAATCGATAACGCTCCTGAAGAAAAAGATAGAGGTATTACTATTAACTCTTCTCACGTAGAGTACGCGACTGCAAACCGTCACTATGCTCACGTTGACTGTCCAGGTCACGCCGATTACGTAAAGAACATGGTAACTGGTGCTGCTCAGATGGACGGTGCTATCCTTGTTGTTGCTGCGACTGATGGTCCTATGCCACAAACTCGTGAGCACATCCTTCTTGGACGTCAGGTAGGTATTCCAAGAATCGTTGTGTTCTTAAATAAAGTTGACCTTGTAGATGATGAGGAGCTTCTTGAGCTAGTTGAAATGGAAGTAAGAGATTTACTTTCTTTTTACGAGTATGATGGAGATAATGGTCCTGTAATTTCTGGATCTGCTTTAGGTGCTTTAGAAGGTGACGATAAATGGACTCAGTCTGTTTTAGATCTTATGGAAGCTGTTGATAACTGGATTGAACTTCCTCAGCGTGATGTTGATAAGCCTTTCCTTTTACCAATCGAAGATGTATTCTCTATTACTGGTCGTGGTACTGTTGCAACTGGACGTATCGAAACTGGTGTTGCTAACACTGGAGATCCTGTAGAGATCATTGGTATGGGAGCTGGAAAATTAACTTCTACTATTACTGGAGTTGAGATGTTCCGTAAAATCCTTGATAGAGGTGAAGCTGGAGATAACGTTGGTATCCTATTAAGAGGTATCGAGAAAACTCAGATCTCAAGAGGTATGGTAATTACTAAGCCTGGGTCTGTTACTCCTCACGCTAAATTTAAAGCAGAGGTTTATATCCTTAAGAAAGAAGAAGGTGGACGTCACACTCCATTCCATAATAACTACCGTCCTCAGTTCTACGTACGTACGACTGACGTGACAGGAACTATTAACCTTCCTGAAGGAGTAGAGATGGTAATGCCAGGTGATAACCTTACTATTACTGTAGAATTGATTCAGCCTATTGCAATGAATGTTGGTCTACGTTTCGCTATCCGTGAAGGTGGTAGAACTGTAGGTGCTGGTCAGGTAACTGAAATTTTAGACTAATTATAGTTTGAACATATAAGGTATCCTGTGAAAAGCAGGATACCTTCTCTTTATCTTACGGGTTTAGCTCAGTTGGTAGAGCACTGGTCTCCAAAACCAGGTGTCGGGAGTTCGAGCCTCTCAACCCGTGCAAATACTTTAAGAATGGCAGGAATTGTGAATTATATATCAGAGTCTTATAACGAATTGAAAAACCATGTTACCTGGACAAGTTGGCCTGAAGCTCAAAGGCTAACAATTCTCGTAGCAGTTTTTTCTATTATTTTCTCATTAGCTATATGGGGTGTTGATACTTTATTTAACACTGTGATTGAGGGATACTTTGAATGGGTAAAATCATAATTTAGTTATGGCAGAGGTAAAGGATAAAAAATGGTATGTAGTTCGTGCCGTAAGTGGACAGGAAAATAAAGTAAAAGATTATATAGAGCGTGAAATTTCCCATATGGGTATGGAAGATTGGGTGGATCAGGTTTTAGTTCCAACCGAAAAAGTTATCCAAATTAGAAATGGGAAGAAGATTAATAAGGAGAGAGTGTATTTTCCTGGATATATTATGATTCAGGCTAATCTTGGAGGTGAAATTCCACATATTATTAAGGGAATTAATGGTGTTATTGGTTTCTTAGGTGAAACTAAGGGAGGAGATCCTGTGCCATTGAGACAGTCAGAGGTTAATCGTATGCTTGGTAAAGTAGACGAATTATCTGTTAAGACTGATAATGTGGCTATTCCGTTTACATTAGGAGAGACTATTAAAGTTATAGATGGTCCTTTTAATGGTTTTAATGGTACCGTTGAAAAGATTAATGAAGAAAAGCGTAAGCTTGAAGTTATGGTTAAGATTTTTGGTAGAAAAACACCATTAGAACTTAGCTATATGCAAGTAGAGAAAATATAATTGTTACAAATTTTTTGATAGTTTTTTATTTGCTTCCACTCTAATAAACTATCTTCTAAAAATGTAAAAAATGGCAAAAGAAGTAAGTAAAGTTGTAAAACTACAAGTTCGCGGAGGTGCTGCTAACCCTTCACCACCAGTTGGACCTGCTTTAGGTGCTGCCGGAGTTAATATCATGGAATTTTGTAAACAATTCAATGGTAGAACTCAGGATAAACAAGGTAAAGTATTACCGGTAGTAATTACTGTTTATTCTGATAAATCATTTGATTTTGTTATCAAAACTCCACCAGCAGCAGTACAGCTAATGGAAGCAGCAAAAACAAAGAAAGGTTCAGGAGAACCAAACAGAAAGAAAGTAGCAAGTGTATCTTGGGATCAGGTGAAAACTATTGCTGAAGATAAAATGCAAGATTTAAATGCATTTACAATCGAATCTGCAATGAAAATGGTCGCTGGTACAGCTCGTTCTATGGGTATAACAGTAAAGGGTGATGCACCGTTTTAATCCAAAAAGAATTTAGAAAATGGCAAAGTTGACTAAAAAACAAAAAGAAGCTCAATCTAAAATCGAAAAGGGTAAAGCCTATACGGTTGCTGAAGCTTCTGCTTTGATCAAAGAAGTTTCTAGCGAGAGCTTTGACGCTTCTGTGGATTTAGCGGTTCGTTTAAATGTAGATCCTCGTAAAGCCAATCAAATGGTAAGAGGAGTTGTAACATTACCTCATGGAACTGGTAAAGATGTGAAAGTTCTTGCTTTAGTAACTCCAGATAAAGAAGAGGAAGCTAAGAATGCAGGGGCAGATTATGTTGGTCTTGACGAATACCTAGATAAAATTAAAGGTGGTTGGACAGATGTAGATGTAATTATCACTATGCCTAGCGTAATGGGTAAATTAGGTCCTTTAGGACGTGTTTTGGGTCCAAGAGGTTTAATGCCAAACCCTAAAACTGGTACAGTTACTATGGATATCGCTAAAGCAGTATCTGATGTTAAAGCTGGTAAAATCGACTTTAAGGTTGATAAAACTGGTATCGTACATGCAGGAATTGGTAAGGTATCTTTTAACCCAGAAAAAATCGCTGGTAACGCAAGAGAATTATTAACTACGCTTGTAAAACTAAAACCTCAGGCAGCAAAGGGTGTATACATTAAAAGTATCCACATGTCCAGTACAATGGGGCCTGGTGTAGCTATTGATACAAAAAGGTTTACTGAGCAATAATTAGGTATTATGACAAGAGAAGAAAAATCAAAAGTAATAGAAGATTTAACTGCCCAGTTAGCTGATACTTCAACTATCTATATTGCAGATATCTCAGGTTTAGATGCCGGAACAACCTCTAATTTACGTAGAGCTTGTTTTAAAGCTAATGTAAAACTTGCGGTAGTTAAGAATACGTTACTTACTAAAGCAATGGAAGCTTCAGATAAAGATTTCGGAGATCTTCCTACTACTTTAAAGGGTAACACCTCGATAATGATTGCTGAAACTGGTAATGCTCCAGCTAAAGTGATCAAAGAATTCAGAAAGAAAAACGAAAAACCAATTCTTAAAGGAGCTTTTATTGATGAAGCTATTTATGTTGGAGATGAGTACTTAGAAGCTCTTTCTAATATTAAATCTAAAGAAGAGGTTATTGGGGATATTATTGGATTACTTCAATCTCCTGCTAAAAATGTTGTTTCTGCACTTAAATCTAGTGGAGGAAAAATTGCAGGAATCCTTAAGACACTTTCAGAAAAAGAGGACTAGTATAGTACGCACTTTTTAATAAATATAACTTTTACAAAAATTTTAAAACGATAGAAAATGGCAGATTTAAAAGAATTCGCAGAACAATTAGTTAACTTAACAGTTAAAGAAGTTAATGAGTTAGCTGATATATTAAAAGAAGAGTATGGTATTGAGCCTGCAGCTGCAGCTGTAGCTGTTGCTGGTGGTGCTGCTGCTGGTGGCGATGACGCTGCTGAAGAGCAAACTGAATTTGACGTAATTCTTAAAGCTCCAGGAGGATCTAAATTAGCTGTAGTTAAGTTAGTAAAAGAATTAACAGGTCTTGGACTTAAAGATGCTAAGGAATTAGTTGACGGTGCTCCAAAACCAGTTAAGGAAGGAGTTTCTAAAGATGAAGCAGAAGCTTTAAAATCTCAATTAGAAGAAGCAGGAGCTGAGGTTGAGCTTAAATAAGCTTGACGAGAGCAATATTATTTAGGTTTAGACCTCAGGATTTACTCCTGAAGGTCTAAACCCTTTTTGCGTATATAGAGCTAAGGCTTTTTCGCAACCATTTTTTATATAAATTATAATCCGTCCATTGATGTTAGCAAAGCAAACTGAAAGATTTAGTTTCTCTTCTGTAAAGAACAGACCTGATTATCCAGATTTTTTGGATATTCAGATCAAGTCTTTCCAGGATTTCTTTCAATTAGAAACAAAATCAGAAGAGCGGGGAAATGAAGGTCTTTATAATACCTTCCTTGAAAACTTCCCAATTACGGATACCCGTAACCAATTTGTATTAGAATTTTTAGATTATTTTGTAGACCCACCAAGATATTCTATTCAAGAGTGTATTGAGCGTGGTCTAACTTATAGTGTGCCTTTAAAAGCAAGGTTAAAACTATATTGTACGGATCCGGAACATGAGGATTTTGAAACCATCGTACAGGATGTTTATTTAGGAACTATTCCTTATATGACTCCTAGTGGGACTTTTTGTATTAATGGAGCAGAGCGTGTTGTAGTTTCTCAGCTTCACCGTTCTCCAGGAGTATTCTTTGGACAATCTTTCCATGCAAATGGAACAAAATTATATTCTGCCAGAGTAATTCCTTTTAAAGGATCTTGGATAGAATTTGCTACCGATATTAATAGCGTTATGTACGCTTATATCGATAGAAAGAAAAAATTACCTGTAACAACTCTTTTCCGCGCAATTGGATTTGAACGCGATAAAGATATTCTTGAAATATTTGATCTTGCAGAAGAGATTAAAGTTTCAAAAACAGGTCTTAAGAAATATTTAGGTAGAAAGTTAGCTGCTCGTGTACTTAATACATGGTACGAAGACTTCGTAGATGAGGATACAGGTGAAGTAGTGTCTATCGAGCGTAACGAGATTGTTTTAGATCGTGATACTGAATTAGATAAGGATCACATAGAAGAGATTCTAGAAACAGGTGTTAAAACAATTCTTCTTCATAAAGAAGATAATTCTACTGGTGATTATGCAATTATACATAATACACTTCAAAAGGATCCAACAAACTCAGAGAAAGAGGCAGTAGAGCATATCTACCGTCAATTACGTAACGCTGAACCGCCAGATGAAGAAACTGCTCGTGGAATAATTGATAAATTATTCTTCTCAGATCAGCGTTATAGCTTAGGAGAAGTTGGTCGTTATAGAATGAACAAAAAACTTGGTCTTGATGTAGCTATGGATAAGCAGGTGCTTACCAAAGAAGATATCATTACCATTGTAAAATATTTAATAGAGTTAATTAACTCTAAAGCTGAGATTGATGATATCGATCACTTATCAAACCGTCGTGTTAGAACTGTAGGAGAACAGTTGTCTCAGCAATTTGGTGTTGGTCTTGCGCGTATGGCTCGTACTATTCGTGAAAGAATGAATGTTAGAGATAATGAGGTATTTACACCTATCGATCTTATTAATGCAAAGACATTGTCTTCTGTAATTAATTCATTTTTTGGTACCAACCAGCTTTCTCAGTTTATGGATCAAACAAACCCATTAGCTGAGATTACGCATAAACGTCGTCTTTCAGCCTTAGGACCTGGAGGTCTTTCAAGAGAGCGTGCTGGATTCGAGGTTCGTGACGTTCACTATACTCACTACGGAAGATTATGTCCTATTGAGACTCCTGAAGGTCCAAACATTGGTCTTATTTCTTCACTTTCTGTATATGCGAAAGTAAATGGAATGGGATTCATTGAAACACCTTATAGAACTGTTGAAGATGGTAAAATCAATATCTCTGAAGAGCCTATTTATTTAAGCGCTGAAGAAGAGGAAGGAAAGAAAATTGCTCAGGCAAACATTCCTTTAGGAGAAGATGGAACTATCGATACAGATAAAGTTATTGCTCGTATGGAGGGTGACTTCCCGGTTGTAGATCCAAAAGAGGTTCATTATACCGATGTTGCACCAAACCAGATTTCATCAATTTCTGCATCATTAATTCCTTTCTTGGAGCATGATGATGCGAACCGTGCATTGATGGGATCTAACATGATGCGTCAGGCAGTTCCATTATTAAGAGCAGATTCTCCAATCGTAGGAACAGGATTGGAAAGACAGGTAGCTACAGATTCTCGTGTATTAATTAATGCCGAAGGAGAAGGAGAAGTAGAATATGTAGATGCGCAAAAGATTACAATTAAATACGATCGTACTGAAGAAGAAAGAATGGTAAGTTTCGATTCAGATTCTAAAACTTACGATCTTATTAAATTCCGTAAAACTAACCAGGGAACGTCTATCAACCTTAAGCCTATTGTAAGCGTTGGTGATAGAGTAACTAAAGGGCAGGTATTATGCCAGGGTTATGCAACTGATAAAGGTGAATTAGCGCTTGGACGTAATATGAAAGTTGCCTTTATGCCTTGGAAGGGATATAACTTTGAGGATGCGATTGTAATTTCAGAAAAAGTTGTAAGAGATGATATCTTTACTTCTATTCATATCGATGAGTATTCTTTAGAGGTTCGTGATACTAAATTAGGTAACGAAGAGCTTACTAATGATATTCCTAACGTATCTGAAGATGCTACTAAGGATCTTGATGAGCACGGTATGATTAGAGTTGGTGCTGAAGTGAAGCCTGGAGATATTCTTATTGGTAAGATCACTCCAAAAGGAGAAAGTGATCCTACACCAGAAGAAAAACTTCTTAGAGCAATCTTTGGTGATAAAGCAGGAGATGTTAAGGATGCTTCGTTAAAAGCTTCACCATCATTAAGTGGTGTGGTAATTAACAAGAAGTTATTTGCTCGTGCAATTAAAGATAAACGAAAGAGAGCACAGGATAAAGAAGATGTTGCAGTTTTAGAGAAAAAGTACGAAGCTAAATTTGCTGTACTTAAATCTCAATTAGTAGATAAATTATTTGCTATCGTTGGTGGAAAAACAGCTCAGGGTGTACAAAATGATCTAGGAGAGGAAGTATTACCAAAAGGTAAGAAGTATACATTAAAGATGTTAAATTCTGTAGATGATTATACTCACCTTACTCAGGGAATCTGGACAACAGATGATCATACTAATGCACTTGTAGCAGATCTTCTACACAATTATAAAATTAAAGAGAACGATCTTCAAGGTAACTTAAGAAGAGAGAAGTTTACAATCTCTGTAGGGGATGAGCTTCCTTCAGGTATCTTAAAACTTGCTAAAGTTTATATCGCTAAGAAACGTAAGCTTAAGGTGGGTGATAAGATGGCAGGACGTCACGGTAACAAAGGTATTGTTGCTCGTATTGTACGTCAGGAAGATATGCCATTCTTAGATGATGGAACTCCGGTTGATATTGTATTGAACCCACTTGGGGTACCTTCTCGTATGAACATTGGTCAGATTTATGAAACTGTTCTTGGATGGGCAGGTCAAAAATTAGGTAAGAAGTATGCAACACCAATTTTTGATGGTGCATCTTTAGACAAGATCAATGAATTAACAGACGAGGCAGGAATTCCACGTTTTGGTCATACTTATCTATTTGATGGTGGTACAGGTGAGCGTTTTGATCAAAGAGCTACAGTAGGTGTTATTTATATGCTGAAATTAGGTCACATGATTGATGATAAAATGCATGCTCGTTCAATTGGGCCATACTCTCTTATTACTCAGCAACCACTTGGTGGTAAAGCTCAGTTTGGAGGTCAGCGTTTTGGTGAGATGGAGGTTTGGGCTCTTGAGGCATACGGTGCTTCAAGTACCTTAAGAGAAATCTTAACCGTAAAATCTGATGACGTGATAGGAAGGGCTAAAACTTACGAAAGTATCGTTAAAGGAGAGCCTATGCCAGAACCAGGATTACCAGAATCTTTCAATGTATTGATGCATGAGTTGAAAGGTCTTGGACTGGATTTAAAATTAGAAGAATAAAACACTGCTTTTTCGGAGCGGGTCTAACCGCTCCGATTTTTCAGTATTTTCACAATAATTAGATAGCAGCATTTATTATGGCTAGAAATAATGATAAGAATACAGTACAGAGATTTAATCAAATCTCTATCGGTTTAGCTTCTCCAGAGTCTATCCTCGCAGAATCTCGTGGTGAAGTTCTTAAGCCGGAAACTATCAATTATCGTACGCACAAACCAGAGCGTGACGGATTGTTCTGTGAGCGTATTTTTGGTCCTGTTAAGGATTACGAATGTGCCTGTGGAAAATATAAGAGAATACGTTACAAAGGGATCGTGTGTGACCGTTGTGGTGTAGAAGTAACAGAGAAGAAAGTTCGTAGAGACCGTGTTGGGCACATCAATTTGGTAGTTCCTGTAGCTCATATCTGGTATTTCCGTTCTTTACCAAATAAAATTGGATATTTACTAGGTCTTCCTTCTAAGAAATTAGATATGATTATTTACTACGAGAGATACGTGGTAATTCAGCCTGGTAATGCTAAAAATGAGAATGGAGATCCTTTAAAGAAAATGGATTTCTTAACTGAAGAAGAATATTTAAATATCTTAGATGAACTTCCTCAGGAAAATCAATATTTAGAAGATACCGACCCAAATAAGTTTATCGCTAAAATGGGTGCAGAATGTCTTATTGAAATTCTTAGAAGAATCGATTTAAATGAACTTTCTTATGAATTAAGACATAAAGCAAATAACGAAACTTCTAAGCAGCGTAAAACTGAGGCTTTAAAACGTCTTCAGGTTGTAGAGGCACTTCGTGATGCAAATAAAAACCGTGAGAATTTACCAGAATGGATGATCATGAAGGTTATCCCGGTAATTCCACCAGAATTAAGACCTCTTGTACCTCTAGATGGTGGTCGTTTCGCAACTTCAGATCTTAACGATCTTTATAGAAGGGTGATTATTCGTAACAACCGTCTTAAGCGTTTAATGGAAATTAAAGCTCCAGAAGTAATTTTACGTAACGAAAAACGTATGCTTCAGGAATCTGTAGATTCATTATTCGACAACACAAGAAAGTCTTCAGCAGTAAAAACTGATTCTAACCGTCCGCTTAAATCCCTTTCAGATTCGTTAAAAGGTAAGCAGGGACGTTTCCGTCAAAACTTACTTGGTAAGCGTGTGGATTATTCAGCACGTTCGGTAATCGTTGTTGGGCCAGAACTTAAAATGTTTGAGTGTGGTCTTCCTAAAAATATGGCGGCAGAACTTTACAAGCCTTTTGTGATTAGGAAACTAATCGAAAGAGGTATTGTAAAAACAGTAAAATCTGCGAAAAAGATTATAGATAAAAAAGAGCCAGTAGTATGGGATATCTTAGAAAATGTTCTTAAAGGACATCCTGTATTGCTAAACCGTGCTCCTACGCTTCACCGTCTTGGTATTCAGGCATTCCAGCCAAAACTTATCGAGGGTAAAGCAATACAATTACACCCATTAGCATGTACGGCATTTAACGCCGATTTTGATGGGGATCAGATGGCGGTACATTTACCACTTGGGCCAGAGGCTATTTTAGAAGCGCAATTATTAATGTTAGCTTCTCATAATATTCTTAACCCAGCAAATGGTTCTCCTATTACAGTACCTTCTCAGGATATGGTTCTTGGTCTTTATTATATGACCAAACTTAAGAGATCTACTGAAGAAGAGGCTGTACTAGGTGAAGGATTAACTTTCTATTCTGCTGAAGAAGTTGTGATCGCTTACAACCAGAAGAGAGTAGATCTTAATGCGCCAATTAAAATTAAAGCGAAAGATTACAACGAAGAAGGAGAATTAGTTTACCAAATTATCGAATCTACGGTAGGTAGAGTTTTATTTAACGAAACTGTACCTGAAGTAGCAGGATATATTAATGAGGTACTTACTAAAAAATCACTTCGTGAAATTATTGGTAAGATTCTTAAATTAACCAGTGTTCCTGAAACTTCAGAATTCCTTGATAAGATTAAATCTCTTGGATATGGATTCGCTTTCCGTGGTGGATTGTCTTTCAGTTTAGGTGATATTATTATTCCTGCTGAAAAACAAACAATGATCGACGAAGCGAATGAGCAGGTAGAAGGTATTATTGGTAACTATAACATGGGTCTTATTACCAATAACGAGCGTTACAACCAGGTAATTGATATCTGGACTTCTACAAATGCCGGTCTTACTGAATTAGCGATGAAGCGAATTCGTGAAGATAAGCAAGGATTTAACTCGGTATTCATGATGCTTGATTCTGGAGCTCGTGGATCTAAAGAGCAGATTCGTCAGCTTACTGGTATGCGTGGTCTTATGGCGAAACCTAAGAAATCGAACTCTGGTGGAGGTGAAATTATCGAAAACCCAATTCTTTCTAACTTTAAAGAAGGTCTTTCGATTCTTGAATACTTTATCTCTACTCACGGTGCTCGTAAAGGTCTTGCGGATACCGCACTTAAAACTGCCGATGCGGGTTACTTAACTCGTCGTTTGGTAGATGTTTCTCAGGATGTGATCGTAAACGAAGAAGACTGTGGAACATTAAGAGGTGTAGAAGTTAGACCACTTAAAAAGAACGAAGAGATCGTAGAATCTCTTGGAGAAAGAATATTAGGACGTATTTCCTTAAATGATGTTTATAACCCAACTTCAGATGAATTGATTGTTGAAGCTGGAGCAGAGATCACCGAGGAAATCGTTGAAATGATAGAAAAAGCACCAATCGAAAGTGTAGAGGTGCGTTCACCACTTACCTGTGAGGCGAAGAAAGGTATTTGTGTTAACTGTTACGGTCGTAACCTTGCCACAAATAAGCTTGTTCAGAGAGGTGAAGCTGTAGGTGTTGTAGCTGCTCAGTCTATTGGGGAGCCTGGTACACAGCTTACGCTACGTACCTTCCACGTAGGAGGTATTGCAGGAAACATTTCAGAAGAAAACAAACTTATCACTAAGTTTGATGGTATTGCTGAAATTGATGATTTAAAAGTTGTAAAAGGAGAAGCACCAGATGGTAGTACTTCTGATATTGTAATTTCTCGTACTGCAGAAATTAAGATTAAAGACAAGAAAACAGGAGTTGTTTTAAGTACAAACAACATTCCTTACGGTTCTGAAATCTTTATTGAAGATGGTGTAGAAATTGCAAAAGGTACTACAGTATGTCAGTGGGATCCATATAACGGTGTGATTATTTCTGAATTTGCAGGTAAGATCAAATACGAAAACGTAGAACAAGGTGTTACTTATCAGGTAGAGATCGATGAGCAAACAGGATTCCAGGAAAAAGTAATTTCTGAATCTCGTAACAAAAAGCTTATCCCAACCTTGCATATTCTAGGTAAGAAAGACGAAGTAATTCGTTCTTATAACTTACCGGTAGGTGCTCACCTTATGGTAGATAACGCTGAGAAAATTGGAGTTGGTAAGATCTTAGTGAAGATTCCTCGTAAATCATCTAAAGCGGGTGATATTACCGGTGGTCTTCCAAGGGTAACAGAGCTTTTCGAAGCACGTAACCCATCTAACCCAGCTGTAGTTTCAGAAATTGATGGTGTTGTTTCGTTTGGTAAGATTAAACGTGGTAACCGTGAAATTATCGTTGAGTCTAAATTAGGAGAGGTTAAGAAGTACTTAGTTAAACTTTCTAACCAGATCTTAGTTCAGGAAAATGATTACGTTCGTGCAGGTATGCCACTTTCTGATGGATCTATTACTCCAGAAGATATCCTTAATATTAAAGGGCCAAATGCAGTACAGCAGTATCTTGTAAACGAAGTACAGGAAGTATATCGACTACAAGGGGTGAAGATTAATGATAAGCACTTTGAGGTTGTTGTACGCCAGATGATGCGTAAAGTAAGAATTGTTGATCCAGGAGATACTATTTTCTTAGAAAATCAATTAGTTCATAAATCAGACTTTATCGAAGAAAACGATAAGATCTTTGGAATGAAAGTAATTGAGGATGCTGGTGATTCAGAAAACCTAAAACCAGGACAAATTGTTTCTCTAAGAGAGCTAAGAGATGAAAATTCTCAGCTTCGAAGAGAAGATAAGAACCTGGCTTCAGCAAGAGACGTTGTTGCAGCAACTGCAACTCCGGTTCTTCAGGGTATTACAAGAGCATCACTTCAAACCAAGTCATTTATCTCTGCTGCATCCTTCCAGGAAACTACTAAGGTATTGAACGAAGCTGCTGTAAGCGGTAAGATCGATTCTTTAGAAGGACTTAAGGAAAATGTAATTGTAGGACATAGAATCCCTGCAGGTACAGGTATGCGTAAGTACGATAGTATTATTGTTGGTTCTAAAGAAGAATTCGACGAAATGCTAGAGAAAAAGCAGGAAGTTAATTATAACTAATAACGTAGTTCTTAATAAAGGACATACGTGATAAATAGCAAAATCCCGTCTTGATAAAATCAACGACGGGATTTTTTGTATTTTTAAAGAAATAATTAGATCGGGAATTGTTGAAAATCGATATTTTGAACCATTATTTTTTCTTAAAAATTAAGCCTCTCGATAATTGAAAAAAAAACATTTAAAGATGAGTGAAGAAAAGAAGCCAAAACAAGGCCAGATTAATATTGAATTAGATGAAGCTGTTGCTGAAGGAACCTATTCTAATCTTGCTATAATAAATCATTCTATCTCAGAATTTGTGGTAGATTTTGTGAATATTATGCCAGGAAAACCTAAAAGCAAGGTGAAAAGCAGAATTATTCTTACGCCACAACATGCAAAACGCTTTTTAAAAGCATTAGCCGATAATGTAGAGCGTTTTGAGAAGCAACACGGTGAAATAAAAGATTACGAAAAATCACCAATTCCAATGAATTTTGGTCCAACAGGGCAAGCTTAAAAGAAGTCCTGAAATCATACAATATTAGCCTTCAGATTCGATGAATTTGGAGGCTTTTTTTTGAGATTAAGATTGGTACTCTCTTTGATATTAATTTGAAAATTATCAAATATGAAAAGAGCAGTACTTTGTGTGATGTTAGCAATGTCATTTTCTTGTTCAAAAAGGAGTAGTCAATTTACTCAGCTTAAAGAAGAACTTCATCATGTTAAATTAGAAAATAGGAGATTACAACAAGAATTAGATTCGGTTAAGAAACAACATCTAGAGCCATTTAAAATGTATGAAGAAATCTTAATGACAGAGAATGAGACTGCTCCAGATTCAATTATTTTGCAATATGAAAAATTAATTGAAAAATATCCAAACTCATATTGGGCACATGAATCTAAAAAGAGAAAAGAAAATGTTGAAGAAAGAAGGGATTTTTGGCAAAATGGAAAATGGGTTTTTCCTGATAATAGCAGTTCTAAAAATTCCTTAGTTATTCCACAGATAATTTCTTGTCCCGGTTGCTAAAATTGAAATTAGCGATATTATTTAATAGTTATACTGAACAGGATTATCAAAGCCGGCTATATTTAGCTGAATTTCATCATAATTTTCCAATTGAAGATTGGTAAGGTTAAATGAAATAGTTTTGGTGATGTAGGCTTCGCATAATTCGGGATTACTAAGTTTCATCCTGAGATTTCTTTGAGGAATAGAAGTTTCTAAAATTGTTTCAGAAGAAATTAATTCGGTTTCCCAATTTTCGCCATTACAACCGGAAGATCCAAACTGAATTTCTAAACAATCAGCATTGACTTCAATATTAAGAATGCTAAAATTATCGGTTTCAACCTGGTTATAACGATCATTATTGATAAGGGTGCATTCATCACAATTGTCAGAATCTATACATTCAATAATTTCTGTTTTATCATCATCAGAATTACAACTCAGCATTATTAAAAAGAACATCAAAAAACAGCTAATCTTAGGCATAAGTAATATTTAGATATTTTCTCTATGTTATAGATGTTTAAACTGCATTTTAGTTGCTTCTATTTATCAGCATATTTTTTGGTGAAAGAGCAAAAATCAAAAAGATTTCTTCAAAATCATTTATACTGACTAAAATATAACTTTGCCTGTTTCATTACTCTCGGCGCAAGAATCAATGTAGATATCATGGTAGGAATCGCCATTAATGCAAAGAAACCATCAATAAGATTCAGGATGATACTTTGTTCTGTAGTGGCGCCCAGCATAATACTAATAATGTAAAAATAGTTGTACCAATGCTTATGTTTTGCTCCAATTAGGAATGAAAGACATTTGGTTCCGTAGTAAGAATATGAAAACAGAGAAGAAACACTAAAAGCAGCAATACAAATTAGGAGCAAATAAGGTCCAAAAATTGGGATGGAATCTCCAAAAGCTTTAGCGGTTAAAACAACACCACTAGCTTCACTGGTTTGCCAAACGCCGCTAACTAAAATTGTAAGTGCAGTTAGCGTACAAACCACTATAGTATCGATAGCAGGACCAAGCATTGCTACCAGCCCTTCACGAATAGGCTGTGAGGTTTTACTAGCACCGTGAGCCATAGTTGCAGTACCAATACCAGCTTCGTTAGAAAATGCACCTCGACGAATCCCAAGTAAGATTAAACCACCTAATAATCCACCAAAAAGTGGATCTCCTTTATAGTTATTTGCTGCAAAAGCATCAGTGAAAATTAATGAAAAATACTGCGGAAGTTGTTCGAAATTGATAAACAAAATTGCTAAAACTGAAAAGAAGTAAAGCACTACCATCGCCGGAACAAGTTTGGAAACTGTTCGGCTAATTCGATATAAACCACCTAAAATAACTATGGAAGTGATAATGGTTAAGACAACTCCGATTGAAAAATTAGAAACGTTCCCGGTAGGAATTCCATTAGGTTCAAGTAAAATTGAATTGATCGCTTTGGTAAGCTGATTTACATTAAAAATAGGCAATGCACCAATAAGACCGGCAACACTAAAAAGTATGCTTAAAAACTTCCAATTTCGGCCTAAACCTTCAACAATAAAATACATTACACCACCCTGAATTTTCCCTTCAGAGTCTTTACCGCGGTACATGACTGCCAGCGTATTGGTGAAAAATTTGGTTGCCATTCCCACAACGGCGCTCACCCAAAGCCAGAAAACAGCACCCGGGCCACCCACGGCAATAGCGACAGCAACACCGGCAATATTTCCCATTCCAACCGTGCTGCTTAAAGCCGTAGCTAAAGCCTGAAAGTGATTTATTTCGCCCGGATCGTTAGGATCGTCATACTTTCCTTTTAAAAGATCGATAGAATGGCCTAAATATCGAAACGGAAGAAATTTAGAGTAGATCAATAAAAATATTCCACCACCAATTAATAAGATAACCAATGGTAACCCCCAAACGGCAGAGGCAAAATCTGCGACAAACTTGTCGATACTTTCCATAATTCAGCTTTATGCCGAAAATATAGTAAATAAACAGCTATTCTTGATTGTTTCAAGCTAAGTTTCGTCAATTCTCGCTATTATTTCAACCTTCAAACTTTAGGAAACTCAGTAATCAGTAAATTACCTTGGGCAAGCCCACATGGCATGCGTTGGAAACAAATTTTTAATTTCGAGGCAGGCCTAAGGGTATTATACCATTTGGAGGCGCCAATAAAAACTCTCCTGTTCTAATAATGTCAAAACAGGGGAGTTTTCTTTGAATTTTATAATAATCTTCAGCTTAAAATTCCGAAGTAAAATGGAATTTGATCGAAGGATATTTTTGCTGTGTCATTTGTAAAGAGAACTGAGAATCGGCTAAAAATACCAACTGCCCATGTTTGTCTTTGGCTAAAAATTTAGATTTTACGCGTTTAAAATCTTTAAATTCTTCGCTCTTTTCGTCTTCAGCCTCTACCCATGTAGCTTTATAAACATTTAAATTTTCGTAATTACACTTAGCACCATATTCATGCTCTAAACGATATTGAATCACTTCAAACTGAAGCGCACCTACCGTTCCTATTACTTTACGTCCATTAAATTCCAGAACAAAAAGCTGCGCAACACCTTCATCCATCAACTGGTCGATCCCTTTTTCTAATTGTTTAGATTTCATAGGATCGGCGTTATTGATATATCTAAAATGTTCTGGTGAGAAACTTGGGATTCCGCGGTAATTTAAATTCTCACCTTCAGTAAGCGTATCTCCAATTTTAAAGTTTCCGGTATCATGAAGTCCCACAATATCACCCGCATAAGACGTATCTACGATTTCTTTCTTTTCAGCAAAAAAGGCATTCGGACTAGAGAATTTCAGGTTTTTATTATGGCGAACATGTAAGTAGTTCTTGTTTCTTTCAAATTTTCCAGAAACGATCTTAACAAAAGCTAATCTATCACGGTGTTTAGGATCCATATTGGCATGGATCTTAAATACAAATCCGGTAAATTTATCTTCAGCAGGCTCAACTACTCGGATATCACTTTCTTTTGGTCTTGGTGGTGGCGCAATATCAATAAAACAATCTAAAAGCTCACGTACACCAAAATTATTTAAAGCCGAGCCAAAAAATACGGGTTGTAATCGACCTTCCAGGTAGGCTTTGTTATCAAATTCAGGATAAACACCCTGTGCAAGTTCTAATTCATCTCTAAGAGTATCTGCAGCTTTGTTACCTATAAGATCATCTAATTCAGATGAACTTAGGTCTGAAATTTCAACAGTATCTTCGATATCTTTTCTTGGGTCGCCTGTAAAAAGGTTTACGTTTTTCTCCCAAATATTGTAGATTCCTTTAAAGTCGTATCCCATCCCAATAGGGTAGGAAAGCGGAGTTACCGTTAAATTTAATTTTTGCTCAATTTCATCTAAAAGCTCAAAGGCATCTTTACCTTCACGATCCAGTTTGTTGATAAAAACGATCATTGGGATATTACGCATACGGCAAACTTCAACCAGTTTTTCAGTTTGTTCCTCGACCCCTTTTGCAACATCAATCACTACGATCACACTATCAACAGCGGTTAAAGTTCTAAAAGTATCTTCAGCAAAATCCTTGTGACCTGGCGTATCCAGAATATTAATTTTGATGTCCTTATATTCGAAGGCCAAAACCGAAGTCGCTACAGAAATCCCACGCTGGCGCTCAATTTCCATAAAGTCACTCGTCGCTCCTTTTTTAATTTTGTTTGATTTTACAGCACCCGCTTCCTGAATCGCCCCCCCAAAAAGAAGCAGTTTTTCTGTTAATGTGGTCTTACCCGCATCTGGGTGAGAAATGATACCAAATGTTCTTCTACGTCGTAATTCTTTCTGAAAAGTTTTCATCTACCGATATTTGAGGCGCAAAAATACTATTATTTTAAGGAATTTTAAACATGCGTTGTGCGTTCTATTTAAAGCCGAATCACTAATATTGAATTTTGGCCGCAAAAACACAGATTTTTAAGATAAGTACGATTTTGTACATTTGGAGCTCTAAATTTTATGATGGGAACAGATCAGGTAATATTAGTGAACGAAAAAGACGAGCAAATCGGCTTAATGGAAAAAATTGAAGCACATGAAAAAGCATTGCTGCATCGTGCATTTTCGGTTTTTGTATTTAATGAAAATGGAGAGCTTATGCTGCAACAACGAGCGCTTACCAAATATCATACACCGGGACTTTGGACCAATACCTGCTGTAGTCATCAACGCGAAGGAGAATCGAATATCGAGGCGGGTAAACGCAGATTGATGGAAGAAATGGGATTTTCTACAGAACTTAAGGACACCATTTCTTTTATTTATAAAGCGCCTTTTGATAATGGTTTAACAGAACATGAATACGATCATATTTTAGTGGGGCACTACGATGAAGATCCAAATCCAAACCCAGACGAAGTGAATGCCTGGAAATGGGTGAGCCTAGAGGAAGTGAAAGAAGATATGAAAGTGAATCCAGATGTTTATACCGAGTGGTTTAAGATCATATTTGATAAATATTATAACCATATTTCGTAATGAGGTTAACCGTACATAGAAAAGCTCATTTTAATGCCGCACACCGACTTTTTAAAAAGGAGTGGAGCGACGAGAAGAATTTCGAAATCTTTGGAAAATGCAGTAACCCAAATTTTCATGGACATAATTACGAGCTTATTGTGGCGGTAACAGGAGAGATAGATCCAGAAACCGGTTTTGTAATGGACCTTAAACGATTAAAGGATCTAATTTATACTGAAGTTGAAACACCTTTTGATCACAAAAATCTGAATGTTGAGGTTGAAGAATTTAAAAGTTTAAATCCAACTGCAGAAAATATTGCCGTGGTGATTTGGAATAAATTACGCGATAAACTTAGAGCAAATTTAGAGCTTGAGGTAACGCTATACGAAACCCCTAGAAACTACGTTTCTTATAAAGGGGAATAAAAATTAATAGTTGCTTAAAATTTTTTCTGAAAAAGTGTTTTTATATTCAGAAAATGATTTAAATTCGCAGCCGAAATTATAAGCTATGGCAAGTAAAAGATTATTGAAGAGAGATGTGAATAATGTATTTGGTGACATCATCGAAGCAGCATATATTCACCAGGAAGCGAATCCAGAAGAGGATAAAGCAAAAACAGAAGCCATAGTTGATGAAGCTATTGCAGATTTTGACGAGCTAATCGTAAAGATCAATCAAAAGGATGTAGAGAATAAAGCTCAGCATTTTAAAGCAATAGAAAAAGAACTAGAAGCTAAAGCTGAAAAGCTTATTGAAAAAGTAAACGCTCTTTAATAAAAAAAGAGTAATGCCGATGTAGCTCAGCTGGCTAGAGCAGCTGATTTGTAATCAGCAGGTCGTGGGTTCGAGTCCCTCCATCGGCTCAAATAAAAAACTCCTTAGATTTTTCTAAGGAGTTTTTTATTTTATATACACTAGGAGTGTATCATTATAAATTTTAAGTCTAGAATCTAGTTTCTAAAATCTAAATTCTCACATCTAATTAATTAATGCAACACATTTAGCTCTAATAATTTGGATGTTTTTTTCTGAATTTCTCTAAATTCCTCTTTATTTTCTTCTGAAATTTTCCGGTTCCAAAATGGGATCATTTCATCTAATTTGGCTTTTACCGTTTCTTCTTTTAGTTTCTCTGGAAAAGCAATTTTGAGGACATCGATCATAATATGTACTGCGGTTGAAGCTCCTGGCGAAGCGCCTAATAGCGCTGTGATTTTGCCATCTTTAGAATGAACAACATCTGTCCCAAATTCTAGCGTTCCACCTTGTTCTTCATCTTTTTTAATGATCTGTACACGTTGGCCGGCAACTTTTAATTCCCATTCGTTCGATTTGGCATCCTTTACAAAAGTTCTAAGCTCATTCATTCGATCTTCATGATCCATTTTAATTTGCTCTAGCAAATATTTTGTAAGCGGAATGTTATGCCAGAAAACACCCCACATCGATGGGATATTGTCTAATTTTATCGATTTTGGTAGGTCTAGTAAAGAACCCTCTTTTAAAAATTTAGTGCTAAAACCTGCAAAAGGACCAAATAGTAATTGCTTTTTTCCATTAATGAAACGACTATCTAAATGCGGTGTAGACATTGGTGGTGCATCTGGACCAGCCTTACTGTAAACTTTTGCATGATGTTTTTCTATGACCTCCTGATTTTTACAAAATAGCCATTGGCCACTTACTGGAAATCCACCATAACCTTCTTTTTCATCGATCTCTACTTTTTGGAGTAGGGGAAGAGCACCACCACCGGCACCAATAAAAACATGTTCACTATCGTAGTAGGTTTTGTAATCGGTTTTGTTGTATTTTACTTCTATTAACCAATCATCCTTTCCATCGGGATCGATGTCAAGAACTTCATGGTCTAAAAGAATGGGTACATTAAACTCCTCTTGCAGGATTTTAAAAAATTGCTCCGTTAGATTTCCAAAATTAACTCCCGTTCCCAATTCCATTCTTGTGCCCGCCATAGGCTCACTCAGGTTTCTATCTTTTATAATTAGTGGAAACCACTTTTCTAGCTCTTCAGGTTTTTCAGAAAATTTCATTTCTTCGAACATGAAGCTTTTGCTCATTTCAGCATGTCTTTTTTTAAGGAAATCAACATTGTCCTGCCCGGTAACCCAACTATGATGCGGTAAAGAATGAATGAAGCTTTTAGGCTTTTTCAGCATATCTTTTTCTAGTAAATACGACCAAAACTGTTTGGATTGTTCGTATTGCTGAAAGATTTCTTTAGCTTTCGAAATATCGATACTGCCATTTTCTTGCTGCGGAGTATAATTTAGCTCGCAAAAAGCAGAATGTCCCGTACCCGAATTATTCCATGCTTCAGTACTTTCCTGGGCAACTTTTTTTAAACGTTCAAAAATAATAATATTGGCATCTGGATCTATAATCTTAGTCATAAGCGCTAAAGTTGCGCTCATAATTCCGCCGCCAACACAAATAAGATCGTACTTTTCTTTAGGGTTAGGTTTTGCAATCATATAAGGCCTTTTTCTCAAAGTTAAAGAAAACGACCTGCAAGCTATACTAAGGTTCTCTTAAAGCTTAGTATTGATTTTGTTGTTATTAGAAATAAAAAAAGCCGCTAAAATGCGGCTTTAATCTTTATAATTTCAGGAATTAAGAATTTGCTTCCTCACTTTCAGCTTCAACTTTTTCCTCTAGTTTTTCTTCTTCGCGACGTTCTTTTAAGAACTCTTTAAGCTGCTTGCCGTACTTCGATTTTTGTACGTTTTTTTCTAATGAATCGTAAATCGTATCAAGATACTTTATATTTGCATCAAACACTTCAGATAAAGCTAAATAAGGCGCTAATTCGATATCTTTATTGTTTAACGCAAAGTTTACGGTGTAAAGATATTTTCTCTTTAAAAGACGCTCGTAACGATTATCCAGCTCGATAAGTTTTTCTGCGTCTTCTGTTTTTTGAGCTTCAAAATTTTCCTTTATAATTTCAAGATTACTATCATTAAAACGGCTCATCATTTTACGATATTCCATCAATTTTTCCTGATTTTTAGAACCGGTGATTTTTGCATCAGTTTCAAATTTCTCTAAGGAAGTGTTGATAGTTACCTCTCCCTGATCTGCAAAGAAATCCAGGCGATCGTCAAATTCTGAATTATCAACTTTGTTTAAATACAAATACATCATTTGCGGGCTATCAATGTTGGCCTGCAATAAAAAATTAGAATCTCCATTAATCGTTAAAGAATCTACATTTACCAAAGAAGTATCTTCTATCATTTGAAGATAAAGCGTACCTTTTTTAAGTCCTTTAATGTTCCCCGAAACTTTTAAGTTGGTTTCTTTTTGTGAACAGGCAATTATAGAAAGAACTGTAAGTAAAAGTAAGCTAATTTTTTTCATTGTATTGTATTAGTTTTTCAGCAGCGCAAATATCTTATATTTTTCCATTTTTTTAACCAAAATTGAATAATTAAAATTAGGAATTCTTTAGATTTTAATATTTGATATAGCTAAGGTTTATTTTTTCTGAATTTTGTTCTTTTAATTTTCTACCCTCCTGCAGCCAATTGCATTAGGATGGTACATAAAATTGCTCCGTAAGTTCCCACAACATATCCAAATACCGCCAGCAATACGCCAACGGTTGCTAGCGATGGATGAAATGCTGCTGCCACAACAGGTGCAGATGCCGCTCCACCAACATTGGCCTGGCTTCCTACTGCAAGGAAAAAATAAGGCGCTTTTATCAATTTCGCGGTTACCAGTAAAATAATTACGTGAATCGCCATCCAAACGAGCCCTATTGCAATTAATCCAGGATTATCGAAAACGGCACCAAGATCCATTTTCATCCCAATTGTAGCTACCAGTACATAAATAAAAATACTTCCTACTTTACTGGCTCCAGCACCTTCATATTGTTTGAATTTAGTGAACGAAAGAATAATCCCAATAGCCGTAGCAATAGTGATCATCCAGAAAAATTCAGAAGAAAAAGAGGCCAACGAACTTTTCTTATCCTGAAAAACATCGAAAGTGCTAACCAGGAAACTTGAAATTTCATCGGCACCAAAATGTGCGATTCCTACTGCACCAAATGCTAAAGCAAGAATAATAATAAAATCGGGTAAGCTAGGGATACGTTTTACACTTTCTGTATATGCTGAAACTTTATTTTTTAATTCGGTTATGGCCGAGTTATCTGCCTGAAGCCATCTATCAATGCGGTCACTTTTACCCACACCTAATAAAACGATCGCCATCCAAAGGTTAGCTACTACAATATCTACTAATACCATCCCTCCATATTTTTCAGGATTATATTGATAGATCTCTAACATTGCTGCTTGGTTAGCACCACCACCAATCCAACTACCGGCAAGTGTAGATAAACCACGCCAGGTAGCATCGAATCCTGCGCCGCCAACAGTATCTGGAGATACGATAGAAATCAATAAAATGGCAATTGGTCCACCAATAATAATTCCTAACGTTGCGGCAAAGAACATGATAAGGGCTTTTGGCCCCAGGTTGAAAATCGCCTTTAGATCGATACTTAATGTCATTAAAACCAATGAAGCAGGTAACAAATATCGGCTGGCTACAAAATAGAGATTAGAGACAGATGAATCTATAAATCCGGCAGAATTTAAAATCGCGGGGATTAGATAGCACATCAATACACCGGGAACGATTTTATAGAATTTGGCCCAAAAGCCAGTTTTGATCGACGAGGTATAAAAAACAAAACCAAGCGAGATCATTAGCAATCCTAAAACAACTGCATCGTTAGTGAAAACCGGCATATCTTTCATGAAAATAAGATTTGCAGGCAAAATACAAATTATATTCTACCTGCCTAATTTTAGATTAATCGAGATTTATTAAGAAAATAACTCCTGAAGACATTGTGCAACACCATCTTCTTTACCATGACCGGTAATTTTTGTAGCTACATCTTTTACTTCCTGGCGAGCATTAGAAACCGCAACGCCCATACCTACACCGCCAACCATTGCTACATCATTATAATTGTCACCAAATGCGATGGTATCTTCAGTAGAAATTTTAAAGTGGTTTTCTAGTAAATATTCGATGGCAGAGAATTTAGAGATCTTTTTATTGGCGATCTCCAGATAATTTTTGTTGGAACGATAAAAGTGCAAATCTTCGCTGTAGTTTTTAGATAAAAACTGGCTTATTTTATCGATTTTCTCCTCGTCGCCCATCGCCATGATCTTATGCGGACCTTTATTTTCTGAAGTCCATTTTTTGATCACTTCAGCATTAGGTTTTATTTGTGGTGCTACTTTAGTGTTGTTTTCTTCGCGTTCTGCCCAAAAATCGGTTTGCGGAACGTACCACTCGTCATGATGATATAAACTCAAATGAACATTTAAATCATTTTCAGTATTAAAATCATGGATGCTTTTTAGCGTGTCTAGTGGAATTACCACCGAGCTAATTGCTTTGTCGTTTACCAATACCAATCCGCCATTATAAGCGATTATGGGTAATTCTCTAATATCAAGTTCCTCCTGTAAATGGAGCATTGCCTCTGGCATTCTAGCTGAAATTAGAACTACAGGAACCTGTTCTTTTACTTCTTTTATGGTTTTTATAGTGAGTGGGGAAAGTTCTCTTTCTTTATTTAAAAGTGTACCGTCGATGTCTGAAAAGACAATTTTATAGTTCATTAGTTTTCTTTGTTTTTATTTTTAGGATGTCTGTTCGCTTCTTTTAAACATTTGCTTAGCATCCACTCGATCTGCCCATTGGTACTTCGAAATTCATCTGAAGCCCATTTTTCAACAGCTTTTAGCATGTCTTCATCTACCCGTAATGCAAATGCCTTTTTCTTACCCATATTCTATAATTCCTGAATAAATTTTGTTAGCGCAGGAATCAATTTTGGATGCAAAACTAATTCTTCATCTTCATTTTTCCTGGTTTCGCCTTCAGATTTTAAAATATGGTTCATGTTTTCCAAAAGTAATAATTCGGCATCACTTACCACACTTTTTAAGTCTTCAGCATCTTTAGCATTTACCTGTACATCTTTTGTTCCGTTTACAATTAAGATGGGAATATCTAGTTTCTTAAGTTCTTCTTTTGGCTCATATTTATCCCATGATTTTAAAAATTGCTGAACCGAGGGTCTAAAAATGGCCATAAGAAAAGGATTAACTTTTTCGATCGTGTCTTTTTCCTGAAGTTCCTGAAAGTGAACTCTGGTAGTATCGCCAAATGCCTGGGATTGATTGCTTACCTGTTCAATGATTTTAATGCTCATTTTTTCCGAAGGTCCCGCAAGAGAAACAAATCCGGAAGCACCTTCTTGTGCTGTGATCATTCCTACCAAAGAACCCTGGCTATGCCCAATCACTACTATCTTTTTATATTTCAGGGAGTCTTTTAGATAATGTAGCCCGGTAATGGCATCCTCAATAAAATCATCAAAAGAAAGGTCAGATTCAGTTAATTTTAGTTCTTGTAATCTAAATATTCTTTTGTCGTACCTAAAGCTTGCAATATTATTTTCAGCTAAACCATGCGCCAGCATTTCCAGACTATGATTAGGTAACATAGGATTGCTTCCATCCCGATCGGTTGGGCCAGAACCCGCAATAATTAGCGCAGCGGTTTCGGTTTCTTCGGAAGGAAGGCATAGCGTGCCGAGAACATACTTATTAACTTCTATTTCTTTTTCCTGAAATTGAGCGAAGCAAAAATTAATGCTGAAAATCGATAATATGAATAGTAATTTTTTCATTCTTCTGAATTTTTAAAATATCGATTAATTACACGATCTGCGTTTTGGGTTTGTTGTGTGCCAATTAAAAAGAATTTGCCTTCTTTCGTTTTTAACTGAATTCCTTTATCGCCTTTTACATTATAAGCTTTATGTTTTCTGAAAATCCGAATTCCCCAACCTCCAAATTCACTAATCGGACGGTATTTCCTGGTATGAGCATTTTCTAATTCATTCCAGCGAAAGGATTTCTTTGTAAAACGAAACGGACTAAACCAAACCTTCACCCCAGATTTATCGATTTTGGTATGCATTTTTACCATAAAGATCCCTATACAAATAAAAAGACCAAGGGCCGCTCCTAGTAATTTACTTATCGATAGATTTTCTGAAAATCCTTGAAAAAGATCTAGATTTAAAAGAATCCAAATTCCTGAGATTGTGCAAATTACAATAAGCCACCATTGATTGAATCGTTGCTCTTCTTTAAATACTCGCATAATTAGTGATTCAGCGTTCCTGCATTTACCACAGGCGATGCATCTTTATCTCCACATAAAATTACCATTAGGTTACTAACCATTGCAGCACGGCGTTCTTCATCTAAATGCACGATCTCTTTTTTGCCTAATTCATCCAAAGCCATTTCAACCATACTTACCGCACCTTCTACGATTTTATGCCTGGCGGCAACAATTGCAGTAGCCTGTTGTCTTTTAAGCATCGCACTGGCAATTTCGTTGGCGTAGGCTAAATAACCAATCCTAGCTTCCAATACTTCGATCCCGGCAATTTCAAGGCGTTCTTCCAACTCTTTTTCTAAAGCATCACTTACTTCGTTCATACTGCTTCGCAGTGTGATATCTTCATCTAAACCTTCATCTGCAAAATTATCATAAGGATACATACTCGCCAGTTTTCTAACCGCAGCATCTGTTTGTACGATGACGAAATTTTCAAAATTATCAACATCAAAAGAAGCTTTGTAGGTATCGCGAACACGCCAAACTAAAATGGTACTTATCATCACAGGATTCCCTAATTTGTCATTCACTTTTAAGCGTTCACTATCAAAGTTTCTGGCACGAAGCGATATTTTCTTTTTGGTGTAAAAAGGGTTTGTCCAAAAAAGACCATTTTTCTTAACGGTTCCGCGATAATCTCCAAATAATAGAAGTACTCGGGATTCATTAGGATTAACCAGTAAAAAACCGGGCGCTAGAAAAAGAGCAATAAGAATACCTAAAATGAACCAGGCCATTTTAAATGCGATTAACCCGAAAATACTTCCGAAGAATAGAACAATGAAGACAAATAACATAAAATAGCCATTCGATGGCGATGAAGATTTTTCCTGTGTCATGATATAGTAGTTTTAATTGATATTAAATTGATATCATAAATATATTGAATTTAAAATTAACAGAATCGAGGTTTAACATTTAAATTACTTAAGCTTGGTTATATTTGCGCTAAAATTTATCTGGAATGAAGAAATTATTGATCGCACTTGTAGCCGTATTTATTAGTCAGTTTTCATTTGCAAATGATGCAGATTGGGGTAAAACAGGACACAGAACTACTGGCGAAATTGCGCAGGTACATCTGTCTAGAAAAGCACAAAAAGCTATCGATAAATTATTAGATGGGCATAGTTTGGCATTTGTAGCCAATCATGGAGACGATATTAAAAGTGATCCTGCTTATAGAAAATACAGCCCCTGGCATTATGTAAATATAGATCCAGAAGAAGAAGCTTACGATCCAGCCAAGGCCAGTGAAGATGGTGATGTTGTGTTGGGAATTAGAAAATGTGTTGAGGTTTTAAAGGATAAAAATTCAAGTAGAGAGGATAAACAATTTCATCTAAAAATGCTGGTTCATTTTGTGGGAGATCTTCATCAACCTTTTCATGTTGGTCATGCAGCCGACCTTGGTGGAAATAGAGTAGATGTAAAATGGTTTGGGAAAAAGACCAATATCCACAGTGTTTGGGATAGCAAAATGATCGATTCTTACCAGATGAGTTATACTGAACTTGCAGAGAATAGAGATGAATTAAGTAAATATCAGGTAAAGGCTGTTCAGGAAGGCGATTTGTTAGACTGGGTGGATGAAAGTAGACATCTGGCTGAAAAGTTATATAAGTCGGTTGAAGAAGACAATGATCTTGGTTACAAATACATGTACGAGTGGTTTCCTACGGTAAGACAGCAGTTGCAAAGAGGAGGTATTCGTTTAGCGAAAGTGCTTAATGATATTTATAACTAGTCCAAAATCTGCCTAAAGGTAAGATTGATTCTGGGAGCAACCTGTTTTTTGGTTTTAGGAAGCTGATGTTTCCAAAAATGTTGAGTTTCTCCAGCCATAATTAATAAACTTCCGGGAGCTAAGACAAATTTTTGTTTTAGCTCTTTTTTTGTTTTATGCTGAAGGTGAAACATACGTTCTCCACCTAAACTTATCGATGCGATGGTTGGATTTTCACCTAATTCTTTTTCATCATCGCTGTGCCAGCCCATACTATCTTGCCCATCTCGATACAAATTAGCGAGACAGACATTAAATGTCGATTTTGTAAAGTTTTCGAGATTATTTTTTAATTGCTGAAGCATTTCAGGAAACGGCTCGGGATTCATTATTATGGTGGAATAGGAATAAGACCTCTCTCCAAAAAGATGCGTTAATCGTGGTTGCATCATTTCTTTACCGAAGATTTTGATAGGCTCCTGTATCCAATTGGTTTCGGTATATAATTGCTGAAACAACTTTTCGGAGAATAGGGTATCCAGAAAATTGGCATTGTAAATTAAATGTGCTTGTGGAAGATAGATTTCTTCAGTCATTTTAATATTTCAAATAAAACCATGCCCACCAAATTAACAAAAACTGTAACGGAATTCGAAGAATCAATAGCCATTTTGGTAAGCCGGCTCCAGCTTCAGTAGAAGAAAGCATGTAAAAATGTACAGTAAAAAATAGAAGTAGCATGACGATTATTCCGTAGATCGCATAATTTTTAGTCGCCGCAAAGCAAACAGCGATCCCCAAAATAATTTCAGCAATACCACTTAGATATACCATGCTAAGATGTGCCGGGATATATGGAGGCATTATTTTTACATACATTTTTGGTTTAATAAAGTGATTTACACCGGCAATTACGTACATAATTCCCATCAAATAAAGATGCCAGGGATAGCCCATAATAATATTTTTAAAGGAAGATAACCTTATTAAGTTTAATATGAATACTTTTGCAACTAATTTTAGCTGCTTTGATACATTTTTTTGTGTAATTACCTTAAATAGAGTAATTTTCCACGCTGGATGGTGCTAAATATTTTCTTTGTTCGTGATACGCAAAATATTACTTTCTTCCCTTTTTTGTAACTTCTTTATCCTATCGTTAATCGCTCAGGATAAGCTTGTTAGTAAAGATAGCCTAGAGCACTTGCTAAATAATTCTATAGATTTATTTGCAGATTATAATTATCATGAAGGTATCCAAACTTCTATGGATCTTATTCAATTAGCAGATCTTGTTAAAGATGATTATTATTTATACCATGGGCACAATAATCTTGGTGTAGCCTACGAAGAACTAAAAGATACATTACGCGCAAAATCACATTACGAAAAGGCTTTAGAATATGCGAATGCCACAAAAAATGATACGCTTATCATGTGGGCATATAATAATATGGGTAATATCTTTTCTGAAACAAAAGACAATTATAAAAAGGGAATTTCTTATTATAATCGAGTAATCGATCTTGCTACTAAGTTGAATAATGAAGAAGAGTTAATTGCGCCAAATATTAATATTGCCTGGACGTATCTTGATAAAAATCAGCCTGAAAAAGCTAAGGAGTATTTAGATAACGCTAAAATTGTTCTTAAAAATCAAGATTTTGACTATCTGGATGCCGAGTTAGATATGCTTTACGGTAGATATTTTATGGAAAATAACCAGATAGATTCTGCCAAAGTTTATTTTGAAAGATCTACAAAAATTGTAAACAAGGATAGCCTGGCTTATGAAGGTGCTGAAACTTATAAGTGGTATGCTGAAATGCTTTTTAGAAATGGAGAATATAAAAAAGCATACGAAGCGCTTCAAGTTCAGCATGATTATGAGTCTGAAATTTTTGAGCATAGTAAAACAGCTCAAATTCAGGCTGCAAATGCCAGGTTTGATGTAAATGAATATCAAAAAAACCTGGAGCTTGCCAAGCAAGAGAAAAATTACCAGGAAAAAATTATTTCGAAATCTAACGAAAAGCTTATTTTACTAATCGTTGCTGCTATTGTCTTGTTTATTATTTTAATCTTCTTAAACCGAATAAATAGATCACGTAAAACTTTAATTGCAGAGTTACAGGATAAAAATAACGAACTAAGAAAATCGAAAGAAGAGACCGAAAGACTTTCTAATTTAAAAACTCAGTTTTTCTCTACCGTTAGTCACGAATTAAGAACACCATTATACGGAGTTATTGGTTTAACTTCTTTATTATTAGAGGATAAAAAGTTGCAAGACCACCAAAAAGATTTAAAATCCTTAAAATTCTCAGCAGATTATTTACTGGCTTTAATTAATGATGTACTTCAGATCAATAAAATGGAATCTAAAGAAGTACAATTAGAATGTATTTCTTTCAATTTGAGGGAGCTATTGCAAAGTATTATGCAAACGCTCGAATTTACCAGAATTCAAAATAAAAACACGATTCATCTTGAAATCGATGAAGATATCCCGCCATTTTTACTGGGAGATTCTGTTCGATTATCGCAGATCATGGTCAACCTGGTAGGAAACGCACTTAAGTTTACAGAGCGTGGAAATATTTGGATTCGTGCAAATGTAATCGATGCTTCAGAAGAATATTATAAAATTAATTTTGAAGTTGAGGACGATGGGATAGGAATCCCTGCAAGTAAACAAAAGGAAATCTTTGAAGAATTTTTACAGTTGAAACCTTCCAATTATAATTATCAGGGTACAGGTTTAGGACTGCCTATCGTAAAAAAGATGCTGAAATTATTCGATTCTGATATTTATTTGGAAAGTGAAGAGCAGGAAGGCTCTTGTTTTAGCTTTACGATTAATTTTAAGAAAGATCCAGATAAAGATGATGCTGCAGTAGCCACAATCGATGATTTAAAAGAAGATGTTGTAGAAAACTGGCAGGAACAATCAAAAAATAGAATTTTGATTGTTGATGATAACCGCATAAATCAGGTGGTAACAAAGCGTATTTTAGAACAGAAAAATTTTGTTTGTGAAATTGCAGAGGATGGGCACCAAGCTATTGAAAAAGTAAGAAATACAGCTTTCGATTTGGTTTTGATGGATGTAAATATGCCCGGAATTACAGGAATGGAAGCTACCAGAGAGATTAGAAAGTTTAATGAATATATCCCAATTGTTGCGCTAACCGCAGTAGAGGTTGAAGAATTTAGGGAAGAAATTCATAGCGCAGGGATGAATGATATTATCGTAAAACCTTACGATGTACAACAGTTTTATAGGGTAGTTTATAGAAATATTTTACCTATAGCATTATAATATTGTAGGTTTTTAGGCTTAATTTTTTAAGCTGGAAAATGATCTCTAAAACAGTTTGCTAAACTTTTTAAATTACTTATTTATTTCCTCAGCGTCATTTGCCGGCTTGAAAAAATCATCTTCAGGAGTTATAAACTTGATATTCGATATTTTTGCTTTACCAATTTCGTCTTCAATTCCATTTTCTTTAGACCAGTTATGAAATGTCCAGGTTGTTGCAAACGGAACTCCGTCTACCATTTTATAATCGTGATAATTAATAGCGTGTGGATTCGCTTCGGCAGTACTTATTTCTTTATTTAAGGTGACAATATAGGCTGCTGCAGCTAATTTTTGGTCTTCGGCCTGATAAATAATATACCAATCATCTGGTGCGTCACCTATATTTTGTCCAAAAGTTAGTTTAGCCGAATTTACCTTGCTGCGATCCATAATTCGCTGTTTTGGCATTTCCCAATTTGTACCATTATCGGTAAGTTTAAATGGTAATGCAAAAAAATATTGCCAGGTAAACATATCGAATCTTGCCCCATTATAATTTTTAGCTGCTGGAGAAATCCATGCGTTTTCACCATCGAAAGTTAGGGTAGAGCTATCCTTTTTAACAATTTTAATTTTTCCTGAATTGGTTAGCGTGGTGATCTTCGCATTTAGACGCTCGTTACCGCCAAATATCAAAGCGATATCAAATTGTACGGCTTTATGTTTTAAAAACTCATCCTTTTTATGTGTATTTTCAATAGCAATGGGGAATTGCATTGCGGGAGAAGTAGCACCATCACCAATTCCGCCATCGGGTTCTGTCATAATGTTCTCTTCTGAAGAGGTTGATTCCGAATTGTTTTTACAAGCGAATAGAACTAAAATTGTAGAAAATAGAAGTAGTTTTTTCATTGTCATGATTTTAAACTTAGTAGAGCTTTTCTGTTAAAACTTTCAGTATAAAGTAAAATATCTCGGGGAAAGCTCTTGAGGCATTCGTTAAACAAATTTTTAATTTTGAGGTAAGCCTTTGGGTATTATAATCTTTGGCGATGCCAATAAAAAAAGCGCCATTCTAAAATCGAATGACGCTTTGATATAAACTAATGATATGAAATTTTATTTCACCATATCGAAGCTACGCTTAATAAAAGCAGTTAGTTCTTCACCTTTAAGCAAGTTTTGTGAAAGTCTCGCAAGGTCTAATGATTGCTTAATTAAACGTTGCTGAGTTTCTTCATCTGCACTTAAAATTTGAGAAGTTAATGGGTGGTTGGTGTTTACCACAAGATTGTACATCTCTGGCATGTTACCCATTCCAAACATTCCGCCACCGCCGGTTTGCTGCATTTCTTTCATTCTACGCATAAATTCTGGCTGAGTGATCATAAGTGGAGCTGCAGTACTATCCATCGCTTCCATTTGGATGGTATAATTTTCTTTTGGTACTACTTTTTCAAAATCATCTTTTAATTTCTCTTTTTCATCATCAGATAATTTAGAGATTTTCTCTTCATCTGTTTTGATTAGATTATCTACATGATCTGAATCTACTCTGGTAAAAGTGATCTTTTCTTCAGAAGATTCTAGTTTTTGTAGCAAGTGAGAAATAATAGGCGAATCTAATAGCAATACTTTGTAACCTTTATCTTTCGCTGCTTGAATGTAGCTGTGTTGCTCATTTTGGTTAGATGCATAAAGAATTACAAGATTACCGTCTTTATCGGTTTGGTTCCCTTTGATAGCTTCTTTTAACTCTTCAAAAGTATAGTATTCATTATCGATGGTTGGGTATAAAGCAAACTTTTGCGCTTTATCATAAAACTTATCTTCAGTAAGCATACCGTATTCGATAACTACTTTAATATCGTTCCATTTTGCTTCAAAATCTTCACGATTATTGTTGAAAAGTGACTTTAATTTATCAGCAACTTTTCTGGTAATGTAGCTTGAAATTTTCTTTACCGCACCGTCTGCCTGAAGATAAGAACGAGATACGTTTAAAGGAATATCTGGAGAATCGATAACTCCGCGTAACATCGTTAAAAATTCAGGTACAATACCTTCAACATTATCGGTTACAAAAACCTGGTTTTGGTAAAGCTGAATTTTATCACGCTGGATGTTCATATCCTGAGACATCTTTGGGAAATAAAGAATCCCGGTAAGATTAAAAGGATAATCTACATTTAGGTGAATGTGGAATAAAGGTTCCTCGAATTGCATTGGATACAATTCACGGTAAAAATCTTTATAATCCTGATCTTCCAGATCTGTAGGCTGTTTTGTCCATGCAGGATCTGGATTGTTAATGATGTTATCTACTGTCTTAGTTTCTGGCTTTGCATCTTCTGGAGCATCGTCTGGAAGCGGAAGTGTTTCTTCTTTAGTTCCAAAGCGAATTGGGATTGGCATAAACTTATTATACTTCACCAATAGCTCTTCGATTCTATTTTCTTCTAAGAACTCTTCGTCATCCTCATTTACATGAAGAATAATTTCTGTTCCGCGTTCTTGTTTATCAGAATCTTCTAAAGTAAACTCGGTTGTACCAGAACACGTCCAGTGTGCAGCAGGTTCATCTTTGTAAGATTTGGTAATAATTTCAACTTTATGGGCTACCATAAAGGCAGAATAAAAACCAAGCCCAAAATGACCAATAATTCCGCTGTCTTTGGCAGAATCTTTATATTTCTCAAGGAATTCTTCTGCACCAGAAAAAGCTACTTCGTTAATGTACTTTTCAACTTCTTCTTTGGTCATCCCAATACCCTGATCGATCACGTGGATTTTCTTATTGTCTTTATCCACTTTAATGTCGATCACAGGATTCCCATATTCAACATCGGTTTCACCAATATTAGTAAGGTGCTTTAATTTTAAAGTTGCATCTGTTGCATTAGAAATTAACTCTCTTAGGAAAATTTCGTGGTCGCTATAAAGGAATTTCTTTATTAGCGGGAAAATGTTATCTACAGATACATTAATCTTTCCAGTTGCCATATATTTTTAGTTTTTATTATCGAATTCATTTTCCTTTTAACCAAAAAAAATACCATTACGGTTTTGCTGTCAACTTGGCATAAGACTTGTAAATATTATATCACAAAAACGTCTAATTGTTTGAACTTCAAATTTGAGCAAATAGATTTTTAACAAACATTTTGTTTAACTAATTAAGTTTTAGATTAAACAATTATTATATTTGGATAAGAGAAAAAGAAATTATGGCGACGACAAAGAAAACAACCACAACAAAAAAGAAATTAGATTCAGATAAACTAATAAGTCTGTACATGGATTATGTTCTGGAAAACGAACATGCTCCAAAAACGGTATATAAATTCTGTAAAGAGAATAAAATAGGTGAAGAAGAATTTTATAATTTCTACGGAAGTTTTGAAGGTTTAGAGAAAGGAATTTGGGAGAAGTTTTACCTGAATACGGTAAATGTTATCGAGAAGAGTCCGGAATATCCAAGCTTCACTAATCGTGAAAAAATGCTAACGTTCTATTATACTTTTTTCGAAGTGCTTACCGCAAATAGAAGTTATGTATTATTTACACTGAAAAAGGATCCAACACCAATAAAAAATCTTGAGCAATTAAAAGGGCTGCGTAAAAATGTGAAGTCTTTTGCAAAAGGCCTGGTAGAAGATGGAAACAAAGAAAAAACACTAAAATTTTTACAGCAACCTGAAGAAATTTTTTCTGAAGCTGCATGGATTCAACTCTTGTTTTTGTTAAAGTTTTGGATGGATGATAACTCGGCACAATTTGAAAGTACAGATGTAGCTATCGAAAAGTCTGTAAATACCGTTTTCGATGTTTTTGATAATACACCACTAGAGCGTGTGGTAGATTTCGGAAAATTTCTATATAAAGAAAGAATGGCAAAGTAAGCCATTAAAAAAATTGCTATGAAAAGGCCGAAAGGCAAAAAGAAAAATTAGATGAAATCGATAGATAAAATCCCTACCGGCAAAATTGGCCGAACCAGCAAACTGGTGCAAACCGGGGCTAAAATTGGTGGGAATTATTTAAAATATTATAGCAAAAAAGCTTTTAACAAAGAGCTTACTCGAGACGATTTAGATCGCGATAATGCCAGTGATATTTATGATGGTTTAAAAAGTTTGAAAGGTAGTGCACTTAAGGTTGCACAAATGCTTTCTATGGAGAAAAGCTTGCTGCCAAGTGCCTATGTAGAGAAATTTAGTTTGGCTCAGTTTAGCGTTCCGCCTTTATCTGCTCCCTTGGTTAGAAAAACCTTCAAAAAATATAATGGGAATTACCCTGAAGAATTATACGACGAATTTACATCGCAATCTGTAAATGCTGCGAGTATAGGCCAGGTGCATCGTGCTACTAAAGATGGGAAAAAACTTGCTGTGAAAATCCAATATCCTGGTGTGGCAGATAGTATAAGTTCAGACTTAGCAATGGTAAAACCAATTGCGACTAGAATGTTTAATCTTCAGGGCAAAGATTCAGAAAAATATTTTAAAGAGGTAGAAGGTAAGCTTTTAGAGGAAACAGATTATGTTTTAGAAGTTAAGCAAAGTAAAGCGATTTCAGAAGCATGTAAACACATCCCTAATCTGAAATTTCCGCAGTATTACGAAGATCTTTCCAGCGAGAGAATCATCACGATGGACTGGATGGATGGCCAACATTTAAGCGAGTTTGTTAAAGAAAATAAAGATCAGGAAAAAGCAAATAAGGTAGGGCAGGCTCTTTGGGATTTTTATATGTTCCAAATGCATGGTTTAAAAGAAGTACATGCAGATCCTCATCCTGGGAATTTTCTTGTAGATAAGGCCGGAAAATTAATAGCAATCGATTTTGGTTGTATTAAAAAAGTGCCAGATGATTTTTATGTACCTTATTTCGAATTAGCTAAAAAGGAGAATATTAATAATCCTGAATTTTTCAACGAGAAATTATATGAGCTTGAAATATTAAGGGAAGACGATACCGAAACCGAGATTCGATATTTTTCGGCATTATTTCTTGAAATGCTGAATTTATTTACGAGTCCGTTTCATTCAGAAACTTTCGATTTTTCAGATGAAGAGTTTTGGGATTCAATTACAAAACTTAGTGAAAAATATAGCAAGGACGAAGAGTTAAGAAAGATGAACGGGAATCGCGGAAGCAAGCATTTCCTTTATATCAACAGAACTTTCTTCGGACTTTATAACTTATTACATGATCTGGAAGCTAAAGTAGAGATTAATAGATTCCGTGATTACTTATAGTGTAATATTTTGATTTATTGGTTAGGTTGAAAAGCGCAATTTCATTCTTCGAAATTGCGCTTTTCTTATAAAAAAAGCCTTCTGAAAATCTTCAGGAGGCTTTTAAAATTATTGCCAGTTTTATCTAATCTTGGATTTCTTCCTTAGTGGCTTTTACATCGGTTTTTGGTTTATTCTTTACATATTTTTCTAACCATTCATCTTGCTCCCAAAGAACATGTAAAACAGATTCTTTCGCACTATAACCATGACTCTCTTTTGGTAGCATTACCAATCTGGCAGTAGCGCCAAGACCTTTAAGGGCGTTAAAATAGCGCTCACTTTGCATAGGATAGGTGCCTGAATTATTATCGGCTTCTCCATGAATTAACAAAAGCGGAGTTTTCATTTTATCGGCGTGCATAAATGGCGACATAGTATAATAAACTTCTGGTGCTTCCCAGTAATTTCGCTCTTCACTTTGAAAACCAAAAGGCGTTAAAGTTCTATTGTAAGCTCCGCTTCGAGCTATTCCGGCAGCAAATAAATCTGAATGTGATAATAGGTTGGCCACCATAAAAGCACCGTAGCTATGTCCACCAACCGCAACACGATCTGGATCGATAAAGCCCATCTTATCTACAGCATCAATAGCCGCAGCCGCATTGTCTACCAATTGCTTCCTAAAAGTATCGTTTGGTTGCTCGTCACCTTCGCCAATAATTGGAAATGCAGCATCGTCTAAAACGGCATAACCTCTATTTACCCAATAAATAGGAGATCCGTAGTAAGGATAGGTAAAGTCGTTAGCATTGCTTGTATTTTGTGAAGCCGAATTTTTATCCTTGTATTCACGAGGATATGCCCACATGATCATAGGTAACTTTTCAGGATTTTCTTTATCGTAGCCAGCAGGTAAATAAAGTGTCCCATTCAATTCTAATCCATCTTCGCGTTTGTAGGTGATTACTTCTTTGCTTACTTCCTCTAAACTTTTAAAAGGATTCTCGAAGCTGGTAATTTGTTGAAGCCCAATTCTCTTTTTAAGATTTCTTATGTAGTAATTTGGATACTCTGTAGAAGCTTCAATCCTTACCAGAATTTCTCCTTTGTCCATATCTATGGCCTCTACAATGGTTTCTTTTTTATCTTCAAAAGCAGATTGGTATAGTCTGTCTGTTTTTCCAGTGGATAAATCAATCTTATCTATAAATGGATACTGTCCTTTTTCAGAAAATCCGTCACCAATTAAATAAGCATCTTTACTATCAAGTTCTAAAACATATCTTCCGTAGTCATTTTTATGGGTTACAAAACTTCCTGGGTCACTGTAAACGTCCTGATAATTTCTATCAAAAAGAATTTTAGGATCTTTATTATTACCTGATGGATTTATAACATACGTTTTTCTATTTCTTGTATTCCACCAGTAATCCATGGCAATAGCGGTTTTATCGTCACCCCACATAATGCCGCTGTAGCGATTTATGGTTTTAAGGAAAGCTTTCCCTTCCCCTTTAAAAGGCGCTTCTAGCATAAAAACCTGGTCGCGATAATCTACTTCAACTTCAGGATCGCCACCATCTAAAGCCATGGCATAAACTAAGGTCGCTGGTTTATCTGCTCGCCAGTTTAAACTTCTTCGACCTTGCTGAGTAGACATAAAACCTTGTGGTAAATCTTCTAAAAGCGGTACGTCATTTACCATATTTACCAGGCTGGCATCGTTTTTATAAACATTGGTTTCTGTAGGGAATCTATAATAAGGCACCAGGTAAGAAAATGGTTTTTTAATATGGCTAATCATAACATATTCGCCATCTGGAGAAAAGCTAATATCATCATACATCTTTGCTTCCATCCATTCAGATTTATTTCCATCTAAATCTACTTTAACTAAAGACGAGCGTGCTAATTGTTCAAAGTTGTACTCGTCGTTAGGATCTTTAAGTAAATCCTGGTACGTTCTATTTTGCGCTTCTTTACCATCGCTAACGCTAACAGTTGGTCCTGTTGGTACAGCCAAAGATTCGTCTATAAGATCTTTACGGTCTTCGGGCAACATTTTAATTAATACTGCTTCACTATCTTTAAACCAATTAATGGTATTTCCCATATTGGCATTTAAAGTAGCATCAGTTAATTTTTTAGCTGTTGCAGATGCAATGTCTATAACCCATAATTCTACTCCGGTTTCAGTAGTTTGGGTAAAAGCAAGTTTCTTTTCGTCTGGAGACCAGCTAAGATTGGCAAGTCTCGGATTTTCTGGCAAACCTTTTACATCTGTAGGATTTTCAGCTTTTACAGGTTTAATTTTAATATCTGTAAAGTAACTGGCACGGCTACTAATATTGGTTACCGGGTTAATACGTAAACCACCAAGGCGTAATTCTTTTTCGCTTAATTCAGCAATTGTTTTGTACTGGTCACGATAAAGAAACAGCATTAAATCTCCTTTGCTGTTAATATAAGTTCCTGGTGCTAATGGTACATCTACTAAATCCAGAATAGGTTTTGGTGGTTTTTGATAAGTAAGATTTTCTTGTGCTGTACTGCTAAAAATAGAAGCGGCAAGACATAGAAAACAAAGGATGATTTGTTTTTTCATGGATAAGTTTTTAGAAGTTTTGTGTAACTAAGATAAGATATTCTGTAAAATGTTAATCTTTACTATATTGCAAGTCTAAGAATTTGGATATTTACTAAATTTAAGACAGAATTTTTCAATAATTTAAAAATAAACTGAATGTATCAGTCTAAAATTGCCGGATTAGGAAAATATGTACCAGAGAACGTGATAACCAACGATGATTTGTCTAAAATCATGGATACCAATGATGCATGGATACAGGAACGTACCGGTATAAAAGAAAGACGACATATTAAAAAAGGTGATGGCAATACAACAGCAAGCATGGGTGCTAAAGCTGCAAAAATTGCCCTAGAAAGAGCAAATATTAGTAAAGACGATATCGATCTGATTGTATTTGCGACTCTTAGTCCAGATTATTATTTCCCTGGATGCGGAGTGCAGATTCAGGAAATGCTAGAGATACATACCTGCCCTGCTTTAGATATTCGTAACCAGTGTAGTGGTTTTATCTATGGTTTAAGTGTTGCAGACCAGTTTATAAAAACAGGAATGTATAAAAATGTATTGCTAATTGGAAGTGAAAACCATAGCGGCGGCTTAGATTTTACAACACGTGGGCGCTCTGTTTCGGTTATTTTTGGAGATGGGGCAGGAGCAGCGGTATTAACCAGAAGCGATCATAATGGTCAGGGAGTTCTATCTACTCATTTACATTCTGAAGGGAAGCATGCTTTAGAATTATCCTTAAAAGGGCCAAGTACCAATCATTGGGTTCCAGAAATTATTGCTGAAAATAAAGCGGCAGGAGATGAAAGCCAACTAGAAGATATTCCTTACTATCCTTATATGAACGGCCAATTTGTATTTAAAAATGCCGTGGTTCGTTTTTCTGAAGTTATTATGGAAGGATTAAAAGCAAACGGAATGGACGTAAGTGATGTCGATATGCTAATTCCGCATCAGGCAAATCTTAGAATTTCGCAATTCATTCAGCAGAAATTTAAATTAAGAGACGATCAGGTATATAATAATATTCAGAAATATGGAAATACAACCGCAGCGTCGATTCCTATTGCGTTAACTGAAGCCTGGGAAGATGGGAAGGTAAAAGAGGGTGATACAATTGTTCTTGCTGCTTTTGGTAGTGGGTTTACCTGGGCCAGTGCCGTGATCGAGTGGTAAAAAAATATATTGAAAATATAAAAAAGCGGCTAAAAGCCGCTTTTTTAATTTAATGCTTTTAATGTCTTAAAGAATTTATAGAGACAAACTACACCTGCTGCTATAAAACCAATAGCGATAGCAAATTGTAGTTCATATTTTTGATAGTTTTCGTATAAACTTATTACGCGATAAGTGCCGTATCCCAATGAAAAAATACCAACAGCTAGATATGCGTAATTTCGGCCTTTAGAAGGCAATTTTTCTTTACTCATGTTCAGCTACATCATTTGGGAATGTCGCTTTTACTATAGCGGCGGCTTCATCAAAATGACTTTTAATTACAAAAAGTTGAACCTGTCCTGGGATTCCACCACCAAATCCTGCTCTTAAACCAGATTCCATATCGTTTCTTACACGATTAGAAATTCCAGATTTATTAAATAATTCCTGTAAGTATTGGACGTTTACCTCGCTACCGGTGTAAACTCTTTCGTATGTTTCGTTAGTACTCATAATTTCAATTTAAGAATTCTAAAATACAAAGATTGGGTATTTTAAATGCCTTATTTAATTAGAGTTTAACGTTATTTCTTAGCATTTAAGCGTTGTAATATTTGCTGTCCCAAATCGATTCGCTAAAGTTTTTACCCTTTTTAAAGCCATAAAAAATAGCCAGACCGCCAATCCATTTAAATACAAAAAATAAGATCATTAAAAATTCAGTTGTACTTTGCTGTCCGCCGTGTGCAAATATTTCCTGCGGAATTAAATAAGTGATTGCCAAGCTTAGCAGAAACATAGAAAAGATAAAATTCTCTAATTGTTTAAAAGGCCACATTAATAATTTCCTGAAGGGGTGAAGATCATTCCCCCATTTATGTACCAAATAGTAATAATCGTTACCCATTGGAGCCATTAATAAAGGATCGTCTGCATTTTCTAATTTAAATAATCTGGCAGGAGCGATAATTCTAAAACCAGAAAGACTGGTGCTGTGATCGTTTTCGAGTTTTCGAATCGCCATAATGGCTTCAAAAGTAATCTCAGCTTTAAAATAAGAAGAGCTTAGAAAACGTAGTCGGTAATCAATACATATTTTTTGAATATCACTAATATGGAAAATTCGGTTAGATTCAAGAAGGTTGAAATTCAACGAATTCGAAGTACTTTTTTTATCGTTGTTTTCTAGCTTTTTCAGGATAGCTTCGTTTCTAAGCTCATTTTCGTTAAAAATAGCTTCAATTTCTTTCAGAAATAAATCCTCAGATTGTCGTTTGTTCCTGGATTTTAAAAGTTGCGTTTCAATGTTGGTTCGGGGAAAGTTCTTCATCATCAATCACTTTGCATATGCCTCTAAAATATGTAATATCAGTTTAAATACCAATCTCTTAGCTGTTAATTGATAGATTTGGCTGTTGCTTCTTCGCTTTATACGTTTCTAAATGCCTGTTAAAATTATGTCTAAACTATGCTAAATCATTTTGGATTGCGAGGCAAAGCTGCTAATATGCAATAAAAATTCCCATATTATGAAATTATTTAAATGGAGCGGACTTTTATCGATTTTGATTCTTTTTGCAAGTTGTGGCGGAAGTAAATCCACAGAAGTTGGCGAGAATCCAAAAGATCTTAAAAATTATTCGACTTATGCATTTTTGCCCAATAAGAATAAAATAACCACACCAGGTTATAATAATGAAGAAATTAATACTGAAATAGTAAAAACCATAAACGAAAATATGGACGATGAAGGTTATCGATATGTAGACGATCAGCCTCAGGTGTTAATTTATGTTCACACAATGTTTGATGATAAAGTTGAGGTTAATGCAGATCCTGTATATACCAGTTATTCGTATTATCGCCCAGATTTTTATATTGGTGATTATTACAGGCCTTTTATTTACAAGGATTATTATACCATTCAGCGAATTACCGGTGATAATATTCAGCAGGTGCCTTATTCATCCAGATCTATTGTGATTGATTTTATAAACCGAAAAAACAACAAGATCATTTGGAGGGGAACAACCAATGAAGTTGAGATCGACGATCGCAGAACAGAGCGCGATGTTAGAAAATATATCGATCAGATATTTAAACAATTTCCGTAATCATGATAATGAATACTGAAAAAAATAAAGGCTGAAATTCGATAATTTCAGCCTTTATTTTTATAAAATTTTTTCTTCGGAATTTATCGTAGTTCCGCTTTCAATTCGTTTTCGAAACGGTACTGAAGTTTATTCATAATCTTATCGATTTGCTTATCAGTCATCGTTTTGTTTTCATCCTGAAAAGTAAAACTTACCGCATAACTCTTTTTGCCTTCCGGAAGATTATCACCCTGGTACACATCAAAAAGATTTACTTCTTTAAGTAATTTCTTTTCAGTTTGTGTAGCAATAGTTTCAATTTCAGCATACGAAATCGCTTCATCTAAAAGTAAAGCGAAATCACGTCGTACTGCCGGATATTTAGGGATGTCAACAAATTTATTAGATTGGGTTTTAGCAATTTCGATTACTGCATCCCAATTAAAATCTGCAAATAAAACTTCCTGATCGATATCAAAATGCTTCAGGATCGATTTTTTTATTACTCCGAATTCTACCAACTTCGCTTTTGCAGAACTTAGCATTAAACCTTCAGCAAAAATATCAGATTTAGATGCTCCAGATTTCAGGTTTTTAATTCCTAATCTTTGGAAAACTGCCTCAATCACTCCTTTTAAATAAAAGAAAGTTCCTTTTTGTGCAGCTGCATTCCAGCTTTCAGTAGATCTATCACCGCTCACAAATATCGATAAGTGCTTGTTCTCTACACGACCGCTAACGTAGCTGTGATAGGTTTTACCAAATTCGAAAAGTTTGAGATCTCTTCTTTTTCGATTTAAATTATATCGAATACTTTCTAAACCACTAAAAAGCATCGATTGTCTCATTACTGAAAGATCGCCACTAAGCGGATTCAGCATTTCAACATTGTATTCACTTTTTAACTGCTCGGTAAGTTCTATATGCGATGGCGAGGTTAAAGAATTTGCCATCGTTTCATAGAATCCCTGCCCAACTAGTTGATTAGCGATTATATTTTGAAGTTTATAATCTTCGAATTTCGATGAAATAGAAACCGAAGCGTTAAATTTTTCGTTGAATTTTATATTGTTGTAACCGTAAACTCTAAGGATCTCTTCGATAACATCAGATTCTCGCTGAACGTCTACACGATAAGAAGGAATGGTTAATCCCATCCCGGTTTCGGTAACATTGTTCACTCGAATTTCTAATGAAGCTAAGATCGATTTGATGGTTTCTTCTTCAAGATTCTCACCGATTAGTTTGTTTACTTTATCGAAGGTTAAGAATACCTGGAAATCTTCGATTTTCTTAGGATAAAGATCGTCGATATCGCTGGTAATTTCTCCGCCGGCCAACTCAGTAATTAAAAGAGCGGCACGTTTTAAAGCATATTCTGTAATGCTAGGATCGATGCCACGTTCAAACCTAAAAGAAGCATCGGTATTTAAACCATGTCTTTTAGCAGTTTTACGAACGTTAACCGGATTAAAATATGCACTTTCTAAGAAAACCTGACTGGTATTTTTTGAAACACCGCTATGTAAGCCACCAAAAACTCCGGCAATACATAGTGGTTTTTCTTTATCACAAATCATTAAATCTTCTTCGTGAAGTTCTCTTTCAACTTCGTCTAAAGTGGTAAATTTTGTGCCGGCTTCTACCGTTTTTACATGAATTTCGTGACCTGCAATTTTTGATGCATCAAACGCGTGTAGCGGTTGCCCAAGCTCGTGCATTACATAATTTGTAACGTCTACTATATTGTTTTTAGGTGAAAGACCAATTGCTTTAAGACGGTTTTGTAACCATTTTGGAGATTCACCAACTTTTACATCGCTAAGGGTAATTCCGCAATAACGTGGAGCTAAAGAGGAGTCTTCCACAAAAATAGGAATTCTTAGGCTACGATTATCTACATGAAAATTACTAATAGAAGGAGTAATAAGCTCTAAAGTTTTGCTGGTTTGCTGGTAACCTGCTTTTAGGTCTCTGGCTACACCCCAGTGGCTCATGGCATCGGCGCGGTTTGGCGTTAATCCAATTTCAAAAACCTTATCATTTTCAACCTCAAAAATTTCAGCAACAGGTGTTCCCGGGATAAGATCTGCATCCATCACCATAATTCCTTCGTGGCTGCTACCAACTCCAATTTCCTTTTCAGAACAAATCATTCCAAAGCTGCTTTCGCCTCTTATCTTTCCTTTTTTGATTTGCCATTCTTCACCTTTTTCATCGTAAAGAACAGTTCCTATTGTGGCAACCGGAACTTTTTGTCCCGCAGCAATATTTGGCGCACCACAAACTATTTGTACTTCTTCACCATTACCAATATTTACTTTAGTAATGTTAAGTTTATCTGCATTTGGGTGTTTCTCGCAACTTAGTACGTGGCCAACCACAATACCTTCTAAACCACCTTTTACACTTTGGAAACTCTGAATTCCTTCAACCTCTAAACCAAGATCGGTTAGTAATTCGCCGGTTTTTTCGGCATCTTCAGGAAGTTTTATAAATTGTTTTAACCAGTTGTATGAAATCTTCATCTAAGTAATTTTACAATCTACAAAGATAGTATTACCAATTATTTTGGCATAATCTAAGGTTTGTAAAATTCACACAGATTTTTAGAAGTTTTCCAGAATTAAGAAATATAATTCCAGATGTTTTGATGCTTGGCCAGTTGGCCGTATGTAAAGCGTAAAACTTTGTTCTTTTCTAACGCAAGTTTTGGATCTTCTTTTAGCACTTTTTGAGCTACATAACGAGCTGTTTTTAATAGGTCATTATCTTTCACAATATCTGCAATTTTAAGATTAAGCACACCGCTTTGCTGTGTTCCCATAATATCCCCAGGACCGCGGAGTTTTAGATCGACTTCGGCAATTTGGAAACCATCGTTGGTCGCCGTCATAGTTTCTAATCTTGTTTTGCTATCGTTAGATAATTTATGGCCGGTCATTAAAATACAATAACTCTGCTCGGCGCCACGTCCCACTCGACCGCGTAACTGGTGTAATTGCGAGAGTCCGAATCGTTCTGCACTTTCTATAACCATTACACTGGCATTGGGAACATTTACCCCTACTTCGATTACGGTTGTTGCGACCATGATTTCGGTTTTACCTTCAGCAAAACGTTGCATTTCGTAATCTTTATCTTCAGGTTTCATTTGGCCATGTACTATCGAGATCTGAAAATCTGGGAATTCCCTGGCGATACTTTCATACCCGTCCATCAAATCCTTATAATCCATTTTTTCAGATTCCTGAATCAATGGGTAAACCACATAAACCTGCCTGCCTTTATCAATTTCTTCTTTTAGAAATCTAAAAACTTTTAAGCGATTGCTATCAAAGCGATGCACCGTTCTAATTGGCTTTCTTCCCGGTGGTAATTCGTCGATAACAGAAATATCCAGATCTCCATATAAACTCATCGCCAGAGTACGCGGAATAGGAGTTGCAGTCATTACCAAAATATGAGGCGGGATTTTATTTTTTCGCCATAATTTTGCCCGTTGTGCTACACCAAAGCGATGTTGCTCATCGATAATTGCTAAGCCAAGATTGTTGAATTTTACCTTATCTTCTAAAAGTGCGTGCGTACCAATTAGAATGTCAATCTCACCATTTTCAAGTTTTTCGTGCAGTTCACGACGATGCGCTTTTTTAGAAGAACCCGTAAGCAAATAAATAGAAAGATCCATTTTTTCGCATAATTCCACCAATCCCTGGTAATGTTGAATCGCTAAAATCTCTGTTGGCGCCATCAAACAGGCCTGAAAATCATTATCGATCGCAATTAGCATGCTCATTAAAGCTACAATGGTCTTTCCTGAACCTACATCACCCTGTAAAAGACGATTCATTTGCGCACCGGTTCCAAGATCTGCCCTAATTTCTTTGATTACTCTTTTCTGCGCACCGGTAAGATCGAATGGCAGATGATTTTTATAAAATCTGCTGAAATTTTCACCAATTTCGGCAAAAACAAAGCCTTTTATTTTTTGTTTTCTCAGCTGATTTTTCAGCAATAATTGTAACTGGATATAAAAAAGCTCTTCAAATTTTAAACGAAACTGAGCTTTTGCGAGCAACTCGGCATTCTTAGGAAAATGAATGTTGAAGAGTGCTTCAGCTTTCGAGATTAGTCGAAATTCATTCTTAATTTCTTCGCTTAGCGTATCAAAAAATCGCGCCTGGGTTTCCGTAAAAAGCTGTTGCAGCATTTTATTTACCACACGATTGGTAATCCCTTTTTTCTGTAATAATTCCGTAGAAGGATAAATGGGTTGCATGGCTGCACGAAGCTGCTTTTTAAAATCGGCAAGCGTATCCATTTCGGGATGTGGCATACTGAATAGGCCATTAAACCAGTTGGTTTTTCCAAAAACTACGTATGGCGTATTTAATTTAAGGTTTTCACGAATCCATTTATGGCCTCTAAACCAAACCAGTTCCATACGGCCGGTTTCATCTACAAAATCTGCAACCAGGCGTTTTCCCCGTTTTTGCTCTACGGTTTTAATATTCACTATTTTACCCACCACCTGCACTTCAGCCGAGTTTCGTTGTAATTCGGCAATTTTATAAAAGCGGGTTTTATCGAGATAGCGATTAGGGAAAAAATTCACCAGATCCTGGTAAGTGTGAATTCCCAATTCTTTCCGTAGCACATCGGCACGATTGGGGCCAACGCCCTTTAAATAATCGATCGGAGTTTGTAGAATATTAGGATTCATAAAAACGAAGATATTAAAATGCCTAATTTTAGAATTATTTCAGGCACATTTTATGCTATTTCTTTTTTGCTGGAGCTGATCATTATTGAAAGATTGACTTTAAAAAGAAGCCTCTGGCATTAAATTTTGTAATTTGGCAGTACCAAACGACAGTTTCTAATAATGAAGAAAATATTCTTTTCCCTTATATTTTTAAATGCGTTTTTAACCCAAGCGCAATCTATCACTCCACAAAATCAAATCGAATTTGTAGATTTTAAAAAAGTGAATGCTGAGGTAAGTATTTATCCTGAATTGGCCAAAATCGATGGTAACGTTAATTATTCTTTTGATGTTCTAAAAGAGGTAGATTCCTTTTTTGTTGATACTGAAGATATGACTTTTGAAAAAGTTATGCTGAATAGAAAGGAAACCAATTTTCGTTTAGCTGAAGATAAGATCTGGATCAAAAAGAAACTGACTCCCTCTGAAGAGAATACGCTTCAGTTGCAGTATTCTGGCTCACCAAAACAAACTATGTATTTTATTAATTGGGATAAAGAAACTTCCGAAGAAATAAGTAAACAGGTTTGGACGCAGGGGCAGGGACGTTATACTTCGCATTGGTTACCAAGTTTTGACGATGTGCGGGAAAAAGCGATTTTCAATTTAACGATCAATTTCAAAAAGGATTATCAGGTAATCGCTAACGGAAAGCTTGAAAATGAAAGAATGCTAAATGATTCGATCAAACAATGGTCGTTCAGTATGAAAGATCCTATGAGTAGCTATTTGGTGGCGATCGCAGCAGGAGATTATAAGAGCAAAGAATTACAAAGTGCTGGTGGCGTACCAATTTCGCTTTATTACGAAACAAAAGATGAAAATTTAGTTGAACCTACATATCGATATTCGAAGAAAATATTCGACTTTTTAGTAGAGGAAATCGGTGTCGATTTTCCGTGGCAAAATTACAAACAAATCCCTGTAGAAGATTTTCTTTATGGCGGGATGGAAAATACCGGAACCACGATTTTTTCTGAATCTATGCTTACCGATAGCATAGGTTTTAAAGATCGAAACTATGTAAATGTAAATGCTCACGAACTCGCACACCAATGGTTTGGTGATCTGGTAACCGAAGCCGATGGTAAGCATCACTGGTTACAGGAAGGATTTGCAACGTATTACGCTTTATTGGCCGAAAAGCAGATTTTTGGTGAAGATTATTATTACTGGAAATTGTATGAAACTGCCGAGCAACTGAAGAAATTGAGCGATCGTGGTGACGGTGAAGCCTTATTAAATCCTAAGGCCAGTTCACTTACATTCTACCAAAAAGGAGCCTGGGCGTTACATATTTTGCGAGAGCAATTAGGTGATGAAACTTTTAAAAGCGGAATAAAAAACTACCTGAAATTATACAGTTTTGGTAATGTTTCTACAGAGGATTTTTTAAAAGAGATGGAAAATGTTAGTGGGCAGGATCTATCGCAATTTCGAAAAGACTGGTTAGAACAATCGGCTTTTAAAGCTAATGCAGCATTAAATTCCTTAGAGAAATCTTCTTTTATACGTCGATATTTAGATGTTGCGGCAGTTAGAGAGCAAAGTGTAGGAATAAAATATAATGTCTTGAATGGCGCTTTAGATTTTCCTGTAAATGATTATGTAGGCCAGGAGGCAGTGATCCAGTTGCAGGGAAATACCGCGCAAGAAGCTATCGATTTATATAAAAAGGCCTTTGCAACCGGGAATGTTTTTGTTCGCCAGGCTATTGCATCGAGTATGAAAGAAATTCCGCAGCCTTTAAAATCTGAATTTGAAGATTTATTAAATGATGATTCTTACTTAACAAAGGAATATGCGCTATTGACCTTGTGGACAAACTTTCCCCAAGAACGTTCCAAATATTTAACCAAAACCAGGAATATCCATGGTTTTTACGATAAGAATGTGCGAATGTTGTGGCTTACTTTAAATTTGGTGACACCCGAGTTTGATGCAGGTAACAGTCAGACGAATTATGCTGAGCTTTCTGGATATACCCAAACAAAATATCCATGCGAAATTCGACAAAATGCGTTTAGTTATTTGTTTCAGATCGATGCATTTTCAGACCAGAATTTAAAAGATCTAATGCAGGGAACGCAGCATCATACCTATCGTTTCAGGGATTTTTGCAGGCAATTGCTTAAGGAGCTGCTAACCTATGATAAGTATTTGGAAAAAATTCAGAATATATCAAGTTCTTTTTCAAAGAAAGAATGGGATTATTTTCAATCTCAACTCAAATAGTTAATTTTTAATGAAGGCATTAGTGATTTCTGGAGGTGGTAGTAAAGGCGCATTTGGCGGTGGCGTTGCCCAGTATTTGATCGAAGAGATGAAGCGAGATTACGATCTTTATGTAGGTACCTCTACCGGGAGTTTGCTAATTTCTCATTTGGCATTGCAAAAAGTAGAGAAGATTCGGCAGGTATATACATCGGTAAACGAATCGAGTATTTTTAATAATCGTCCTTTTTTGATTAAGCACAAGCATGGTTACGACCAGATAAGCATTAATCACTTCAGTGTAATTCGTAATTTTCTTCAGGGGAAAAAAACCTTTGGTGAAAGCAAGAATCTTAAAAAACTGATTTTAAATACCTTTTCTGAAGAAGAATTTCAGCAATTAAAAGCTTCAGAAAAAGATATTCTGGTAACGGTTTCTAATTTATCTCTAAATGAAGTGGAGTATAAATCGATCAAAGATTTCGATTATCAGGATTTTATAGACTGGATCTGGATTTCATGTAATTACACGCCATTTATGAGTCTGGTGCAAAAAGAAGGTTGCGAATATGCCGATGGTGGTTTTGGATCGATGGTACCAATTGAGGAAGCGGTAAAACGTGGCGCCACAGAAATTGATGCGATCATTTTAAAAACTGAGGTGAGCCATTTAAACCGAATGCCTTCTAAGAATGTTTTTGGCTTAATTACCAATCTTTTTAATTTTATAACAGATAGGGTTGAAAATCAAAATATTAGAATTGGGAAATTTGCGGCGGCAAATAAAGATGTAATTATCAATTTTTATTACACACCCACAGTTTTAACAACCAATTCCCTTATTTTTGAAGAAGAGAAGATGAAGCGGTGGTGGAAAAGCGGATTCAATTACGCTAAACTGAAGAGTGAAGAATTAAACCAAATCGAAGTTTAATGCGAGCATTGGTAATTTCGGGCGGCGGTAGTAAAGGAGCATTTGCAGGCGGAGTAGCCCAATATTTAATGGAAGCTGAGAAGAAGAAATACGATCTTTTTCTGGGAACTTCTACCGGAAGTTTATTGATTCCGCATCTGGCCGAAGGTAATATTTCTAAGGTTTACGATCTCTACACAAATGTGAACCAGCGTAAGATCTTTAGTTTAAATCCGTTTATCGTTAAGAAGAAAGAAGGCAGGGAGTATGTAACCATCAACTACTTTAATATGTTCTGGCAGTTTCTTAAAAAGAAACGCACTTTTGGTGAAAGCAAGAACCTTTTAAGACATATTCGGCGTAATTTTTCAGAAGAAAATTTTAGAAATCTTCGAAATAAAGTTGGTGACGTAGTAGTAACTGTTTCTAATTTATCTAAAAACCGGGTAGAATATAAATCGATCCACGAATGTTCTTACGATGATTTTTGCGAGTGGATCTGGATTTCCTGTAATTATATTCCGTTTATGAGCCTGGCCAATAAAAACGGATTTGAATATGCCGATGGTGGTTTAGGTTGCGTTGTGCCTATTCGAGAGGCTATAAAACGTGGCGCTACAGAGGTAGATGCTATTATTTTAGAGGCTGAAAACATGGAATATAACAAGGTGTTGGGTAAGAATCCATTTAGTTTGATGCTGAATTTATACAGTTTTGTTTTAGACCAGGTTGAATATCATGATGTAATCGAAGGAAAACTAGCCGCGCTGAATAAAAACGTAAAACTGAATATCTTCTACACGCCAACAAAACTGACCGAAAATTCACTTGTTTTCAATAAAAAATTAATGACCGATTGGTGGAAGCAGGGCTATGATTACGCCGCTAACAAAGTAAAAGAAGACAAAGAAGCTGCAAAAAAGGCCAAAGCTGAGGTTTAGTGGAAATTAGATTTTAGAAAAGAGAATGGAGACCGCTTCGCTGATAGAAAATGGATAATTTGATAATGCGAAAATGAGGTAATTTCGAAATGAGATTTCTCGACTCGTATCTCGCCTCCCTGCCGGGAAGGCAGGCTCGAAATGACAAGTGGTTTGAGGCTAACTGAAGGATAAAGCAACTAAAACAAACTTGCAATTAAACTTTTTAAGTAATCCCAGTTACTGAAAAGAATGTAAAAAACTAAAAAGCTCAATCCTAGAACTACAATATTTGTTTTTTCATTTGATTTTTGAGTTTCAGTAGTCTTTTTCATAATTCTGAACTATGGAATTTAAATCTAATTTCGGAATATCGATTCTTATATTGTTTCTTTCTACTTATTTGAAGTTCAATTATATAAAGTATAAAAGCTTTCAAAAATAAAAGATCAAATTTTAAGATTTAAAGATCAATATTCAAGCTGATTGCTAATTGCTGAAAGCTAGCGGCTAAAAAACTGTAAACTGTGCACCGTTAACTGTAAACTAGTTAAACAATCTCCTTAACCTCATTTTTAACGAACGTTAGTGCTGCCACGGTTGGTGCATCTTCATCCATTAAAACCGTGAGTACTTTTTCCTGAAGCATGGCTGCATTTTCAACAGTGTTATCTGCTGCGGTTTGTCTTATAAGTGATATTGTAGCATTTTTGGCTGTTTTTATATAATTCCAGCATTCATTTGAAACATATATCTGCTGCGCTAAATTATGCTCAAATTCTTGATCTATTGCCGCCACCAGTGTATTGGAATACTGAATTTTATCTGAACTATTAGGCTTTATTCTTACCAGTAAACTTCCTGGGGAAATACGTTCCAAAAATAAGGTCATGCGTTCGTAAGCCTGGAGTTTAAGAGGAAGTGCTGTTTTTTGATTTTCCTGATGTAGTAAAAATCGGCGTCTTCGATTCTCATTTTCAGAAAAGGTTTTAAAAAAGTAGAAAGCTACTGCGGCAACAATGATAGCCGGTAAAATATTATAAAGGATTTGCAATAAATCTAGATCGCTCATGCTGGTTTATTCTAAAAAAACGAAAGGTACTTTTTCTAAGTTAAACGTCAAAGTTAACGAAAAAGTACCTTTAAATTTATTTTAGAATTCTGCTTTTAAATGGCTAAAATGAGCTGTTGAATTAAATTCAGCATGACAAGAAATCCCTTAAAGTTATTTATTGCGGTGGATTAAGATAATCTAAAGCCAATTGGGTCATAGCCTTAACGCCTAGGATCAATCCGCTTTCGTCGATAAAGAAATCGGGCGTATGATGTGGTGCCGGTTCTTCGCTATCCAAAGGTTGTCCGCCTAAAAAGAAATATAAACCCGGTACTTCTTCCTGAAAATAAGAGAAATCTTCACCGCCAGTAGTTGCTTTAACCAATTCTACATGATCTTCTCCGGCCACTTTTTGAAGGCTTGGTAACATTTGGTTAGTTAATTCAACATCGTTATACGTAACCGCGGTATTATTTTGGATTTCAATAGTTGCTTCACCACCGTAGGCTTCAGCAAGTTTAGGAACCATATTTTTCATTCGGCTTAAGATCTTTTCGCGCATTTTAGGCTCTAATGTTCTTACTGTTCCTATCATTTCGGCACTTTCAGGAATAATATTAAAACGCACACCACTGGTAATTTTTCCAACGGTGATCACTGCCGCGGCATCGATCAATTTAGAATCCCGACTAATAATCGTTTGTAAACCATCGATAATTTTTGCTGAAATAAGAATAGGATCTGTGCCACTCCAAGGCTGCGAACCATGTGTTTGTTTTCCTTTTACATTGATCACAAAACGTTCTACCGCCGCCATTGTACCTTCAGGTTTGTAACGAATGGTGCCAACGGGAGTTTCAGAATTAATATGTAAACCAAAGATCGCATCTACATCGGGACTTTTTAAAACTCCTTCTTTGATCATTAATTTTGCGCCACCTTCTTCACCCGGTGGTGGACCTTCTTCAGCTGGTTGAAAAATGAATTTTATAGTACCATGAATCTTGTCTTTGTTTTGCGCTAAAACTTCAGCAGCACCCATCAATATTGCGGTATGCGTATCGTGACCGCAGGCATGCATCACTCCGGTTTGCGAGCCAAGAAATTCGGTAGTTACTTCAGATTTAAAAGGAAGATCATTTCTTTCGGTAACCGGTAAAGCATCAATATCTGCACGTAAAGCCACAACTTTACCTGGATGGTCGCCTTTCAGTAAAGCTACAACTCCGGTTTTTGCGACTTCGGTTTCGACTTCAAAACCTAAGTTCTTTAAATGCTTGGCAATTTTTTCAGCAGTTTCAAATTCGCGATTAGAAAGTTCAGGATGTTCATGGAAATCTCTTCGCCATTCGATCACTTTTTCTTCTACAGCAGCGATGTCTTCTTCAAGATCTGCATCCATTTGCTGTCCGTAGATAAAAGGGGAAAATAATAAGAGGGATAGATAGTAAATTTTCTTCATTGAAATTCGTTAAAAGGGGTTGTTGTTTTTAGTTAAAAAGTAGTTCTCTTAAAAATACTAAAAAATATATACAATTGCAGCTTAGTACATCGCTGTTTAAAAGTATTAACAGGCTGAGTTTAGAAATTGATTCATTTTGGTTAAATTCACGCTTTTAAAATTTGAAGGAAATTGGAAGCTTATTTAGCCGAATTAAATGATGCCCAAAGGGCACCAACATTGCAGATTGATGGTCCTATGATCGTAATTGCGGGAGCCGGTTCTGGTAAAACCCGTGTGCTTACGTATAGGATCGCATACATGATGAGTAAAGGGATTGATGCCTTTAATATTCTTGCGTTAACTTTTACCAACAAAGCGGCAAGAGAAATGCAGCATCGTATTTCGCAGATCGTAGGTAGAAGTGAAGCTAAAAACCTGTGGATGGGAACATTCCACTCGGTTTTTGCCAAGATTCTACGTTTTGAGGCCGATAAATTAGGCTACCCTTCTAATTTTACGATTTATGATACGCAGGATTCACAAAGTGTGATTAGGGCGATCATTAAGGATATGCAGCTGGATAAAGATGTTTATAAATATAAGCAGGTATATAGCCGAATTTCGTCTTACAAAAACAGTCTGATCACTGTAAAAGCCTATTTCAATAATCCTGAATTAATGGAGGCCGATGCGATGAGCAAAAAGCCAAGAATGGGAGAAATTTATAAGGAATATGTACAGCGTTGTTTTAAAGCTGGCGCAATGGATTTTGATGATCTATTGCTGAAAACCAATGAGCTTTTAAACCGTTTTCCTGAAGTGCTTCAGAAATATCAAAATCGTTTTCGATATATTTTGGTGGATGAGTACCAGGATACCAATCACTCGCAATATTTGATCGTAAAAGCATTGTCTGATAAATTTCAGAATATCTGTGTGGTTGGTGACGATGCGCAGAGTATTTACGCTTTCCGTGGTGCGAACATTAATAATATCCTGAATTTCCAGAAAGACTATGAAGGCGTAGAAATGTACCGCCTGGAACAAAATTATCGTTCTACCGGAAACATTGTAAATGCAGCCAACTCGATAATCGATAAAAACCAGACCAAATTAGATAAAGTAGTTTGGACGGCAAACGACGATGGGCCAAAGATCGTGGTAAACCGATTACTTACAGATGGTGAAGAAGGACGATTTGTAGCCAGTTCGATCTTTGAGAATAAGATGCAAAATCAAATGGCTAATGGAGATTTTGCTATTTTGTACCGAACCAATGCGCAGAGTAGGGCAATGGAGGATGCGCTTAGGAAGAAGGATATTCCATACCGAATTTATGGAGGTTTGTCTTTCTATCAGCGTAAAGAGATTAAAGATGTGCTGTCCTATTTGCGATTATTGATCAACCCAAAAGACGAAGAAGCTTTAAAGCGTGTGATCAATTATCCTGCACGTGGGATTGGAGCCACAACGATGGACAGGCTAAGTATCGCTGCCAATAAATATGGAAAATCGATCTTCGAAGTTTTAGAAAATCTGGATCATTTACCAGAACTTAAGATCACAAAAAGTACACGTACCAAGCTGGACAATTTTGTAAATATGATCAAACATTTTACAATCTTGGCTCAGAATGCCGATGCGTTTACTGTTGCAGATACGGTGACCAAAAAAACCGGACTCGTACAGGAGCTTAAAAAAGATGGTACTCCAGAAGGTATTGCAAGAATCGAGAATATTGAAGAGCTTTTAAACGGTATTAAGGATTTTGTTGAAGAGCAAAAAGAACTTGCCGATGCCAATGGATCTATAGCTGAATTTTTAGAAGATGTCGCGCTAGCTACAGATCTTGATAAAGATACCGAGGATGAAGATCGCGTTGCTTTAATGACGATTCACCTGGCGAAAGGATTGGAGTTTCCTTACGTGTATATTGTTGGAATGGAAGAAGATCTTTTTCCTTCAGCAATGAGTATGAATACCAGATCTGAGCTTGAAGAAGAACGCCGCTTATTTTATGTTGCAGTAACTCGAGCTGAAAAACAGGCTTTCTTAACTTATACGCAAAGCAGATATCGTTGGGGAAAACTGGTAGATGCAGAGCCTAGCCGATTTATAGAAGAAATAGACGATAAGTTTTTGGATTATATGATTCCGCAGGATGATTATAAATACAAACCGCTTATCAATACTGATATTTTTGGAGATGAAGTTGATAAATCTAAACTTCGACAAACAAAACCAAAAGCAGGAACGCCACCACCGGCTCATAAACCTACTGAAGAACAACTTAGAAAATTACGAAAACTGAGACCGGCAGCTTCAGAACCTGCAAAAGCCTCGAATGCAATTCAGCTTGAAGTTGGAAACGAAGTCGAGCACATGCGTTTTGGAAAAGGAAAAGTTTTAGGGATTGAAGGTGTAGGTCAGGATAAAAAGGCCGAAATTAATTTTGAAAATGGCGGAATTAAAAAGCTATTGCTAAGATTTGCGAAATTGAAGCTACTTTCTTAATGCACATTCTAAAATTCGAGGAAACCGTAAACCACTAGTAATTACAAGGTTTTGGAGTTAAACTTGTGTTATTCAGGGCCGCAAAATGCGGCTTTCTTTTTATCTTCAAAAGAAAAAGATGATTCAGAAAGGAAGTAACGTAAAATGGAATTGGGGAAATGGAACTGCTGAAGGTAAAGTAACCGAAACTTATACTGAAGAGGTTACTAAAACCATAGACGGTAGTAAGATTACCCGAAAAGGAGAACAGGGAAATAAAGCCTTGTTTATCGAACAGGAAGATGGTAGCAAAGTCCTGAAACTAGAGAAAGAAGTTGAAAAAGCTGATTAAAAATGGCAGAAATTATTCGTATTTATAACGAAAATCCGAATCCGCGTGAAATCACTAAAGTCGTAAAAACTTTGCGTAGCGGCGGGCTAGTAATTTATCCAACCGATACGGTTTATGGTTTAGGTTGTGATATTACCAATAACTCGGCTTTAGAAAAGATCGCCCAGATTAAAGGGGTGAAATTGGAAAAAGCGAACTTCAGTTTTATTTGTCATGATTTGAGTAATCTTTCAGATTATGTGAAGCAAATAGATACTGCGACATTCAAAATTCTGAAGAGATGTTTACCCGGTCCTTATACCTTTATTTTGCCGGGAAATAATAATTTACCAACAGTATTTAAGAAAAAGAAAACCGTTGGGATAAGAGTGCCAGATAACAATATTTGTCGAGCAATCGTAGAAGAACTGGGAAACCCAATCGTTTCGACTTCTATTAGAGATGAAGATGAGGTGATAGAATATACTACAGATCCAGAGTTAATTCAGGAAAAATGGGATAACCTGGTAGATATTGTAATTGATGGGGGATATGGAGATAATACTCCTAGTACGGTGATCGATCTAACTTCAGAAGAACCTGAAGTGCTAAGAGAAGGAAAAGGAAGTTTAGAAATTATGTAAAACTGTAGCGTTTTAAAAATTAAAAATCCTCGGTTATCCGGGGATTTTTTATGTTCTAAAATGAGGAATGTATAAAAAAAGCCTCGCAATTGCGAGGCTTTTCGGATATATAAGATATCTTATTTTCTTAGTTTGAAGCTTTAGAAGCTTGCTCCATACCTTCTTCGATCATTCCGTAGAATTGATCTAGTTTAGGAAGAACTACGATTCTTGTTCTTCTGTTTCTAGCACGACCATCAGCAGTTTCGTTAGAAGCAACTGGCATGTAGTAAGATCTACCTGCAGCTGTCATACGCTTAGGATCTACATCAAATTCGTCTTGTAAAATTCTAACTACAGAAGTAGCTCTCTTTACAGAAAGATCCCAGTTATCCTGGAACATAGAAGTAGAGATAGATTTGTCATCTGTATGACCTTCTACCATAAACTCGATGTCTGGCTTGTTTTTAATTACAGTAGCAACTTTTCCTAAAACTTCTTTAGCTTTATTAGTTACGTTGTAACGACCACTGTCAAATAATAATTTATCTGAAATAGAAACGTAAACAACACCTTTTTCAACATTGATTTCGATGTCTTCGTCGTTCATGTTTCCAATAGCTCCTTTTAAACTTGTAACTAAAGCTAAAGTAACAGAGTCTTTTTTGTTGATTGCATCTCTCATGCTCTTAATAGCAAGATCTTTTTCTTTGATGCTCTCTAATGAACGCTCTAAGTTCTCAGCTTCTTTCTTAGAAAGAGTAGCAAGATCACCAACGTTGTTTAATAACGCAGCGTTTGTATTGTTAAGAACTTTAATTCTTTCAGTCATTTCGTCTTTATCCTCTAGACAAGCATTTAATTTTACAGTGGCGGTATTAAGCTGGTCTTGAGTTTCTTTTTGTTTTGCTTCTAGTTCAGCATATTTCTTATTAGAAACACATGAAGAAAGCAGGATAGCCGCAGAGGCTGATAAAAGCATGATTTTTTTCATAACTTAATTGTAATTATTGTTAATGTTAGATTTTCCAAAAGTATCAAAAAAATATAAAGCTTAAAAGTAGTATTAACAATACTTTAGGCAGGCTTTATAATAATTTTTTATATGTCGTTTTTTTCAATGCAAAATATTCAAAAACGATAGATTTTATGTCAAAGTATTCAATTTTAGATGTTTTTTCAATTCTTTTTTTATTCATTTTTGAAAAATTGGCGTAAAAACTGCTATGCGCTTTTAACACCGCCAAAAAATGACCAAAATTACCCTGAAATAGGAATTTTAGCCCCGCAATGCCATCTAAAACCATTCTTTGCAACACAATTTTACGCATTTTTTCTTTAGGAAGGTTCTTTACGAGCATAAAAAGGCTATTTCTGAAATTAAAATAGGTCTTTTTAGGGTTCATTTTGTCTAAAGTTGCCCCTCCAACGTGATAAACGCAAGATTTTGCGGTGTATTTTATATGATAGCCAAGATTTTTTATTCTCCAACATAGATCAATTTCTTCCTGATGGGCGAAAAAATCTTCGTCGAAACCGCCAAGTTCCTTAAAAACAGAGTTTTTAATCGCTAAACAAGCGCCTGTGGCCCAAAATATCTCAATTTCGTCATTATACTGGCCTCTATCTTCTTCAATAGTTTCAAAAATCCTGCCGCGGCAGTAAGGAAAGCCAAATTTATCAATAAATCCGCCTGCTGCACCGGCATATTCAAAATAAGATTTGTTCTTAAAATCCAAAATTTTTGGTTGTACCGCAGCGGTTTTAGAATCTTTGCTAAAAACCTCGAATATCGGCTTTAGCCAGTCTTTGGTAACTTCAATATCGCTATTTAAAAGAATTAAGATTTCTTCGGAAAGATGCTTCAGTGCATCATTGTAGCCTTTAGCATAACCACCGTTTTCTTTATTCTGAATGATCTTAATTTCAGGATAATTATTCCGCAGAAAATCTATCGAATCGTCACTTGAAGCATTATCGGCAACATAAATATTAGCTTCCTTAGAAAATTGAGTTACCGAAGGTAGAAATTGCTCTAGCAACGCCTTCCCATTCCAATTTAAAATAACAACTGCTACTGTCATTTATGCCAATTTATAAGCGGGGATTTCTGGTAAAAATTCGTATTCACCAGCTTCGTAATTCATTTTACAGTAATAATGGGATAATCCATTGGTGACCATTAAAAAATCTGCATCTAAGGTCATGTTGTACTGCGCGATTTGATCGAATACGTTTTGGGTGATTTTAATATGTGGCGCTTTACATTCTACAATTAAATGAATGCTGCCATCGCTATTATAAACCACTATGTCGTATCGCTTTGTTAATTTGCCTAGTTTCAGTTGTTTTTCAACATTAATAAGGCTTTTGGGAAATTCTTTTTCCTGAATTAAGAATTGTGTGCAATGTTGTCGCACCCATTCTTCAGGAGTAAGAATGATAAATTTTTTCCGGAGTTCGTCGAAAACAGCTATTTTATTTTGACTATTTTTGAACCTGAAATTATATTTTGGAAAATTAAGGTCGATCATAGACCTCAAAAATACTAAAGAATACAACAACCAAAAGCCTTTAAGGATAAAACTAATTTCAGCCTAAAAGATTCTTTTTCTGCATGGACGACGCAAAGCAAATTGTGACCGATATTAAAAATGGAAAAATTGCTCCTATCTATCTTTTGATGGGGGAAGAACCTTATTTTGTTGACAAGGTGGCCGATTATATCGAGGATCATTTACTGCACGAAGACGAAAAAGGCTTTAACCAGATCATTATGTATGGTCGCGATACCAATGTAGATGAGATCGTTGGAAATGCCAAGCGTTATCCTATGATGGCAGAGCGGCAGGTGGTGATCGTAAAAGAAGCTCAGGATCTTGCCAGAACTATCGATAAACTGAGTGATTATGCTGAAAACCCGCAACCAACAACGGTTTTGGTGCTTTGCTATAAGCATAAAACGCTGGATAAGCGTAAAAAGGTTTATAAAACGATAAAGAAAAGCGGCGTTATTCTAGACAGCAAAAAGCTGTATGAGAATCAGGTTTCAGATTGGATTGTTCGGAATTTAAAATCGAGAGGGCTGGGAATTTCTCCAAAAGCTTCGCAAATGCTGGTAGAATTTTTAGGCACAGATTTAGGGAAGATCGATAATGAGTTACAGAAACTTCAATTGGTTTGTGAAAAAGGCACTGAAGTTACGCCAGAGCTTATCGAACAAAATATAGGAATTAGTAAAGATTTCAACAATTTTGAGTTACGTAAAGCCGTAGGTTTAAAAGACGAGGTAAAAGCACATCGCATTATCAATTATTTTTCGCAAAATCCAAAGGACAATCCGCTTGTAGTAACGATATCGCTTTTATTCTCTTATTTCTCGCAGTTGCTACAATATCATGGTTTACCCGATAAATCGAAAATGAATGTAGCAAAACAGCTAAAAGTAAATCCATATTTTGTGAACGATTACACCGTAGCTGCCAGAAATTATCCTATGAAAAAAGTGAGTTACGCGATTAATGTTTTGCAGGAAGCCGATGTAAAAAGTAAAGGAGTTGGAGCGGTAAATTTATCTTCTGGAGATCTTTTAAAGGAAGTTTTGGTTAAAATAATGCGTTAAATGAAAAAAATTAATTCCTGGGTAAATGCTGCCCGATTACGAACTTTACCTTTATCAATTTCAGGAATTTTAGTGGGCAGTACCATTGCAGCTCAGCAAGGATATTTCAGTTTGGGGATTTTCTCTTTGGCACTTGCTACAACTTTAGGGCTTCAGGTGTTATCTAATTTTGCAAACGATTATGGAGACGGCGTAAAAGGAACCGATAACGACGAACGTATTGGGCCGCAACGTGCCATTCAAAGTGGATTGATAACGCATTCAGAAATGAAAAGTGGGATTATCCTAACTTCAATAATTACTTTTATCCTGGCGATTTGTCTTATCTATGCTTCTTTTGGAAGTGAGAATTTTTTATATAGCCTTGTTTTTATTGGCTTAGGTGTAGCATCTATAATTGCAGCTATAAAATATACAGTGGGAAATTCGGCTTATGGTTATCGCGGATTAGGAGATATTTTTGTTTTTATTTTCTTCGGAATAGTAGCCGTTTTTGGATCTTTCTTTCTTTATGTAAATGATTTAGATTGGGCGGTGTTAATGCCGGCAGCAGCTATAGGATTTTTAAGTGCAGGAGTGCTTAATCTTAATAATATGCGCGACAGAGTGCCTGATGAAAAATCTGGAAAAATAACATTAGCCGTAAAATTAGGGGAGAAAGGAGCCAAAGCTTATCATTACTTTTTAATTATTGGAGCAATCTTACTTATGGCGGTTTACTCGGCTTTGGTTTTTGAAGCTTGGGATGATATTGTGTTTTATATTGCTTTTATTCCGCTTGTGCTTCACTTAAAACGAGTAATGCAAAATGAGTCTCCGGCTTTACTGGATCCAGAGTTAAAAGTGTTGGCCTTATCTACTTTTGCACTATCACTTTTGTTTGGTTTAGGTCAGGTTTTTTAAACCGAAGTTTAACAAAATTATAGAATTCTAAATTCTTATTCTGCTGGCATCAATTAGTATTTTAGGTGCAACTCAAATAAAATTGTTATGGAACTTACATTTTACGGTCAAAACTGTCTTGGCCTTACAATCGGAGATATTAATATTTTGGTAGATCCTTTTATTTCAGGAAACGAACAAGCAAAAGATAAAGTCAATTTAAAAGATATTAAAGCAGATTATATTTTAGTGACACACGCGCATCAGGATCATGTCTTAGATGTAGAAACTGTGGCTAAAAATACAGATGCGGTGATCGTTAGTAATGCTGAAATTGCTTCTTACTACGAAAATAAAGGATTTACGGTACATCCAATGAATCACGGTGGAAGTTGGCAATTTGAATTCGGGAAAGTGAAATATGTACAGGCATGGCATAGTAGTACATTTCCAGATGGTGCTTCTGGTGGAGTGCCAGGAGGTTTTGTAATTCAATCCGGAGAAAAGAATTTATATATCGCTGGAGATACTGCTTTAAGTATGGATATGAAATTAATTCCGCTATTTACAAAACTTGATCTGGCGGTATTACCAATTGGTGATAATTTTACCATGGGGCCAGATGAAGCTGTAATTGCAAGTGATTTTATAGAATGTGACCGAATTTTAGGTTGTCATTACGATACTTTTGGTTATATCGAAATCGATCATGCTGAAGCTAAAAAGAAATTCGCCGATAAAGGAAAAGAATTATTATTACTCGATATAGGAGAGAAATTAAGTGTTTAATTTTAAAGAATATTGGAATATTAGATTATTAGTAGATTAGAATGTTAGATTTTTAGATATGCATAAATTTAAAGACTTACGGGTATGGCAGCAAAGCCGGTTGTTTTGTAAGTCTGTTTATTTAGCTACTAAAAACTTTCCTGAGGATGAGCGTTATGGGTTAATCTCGCAAATGAGAAGAGCAGTAATATCAATTCCTTCGAATATTGCTGAAGGTGCCTCAAGAAAATCTAATAGAGATTTTTCCAGATTTTTAGAGATTGCATTAGGTTCATGTTATGAGTTAGAAACTCAATTAATCATTGCAAACGATCTTAGTTTTTTAGATTTGAAGAAATTTGAAGAACTTTCGAGTAAATTGGATGAGATTATAAAAATGACTTCAAAACTTAGAACCACATTAAACTCTTAATCAGAAATTAAAATTCATTCAAAATTCTAACATTTATGGCCTTTTAGTTTACCAATAATCTAAAATACAAACAGACTAAATACTAAGCAGTTGCAAGCAACTTATAAACAACATATTTTAAATTTTAAACGCCCCAGCGGAACTTCGCGGGGCGTTCTTACTGTTAAGGAGACCTGGTTTATCAAAATCGAAGATGGTGATAATTTTGGTTACGGTGAATGCGGAATCTTACGTGGTTTAAGCATAGACGATCGTGCAGATTATGAAGAAAAGCTGAAATGGGCTTGTGAAAATATTCAATTGGGTAAAGATGCACTTTGGGAGCAATTAATGGAATTTCCAAGTATTCAGTTTGGAATCGAAATGGCTTTTAAATCTCTTGAGAATGAAAATGAATTCGAATTATTTCCTTCAGCATTCACAAAAGGAGAGGAGGCTATTGCGATAAACGGACTCATTTGGATGGGAGAGAAGGATTTTATGAAATCTCAGATTGAAGATAAATTAAAGTCGGGTTTCAACTGTATAAAAATGAAGATCGGAGCCATCGATTTTGATACTGAAATAGAATTACTGAAGTATATCCGGTCGCAATATTCCGCAGAAGAAATTGAACTCCGCGTTGATGCTAACGGTGCTTTCGATCCAAAGAATGCATTAGAAAAACTGAAGCATTTAAGTGAATTACAACTTCACAGTATCGAACAACCCATAAAGCAGGGAAATTGGGAAGAAATGGCAAGACTTTGCGCTGAAACTCCACTTCCCATTGCTTTAGACGAAGAGTTGATAGGTGTCTTTGATGTAACAAAGAAGAAAAAATTACTACAAACCATACAACCTCAATATTTGATATTTAAACCAAGTCTTATTGGTGGATTCAAAGGAACTCAGCAATGGATTGACGTTGCTGAAACGAATAATATTGGCTGGTGGAATACAAGTGCTTTAGAGAGCAATATTGGTTTAAATGCTATATCTCAATTCACCTACGAGAAAAAAGTAAAAATGCCGCAGGGATTGGGAACAGGAAGTTTGTACACCAATAATATGGAGAGTCCGTTAGAGGTTAAAAACGGACAAATTAGTTACAATCCTGGTCTAAACTGGGATTTTAAATTTTAAATAAACAAATGTATATAGAGCAGGCTTTTAAAAGCAAGAATAATGCGTGGCGATATGTTTTAGGAACAGTTGTTACGATCGTAGCAATGTTTGCAGGGCAAATTCCGTTAGCTGTTGCCGTTATTTTTAAACTTGGTGTAACGGCAGATTTTGGTACAATGGATGAAGCCACTATGATGAGTGCTTTAGATAGTAATCTCACCTTTTTCTTCCTTTTATTAAGTTTTGCCATTGGTTTAGGAGCACTTCTTTTCTTGGTTAAAAATTTACATAGACAGACGTTTACAGAATTAACCACGAGCCGAAAAAAGATCGATTGGGGGCGTTTTTGGTTCTCTTTTGGTTTGATCGTGATTTTAAATGTTACCTTAATTCTTGTTGATTATTTTTTTATAAGTCCACAGGATTATACCATCAATTTTAATCTGGTGCCATTTTTAATATTAGCAGGGATTTCTATTGTGATGGTTCCTTTACAAACCAGTTTTGAAGAGTATTTGTTTAGAGGATATTTGATGCAGGGAATTGGCATAAAAACCGGTTATCGTTGGATTCCTTTGGTAATAACTTCAGTTGTTTTTGGAGGCTTGCATTACTGGAATCCTGAAGTTACCCAAATGGGAGACATGGTTATGGTGACTTATATTGGCACTGGTTTTATGTTAGGGATTATGACGCTTATGGACGAAGGTTTAGAATTACCATTAGGTTTTCATGCAGCAAACAATATGGTTGCTGCCTTATTGGTAACAGCAGATTGGACGGCTTTTAATACAGAATCTATTTTTCGTGATGTTTCCAGCCCTGTTGCCGGTTGGGATGTATGGATAAGTGTTTTAGTGATTTATCCATTAATATTGTTAGTTTATGCCAAGAAATATAATTGGAGAAACTGGGGGGATCGGCTTTTTGGAAAAGTAGAAAAACCTGAAGTTATTGAAACTTATGGAGTAGCTGATATTGAAGATTTATCAGAAATTAGGGAAGATTACTAAAAATTAGCTATTTTTAAATTTATAATAGCAATTTGATAACTTAGATTAGTCAGATTTAAAACATATTTGGAGAGCAATATGGCAGACTACTATAAGGTTCCGGAGACGCATCCTCATTTTAAACTGAATAAGCAACACTTCAGTAACGCTGAGCTGCGACAGCATGCATTTCAATTTATAAAAGAAGGGGAAGCATTTGAGGAAGAAGTAGGCGATTTTATACTGGAATGGTTAAAGCCACAGGATTTTGTTAAAGTAAAAACTTCAGGATCTACAGGGAAACCAAAAACTATTCGGCTTAAGAAAGAATACATGGTCAATTCGGCCTTAGCCACCGCAAAATATTTTGATCTTCCAGAAAATACCACTGCATTATTATGTTTACCGGCCACCTATATCGCTGGTAAAATGATGATTATTCGTGCCATCGTCTGCGGTTGGCAGCTGGATCTTGTTCCGCCATCTTCCACACCTTTAGACCAGGTTTTTAAGATTTATGACTTTTGCGCCATGACGCCTTTTCAACTAGATAATTCGGTTGCACGATTACATTTGGTCAAAAAACTAATCGTTGGTGGAGGAGCTATGTCACTTAGATTGCAGAAAATGGTAAAAGAGGTGAATACCAAAGTTTATGAAACTTATGGAATGACAGAGACGATCACTCATATTGCTGCAAGACGAATTAATCCTACCAAGAAAAAGAAACAATCCAGGCCTTTTAAGGTGCTTCCAAATATTAATATTAGCAAAGACGATCGTGGTTGCTTAGTGATTAAAGCACCAAATCTTTCAGATGAGATGATCGTTACCAACGATGTTGTTGATATTCTAACCTATAAAAAGTTTCGTTGGAAAGGCCGTATCGATAATGTGATTAATAGCGGCGGTGTAAAATTACATCCTGAAGAAATTGAAAAAAAACTGGGTAAAATTATCGATTCTCGCTTTTTTATAACCTCGATTCCAGATGATGCTTTGGGAGATAAACTGGTGCTGTTTATTGAAGCCCCTTTTTCTGAAGAAGGTTTAGCTGAAATGAAAGAAAGGATATCCACTCTAAAATCTTTGGAAAAATTTGAGCACCCAAAAAAGATCTATTTTGTTGAAAAATTCGAGGAAACTTCCAGCGGAAAAATTCATAGGGATAATACACTAAAAAGCAGGGTAAATTAACCCTCAGAAAATCAATTTTCAAAAATGACGAATAAGGAAATTGCCGTACTCTTTTTGAAAACGGTAGGAATGGGTGCTGTGGATAAAGGATTTTCTGCTTTTGTAAGTTCAGATTTTATACATCATAATCAATACTTTAAAGGTGATCGACAATCTTTGATCGATGCTATGAAGCAGGATCATCAAAACAATCCCAATCAGGCAATTACTCCGCAGCAGGTTTTTGCAGATAAAGATAAGATAGTGGTACATTCTTTAGTTGAGAAAGTAGATATGCAAATTGCCGTTGTACACATTTTTAGATTTTCTGAAGACAAAATTGTAGAGCTTTGGGATTTAGGACAGGTCATCGAAGAGAATTCCCCAAATCAACATGGTCTATTTTGAGTAGTTATTTAACAAGTTCAAAATTTGATTATTCTAAAATGTAAAGTATTTTTGTCATTTAGACTTAAATTCTTTACAAATGGAAAGTTCAGATATCAAATTACTTCCGCATAAATTTAAAATAGTAGGATATGTTTTATTAACGATTTCAATACTATTTTTTGGAATTGCGGTTACAGAAATTATTTCCGTAGAAAAAAAGATTACAAAGAATATATTTTTTGATCTGATCCTAATTGCTTTTTTAATATTGGCGCTTTCAAAAGAAAAAATAGAAGATGAACGAAGTATGAAATTAAGATTGGTTGCTTTTGCTGCTACTTTTTTATACGGAGTCCTATTTGCTGTTGTGAGTCCGTTTGTAAGTATTTTATTTCACGGAAGTTTTGAAACCGATATCAATGCCAGTCAGTTACTTTTTACCATGTTTTTATGGTATTTTGGTGTTTTCTACTTTATGAAAAAGTTCAATTAATGAAGAATTCTATTAAAGTTGAACGCGCCAAAAAGGATATGACTCAGGAGGATTTAGCGAAATTGCTCGGTGTTTCCCGGCAAACGGTAAATTCTATGGAAAAAAATAGATACGCTCCTTCTACAATTTTGGCTTTAAAGCTTTCCGCGATTTTTAAATGTTCGGTTAATGAAATTTTTCAGCTGGAAGAAACAGATTAGCAATTTTTCGTCAAAATGACTTTTTTTAGATGAAAAGCGTTAGATTTATAAAAAAATCAATCAACCATGCTACATCAAATATTTGCCATTGGTGCCCCGCAAATCATTCTCATCTTAATTACTTGTTTATTTGCGCTATTATTCCCTTTGTTGGCGATAATCGATATTGTAAGAAACGATTTTAAAGGAAACGATAAGATCGTTTGGTTACTTGTTGTGATCTTTTTCAGTTTTTTTGGGACTTTACTATATTTTATAATGGGTAGGAAACAGCGACTAACATAAAACCTAAAAAATAAAGCCTGAAATTCGATAATTTCAGGCTTTATTTTTTGAGCTTTAAAGTTTTATGATTCAAACTTTATATTTACATAAAACTCTAAATCGTTAAGTTTTATAGCATCTTCACTAGAAACTTTTTTGTCTAGTTTTTTCCACTCCATTGTTGGTTTTAAACGGGTTTCTTTTCCGTCGATAAAAACATCTACCGGCATATTAAAACCTTCTACATCTGCTCGCCAGCGAAAGGCGAAAGTTTTTCCTTCTTTTTTAAATTGTAACTCCGGAATTCTGGTATGTCTTAAGTACTGATCAAAAACCGGTTTTAAATCTGTTTTGATTGGTTTATCGAAGAAGTCTTCAACCGTTTTTGTGTCGATGATCTTGTGTTTATAAGTCGCGGTGTAATCTCTAAAAGTATCCCACCAAAGTTCGTCATCGTCATAAATGCTTCTGATGGTGTTCAATAAATTAGATCCTTTAAAATACATATCGCCAGAACCTTCAGCATTAACTCCGTAATCTCCAATAATCGTTGCTCTATTTTGGATATTTGCACGTTGTCCCTTAATATATTTTAATGCCGCTTCTTTTCCCCAACCACATTCGGTATAAATAGCTTCAGTATAAGTGGTGAAACCTTCGTGAATCCACATGTCAGCAATATCTTTGGCGGTGATGCTGTTCCCATACCATTCGTGTCCAGATTCGTGAATAATGATATAATCCCATTTTAAACCAACACCGGTTCCAGAAAGATCATTTCCTAAATAGCCTTTCATGTATTTATTTCCGTAGGCAACAGCACTTTGGTGCTCCATACCTAAATACGGAGTTTCCACCAATTTATATCCATCTTCTACAAAAGGATAAGGTCCCATTTTCTCGTAAAAACAAGTCATCATATCCTGAACTTCTTCAAAGTGTTTTTTTGCTTTTTCAAGATTGTAAGGAAGTACGTAATAATCTAAAGTTAGATCTTGAAATTTATCTGAAAAATGCTCGTAGTTAGCGATGTTGATCATAACATCGTAATTATTAATTGGGTTTACGGTTTCCCAACTCCACTCGGTATAACCATTTCCAAGATCTTTTTTACCAATCATTCTACCGTTAGAAACATTCATTAATCCGTTTGGTACTGCAATATCTAACTGAACACTTTCTGGCTCATCACTTTGGTGATCTTTATTAGGATACCAAAGGCTGGCGCCAGTTCCCTGTACGGCAACACCAACCCAGGGATTTCCCTGCTCGTCTTGCGTCCAAACAAAACCACCATCCCATGGCGCGTTTTTGGCAACTGTTGGATGACCCGAGTAGAAAAATTCTAAAGAATCTGTGGTGTTTTTAGCCAAAGCTTCTTCAAATTCAATAAAAACAGCATTGTATTTACGGTTATATTGAAGGTTTTTTCCGTGGAAAACGATCGAATCGATATCCATGTTTTCGAATAAATCGATTTGTATTACCGGTAATTCCTCTTCGGTTTTAAAAGTGATAATATTGCTGCCGCCAATAAATTTTTCTGAAGGATCTACTTTCAGTTTTAAATGATATTTTAGTGCATCGTAAGCACGTTCAGCTCTTAGTGAGCCACGAAGCGTATCAGCTTCAGTATATTTTTCTTTGTTGCTAAGCACTTGTGAGGACGCTGCAAAAGCAAGCATTGAAAATAAAAATGTAGAAAGAACTTTTTTCATTCCTGATGATTAAATTAAACAATGTGGTTTGTGAAAAACTAAATTTAAAATTCAGATTAAGTTTGAATTACACCTAAATTAAAATCTTTTACAATTGGGGCGTGATTCGCAGCTTCGATTCCGGTTGAGATCCATTTGCGGGTATCCATAGGGTTGATAACCGCATCTGTCCATAATCTTGCTGCCGCATAATATGCTGAGGTTTGCTCGTCGTATCTTGATTTAATTTCTTCAAAAACTTTTTTCTCTTTTTCAGCATCTACTTTCTCTCCTTTTTTCTCTAAAGAAGCGGTTTCGATTTGTGCTAAAACTTTTGCTGCCTGTGTACCACCCATTACGGCAAGCTCGGCACTTGGCCAGGCAACGATCAATCTTGGATCGTAAGCTTTACCGCACATCGCATAATTACCGGCACCGTAAGAATTACCTATAATAACAGTGAATTTTGGCACTACGGAATTACTTACTGCATTTACCATTTTTGCACCATCTTTAATAATACCGCCATGTTCACTTTTGCTGCCCACCATAAATCCGGTTACATCCTGAAGAAACACTAAAGGTATTTTCTTCTGGTTACAATTAGCAATAAAACGAGTGGCCTTATCGGCAGAATCTGAGTAGATCACTCCGCCAAACTGCATTTCACCTTTTTTTGTTTTTACGATCTTACGCTGATTGGCAACAATTCCCACGGCCCAACCATCGATTCTTGCATAGCCGGTGATAATTGTTTCGCCGTAGCCTTTTTTGTATTCTTCAAATTCAGAATCATCAATTAAACGCTCAATAATTTGAGTCATATCGTATTGATCTGATCGCTTTTTAGGTAGAATTCCGAAGATCTCGTTAGGATCTAACTTCGGTTTTACAGCTTTTTTTCGGCTAAAACCAGCGGTATCAAAATCACCAATTTTATCCATAATATTCTGGATCTTGGTAAGCGCATCTTTATCGTCTTTGGCTTTATAATCTGTTACGCCACTAATTTCTGTATGCGTGGTTGCACCGCCAAGGGTTTCATTATCGATGGTTTCGCCAATTGCTGCTTTTACCAGGTAGCTTCCGGCAAGAAAAATACTTCCGGTTTTTTCAACAATAATAGCTTCATCACTCATTATTGGTAAATACGCTCCACCGGCAACGCAACTTCCCATAACGGCTGCAATTTGGGTAATTCCCATACTGCTCATTACTGCATTATTTCTAAAGATCCTTCCAAAGTGTTCTTTATCTGGGAATATTTCATCCTGCATTGGTAAGTAAACACCGGCACTATCTACCAAATAAATAATAGGTAATTTATTCTCGATAGCGATTTCCTGTGCACGTAGGTTTTTCTTGCCCGTAATAGGAAACCAGGCACCGGCTTTTACGGTAGCATCATTGGCGACAACGATACATTGTTTACCAGAAACCTTCCCGATTTTTACTACAACGCCGCCACTAGGGCATCCACCGTGTTCTTTATACATACCATCGCCGGCAAAAGCACCAATTTCGATAGCGGCTTCAGGGTTATCCAGTAAAAAATCTATCCGCTCTCTGGCGGTCATTTTTCCTTTGGCGTGATGTTTTTCGATACGTTTCTCGCCACCACCAAGATATACTCTCTTTAAATGATGGTTTAAATCTGAAACTAATAATTTATTATGATCTTCATTTTTATTGAAGTTAATATCCATATAAACAGTTTTTTGGAAGCAATTTTATGGTGAGTAAAAATGAATTTTAACCTTGATTTGCTTAATTCTTTTCAAAAATAATTTAAAAATTTTCACAATATTGGCTAAAATACAAAATACAAGCTATTTCATTTTTAAAATACTAATCAAAATATGCGATATTTGTAAGAAATAATTTTTTATGGGATTAAACAAGAACACCATTTTCGCCTGGGCTTCATTTATTATATTTTTAGTGGCCACAGCGATCGTACTTCTAGGTGTCTTAAAATATAAAGATCACGCGATAGGTTTTTCTGTAGTGGGAATTGGTTTTTTTGCTATTTCCTGGGTTTTTAATGCACTGAAAGGCCGAATTTGATTTTATAAATAAAAGAAGAGAGATTTATGGAGAGAGCACAATTGGTAAAACATCTTACGGGTGGTGAAGCTTTTATGCCTATAGATAAGGTTTTAGAGGAAGTGTCTTTTGATAAGATTGGAGAAAGATTATATGATTTGCCGTATTCTTTTTATGAGGTATTTTATCATATCACCTATACTCAAAAAGATATTCTGGATTATATAATCTTAGATGAATACAAAACGCCAAAATGGCCAGAAGCTTATTGGGATCGAAAACAGGCTCCGGAAAGTAAAAATGAATGGGAGCAGTTAAAGTCTAAATTCTTTAAAGAGCGACAGCAGCTGGCAGATTACATTCTGGATGAACAGAACAATCTGGATACGTCGGTCAAAAATAGTGAAGATCATACTTTGCTTAGAGAGTTGTTGCTTGTCATAGAGCATAATGCGCATCATACCGGGCAACTTATTCTATTACTTCGACTTTTAGGCGATCACTAATATTTTGTATTTCTTTATTTGTATTTTTGTTCGGTTTTAAAGTCATATTGGATGATTTTAAACTGAATTTTTAATAGTATTAATTCAACCAAAAAATTTTACGATTACATGGCAGATGATAAAAAAGTGATATTCTCGATGAGTGGGGTTACTAAAACCTACAAATCTGCGAATACACCGGTTTTAAAAAATATATACTTAAGTTTTTTCTACGGAGCAAAAATTGGGATTCTTGGTCTTAATGGTTCCGGTAAATCTACCTTATTAAAGATTATTGCTGGGCGTGACACGAATTACCAGGGAGATGTTGTATTTTCTTCAGGATATAGTGTTGGTTATTTAGAGCAGGAACCTGAGTTAGATGAAGAAAAAACTGTTCTTGAAGTTGTTAAAGAAGGTGTTGCTGAAACTGTAGCAGTTTTAGATGAGTACAACAAGATTAACGATATGTTCGGGTTGCCTGAAGTTTATGAAGATGCAGATAAGATGCAGAAGCTTATGGATAAGCAGGCAGAACTTCAGGATAAGATCGATGCAAGCAATGCGTGGGAGTTAGATACCAAGCTGGAAATTGCAATGGATGCTTTAAGAACTCCAGATGCAGATAAGAAAATTTCAGTATTATCTGGAGGAGAAAGAAGACGTGTAGCTTTATGTCGTTTATTATTAAAAGAACCAGATGTACTTCTTTTAGATGAGCCAACCAACCACCTTGATGCCGAATCTGTACATTGGTTAGAGCATCACTTAGCACAATATAAAGGAACGGTGATCGCGGTAACTCACGACCGTTATTTCTTAGATAATGTTGCCGGTTGGATCTTAGAATTAGATAGAGGAGAAGGAATCCCATGGAAAGGAAATTATTCTTCGTGGTTAGATCAAAAATCAAAACGTTTAGCGCAAGAGCAAAAGCAGGCAAGTAAACGCCAAAAAACACTTGAGCGAGAATTAGAATGGGCTAAAATGAATCCAAAAGGTCGCCAGTCTAAGCAAAAAGCTCGTCTTAAGAATTATGACAAGCTTCTTAGCCAGGATCAAAAACAAATGGATGAAAAGCTTGAAATTTACATCCCTAATGGTCCAAGATTAGGTACTAACGTAATCGATGCGAACGGTGTAAGTAAGGCTTTTGGAGATAAATTATTATACGAAGATCTTAATTTTAGTCTTCCGCAGGCAGGAATTGTTGGAATTATTGGTCCAAACGGTGCCGGTAAGACTACGATCTTTAAAATGATAATGGGCGAAGAGCAACCAGATAAAGGGACTTTTGATGTTGGTGAAACTGCAAAGATTGCTTATGTAGATCAAAGCCACGCTGATATTGATCCTGAAAAAACCATCTGGCAAAACTTTAGTGATGAGCAGGAGCTTATCATGATGGGCGGCAGACAGGTAAATTCACGTGCGTATTTGAGTAGATTCAACTTTAGCGGAAGCGAGCAGAACAAAAAAGTAAATATGCTTTCTGGTGGTGAACGAAACAGACTTCATTTAGCAATGACGCTTAAAGAAGAAGGAAACGTATTGTTACTGGATGAGCCTACGAACGACCTTGATGTAAACACGCTTCGAGCTTTAGAAGAAGGTCTAGATAACTTTGCAGGATGTGCTGTAGTGATCTCTCACGACCGTTGGTTCCTGGATAGAGTTTGTACTCATATTCTTGCTTTTGAAGGAGATTCACAAGTATATTTCTTTGAAGGTAGTTTCTCTGATTACGAAGAGAACAAGAAGAAACGTCTTGGTGGCGATGTAATGCCAAAACGAATCAAGTATAAAAAACTGACTCGATAATCTTACAATATCGGCTCCCGTTCGGGAGCCTTTTTTTTGCGTATACTTTTTGCTGAATCAAAATTAAAAATCAGGTTGGGAGATTTTTCATTGCGAAATGTAGCAATCCGCTTGAATTTTTAAGATTCAATTTTCTAATCATGTTCTTACGATGTGTTTCGATGGTAAACTGGCTGCGGTGAAGAATTTCTGAAATTTCCTTGGTGCTTTTGCCATCTTTAATAAGCTGAAGAATTTCTATTTCACGATTGGTTAATTTAAAATCGCTGGTCCAAACTTTTACATTGCTCACCGCTTTCGCTTTTTCTTCATAAAAAACGGTTTTCCCGCTAGTAGCTTTTCGTATAGCTTCAATAAGTTCGCTGGTATGAATAAATTTTGGAAGGTAACCAGAAACGCCTATTTCTTTCAGTTTTTCAAGAATGTTCTCTTCAAAAAGCATAGAAAGACAAATGATCTTCAATGAGCCAAAATAAGGTTTCATTCGTTCAGCAATACTAATTCCAGAATTTCCGGGGAGATTAATATCCAGTAACAATACATCGGCTTTATGAATTTCGTCACTTTTAAGCATGGTTTCTCCATCTCTAAAAGTAGCGATAACCTGAATGTCTTCTATTGGGTCGAGGATTTGCATTAATCCTTCTGTAAATAAAGAATGATCATCTACTAATACGGTTTTGATTACTTTCATTTTAAATAGGTATTTCTATAATGCTAATCATGCCTTTTTCTGTATTCTCTATATGAAATATTCCCTGATGATAAGACACTCGGGATTTTATATTTTTTATGCCCATACCTTTAGTATCTTCTTTTTTTAAGCCCACGCCATTATCTTCTACCTGAAGGCTACAGGTATTTTCATCACAATTTAGCGTAATATCAACAATCGTAGCTTTAGAGTGTTTTATGATATTAGAGATAAGCTCCTGGAAGATTCGATAAATGTTAACTGCTTTTATGGTTTCTATTGTGTTATCGTTGCCTAGCAGGGTAAGATTAACCTCTATTGGTGTATTTTTAAAAAGTTCTAAATCCTGCTGAATAGTTTTATACAAGCCAATATTTTCTATCTCTTTAGGTGATATTTGATAAATTAAGCTGCGAAATTGATCTTTTGCAAGATTGAATGTTCCCGAGATTTGTTTTTCATTCTTGTTGGGAGCTTCCAGCAAAAGGCGTAAGGCATTCATTGTATTTCCTAAGCCGTCATGTAGGTTTCTGGCAATAATCTGTCGTTCATTTTCCTGTACTTCAATAAGTTCTTCGCTTAGCTTTTCACTTTTTAATTTGGCAGCGCTAAGATTTTTGTTCATTTCGCTAAGCTCTTTTCTATAATTCAGTAAAAAAGCAATAGTTAAACTTAAAATTTCAAAAGCAACACTGTTTATAATGTTTCCTGGCGGCATATAAATTGTTGCGCCTCCTATCTGAAAAGTGTTGGTGATATAGAAAACCAGCGAAAGGATAAGTAAAAAGTTACAGCAGATATAGTAAACGGCCTGTTTGTTCTTCTTGTAAACTGAGTATAAAAGGTTAACCACAAGTACCATTAAGTTGATTAAAAAGAGCAGGAATAATAAAAGCCGATATTGGTCTAAAAACGAAGTGTTTTTTGGAATTATGAGTTTTAAAATTATAAACAGAATAAGAATAAATAATATGAAATTATTGATGAGACTTAATACCGAATTCCATTTTGGGAAATGTTCTTTATGAGCGGTGAAATATTGAAAAACCTTGGTATGAAAATAAGAGGCTAATAACACAAAAAACATCTTTGGGAAACGTGTCCAGAAACTGTGAATAAAATCTGGAACCAAATGCACATCATACATATATTCTATAGCATTAAAGGCAATCATGCTTAAAATATAGCCAAACATAAAGCCGTAAAGCTTTCTTCTAATAAGTATAAAAAGAAATAAATTGAATAGTGCTGTAAAGATGAAATAGCCAAAATACCTGCCTAACAAGAAAGAATTATTAGCTTCGTAAATAAGAATATCCTCGACAGTTGTAAAATCTGTAGGAAAATAAAGATTAGAATGTCCTTGTAATTCTGTTTTTAAAATTAAAGTTTTAGTCTCAAATGCCTGCATTTCAACCTTAAAAGAAAGACATCTTATTGGAGTTGGCCTTTCTTCGATTTTTTGAGCAACAGAGGTTTCTCCAATTTCTATGAGTTTATTGTTTTTTAGCTCGTATAAAGTGAATAATATACCGTCGTTGTAAAAACTCCAATAATAATCCTGTGCTGAAGCCTGGTCGTTTTTTACCGTTAAAGAGAAATAATTTTTGCAGCGGGTAAAACCAAGATTTACCATTCGGCTTGGTTGCATATCTTCAAACTCACCATTGTTGTAATACTGAATGATTTCTTCGGAAGTTTTTTCCTCACAATCCTGAAATCGCTTAAAAAAATCTACTATATGATGTGTGTACACCCCTTTTACAAAAAGAGTGTCGTCTTCTGAAGCATTTGCTGGAAATGCCAGAAAAAAGCAAAGAATAAGAAGGTACTTATTTAGCACATTAATTTTCAGTGGTTTGGAGAGAAAATAAAATTAGCTAAATAGATTGAAGGATAAATACCCAATAACAGGTATTTTTAGTTTAAACTTAAAATTAGTTGTTTTTTAGGTCGATTTTTAAGTTTTCAGCGTACCTTTTTATAAGATCGATGTCATTTTTAGATTCGACAGCTTCTAAAGCACTCGTAAAGAATAATCTGGCTTCAGTAAGGATGATGTCTTTGTAATAACTTTCTTTTTGTTTCTGCTGTAATAAATAGTGAAACATTACTCCAATTTTTTGTGTAATAATTAGATCATGAGAACAATAAGTTCTTATCGTAACTAAAACATTATAAATAAGATCTTCAAAATTCACTGTATTTAACCTTAAAAGACATTTATCGTTTCGATTAACAATACTGCTGTCTCTTTTTTGCATTCTTAGCGCCATCAATTCAGTTAAATAATCAATCGCGTTGACAGCAGTGCCGGGATCGTTAATTCCCGGAGACATGGCTTTGGCGATAATTTCAGTAATTTGTTTAAAAGCCAATACATAATTATCGGCTACCAGTTCTTTTCGGGCAAAGTTGAAATTCGCTAAAATTTCATCTATTTTTTCAGGATCTAGTTCTTTCTTTGATCTAAAAACCGGAGTTCCTTTCAGAATAAAAACACCTTTTACCGGTAAAATATGAAACTGGGTTTGCAATTCTTCACAAAGATCCAACATATTGGCTATCGATAAATTCTGAAAATATCCACTTTTCTTTGCCTTGTACTCGTACCAATCTTTGCTGTCTGGAAACTCGGCGTCTTGATTTCTTTCGCTATCAAGTAATTTAGAAAGTCTGTTTTTTGATTCCCTGTGGATATGCTCCAGGATATTATTTATCTGAATGCTTTGAGAAATGGTATGGATAAAATAGATAAAAGCTCCCATGCAAATCACGGTAAAAACGATTCCTAAAAACACAGAAAATCCTGGTAAATCTTTTTTTGAAGCATCTGGATCTATGGCAACCATAATAAAAATACAGTAGAGAATAGTAGCAAGATAAATCCCAAGAACGGTTTGATGTTTTCGATCTGAAATTAATCCCGGTAACAATCTTGGTGAATAATTATTAGAAGCCTGATTAAGTAAAACCATCACCATCGAGAAACTAAAAACCATCATCGAGATTAATCCAGTAATTATAGCACCCAAAACACTTAAAGCTGTGTCGCCACTGTTTACGATAAGTGATGGAAAGTTTTCTCTTAAAAGATCTGAAGCACCCTGTTCTTCCAGAAATAAGGTAAGAAATGTAAATAAAAAACCTAAAAGCGCAATTACCGTTGGATAAAACGCGATTCGGCTTCTAATGGCATTAAAAAATGAAAGTAGTCGTGTAAAGAGTTTTTTCATTCGTCAGGTTATAATAAGCGAATATACTCGTAAAAGCACTAAACATGTTAAAAAGTCATGTTAAAAACATCGAAAACTGTCAAAATGGCGTTAAATTTTAATTGGAATCCAAATTGCTAATAGCTAAGTGTTCTTAAAAGAAACAAAGTCTAACAAAAAATATAAAAGTTATGAGTCTAATTAAGAGAAATGAAAATTGGTTGCCATCTGTATTCGATGATATGTTTAAAACAGATTGGTTAGGAGGAACTACAAACGTGAATAATATTGGAACAAGAATTCCTGCAGTTAATATTCACGAATCTGATGAAAATTTTATTGTTGAAGTTGCCGCTCCTGGAAAATCGAAAGAAGATTTTAAAATTGAATTAGATAACGATGTATTAACCATTTCTGCTGAAGATAAAATAGAAAAAGAAACTTCAGAAAAGAATGGAAAGTATACTCGTAGAGAGTTTAGTTATAGCACTTTTAAAAGAGCATTTAGTTTACCAGATACGGTAGATAACTCTAAAATCTCTGCAAATTATAATAACGGAGTTTTAGAAATAGCGCTTCCTAAAAAAGAAGAAGCAAAAGTGCAGGCTAAAAGAATGATAGAAATATCATAAGTTTAGGTTATTTAGTTAGTTAAGAAGGAAAAAGCCGAATCGCAAGATTCGGCTTTTTCTATAGCTAATATTTGAAGTTTTAAAGCTTAATTCTTTTCGCTTTTTTCTTCAGGAATATATCTTAAAAAGTACATGGTGTCACCACTTGGGTGAGCCCATTTGTTAAATAACTGGAATCCGAATTTTTGATAAACGATGGCATTTTTACGCATTCTGGTTTCAGCATAAAGAGGCAAATTATAAAGTTTGGCTCGTCTGTAAAACTCATTTTTCATTTGAACGCCAACCTGGGTACCAGGGCCACGAGATTCTTTTAGAATTCCCCAAAACCAGCAGTATAAATATTCACCTTCCTGTGGGCGTTGCTTTTTAATGTAATCCTGAGTTTTTAAAATTTTATAGGCATTTTTTATCCCGGTTACATTAAAAACCAGTTTTAACTCAGACCACGCATTCTTCCAAAAATTATCATCTTTTTTGCTCGTTTTAAACAAAATAGCAATTCCGTTTCCATCCTCACTTACGATAAGCGCATCTTTTTCTATGGCTTTATTTACCATGTGTGTGGCTAGATATTCGTATCTTCTAAGCTCATTTCCACCTTTTTTAACCACATCCATAGAGGATGGGATTTCCTGTAAAAGTGTGGTTACTTTTCTAATAATATCTGCTTTTTCTTCCTGAGTCAAAATTCGATGTTTTTAGACTGCGAATATAACAAAATCCAAAGCTTTTTTAAACGGACTCACAGCGCTATTTTTGATAGGATCTTCAATTAAAATTAAGCCTGAAATACTCCAATTTCAGCTTTAAGCTTACTTAATTTTTATTTTGAATGATTTTGTAGTTAATTTAAGCTCAAATTTATCCCGAAAATGAAGAAAATTCTTTTACCCATTTTATTGCTTTCATTATTGCCGGTTTTTGGGCAATCTTCAGTAGAAAGTGATTCAGAAAAAATTGCAGCAATCTACGATATGGCCTTAACCAATGGCAAAAGCTACGATTGGTTAGATTACCTTTCTAATGGTATTGGTGGCCGTTTATCTGGATCGTATAGTGCACAACGCGCGGTAGATTATACCAAAAAAGAACTGGATAGCCTTGGCTTAGATAAGGTTTGGTTACAGGAGGTGATGGTTCCTAAATGGACGCGTGGTGCACGTGAATATGCTTATATTGAAACCATCCCTGGAAGTTCTACGCCTATAAATATTTGTGCTCTTGGTGGTTCTGTTGCCACACCTGAAGGTGGTACAAAAGCTGAAGTTATCGAAGTTCATGGATTGGACGAACTCGAAAAATTTGGTGAAGAAAAAATAAAAGGAAAGATCGTGTTTTTTAACCGCCCAATGGATGCTACCAATATCCATACGTTTAAAGCTTATGGCGGTGCCGTAGATCAACGTGGGAATGGTGCGGCTGAAGCTTCGAAATATGGAGCGGTAGGTGTGCTTGTAAGATCTATGAATTTAAGAATTGATGAATATCCTCATGCCGGCGGAATGTACTATGGCGATATTCCTGAAGATCGAAAAATCCCGGCAGCAGCAATCAGTACTAAAGATGCGGAGTATCTGAGTTCGGTTTTGAAATTGCAAAAAGATCTTAAGGTATATTTTAAGATGAATTGCGAAACACATCCCGATGCTAAAAGTTATAATGTAATTGGCGAAATTACCGGTAGCCAGTATCCAGATGAATATATTGTGGTCGGTGGTCATTTAGATTCCTGGGATCTAGGTGATGGTTCGCACGACGATGGTGCAGGTTGTGTACAATCTATGGAGGTGTTGCGTCTTTTTAAAGAAATGGGCTACAAACCAAAAAGAAGCATTCGCGTGGTGCTTTTTATGAATGAAGAAAATGGATTACGTGGCGGACTTAAATATGCCGAGGTGGCTAAAGAAAAAAGCGAAGATCATATTTTTGCCTTAGAAAGTGATTCTGGCGGATTTACACCAAGAGGGTTTACTTTTCATGCAGATGCTACTCAGCTTAAAAAACTACAAAGTTGGGCTTCATTATTTACGCCTTATTATTTGCATATTTTTCAGCAGGGAGAAGGCGGTGCAGATATTGGTCCGTTAGAAGGTGATGGGACAGTTTTGGCCGGCCTGCAACCAGATTCTCAGCGTTATTTCGATTATCATCATGCCGCTACAGATACTTTTGATAAGATCAATAAAAGAGAGCTAGAACTAGGTGGGGCAAGTATGGCCGCTTTAATTTATCTGGTAGATAAATACGGATTGTAATTCGGAATTCATTGATAAAATTTCCGGCAATAAACATATCAAATCCAAATTTCAGCAAAGAGGAAGATCTTACTTCCTTTTTGCTTTTGGATGCTTTCATTTATAATGATGCTGAAATCTACTTTCAGGAATATTTAAAAGACAACCTATTTTGTGATAGCGACGGAAAGATTTTTAGAATTACTGGCAAAAAACATCCAAAATCGATCTTTAGAAAAGTCTTTTTCTTTTTGCCTAATATCTATAAAATTGAATTGATCTTTGAAGCAACTAACGAATATATGACTTTAGATGATCTTCGCGATTTTATGATCGAGAGAGTAAAATCTTTAGGCTATGGCAAGTTCGAAGTGAAATGGATTCTGGAGCTTCGGAAGGCAAAATCTTATGAAGAATTGATTTTAGGGAAGCAAAACTAGCTTTCTGCTAATATTGCAGGTTTTGCGATGTTATTTTTTAATGATAAATCAATCTTAAGCCAAATAAAAGCCATTATCTTTGCGCACTAAATTTTTTGGTTTTGCAACTTTCAGACTACACAAAAGAATTCAGGAAAAACCTTAACATTGCCTATCCGGTTATGTTGGGGCAATTAGGGCACGTGCTTGTTGGTTTAGCCGATAATTTAATGGTTGGGCGCTTAGGTGCTGCGCCACTTGCTGCGGTTTCTTTAGGGAACAGCCTTGTTTTTATAGCACTTTCTTTGGGAATTGGATTTTCTTTTGCAATTACACCGCTTATTGCTGAAGCTGATGGATCTGGAGATATCGAAAAGGGGAGAAGTTATTTTCATCACGGGATTATTCTCTGCGGAATAAACGGAATTCTTCTTTTTCTGTTGCTTTTACTGGCAAAACCACTTTTATATTACCTTGATCAACCACCCGAAGTTGTAGAATATGCGATACCTTATCTCGAAATTGTAGCTTTTTCGATGCTTCCTTTAATGATATTCCAGGCTTATAAACAATTTGCAGATGGATTATCACAAACTAAATATTCGATGTACGCTACCATATTATCGAATGTTGTAAATGTATTTTTCAACTATATATTGATTTACGGAATTTGGGTTTTTCCAGAGCTAGGTTTAGAAGGCGCGGCAATTGGAACCTTAATTTCCAGATTCTTTATGCTTTGGTTTATATGGGAGATCTTAAGGCGAAAATCTAAGTTTAAGCCTTATTTTGTTTGGTCTAAAAAAGAGTTGTTTAAAACCGATATTTTCAAAAAAATTCTGAATCTTGGTTTTCCAACCGCGCTACAAATGTTCTTCGAAGTTGCGATTTTTACCGCTACGGTATTTTTGGCCGGACTTTTAGGAACCAATCCGCAGGCAGCAAATCAAATTGCTTTAAATCTGGCATCGATGACGTTTATGATCGCAGTTGGTTTGGGAGTAACTGCAACCATTCGGGTAGGAAATCAAAAAGGATTGCATCATTATAAAGAATTACGACGAATCGCGATGTCTGTGTTTCTTTTAGTTTTTATTATTGAAGCTATATTCGCAGTAGGCTTTATTTTACTTAAAGACTGGCTCCCCACTTTTTATATCGACAATGTAGAAGTGGTACTTTTATCGGCGCAATTGTTAATTGTAGCAGCATTGTTTCAATTAAGTGATGGGATGCAGGTAGTAATTTTAGGGGCTTTAAGAGGTTTGCAGGATGTAAAAGTTCCCACAGCCATTTGCTTTGTTGCGTATTGGATTATTGGTTTCCCGGTATCCTGGTACTTTGGTAAAGCTGGAAACATGGGAAGTATGGGAATCTGGATGGGACTTCTGGCTGGATTAACAGCTTCAGCATTAATGTTGTATTTTAGATTCAATTATTTAAGCAATAAGCTGATTGCAAATAAACCGAACGAAATTAGTAACAAAACAGTTTAAAAATATATACAATGGAATTTCCTAAATTTTTATTGGGTGATAATACCGATTATTCAGATGCGATTTTTGTAGTTCATACAGAATTTCCTCGATTCATCATTAACCTTGAAAATGATGAGGTAGAATGGCTAGAAGATTTTGACAAGTCTGATGAAGAAGAACTGGCTAATGAAGCCGAAAGTTTAATTCAGCAGGCTAACGAGTTTTATGATCGTGAAGTAGCCCGGTACGAGGAAGATTAAATTATAAAACCCAATTGGGGTTATCTAGTAAAGCATGAAAGAATTAATAGAACTAGACCATAAATTATTTCTTTATTTAAACAATCTTGGTTCTGAGTCCTGGGATTGGATGTGGATCATTATCAGTGATAAATGGATGGCGATCCCACTTTATGCTTTATTATTATTTCTTTTATTCAAAAAATTTGGTTGGAAGTACAGTGTAGCCACAATGGTTTGTATCGCACTGTTAATTACCTGTACCGACCAGATGTCTAATGTCTTTAAAGACTTCTTCATGCGCCCTCGCCCTTGTAGGCAAGATGGTGTAACAGAGTTTGCCAGAATCGTAGCCGAGCGATGTGGTAAATATGGCTTCTACTCGGCACATGCATCAAGTACTTTTGCAGTGGCAATTTTTTTAGGATCTGTTTTTATAAAAAAGATACCTAAAATGATTTGGTTTCTTTTGTGCTGGGCTGCCATCGTAGCTTATAGCCGTGTTTATTTGGGAGTACACTATCCCGGCGATATTCTTATAGGTGCTTTATTTGGTATTTTATATGGATACCTACTTTACCTACTTCAGCAATTTGTTGTTAAGAAGTTGAATTTGGATTAAGCGAAATGCTTATATTTTTTACTTCTTGATATTCTTCTTTCAATTTTTAAACAAGCCTTGAGTTTTAAAAGACAATCGATTGCGTAATATTTTATACGTAATATTTACATTTATAATTGAGGTATTCGTAAAATTTAACTTTAATTAGTTATAATTTACTTTTAAGTAAGTGTATTTTTTAAAAATAAGGCTTCGGTTAGTTGGGTTTTTAATGAATTGTTAAGTTAGATTTTTATTTTTTCTATAAAAACTTATATATTTTTAATCTATTGTATTTCAGTATTTTAAATTGCGTATATTTTACTTATAGTCATTTTGAATATAAATTTTAACGCAACCGATTTCGTAATTAGTATTTTTATAATATATTTATCATATCGAAAAATTAACCTAACAATTTTTATCATTCTATTATGATTTAAATCTTTTAATTTAAAATTTACTAATATGGAGGAAAATATTTCTAACTATGTGAGGAAATTAGGTGTCAAGCCTAAATTTTCGATTCTACTCTTTTTGTTGATTTTCGCTAGCGGTTATGCGCAGAATCTTACAGTAAGTGGAGAAGTGGTTGATGCTGAAGGATTACCATTGCCAGGAGTAAATGTTTTTATCGTGGGGACCAGTCAGGGAACAACCACAAATTTTGATGGAAACTATACTTTAGAGAATGTACCTTCAGATGCTACGCTTAGCTATAGCTTCATGGGCTATCAAAGTCAGGATATTAAAGTAAATGGTCGTACACAAATTAATGTGACCATGGAAGATGATACTGAAGCCTTATCTGAAGTTGTTGTTGTAGGTTACGGAACACAAAGTAGAGAATCTGTAACAGGTTCTGTAGTTTCTGTAAAAGGAGAAGAGCTTAATGAAGTAAAAACTGCGAATTTTCAGGATGCATTGATTGGTCGTGCTGCGGGTGTAAACATTTCTACTAATAGTACAAGGCCAGGAGCATCACCACAGGTTCGTATTCGTGGTACTCGATCTCTATCTGGTAACAACGACCCTTTAGTGGTGCTTAATGGTATTCCCTTTTCTGGGGGCTTAAGTGATATTAGTCCTAATGATATTGAGAGTCTGGATATTTTAAAAGATGCATCAGCTACAGCTATTTATGGCTCCAGAGGTGCGAATGGGGTAATACTTATTACTACAAAATCTGGTAGGCAGGGTCAAAAGGCAACATTTTCATATAATACCTATTATGCTGTTAAGGATGTGTTTTCTAAATATCCTATGATGAACGCAGCGCAACTTACACAATTACGTGCAGATGTTGCAGCGCATCCAAATCAGGGTGGCACACCAATATATGATTTAGGTGGCGATGAAGATCTCGCAAACGATACAGATTGGCAGGATCTTATTTACGGAACAGGTCTCCAAACAACTCATGATGTAAGTGTAAAAGGAGGATCTGAAAAAGGCTCTTATAATGTGGGAATGGGATACTTTAAAGAAACTTCGGTTGTGCCAGGGGATTCTTTTCAAAGATACTCATTACGTGCACAGGTAGATCAGGAAGTAGGTGAACTATTTAGCTTCGGAATAAATTCAGTAATGAATTTTAATAAAACCAGTAGTATTGCCGGTGTTTTTGGAGCTTTAGCAGCCTCACCACTTTTAAGTCCGTATGATGAAAACGGAAATTTCTTAGAGTCGGTTCGTCTGCAAACTCAGGCTGATAACCTATGGATTCCTACTGAAAATGAAATTAATCGTATTGGGGATGGTCGAAAAAATGAACAGTTAGATTATGGTTCTTACAATAACGTTTACGCAGAAGTTAAAATTCCGTGGATTGAAGGCTTAAAATATCGTTTAAATCTTGGTCTTAATTTTAGAACAGCAAGAGATGGTAATTTTACAGGACGTGGAGTTTTTAACTATAATGAACAAAACCCATCATCAGCGAGTTACAATAGTTCGATTACCAGAGATTATGTAATTGAAAACCAAATTTTATATGACAGAACATTTGCAGAGAAGCATAAAGTTAATTTTGTAGGATTATTTTCATCGCAAAATACCGAGTTCGATAACATAGGATTAACGGCTCAAAATATACCAGATGAATCATCTTTGTGGTATAACTTAGATTCTGCACTTTCAGAAGATATAACTAACTATGGTACTGGATATTCTGCAACTGGATTATTGTCTTATATGGGAAGGGTGATGTATCAATACGATAATCGTTATTTAATGACGGCTACTTTACGTAGTGATGGTTCTTCTAGGTTAGCGCCAGGAAACAAATGGGTTACTTATCCTGCGGTTTCAGTAGGTTGGAATATAGGAAATGAAGCCTTTATGGATAATGTAGAATGGTTGAATCTATTAAAATTCCGTGCGGGTTATGGAGAAACATCAAACCAGGCGATTGCGCCGTACTCTGTACAGGGTAGATTAAGCACCGTAAATTATAACTTCGGAAGTACGTTTGCTACGGGATATTATGTTAATCAATTACCAAATGCAAACCTGGGATGGGAATTTTCACAAACCTACAATTATGGTCTTGATTTTGGATTATTTAATAATCGCTTATCTGGTACTTTAGAATATTATATAACTAAAACGAATGATATATTATATACTCTTGGATTACCATCTTCTTCAGGGGTTGGGAACGTAACTAGTAATATTGGTGCAACCCAGAATAAAGGATTCGAAGTTTCTTTAAACGGTACCATTATCGATAATCCAGATGGATTTACATGGGATGCTGGTATTAACTTTTACAGTAACCAAAATGAGATTACCGCTCTGGCTTCAGGACAATTAAGAGACGAAGGAAACCTTTGGTTTGTGGGATCACCAATTAATGTGATCTACGATTACGAAAGAATTGGACTTTGGAATGAATCAGATCCAGATTTCCAATATCTACAACAATATGAACCAGGAGGTAGTGCTGCTGGAATGATTAAAGTAAGATATACAGGAGAGTATAATGCAGATGGTTCGCCAGTAAGACCAATAGGAGCAGAGGATAGAAAGATCATCGATCCAACACCAGACTTTCAAGGTGGATTTAATACTCGCTTAGCTTACAAAAATATTGATCTAAGTATAGTAGGGACTTTTCAATCTGGAGGAACTTTGGTAAGTACATTATATTCATCTAGTAGTTATCTAAATTTATTAACAGGAAGACAAAATAATGTAGATGTTGATTATTGGACGCCTACAAATACAGATGCCAAATATCCTGCACCAGGTGGAATTCAGAGTGGTGATAACCAAAAATACGCAAGTACTTTGGGGTATTTTGATGGTTCTTATCTAAAGATCCGTTCACTTACTTTGGGATATAATTTTGAACAGGATTTTATAGATGATTTGGGAATTAATAGATTAAGAGTTTATGCTTCTGCACAAAACCCATTAGTACTTTTTTCACCTTTTCATGACGAATCTGGTTTAGATCCTGAAATTACAAACTCGGGAGTGGATGGTAACGGGAATCGTCAGAATGTAGCGGTTAATACTGGTAATATTTCCAGAGGTATTCCAACCATTGGAACCAATATTCCATCGACACGTAATTATTTGATAGGCTTAAACATTTCATTTTAAAAAGAAAATATGAGAAAATTTAGAATTATACCTATAGCCATATTTTCACTGGTTTCGGTATTCGGATTAAAATCTTGTACAGACGATATATTACAAGAAGAGACTAGGGGTGTTTTTACTCCAGAATTTTTTACAACAGAACTTGGAGTTCAGGGAGGATTAACTTATTTATATCAAAATATGCGTAACGTTTTTGGGTTTGCATATTATTTAAACCTTACTGAAACAGGAACAGATGAATATGTTGCCGCCCAAAGTGCAAATAACAACTTTTTTGATCTGGACCTTGCAGGGCAGGGAAATTTAAGTTCAGAAAGTGGATTTTCTGTTAGTGTTGTATGGGGGAATTCTTTCCCTGCAATAAATACAGCTAGTGGAATCATAGAAAATGCTGAAGCCGTTGGGCTGGATAACTCACTAATTGGAGAGGCAAGGTTCTTCCGTGCGTTCAATTACTTTCTACTTGTTCAAAATTATGGGGGAGTACCATTAGATCTTGGATCTGGTGAATTAGCCTTCAACAGTTCTGCAGTAAGAACTTCTACGCGTAATACAGTACCTGAAGTTTATACTAAAGCTATCTTACCAGATCTAGAAAGAGCTGTAGCAGATTTGCCAGATAATCCTAGATTAACTGGAGCGGTGACTAAAAACGTTGCTAGATTATTCCTTTCAAAAGCATATTTAACTTACGCCTGGTGGTTAGAGAATCCAAATAATATTCCTACTTATCCAGAAGCGCCAAGAACAGATCCAGATGGTAACGATCCTTCGTATTATTATCAAAGAGCTTACGATCTTGCGGTTGAAGGAATTGAAAATCCTGGCCCATATCGTTTATTGGATTGTTTCTATGATGTGCATGTAGCTACTAACGATCGCCATGCTGAAATGATGCTTTATGCAGATCGTACAGAAGAAAGCCAATTATATAATGGGGCGAACTTAGGATATAGTGGCCCAGAAGGAAGTGCAAATGCAGCAGTTTGGATGGTAACTTCTAATTATACAACAATTAGTGTAGACGGGGTTGCTGCGGTCCAAAGAGAAGCTGCGCAGAGCTATGGTAGACCATGGACAAGAATGGCGCCGCCTATTGGAGTGTTAACCGAAACTTTTGCTGAAAAAGAACTGGATTCTCGTTACGATGCGACATTTGTAACCAGCTATAGAGGAAACTGGGATAAAGGTGGTGCTCCAGAAGCTACAATTACAGCAGCAAACGGAATGGAAATCGCTCCTGGTGATGCTGTAGTTTCATTCTTAGATGAACATAACGACAATGTTACCTACGTAAATGGTGGGAACATTGGTGGAGGCGAACTTCCTGGAAGATCAGACTATGTAATCAATCCAGACGAGATCAATAGAAGATTCTACCCAGGACTTTGGAAATTGGGTACGTATCGTACCGATAATGGTGGCGGACTAGGTTCTCCTAACGGAGCTTTAACTCGTCCTTTCCCAATTGCGAAGTTTTCAGAGTTCTATTTTTTAGCTGCTGAGGCTGCTGTAAAAGGTGCTTCTGGAAGTTATTCTGCTTACGATCTTATTAATGTAATTCGTGAGCGCGCAGGTAAATGGTGCTATGATAATGGCGAGCAGGAAGAGCGTATCGAGGATAATAGTGCGGCATTAGTTGCGGCTACGCCAACAGATATAGATATCGATTATATTTTAGCTGAACGTTCTCGTGAATATTATGGAGAAGGTTATCGTTGGTATGATCTTGTTCGTACCCAAAAATGGAATGAGATCGCAGGATCTTATGAAATCGGAGGTAACGATGCATCAGATCATTCACCAACAGTGACAACAAGAAATATAGAACCATATCACTATCTAAGACCTATTCCCAGAGGTCAGATAGATAACTTAGATGTGTCAGATGCTGAAAAAAGTGCCTACCAAAACCCTGGTTACCAGTAAAATTGAATTAGCATTTAGATTAGAAAAAGAGAGCTTTTAAAGCTCTCTTTTTTTTGCTTATTATTTACTGAATTTCGATAAAATTATAAGCTTTTATTGGCACCGTCAAAGGGTGTAATACTCCGAGGCTTGCCTCGAAATTAAAAGATTGTTTCTAGTGAATGCCTCGTGGGCTTGCCCCAGGTAGTTTACTTCTGAATTTTTTAGGACTTACTTATTCTATTTCTGTTGATTTTAGGCTAAGATTATTTCCTCTTTCAGACTTTCAAAAACGCCAATTGTAGCTAAGATTTGAAGTTTTGGAGATGTTTTCTAAAGCTAGAATATATGCTTTTAAGAAAATCGAAGTAACAAGACTTCTTCCTATTATTTCAAAAAAAGTCTACTGTGTACAGGTCAATATTAGCTATTTTAATTGATAATTATAGGATAAACAATTACATGGCAACTGTTGCTTGGATTTAAGTGGTGCTTATTTTGAAGTAAACAGAAATCTATTGATATAGAAATAGAAGTGCAAATTGAATAAATACATAAAAAAAGCCGGGAACCACCCCGGCATTCTACTGTAATCAAACTAAATTAATTGTATGGAAGTTACAATTATTCTGTTGGCGCCAAATACGTATTTAATGGTGTAGCGCTATCGGTTTCAATGATGATATTTTGCAGCACAATTCCCGGATCTATAGCGTAAACTTTAAGAGTATGTGCTCCTTTTTCAAGGTTTAATTCTTCAATTATTTCAGTCACATTATTACTTACAGATGTTCCCCAGTTATCTTTGGTGTCTTTTAGTAAATTAAGTGTTTTTAGGTCACCACCATCGATGGAATAAGCAAATTTTAGTCCGCCATTATCAAGAAAGTCTAAACTTGGAGAGATCAAAAAGCTCATTTTAGCTTTAGTATCTTCTTTGATCGAGAATTGATAACTTAAGCTTGCATTTTCTGAAGCTTCTTGGGTAAAACTATTCTCAGGTCTTAAGGCAATATCTCTTTTCCCCAGATCTGGGATCATTTCCCAGCCATTATTTTCCTGATATTTGTTCGCAGGAATGCTAATGATACCATTTTTAGCTACAAAACCTTCAGTTTTAAAATCGAATGGCTGATAAGTAACTTGAATTTCAACTTTATCATCATCAGATTGAATTATAAAGCTTTCCTTAGTGGTATTAGCGGGTAATTTTTCAGAAACTAATTCAAAAAATAAGTGCTCAGATTCGCTAATTTCAGCTTTAGTTTTTGAAACCTTTAGCCATTTAGGAAGTTTTTTGATCTTGATCTCTAATTCCTCTTTTCCTCGGTTAAAAATTTCAACAGAAGATTTTGCGTTGTTTTTATCGAATATCGGTAAGCTAAGATTTGAACTTTTTGGATAATAATCTTCGCTATTTGCGATCGCTATACCTAAACCAGCTTCTTCTGGAATATCGATCTGACTGGTTTCTGGCTTAATATTTTGTTTTGGATCAAACCAGGATGTAAATCCAATATGTGGCTGAAAGATCATGTGATTCCACTTCCCATCTTCAATTGCATGATAAGCGTCGGTGATTTCTTCATCTTTCTCAAAGTATTCTGAAACCTTTTCTGCGTATTTGTTGGTCGTGTTGCGCTGTTGTTCAGCATACAGCTTATTTTTTGCCAGCGCGATATACATTCTATTTAGATTTGCTGAAGCTTTTACCGGATGTAGCACCAATTGAAAGTAAGCCGATTGATATTTAGAATCTAGCTTCTCTCCAATTTCATCTGCTTTTTTCTCCAATTCGTTAAAATCGCTAAGAATTTCTTCAGCTTCATTAAATTGCGTCAAACTATAGGTTTCTTCAGAAAGTAATTCTGGTTTTCTTCGGCTATTGTAAGTTGTATACTTCTGAAGTAATTCGGCAATTTCAGCAGCATATTCTTCTCCAAATTGAGAGGTCGCCCATTGTTCTGGATAAGATTTTAGGTCTTCAACGCTGAAGTCTTCAGGATTCCATGCATAATCTAAAAAGAAGCTAATAGGATATTCCATGGGCTTAAGGTCACCAACATTAGTGATCCAAACCTTGCGGGCGTGATAATCGTAAGCAAGTGACATCTGCTCGTAAACTCTGGAAATTTGAGTCGTATTTATCCATTTATAACTTCTTGGACCACCAACATAATCGAAGTGATAATAGATCCCGTAACCGCCGCTTCTTGTACTATCGGCAAGTTTTGGGAGTTTTCTAATATTTCCCCAGTTATCATCGGCCAGTAAAAGGGTTACGTCATCTGGTACGCGCATTCCCTGGTCATAATAATCCTGAACTTCTTTGTAAAGCGCCCAAACCTGCGGAGTTTCCTCAGTTGGTTTTTGAGTCACATCGCTAATGATCTCTCGCTGATCTTTAACAATACGCTCGAGTAAGCTAATCGCAGTGCCTTCGGTCATTGGTTCGTCACCATCACCACGCATCCCGATCGTAACTAGAGTTTCGCGATCGCCCATACGCTCGATTCCTTTGCGCCAAAAACTTTTTAAAGTATCCTCATTGGTTTCGTAGTTCCACTCGCCACTACCGTATCGTCCCCATTCGGCCTGCGCACGGGCTAATGGTTCGTGATGCGAAGTTCCCATAACGATTCCGTACTTATCAGCTAAAACACCATTTGCAGGATCATCGTCATAGAAAGCTTTTCCCCACATGGCAGGCCACATATAATTTCCTTTTAAACGCAAAATAAGTTCAAAAACAGGCTCGTAAAATTCATGATTAAATTTGCCATAATTTTCGGTTACCCATGTGGATAGAGCAGGAGCTTCATCATTAATAAATATCCCACGATACTGAACTTTAGGTCCTGTACTGGTAACTCCATTTTTAGCAATGTATAATTCATTCGATTTTTTTACAGGAACATCTGCCCACCAATACCAGGGAGAAACGCCAATTTGCTTAGAAAGTTCGTAGATACCAAAAATAGTCCCGCGCTTATCGCTACCAATAATCAATAGATTTTCACCAGATTTTTTAATGGTATAGGCTTCCCATTTTCCTTCGATCTTGGATACATCGATGTTTTGATGCTGTACCAAACTATCGATCATCGTATTTTTTCCTAGCGTTCCAATAATTACATTTCCGTGTTTTTTTACTTCGGAATTTTCTTCGGAAAGTAATTCTGGTAATTTACCGGTAACACGTTCAATATCTTTTTGAAAGTTTTCTGCTGCAATGGTAACACCTTCAAAATCTGAATCATCTAATACTAAATTTGCAGTGTGGCTTGCTGTTACAAGACCAAAACTGCCGTTTCCAGCGGTGCTGGAAACAATATTTTCCTGCCCAAGCATATTGAAGCCCAACAAGGCGAAAATCGCAAAAATCAGCTGCGATTTATTTTTTACTGAATTGGATAATGGAGTCATAAACTTGTTTTCTTTTGTAATTTTCATCAAATAATAGTGGGTAATTTTTTCTTCCTTCTACAGGATATCGATCTAACCATGTGTTGCGATCTGAGATATTCCAAAAGGTAATTCCGGTAAGTTCCTCTTTGTATTCTCTAAACACCTTAAAGAACTTTTGGTAAGCTTCTATCTGCGCAAGTTTACGCTCTTCAGTAAACTCGTCAGATTCGTCTGGGCATCGTTCCCGCTGTTCTTTCTCCCATTTATAAAGAGAAACATCCAACTCGGTTATTTGTACATCCAAACCTGTTTCACTGTACATTTTTAAAGCCTTTCTCAATTCCTCCTCACTAGGACTAAAAATAGACCAATGGCCTTGTATTCCAATGCCGTCTATCGGCGCATCTTCTTCCTTTAATTTAGCGATAAGTTTTAAGACGCGATCTCTTTTTTCTGGAATTATAATGTTGTAATCGTTATAAAAAAGCTTCGCTTCTGGATCTGCTTCATGAGCAAATTCAAAAGCTTTAGTAAGAAAATCATCACCAATAATCTCTAGCCATTTTGAATCTCTTAAAAAATTGTCTGGATTATCATCCATGGCTTCATTTACCACATCCCAGGCATAAATTTTTCCTTTGTATCGCCCAACAACCGAGTCGATATGAGCTTTCATTCGGTCTAATAAAACTTCGCGACTCACATCATTTCCGGCTTCATCTTTAAAGATCCAGTTCCCGGTTTGCTGATGCCAAACCAGCGCGTGACCGCGAACTTTTAGATTATTTTCCTGGGCAAAAGCCACGATTTTATCTGCAGGTTCCCAATTAAATTCATCTTTTTTTGGATGAATAACACCCATTTTCATCACATTTTCAGGGGTAAGGCTGTTGTATTCGGCTAAGATCAGATCTTTCGATTCTCCTTCAAACGAGACAGGTGAAACTGCTACACCCATATGAAAATCTTCAGCAAAATAATCTTTAAGACCTTTCTGTTCATTGGTTTCTTTGGTGGCTATTTCTTTGCTTTCCTTTTTGCCATCTTTGCAAGAAACGACGCCAAAAAGCACCAATATTAGCATATAGCATAGTTGTTTTTTCATGATGTTGTATTTTGTAAACCAAGTTCTAGTCCGGTTAATTCTGCTAATCCTTTTAATCTTCCTATAAATGAGTAACCAGCATAGTATGGCTTTTCTTTTTCAAACGAATGTAAATAGCCGTGATCTGGTCGCATCGGGATTTTTATTCCTGCGGAACTGGTATGTTCAATAATAAGCTGCATAATTTTCTTCATGGGAACATCGCCATTTAAATGATCAGATTCCATAAAAACACCATCACTTTTTTTACTTACATTTCTAAGATGAAGAAAATGTACGCGATCTTTATAAGTTTCAAAAATATCGACTAAATCGTTATCGGGTTGTGCACCAAGCGAACCGGTGCAATAGCATAAACCATTCGCTTTAGACGCTACATTTTTAAAAATATATTCAAGATCACTTGCTTTGCTAACCACACGTGGTAAACCGAGTACAGAAAATGGTGGATCATCTGGATGAATCGCCATTTTAATGCCTAAATCTTCAACTGCAGGACAAATTTCGCTTAGAAAATAGATCAGGTTCTCGCGAAGAATATCATCTGTAATTTCTTTATAGCCTTCCAATTGATCTAGCAGATCCTTTTCAGTAAAATCTACAGTGCTTCCGGGAAGTCCCAGCATTACGCTATTAGAAAGAACTTTTAATTCTTCTTCGGAAGTGGAATCAAATTTCTCTTTAGCTTCCAAAAATTGTGCTTCAGTATAATCATTTTCAGCATTAGGCCTTTTCAGCAAAAACAGGTCAAAAACTCTGAATTTTACCGGATCGTATTTAAGCACTTCAGCTCCTTCAGCATTTTTAAAATTATGATCTGTTCTCACCCAATCCAAAACCGGCATAAAATTATAGGTGATCACTTTAATATCAAGAGCGGCCAGATTTTTAAGACTTTCGATATAATTGGCGATCAATTCTTTATAATTACCTGTTCTTTTTTTTATGTTTTCGTGAACTGGTAAGCTTTCTACCACTTCCCACTTCATGCCAAGATTCTCTATTTTTTGCTTTGTTTTTTGAATCTCATTTTTGCTCCAAATTTCGCCTACCGGAATGTGATGCAAAGCAGTGACAATGCCAGTTATGCCGGCTTGTTTTAAGTCTTGCAGGCTTAACACATCTCGTTCACCATACCAACGCATGGTTTTAATGATCCTGGTTTGCATATTTAAAATCCAATTGAATTACCACCGTCGATAGGAAGTACTGTTCCTGTGGTGAATTTAGAAAGATCTGTAGCGTAATAGAAAACGGCATCACCAACATCTGCTGGTTCGCCTAATTTTCCCATTGGCGTTCTTCCCAATACTTTATTTTTACGTTCTGGATCGCTGTCTAAGGCTTTGCTAGACATATTTGTTTTAATGAAGCCCGGCGCGACACAATTTACCCGAATGCCAAATTTGGCAAGATCTACGGCCATAGCTCTGGTCATTCCTTCGATAGCGGTTTTACTGGCAGAATAGGCAATTACATGCGGAATTCCATATTGCGCCGCCATAGAACTAATGTTAATAATGCTTCCTTTAGCATTTTCTTTCATCACTTTGGCGACTTCTCTACTCATGGCAAAAACGCTGGTAACGTTGGTATGAAGTATCTTCTGAAATTCTTCATTTTCAACTTCCAGAAATTCTTTTTTCATATTGATTCCGGCGTTGTTCACCAGGATATCGATCTTCCCGGCTTCTTTTGCAATTTCAGTAATTGCAGCCGGAATTTTATCTAATTCAGTAAGATCTAAAATAAATGGCTTCGCTTTTTCACCAATTTCGGCGCAGGCATTTAGAGTTTTTTCTTTGTTTCGACCAATCACGTAGGTCGTAATCCCTTCATCGCAAAGTTTTTTAGCTGTTGCGAATCCCAGGCCGGCATTTCCTCCGGTTACTATTGCGGTTAAATTTGAGTTCATATAATTTTTAATTCCAGGAAGGTCTTATGCCTGGAGCATAAGGAGTTTCCAATGATTTATAATAGTCTAAGTCTTTTGTGATTTCTGGAATAAGATCTGGGAGATCCATTTTAGAAAATTGCTGAAAGTAAAGCAGGCAGGCATTTCGCCATTGTTTTGCTTCTTTAAGCTGAATATCTAAAAGCATATTTGTTTCTTTAAAAACCTGTGGATCTACATATTGCTGCATTTTTTGCCAGGTTTTTTGCATGTCTTCTACCTGTTCTACTCCTTTTTGATAGTGCGCTGCAATTTCGTACCACAGTGTTTTTCCACTTTTCATTTTATAATTCCATGGCAAGTGATGAAACCAAAGCAAATATTTATCTGGTGTCGTTGCCGGATCACTATATTTTTTCTGAATTTCTGGAGCGTATTGTTCTAATGCATTACTACCGCTAGAAGTTCTATCGAAACCAATTCCGTTTTCGTCTGCTTTATGATAATAAACAGAAGTCCAGTCTGGTCGTGGCATATCTTTAACCCATGGGCCAGGTCCCTGGTGATGCCCTGCCGCCATAATGTGGTGCAATCCAAGCGGAGTCATATAATTAACCACAGCTTCTCTAGAATCGAGCAATAATTTGCTCATAGGATCTACAAAATCGGTTTTATTAGAAAAGGTCATTTTTAGCCAGTCTTTTACGATACTTTCGGCGCTTGTTTCAGGGTTCCAGGCGAGTCTTCCAAAGCCATACCAGTTAGCTTGTCCAAATTGATGTCCCGTCCAGTTTTTGGCTGTTCCTATATTTGCGACACCGGCCATTCCCGTAAGTTTTTTATTGCTTAACTGCCCATCGATTATTTTACCAACTGTACTTCCTTCTCCTTGTGTATAAGTGTCTTCTTCCAAAACTTCTTCAAAAAGTTTAGGTAAAAACACTAAATGAGACATGCCGCCAAGATATTCTTGGGTGATCTGGAATTCCATCATTAAAGGTGTATCTGGCATAGCGCCAAACAAAGGATGAAAAGGTTCCCTTGGCTGAAAGTCGATCGCGCCATTTTTAACCTGAACCAAAACATTATCCTTAAATTTTCCGTCGAAAGGTTTAAATTCAGAATAGGCTTGTTTTGCGCGGTCTTCAGGTTTTTCTTCAGAATAAACAAAAGCACGCCACATGATAATTCCATCGTAAGGAGCAACCGCTTCAGCAAGCATATTGGCACCGTCTACATGAGATCTGCCATAATTGTTGGGGCCAGGCTGTCCTTCAGAATTAGCTTTTACTAAAAAACCACCAAAATCGGGAATTTCAGCATAAATTTCTTGAGCTTTATCTTTCCACCATTGCTTTACTTCGGCATTAAGAGGATCTGCTGTTTCCAGATCACCCGTTTCTATTGGTGCAGAAAATCGAGCAGTTAGATACACCTGGATACCGTAAGGTCTAAAAACATTGGCTAAGGCTTTTAATTTCTGAATATATCGCGGGCTTAGCACTAAAGCATTGGAGTTTACATTGGTGAGTACCGTACCGTTAATTCCAATAGAGGCATTCGCACGGGCGTAGTCAATATATTCCTGTTTGATCAATTCTGGCAATAAATACCAATCCCAGATCGAGAATCCGGCATAACCACGCTCTACGCTGCGATCCAAATTATCCCAATGGTTTAAAACTCTTTTCTGAATTTTTGGAGAATCTACAATTGCCAATTTAGACAAATCTTTATGCAATTGTATCTGCTTTATAAAGTTGAAAACACCATACAATAAGCCTTTTTCTGTTTTAGCTGAAAGTATAAGCTTTGATTCTCCTTTTTCTGAAATATGCTGAATTACATAGCCTTCATCATTAATATTGGAAGTTTTAGACAGCTTTTTTTTAAGAGATGGATCAAGTTTGTCCAGGGTAGAAATAATAAGATTAGGCGTTTTAGTATCGAATTTTGGCTCAATGTTCAGCAAGCCTTTAAATGACTTTTCAATTTCTTCTTTAATTATATCTCCGGTGGGCGAATTCAGGTTTAAATAGACATTCGAAACCTGCTTTTTATAGGAGTCGAGAAGCGTTTTATCTTCAATTTTGTCGTATTGAAGCCATAAATCATAAGGATTCTGGCAAACAGCATAGCTGCTTATCAGGACAAAAAGGAGGCTAAATAGTATTTTTTTCATTTTTAAAGTCGAATTATCTAAACAAACGATTGCGGACTGAAAAGTATATAAAAATTGGCTATTAAAAAAATATTTTACGCAATCGGTTGTTTTTATTTCGATTTTATGCTTTATTTGTTAATTCAGTATAATAATCGGTTTATGTTAAAATTACCGGTGAAATATTATTAATAATGAAAAATGATAGTTGGTTGTTTGCATTGATTTTAATGGCTTTATTTAGCTGGAAAATCCATGCTCAGGAATCGAAAATCGATAGATCTAAATACGATTTTTACAATGCTGATTTATCCATGGATAAGCGTATCGACGATTTGATAGGTAGGCTAACTTTAGAGGAGAAGGCATTGCAAATGTTACATGCGAGTCCGGCGATTGACAGGCTTGGAATTCCTGCGTATAACTGGTGGAACGAAGCTTTACATGGCCTTGGTAGATCTGGCGTTGCAACAGTTTTTCCACAAGCCATTGGTATGGGAGCAACTTTCGATGAAGAATTGATTTTAAAAGTAGCAACAGCAGTTTCAGATGAAGCTCGTGCGAATTTTAATAATGCAGTTAAACATGGTTATCACAGGCAATATAGCGGGCTGACTTTTTGGACACCTAACGTAAATATTTTTAGAGATCCACGTTGGGGTAGAGGACAAGAAACCTATGGCGAAGATCCATTTTTAACTTCCAGATTAGGGGAAGCTTTCGTAAAAGGACTACAAGGCGATAATGAAAAGTATCTAAAAACAGCTGCTGCCGCAAAACATTACGCGGTACATAGTGGTCCAGAGAAATTAAGACATGAATTTAATGCAGATGTTAGCGAGAAGGATCTTTGGGAAACCTATTTGCCGGCATTTAAAACCTTGGTCGATGCGAATGTAGAAACCATTATGTGTGCCTATAATAGTACTAATGGTGAACCTTGCTGTGCCAATAATAGACTTGTTAATGAAATTCTTAGAGAAGAATGGGATTTTGATGGTCATGTGGTTAGTGATTGCTGGGCATTACAAGATTTTGTAAATGGGCATGATGTAGTTGAATCGCCTGAGGCCGCTGCGGCTTTAGCTTTAGAAGTTGGTGTAGAATTAAACTGTGGCGATACTTATAATTTCCTTGCGAAGGCGGTAGAAGATGGTTTGGTTTCCGAAGAGTTACTCGATAAACGCCTGCATAAATTACTAGAAACTCGTTTTAAGTTAGGCTTGTTTGATGCTGAAGAAAGTAACCCTTACAATAAGATTGGTGTTGAGGTTATGAATAGCGAAGAACATAGAGCTTTAGCTAGAGAAACCGCAAGGAAATCGATCGTCTTGCTTAAAAATGACGGAGTTTTGCCTTTAGAAAATAACCTTTCAAAATATTTTATTACTGGTCCTAATGCTACGAATATCGAAGTTCTACTAGGAAATTATCACGGAGTAAATCCTGAAATGGTAACTGTATTAGAAGGTATTGCAAAAGCAATAAAACCTGAAAGCCAGTTACAATATAGAATGGGAACCAGGCTTAATATTCCTAACGAAAATCCGCAGGATTGGGCATCGCCTAACGCAGGTAACAGTGATGCCACTTTTGTGGTGATGGGAATTTCAGGACTTTTAGAAGGAGAGGAAGGGGAATCTATTGCTTCCCCAACTTTTGGAGATCGTATGGATTATAATTTGCCAGAAAATCAGATCGAATATTTGCGAAAAGTAAGCGAAGCTGCAGAAGATCGTCCGGTTGTTGCGATCGTAACTGGTGGTAGCCCAATGAATTTAGCTGAAGTCCATAATCTTGCAGATGCTGTTTTGATGGTTTGGTATCCGGGTGAAGAAGGCGGTAATGCTATTGCAGATATCATTTTTGGGAAAAATTCTCCTTCAGGAAGATTACCGATCACTTTTCCAATGAATATCGAAGATCTTCCCGCTTACGAAGATTACACTATGGAAGGAAGAACCTATAAATACATGGATGTTGCGCCTATGTATCCTTTTGGTTATGGATTAAGTTATACCAGTTTCGAGTATTCTGAAATCAAATTATCGAAACAAAAAGTAAAGAAAAATGAATCTTTAGAAGCTCATATTTCAGTAAAAAATACAGGCGATTTTGATAGTGATGAAGCGGTGCAGGTGTATTTAAAAGATCTGAAAGCTTCTTCTAGAGTACCCAATTTCGAGTTAGTAGCATTCAAAAATATTCAGCTTAAAAAGGGAGAGTCAAAAGAACTGACTTTCACGATCACTACAGAAATGTTGAGTTTTATTAATGACGATGGAAAAGAAACTCTTGAGAAAGGAGATTTTGAAATTTATATAGGAGGTAGTAGTCCGCTGAAGAGAAATGAAGAACTAGGAAAAAGGGCCTTGAAAAAGGTTAAATTTCAACTAAAATAAGAATATGAAACCTTTTATCACGGATAATTTTTTGTTGGAGAATACGTATGCTGAGGAGTTGTATCATCAGTATGCCAAGGACCAACCGATTATCGATTACCATAATCATTTGCCACCGGCACAGATCGCTGCTGATATGCAGTTCGATACTATCAGCCAGGTGTGGCTAAGCGGCGACCATTATAAATGGCGTGCGATGCGAACGCTGGGAATCGATGAACACTATATCACCGGCAATGCCAGTGACCAGGAGAAATTCGAAGCCTGGGGCAAAACTGTGCCACATACCCTTCGTAATCCACTGTACCATTGGACACATTTAGAGCTGAAACGCTACTTCGGGATCGATGAACTTTTAAATGAAAAAAACGCCACCTCGATCTACCAGGAGATCAACAATCAGTTACAGCAACAAGAAAACAGCTGCCGAGGCTTGTTGCATAAAATGAATGTCAATACCCTTTGTACCACGGAAGATCCTACCGATACCCTGGAACATCACCAGGCGATGGC
>NZ_ARYN01000010.1 GCF_002094855.1 Zunongwangia atlantica 22II14-10F7
TTAACAGAGTCTTTAACAGTGCCTATCTGAGAAACTTGGGAATAACATGTACAAATAACTAAAAGAAATGCAACGTTGAATAAAAACAATTTTAAAATCAAATGATTATCATTTAAATTACTTGATTAAACCTCTAATTATAAAAGATGATTATATTATTTATTCTCCTTTATAGATTCAGTATAGTCACTTATCATTTTATAAGATTCCTCTTGAGTAATCACCTTATCATTGTCCTTTAATTTCTTAATTTTAATCTTTTTATCTTCTGGATTCAAATTTATACTTGTTGCAGTAATTGTAAATAGATCCCTCTCTATTCGCAATACCAATCCAGGTAATCCATTATAATATTTAGGCCCAAAACTCAAAGGAATTACCGGTGTAAACCATGCAGTAACTTCTCTATTATAGAAAAAACCCTGCCTGCTAAAAAGTTTTTCCGTTGCCGTGGCTTTAAAGCAAGTATATTCCCCAATTTTTTTGCTATCCTTTGTTATTTTCCAGTCTAATTTTTTAAGAATTATGTTCCCAAGAGAAGGGCTATATTCGAAAATATCATTTTTTTTATTTGTAAAATAAGCGTTTTTTCCTGCTTTGCTACCCACATTATAGGTAGATGTTTCTATATCTAATTTTGGTTCATAATAAAAATAAGATTCTCCATTCTTTATATTTAATATATATTCATCAGGTATTGCTTCCTTATACATTTTCTTCACACCATCTTTAATATGTTTCGGAACATCTTCTTTATTTTCTAGGTCAGTCAAGAAACTATCAACATAAGTTTCATTTATAACTGCTTTATATTCAACTATAGCCGTAGTTTTTTGAGCATAAGTAATACTACTGTAAAGGACTATAATGAAAATGAATAGCTTTTTACTCATATTTAATTTTAAAAGGTTAAAACGTCCTTACATTCAATAAGTTCCGATTGTAAGGACGTTTGATTAATCTATCAAGATTTAAAAGCCGCCGCATCCGTTTCTATCCATGCACTCCAAAAATCCCTGATGATCATTAGGATTTCCGAAATCACATAATGTGAATATAGTAGTACAAGGAATTGGTTCACCAAGATTTTCTGATTCTTGACTGTTTTCAGCTTTTAACTGTGAGTTAGGTGTGCTATCAAGCCCAGTACAAAAACTGAACTAAAAGCAATAGTTTTAAAAAATTTCATAATTAAAAATTTAAAGATTAATAGAAACATCAATCGATAAGTTGCGCAATAAATCGTTGAATAACATAAACCTACACCTTTTTGTCGGGGGGGGACAAATCAAAACTGTTAAAATTAACGTCCTGGCCTAAAATAGGGGAAAATACCCTAAAACCCTATAATACAAATCATTAATTACTTCCTAAATTCTTCATCACTTTAGCGCCAATCTCTTCAAAATCTGCCTGCGTGACCTGCTTACCTTTACTTGGTTTTTCTATTTCAACACTCTCTCTATCTTCAATGCTTACTGCGGTATAGGTTTTCTTATTTCTTTCTAGTTCGAAATTCGGTATTAATCATGGCTATTTTCTATTCTCTAATATCTAAAAGCGAAGCGATCTAAAGTTCTCTTTTTTTTAGTGCTTTTAGGTCTATTTTCTGAAACCAATTTTGCCCATCGATATTTAACTTTTTTGCTTCTAAAAGGTAGCGTTCGGTTTTTATATTTTCTTGAATTGCTTTTCTCATTTCAGCATTAACATCGATGATATAGCCCATATCAAGATCATTATCGCCAAAAATTCTGAATATAATTTGTTGATCTACTTTAAAAGGCTGCTTGCGCAGCATCTTTGTAACCTGATTTTGTACATCTTGAAACAAAGTTTTTTCTTCCTCTACATAAATAGTTTTATTCGCATTTATAAAAACATTTAGGTAAAAAACATTGTTATTTTCTATCGAAGATTGTGCACTCACGCCTATTGAAAAGCCTAAAACACATAATAAAACAACTAAATTCGCTCTCATCGTTTAAAATTTTCGAATTGCTTAAAAAAGCTAAATTTCCTAATTATCCCTTTTGCACTGCTGCTGATTCAGAATATAAATTGATCCGTCATTTTTAAAGGTGTCGATTCCAGCATCCTGGGCGTAACCGGTTAAAAAACTGAAAACATACTTCATCTTAATCTTGTTTAAAAAAGGTACCGCGCATATCATCCAGCATCTTGTTATATTTTTCTGCGGAAATTATTTTGCCAAAATCTGGTTTTTTAATATTTACAGGTTGGTTTGTGCTAATTTCGACTAAAGAAAGCACAAAGGTTCCTCTTTTCACTTCAACAATTAAACCCGGCAAACCACCAAAACCCAAAGGCCCAAAAGATGCAGGGATCTGTGGCGTGAACCAAACCTCCTTGATAGTGCCATTTTCTGGAAGCTCAGCTTTAAAACAGGTAAATCTGTTTATGATTTTGGTCTCTTTAGTAACTATCCAGTCGAAATCTATAGAATCCTGAACCGTATATTTTTTTCCGGTAGTTTCCGAAGTTTTTAGCCAAATACCACTTTTTGTGTTTTGGTAAAACTCACCGCTGCCTATCATTGCATGCCCAATCTTTGCAGATCCCGGCATGTTGACATCATTATCCATTCGATCAACCAGCTTAAACGAAGAAACTGAATCGTTAAACTGTAATACAAAATCAAACTCTAAACTTGCTTCCCTAGCTTGATTCAGTGTTTTAACGGCGTATCGATGGCTTTCATCATCTGGCTTTTTAATTTCGAACTCCTTAAATTCTACGATCTTGTAATGACAAATCGTACCAGTTTGAGCATAGAAACTCAACGAAAGGAATATAATAAAGTGATAAAATAGTGGCCGAAACATAGATTTTTGATAGATGAAAAACCAAGATAACAAATAAAACTAAACGATTAGTTAAAACAGAAAGGAATTAACGGTATAGACTAAAATTCTGTTCCATACATTTCACTTCTCTTCTTAATTTCTAAAAGTTTCTTTTTAACAATACTATCTTTCTCTTGATAAGTAATCGTGTTTTTCCCTGATGGAATTTCTAGAGTTAAATCTTCTCTACTTTCTATTTTAGTTGCGAAATATGTAATCATATTATCTTTCGTAACTTCCAAAATTAAGCCTGGCAGCCCATCAAAATCTAATGGCCCTGTAGAAACAGAAATCTCTGGGGTAAACCAGGCTTCTACAGGTATCCATAACGGCTCCATATACTTATCGTAACTTTCATATTCCATTGTAGCTTTAAAACATTTATAGCCTAGGATCATTTTATGTTCTTTAGTGATTTCCCAAGAGTTATACTTCTTTTTATCTGCCAAGACAATGCATTTTTTACCTGCAAATTCATCCAATACAAGCTTCAATGAATCATCTTTATAAAAAACATCCCTCCCTCCAGAATGCCTCAATGCCGCAGAATAGCCTCTCATTTTCTTATTATCTGAGTTTATTGATTTTTCAGCATAAAATAATGAAGCCTTTTCTTTGATTAATAAACTAAGGTTCACAAAAGGCATTGCATTAATTTCATCCCTCAAATAGGATCGTGCAAGATGATTTTCTATTCTTGAAAGGTCTTTGTACTTCTCGGTATAATCAACTTTATAATTTATTTCAAGATTTTGCGCAAAAGCACTAAAGCAAAATCCAAAAATCGAAAATATTAGCAATAAATTTTTCATAATCTTAAGATTAATAATTCCAAGACAACATGTAGTCTACTTAAAATCAGATAATAAATAAAAAATAAGGTGAAAATCCCCTAATATTCGTATTCATTAAATGCTATTAAAATCAGTTTAGCGAAATATTCAACACCGCTGTTTTCAGCCTTAAATAATCTTTTTCTAAAACTTCAACCTTAGCAATACTGCTAGCATATAATCTTAGATCTTTGTCTTCAACTAAATATCCATTCACATAAAGATCTGTTTCACTATCCAGGCCGAAGAAATTATTTATTTCAGATTGCGATTTTGCTTCAAACTCCTTCTGAATTTCTAAAGTCACAATTCCCGGGTTTTGCTGATCTACAAATAACATTTTAGAACCGATAGTTTTATCTTTAAAAAGCTTCATTTCAGAAAAATATTCTTCTGGAATACTTTTTAATATACTGCTTCCCGCGATGATTTGATCGTTGATCACAAATACCGGATTTTCTGAAGTATCCTTAGCCAATTTTACACGCGCTACCTGGGCATTTAGCGTAAAATTCCCTAAAGCGAAAATCATTAAAACAAGTAGTTTTTTCATGGAAAGTAAGGTTTAATTGATGATAAAGGTTAAATGCGCTCGTCCCAATTACTATCGCAATGCTTCGAAAGTTCATTTTCAAACAAACGCCTGATTGCGCTGAAGTGATTAACAGAACAAAAGCATTTTTTGATTATCCGTAATTTTTAATAATTCGTTTTTATCGTCATTCCGGACCTGCCCGCCTGACTGCCGTCAGGCGGGCAGGTCCGGCAGGCGGGCTTGATCCGGAATCTCATGTAATATTGAAAAACAACCTATTGTGATGAGACCCTGAATCGAGTTCAGGGTGACCACACTCCCTATGACTTATTGCGGACGTTCATTAGCATTTTTAAGCCATTTCAATATAGTCAATTCCTTGAGAATAACTTCGGGTATAAGTCCCCTAAAATTTAAAACGTGCTGAAATGATCAAATTTCGGCCTGCAGCGGCAATTCCAGAACTGTAGGTGCGGTAACGCTGATCTGTAATATTTTCTACGGAAGCAGTGAGCAACCAGTTTTCATCTAAATCGTACTGCCCGGTTAAATTTAAAGTATACCAGGATGGCGAATATGGGTTTCCGTTTGCATCGATCGCATACAAATAGGCTTTCCCCTGCTCTGAAGTTGCCAGGTCGTTATAACTAATCTCTCCGTTGTATTCAGAAAAAAGATCGAGTTTCACTTTCTTTTTATGCCAGATTAAATGAGTGTTTCCAAAAAGTGGCGCCGCATGTCGTAAAGGCGCTACAGAGCCATCATCTAATTCTTCTTCGCCTTCAGTGATCGCGATTTTTGACGCAAAACGTAAAGCGACTGAAAAATCGACCTCAACATTTCCTTCAAATCCATAAACATAAGCATTCGATGCATTTTGGATGGCCTGGATGTTGCTTGTTTCACCCTGGTAATCGATCTCTGTTTGCCCGTTCAAATTAAAATCGCGACGAACCATCGCATCTTCTAACCAGGTATAAAAACCTGCAAAACCAAAGCGAATATTTTCAGCCGGTAACCAGTTTACTCCAATTTCAGCATTATAAGCATATTCTGGTTTTAAATCAGGATTTGGGACAACCACAGATCCTGGTTCAGAATCAAAAATTTTCCCTACATCGTCGATATTTGGTGCTCTAAAGGCTGTAGATGCATTTACGCACCATTGTAAAAACCGGTTTTGTTTCCAGTTAATCCCTGCGCTGGCAGTTAATGCACCGGTATTGATATCGGCATCGCTAAACGGAAAATCGTATAGATTTTCATCGAATTTCGCATCTAATAATATGTGATTATATCGCAAACCCGACTGGAAATTTAGATCGTCCTGAATTTGCCATTGATAGGTTGCATACGCTGCCAAAGATTGCCAGCTGGAATTATCTGGGTATCGCGAAGCAGTTTGCTGCTGTGCTCCCGAGTTTATATTTTCCTGAAAACCTTCAGAATTCACCTGGTTATTCACATATTCGAGTCCGTAAAACAATTTGCTCCCTTCAAAAGCTTTTTCGAAATCAAGATTCGCTGAATAAGCGCCCACATTTTCTTCAGTATTAAATAAAATTTCTGAACCAAAATCGCGATCGTGGCGACTTTCTTCAAAAAACTGATAAGCCAGCGTAAATTGCGCCTTATCGTAAAGTTCGCCGTTGCCTTTTTTATTGATCTTAAAATCACCTAAAAACCATCGCTGCGGCCCATAATACCATTCGGCTGCCCGCAACTGCCCATTTCTTCTGCGGTACAAACGATCGTATCTTGGATAGTCTGAAGTTTCGCTGTAAATAAGCCCAAGATTGAAATTCCAAGTTTCATTGGGCATGTATTTTACTTTTTCAAGCAGGCTAAGCTGCGTATATCCCGTTGGTTTTTGAATTAACGGATCATCATTCTGCTCGACCACATCTTCACCATTTTCCTGCGTCACATATTCTGGCCTTAGATAAGAATCGGGCCCATGTTCTCCCATTTTAAGATCACCAAAATCTGAATACGAAACCGAGGTCTGAAATGCCCAATTTCGCCTTCCTAAATTCACATCGGCATGTAAAGTTTGCTCGTTATTTGCCGAGGAATATCTTCCGTAGAAATTACCGCTTACAGAAGTTTCTGCACCAAACGAAAATCGAGGTTTTAGCGTATAAAAATTCATCACGCCGCCAATTGCATCACTACCATAAACCACGGAACCGGGACCTAAAATCACTTCAGACCTTTCGATCGCTAAAGGATCGATATTAATTACATTTTGCAGGTTTCCACTTCTGAAAATTGCGGTATTCATTCGCACGCCATCTACAGAAATTAAAACGCGATTGGTCGCAAAACCACGAATCATGGGGCTACCGCCGCCTAACTGACTTTTTTGTACAAAAACCTGCCCTGTACTTTCTAAAAGATCTGCGGAAGTTTGCGGGCTATTTTGAATAACATCTCCCCGGTCTATACTTACAATTTTCTGCGGAATTTCGTCTTTTTGAAGCTGAAATTTTGCTACGGAAAGCACTACCTGATCCAGCTTATTCTGGTCTTCCTGAAGATAAACGATCTGGTCTTTGATCTCAGATTTTCTAATCTCGAATAATTGATGCGAAACATGCTGAAAAAAAAGTACTTCAGAAATATCGAATTTTGATATATCGGCGCGTCCTTCAAAATTACTCAGGCTGGTTTTGGTCTTTTCAGCATTAAAAATAATGACATCGCTTAAAGGTTCTTCGGTAGCTTTATCGAGAACAATGATGTGCTGAGAAAATAGATTTCCGCTTAAAAAAATAAAGAAGAAAATGACTAAAAAACGCATTAATTAAAGATTTCGTTGAGGACAGTTAGGGATTTTGGTTTTCTAAAGCCTTCGATATGCAATTCGTAATACAGCAGCAACATTTTTAAAAAATCAGATCGTTGCTGGCCGGTTAATTTTATCTGCTGCATGTCGTTAAAGCTCACATTTAAAAATGCTCGCAAAATATCAAGATTTTCGCCTTCTACGCAATATTCGTTGGTTTTAACAGGCTCAAAAGTTCCTTCCAGCAAATTGAAAAACGGCTGCTCTGTATTTAGATCGTCTGGCTGAAAGCCTAAAAACCCAGATAACTTCAGCAAAAACATAATATGGAAATTAGCGATCTTATCATGAAGATCCATCCAGCTAAAAGCAGTTTCTAGAAAATGATACATGGCAGGATTGGCTTCTTCTTCTCTAATCGCACTTTTTAAAATTTCAGCAATAAACATCACCATACTGGCTTTGATCATGTTGGTGTGCAGTGAAGTATAGGTGTTTATTACCTTGGCATCTTTTAGATATTCTAAAGTACCTTTATTCTTATGACTCGCCACAATATCGAGTTGCGTTAACAACTGAAACTGGCTGGCTTTAAACTTTCCCTTTTTCGATTTTAGAATTCCGCGTAGCATATAGGTGCGCAAACCACTTTCTAAAGAATATAGGTTCACAATAAGATCTGCTTCCCCGTATTTTAGCGCACTTATAACAATTGCTTTGGTCGTAACTATCATCGAAATTCCGTAATCATTCTGGCACGGGAAGGTATAAAAAAAGCCGCTTTTAAAAGCGGCTTTTTGATATTTATATGGGCTGATAATTATACCACACCCTGAGCTAACATTGCATCGGCTACTTTTACGAAACCGGCAATATTCGCACCTTTTACATAATCTACATATCCATTTTCGTCTTTACCATACTCTACGCATTTATCATGAATATCGTTCATGATCTGGTGAAGTTTGTTGTCTACTTCTTCAGCAGTCCAGTTGTAACGTAAAGAGTTTTGCGTCATCTCTAATCCTGAAGTAGCTACGCCACCCGCATTAGATGCTTTACCAGGAGAGAATAAGATCTTCGCCTCACGGAAAATTTCTATAGACTCTGGCGTACAAGGCATATTAGCACCTTCACCAACGCACATACATCCATTATCTACTAATTTCTTAGCATCTTCTTCTTTCAACTCGTTTTGAGTAGCGCAAGGTAATGCAACATCACATTTCACTTCCCACGGAGTTGTATTTGCATAGAACTTTGCATTGGTATATTTCTCTGTATACTCTTTAATTCTACCACGTTTTTCGTTCTTAAGTTCCATGATGAATTGTAGTTTCTCTTCATCAATACCATCTTCGTCATGAACGTATCCGGCAGAATCTGACATGGTCACTACTTTTGCTCCAAGCTCGATCGCTTTTTGAGCCGCATATTGCGCTACGTTACCAGAACCAGAAATCACCACAGTTTTACCTTCTAAAGATTCACCTTTGGTTTTTAACATGTTCTGTGCAAAATATACGTTACCGTAACCTGTAGCTTCAGGACGAATTAAAGAACCACCGTAAGACAATCCTTTTCCGGTTAAAATTCCGGTAAATTCGTTTTGCAACCTTTTGTACTGACCAAACATATATCCAACTTCTCTAGCTCCTACTCCAATATCACCGGCAGGAACATCTGTGTTATGACCAATATGTTTGCTAAGCTCTGTCATAAAGCTTTGGCAAAAACGCATTACTTCGTTATCAGACTTTCCTTTAGGATCAAAATCTGATCCTCCTTTACCTCCACCCATTGGAAGCGTTGTAAGACTATTCTTAAAAGTTTGCTCGAAAGCCAGGAACTTAAGAATACTAAGGTTTACTGATGGATGAAAACGTAAACCACCTTTGTATGGTCCGATAGCCGAGTTCATCTGGATACGATATCCACGGTTTATTTGAATATTACCTTCGTCATCCAACCATGATACTCTAAACATGATCACACGCTCTGGCTCTACCATACGCTCTAGTAACTTGGCGTTTTGGTACTTTTTATTTTTCTCTATAAAAGGAATTATCGTTTCAGCAACTTCGTGAACCGCTTGTAAAAATTCTGGTTCGTTTTGATTTCTTTGAGACACTTTATCCAAGAAATCCTTTATATTTTTTTCCATAAGGCGTCGCTTAAGTTTGTTTAAAAAAAATGTTTTTTCGCGGTGCAAATATATGAGATATATAAAAATTAGCGATAAAATTTTAGATTTTCATACAATATTAACTTTCTGTTGAATTTCATTAAAAAAAAGAAAATTTCAATTTAAAATTTAGCTTATCTTCTTTTTATATATTTGCCAAAACATCCTATAAACACCTGTGTTGAAGCGATTTTGTCTATATTTTTTAATCGGTTTTATATGCATTTTATCGCAAAATGCAAACAGCCAGGTATTACACGAAATTGGTGTAACAGCTGGTCCTGCAGCGATTACAACAGATTATGGGGAACGAGGAGAGTTTAGAAACTTCTATCAAAACCTTGGTTTTGGTGTAGGATTTCAGCACTACATGAACTTTGTTTATACCGGGAATAATTATCGTACCAACTACTTTAAAGATTTTTTTAGAGTTCGTACAGAGATCGATTATTTTCATTCGTATTTAGATCATTATGGTCCTATTTCCTATCAAAACAATCCGCGTGGAGAAATGCTTAGAGCCATGCATGGTGAAACCAATATTTTCGAATTTGGTACACAGTTAGAGTGGCATTTTACCCAAATTAGGGAGTTTTTAATTTTTGCTGAACGTTTTTCACCCTACATCACTGTAGGAGTGCATGCAGTTTATTATATCCCAGATGCCTACAGTGATCTTGGGCCTGTAGATAATCCAAGAGTATTATTCCCAGCATTTCAGGATGGATTAAATTTAGACAGCGGTTTTACTTATAATGTGCTTTTTGGTGGCGGTACGCGCTATCGCCTTGGTAGAAACAGCGATTTAGTAGCTGAAGTTAAATGGCAGTATTACGGCAACGATTATATTGAAGGTTTAGATGTACAGGGACCACAAAACCAGTCGAACGATTGGGCAATCTGGATAAATGTAGGATATATCCATTACCTGAATTTCTAAAATCTATTCCTGAAATTTATCGAATTCTCTCACCTTTTTACCAAGGCAGTTATTTACCAGCATCTCAAATTTAGAAGCATTCTCGATTTTAGTGACATAAACCTGAAGTGAATCTCCATATTTTAGTTGGATTACTTCCTCATTTACCTCTTTAAGACTTAAGCTGCGATCTGTTTTATCTTTAAATAAAACCTGGTTTCCTGCATTCAGCATAAAATCTTTAAGCTCAAAATTCTCACTTTTATGATTTCCGTAAATATCGATAGCTTCTTTAGAAATATAATATCGTGGAATTTCACCTTTACAAGGTTCATAAAATAAAAACTGATCTTTGTACTTTTTAAGCTCAACCAGCTTAAACAATGCATTTTGATGTTTCTTTACTTCGGAAGTGATTACTGAATCTAAGTTTCGATAAAAAACAGATGTTTTTGTGGTATCAATAAACAATTGATATTCATCCAGGTTTAATGCTGAAGCTGAAGTTCGCTCTGGAATACTATCTGAAGGAACTAGGTAAGGATCTTCAGGAATTACTTCAGTACTTACCTCTTCAGAAGTATCTCTTTTACAACTGAAAAGCCCTAAACAAATAATGAATATTAAAAGTATCTTATACCTCATCAGCATTTAAAATCTTTCCTGCTTTTTCTACAATTTCAGCTTTTGCTTTTTCAAAACCTTCAGCATCGATAGCTCGCGTAGCATCTTCAATCAAAAAAGAAGTAAAACCTTCAGCTAAAGCATCCTTTACACTAAAAGCCACGCAAAAATCACCTGCTAAACCTGCAAAATAAAGCTCGGTTACCCCTTTTTCCTTCAAATAACCGCTTAAACCGGTAGATTTTAAATGTGCATTATCGTAAAAACCGCTGTAACTATCAATTTCAGGATTTGTTCCTTTTCTAAAAATAGCTTCAATTTTATCCAATTTTAGCTCAGCGTGAAAATCTGCTCCCTTGGTTCCCTGCACACAGTGATCTGGCCACATCACCTGGTCGATTCCGTTTAGATCGATAATTTCATAAAGATCTTTCCCATGAGTGCTGGCAAAACTAGCGTGCCCTGCCGGATGCCAATCCTGAGTGGCAAGTACTAAATCGAATTTATGCTGAATTTTATTGATTATCGGCACAATTTGATCGCCTTCTGGAACTGCTAAAGCGCCACCGGGCATAAAATCGTTCTGAACGTCTATAAGAAGTAAAGCTTTCATAGCGTTTTACATTTTATGTTCACTAATTAGTCGGTCTCTTTCAGCTTTCAATTTCTCTGAAATACTTACTTTATAAATATGCGGATTGTTGAATCGCTTATATTCATACGGTAATTCGGCCAATCTTGATTTGCTGTATTCAGCAATTTCAGCAAGTGTTCTTTTCTTGATCTTCATTTCACCATTTTCCATCACCGGTTGCAATAATGGCTCTTTTTGATAAGCCGAAATATCTAAAAATTTATACGGCTCTGAAGGGTGAAAAACTTTAGAAAGCTCCGCATCATTTTCATTCTCCATTGCAATTACATCTACCCCAACACATTCGCCATTTTTATCTTTCATTCTGTACACCTGCTTACGATGCGGCAAAGTGGTTTTTATCAAACTTTCTGAAATTTTAATTCTTGGCTGCCCGTCTGAAAATGTAAGTTTATAAACTCCGTCTAAAGCAGCATCTGGTTTCCCAATCACAAGGTTTGTGCCCACACCGTAAACATCAATCGGCGCATCCTGTTCCTGCAAACTTTTAATTACAAACTCATCTAATTGATTAGAAGCAGCAATTTTAACATAGTCTAAACCGGCATCATCTAATTGCTTTCTTGCCTTTTTCCCAAGGTAAGCCAAATCGCCACTATCCAAACGAATAGCCATTAATTTTTGGCCGCGCTCTTCCATTTCTTTAGCCACGATTATCGCGTTTGGAACACCACTTTTTAAAGTATCATAGGTATCTACTAAAAGTACACATCCTTTTGGACGCCCTTTAGCAAATTCACGAAATGCCGTTAACTCGTCATCATAGCTTTGGATAAATGAGTGCGCCATAGTTCCTGAAACCGGAATATCAAGATCTCGCCCGGCAATTACATTACTGGTACCATTAAAGCCACCGATCATCGCAGCTCTTGAAGCATAATAACCGCCTGGCCCTTGTGCTCTTCGCAATCCAAAATCGAGCAATACACGCTCACCAGAAACCAATCGCATTCGGCTCGCTTTTGTGGCAATAAGAGTCTGAAAATTCAGTAAGTTTAGCAATATCGTTTCGATGATCTGGGCTTCGATCAAATTCGCTTCTACCTGTAAAACAGGTCGGGTTGGAAAAACCACATCTCCTTCCTGTACCGAATAAATATTTCCTGAAAATTTAAAATTCGATAGATATTCCAGAAAGTCATCTTCAAAATCGTACTGCTTTAAAAACTCGATATCTTTCTTACTAAACCTAAGATTGGTGATAATTTCGAGTAAATCTTCTAAACCGGCAAAAATGGCAAAACCACTTCCGTAAGGGATTTTTCTAAAATAATAATCGAAAACTGCTTTGGTATCGCGCTTTCCGTTTTTAAAATATACCTGCGACATCGCAAGCTGATATTGATCGGTATAAGTTGCCGTAAAATCGAACATAAAATCTTGGTTTTGTAACTCGCTTATCGAGATTTGAACTATTTTCTAATTTCTAGTAGAATTAGTTCATTGAATTTCAGCAAAACTTTATCTAATTTTATTGCTGAACAATACAAATTTAAGGCTTTGCAAATGTTTTGAGGCTTTTCCCTGTACGAAAATTGTATTAAAAAGTACATCAACCAATTCATCTTCGGAGTAGCTGAAAAATCTGGCCTCCATTTAATCCGAAGTTGAATCTTTCAATCGTTTATGGTCAAATTAGGATTCGAGATCAAAATATTTACCTAATTTATTAAGTTTATAAAGAGTAGATTTTCAGCTTTATAGCGTACCGGTATTTCTACATTTCAATTTTATTTAAAATACAGCTTCATTTTTTTTAATAATATTTAGTGATAATTAAAAATTCCATTATATTTGCATCCGCAAAATTGATTGCAAATTCCTCCTTAGCTCAGTTGGTTAGAGCATCTGACTGTTAATCAGAGGGTCCTTGGTTCGAGCCCAAGAGGGGGAGCAAAAAATTTTTAGGGCAAATTCAGCTGCCGAGAATGCTGAAAACATATTGATATATTCCTCCTTAGCTCAGTTGGTTAGAGCATCTGACTGTTAATCAGAGGGTCCTTGGTTCGAGCCCAAGAGGGGGAGCAAAAAGCCGCACTATTTTTAGTGCGGCTTTTTTGTTTGCATTCAAGGATCCATTTTGTTCAGCTTGAAAAATATAAACCTAATCCTGTGAATCCTTTCTGCTAAACATCCTTAGGAAAATCGCTAAAATTTTCCCTATTTTTATAGAATCTTAACCACCAGCTGCCTTTTAATATTAATTTTGAGATTCTATGAAAATTTTGAGACCTGCAGCTCTTATCGCACTTTTAGTATTCGCATCCTGTAAAAACAAGAATCAGGATCAACAAACTCGTGAAACCGAAACGGTATCAATTCAAACCGATGAAGATTTCAGACCTTCTTTTCATTTTTCGCCTAAGGAGCATTGGATGAACGATCCTAACGGGATGTTTTATCTAAACGGAACCTATCATTTGTTCTTTCAGTATTATCCTGATGGTAACAAGTGGGGGCCAATGCATTGGGGACATGCTACGAGTAAAGACATGATCACCTGGGAAGAACAGGAGATCGCTCTTTTCCCCGATGAAAAAGGATATATTTTTAGCGGAAGTGCAGTAGTAGATCATGATAATACTTCTGGTTTTGGTGATGGCACAACGCCGCCTGTAATCGCCATGTTTACTTATCACGACCCAAAAGGCGCTGACGAGGGACGTATCGATTATCAATCGCAAGCTATTGCTTATAGTTTGGATGAAGGAAAAACCTGGACAAAATATGACGCCAACCCCGTAATCGAAAATCCAGAATTGCAGGATTTTAGAGACCCTAAAATGATCTGGGACGAAGAAAACAAGCAGTGGCTAATGGTGCTTTCAGCCAGAGATCGAGCCTATTTTTATACTTCAGCAAACTTAAAAGACTGGAAAAAGGTATCTGAATTCGGCGAAAATTATGCAGCTCAAGATGGTGTTTGGGAATGCCCGGATTTCTTTCCTATGAAAGTCGAAAATAGCGACGAAACCAAATGGGTTTTAATACAGAGCACTAATCCCGGTGGATACAATGGAGGCTCGGCTACGCAATATTTTGTTGGCGATTGGGACGGGAAAAACTTTACCCCAGAAGCCGATCTTTACGGAAAAAACATCGATCATCCTTACTGGTTGGATTTTGGAAAAGATAATTATGCCGGGGTAACCTGGTCTAATGTTCCAAAAGAAGATGGCAGAACGTTGTTTATGGGATGGATGTCTAACTGGCTTTATGCCCAGGAAGTGCCTACAGAAACCTGGAGAAGCGCCATGACGATCGCACGTGAACTTCAACTTAAAAAAGAAAACGACAGGTATATCATCTCCTCTACTCCGGTTAAAGAACTTGAAAAATATGTGGGAGAAATTATCACTAAATGGAAACTAACCGATGATGACCACGCTATAATCGACAAAAAAGAATTGGATCTTACCAAAGCTCAGGTTTCATTTTTAATCCCAAAGATCACTAAAGATGTTCATTTAACGTTGAGTAACGAAAGCGGAGATCAATTTGAATTCGGTTTTAAAAAGAAAGAAAATGAGTTTTATATCGATCGATCTAAATCTGGGATCACCGACTTCGGGAGAGAGTTTGCTTCAACCGTATCTACCGGAAGAAGAATCGCAACTTCAGATTCGTTAAAAGTGAACCTTATTTTAGATAATATGAGCATCGAAATTTTTTATGACGACGGAAAAACAGTGATGACCGAAACTTTTTTTCCGAAGCAGCCTTATACTAGTTTAAAGATCAACGAAGGTGTTCCCGTAATCGATATTGAAGCCAACGAATTTAATTTCGATTAAATTTATACTCAAAAAAAAGAATCCATGTCTATAAGCACAGAAGCAGAATTAAACGGAATGAAAAAGATTAGCGAAGTTGTTGCAACCACGCTAAAATTAATGCGAGAATTCACTAAAGTGGGCATTTCTACCAAAGAACTAGATGATTATGGTGGTGAAATCCTTAAGAGCTATGGTGCAAAATCTGCTCCATTCGAAACTTATGGATTTCCTGGCTATACCTGTATTAGCGTAAATAACGAAGCAGCTCATGGGATTCCTTCAGCAAGTAAAATCCTTAAAGAAGGTGATTTAATAAATATTGATGTTTCTGCAGAATTAAATGGATTTTGGGCAGATAATGGCGGTTCTTTTATTATTGGGAAAGATATTAACAATCACCAGCCCCTGGTAGATGCTTCTAAAGCGATATTGCAAAAAGCGATTAACCAAATTAAAGGCGGCGTTAAAATTGCTGATATTGGTTATTTGATGGAGACCGAAGCCAAAAAATCTGGTTTTAAAGTTATACGCAATCTAGCGGGACACGGAGTTGGCAGAAGTTTACATGAAAAACCTGAAAATATCCTTAACTATAGAATTAAAAGCAACCGCGAACGCTTCAAGAAAAATACAACAGTAGCTATAGAAACTTTTATTGCTACAAAATCTACGATAGCCGTAGAGCAAAAAGATGGCTGGACACTTATTGGAAATAAAGGCGGTTATGTGACGCAACACGAGCATACGATTATGGTTACAGATGGTCTTCCGTTAATTTTAACTGCAGCAAACGAAATCTGGAATTAGTATGTCACAACATTTAAACGCCGTTTGTTTTGGAGAGGTTTTATATGATATTTTTCCAAATTCAGAAAAAATTGGGGGAGCGCCATTAAATGTGGCTTCTCGACTTAGCGCCAATGGGATAAATACAAGTATGATTAGTAGCGTTGGTAAGGATGAAAAAGGAAAAAACCTTCTGGAATATCTAAAATCGAGAAATATAGATCATTCTCTGGTTGCTGAAACTCCAGATTTCCAAACAGGTGTGGTCACTGTAAAACTTGACGATAGCGGATCTGCTTCTTACACGATCGAACATCCTGCGGCATGGGATAAAATTGAAATTTCAGAAGAAATGATCGACAAGGTAAAAACTACCGATGCTTTTCTCTTCGGAAGTTTAGTATGTCGCGATCAAAAAAGCAGGGCAACTTTAACTGAATTACTTAAACATGCTAAATTCGCTGTTTTCGACATTAATTTAAGACCACCGCATTACGAAAAAGAGATTCTGGAAGATCTAATTTTAAAAGCCGATTTTATCAAATTTAATGATGACGAGCTTTACGAGATCGCTGCCATGTTCGATTCTCCTTTTAATTCCCTAGAACAAAATCTTAGTTATATGGCCAAGATCACCAACGCCAAAACGATTTGCATTACTAAAGGCAGTCACGGTGCAGTGCTTTTTACTGAAGGAAAATTGTTTTACAATAGCGGCTACAAAATTAAAGTTGCAGATACTGTGGGAGCCGGCGACAGTTTTTTAGGTTCTTTGATTTCTAAATTACTGCGGAAAGAAGAACCCCAAAAAGCATTGAATTACGCCTGTGCGATTGGCGCATTAGTTGCTTCAAGAGAAGGAGCGAATCCTGAATTCACTTCAGAAGAAATTGAAGCATTTATGTTTCCGGATTATAAGGAATAGTTCCGAAGTTTTTAAATCTTTTAAAAGGAATATTCGTTAATAATATAAACTCTTTAATAGTTACTTAACCTAATCTTAAACAAAATACAATCACTTAAGATTAAGGAATGTTTTCATTTGTTATACTAGAAACAAATGAAAAATCAACTTTCTTCATTAACCGACTCAGAACTTTATCGCCTATTTAAAGATAAAGACCCAGATGCTTTCCAGGCAATATTTGATAAATATTGGAAGCGCCTCTACACCTATGCCTATAGAATATATCAAGATGAGCTAATTTGTGAAGATATTGTACAGGAAGTTTTTATTAGTCTGTGGGAAAAACTAGCAGATACTGAAATTATTCATTTAGAAGGCTATCTTTTTAGAGCTGTAAAATATCGAATAGCCAACCATATTAGGGATTTAAAATTTACAGAACTTCACGAAAAAATTATCACAGAAATTCCTTATCCAACAACAGCATCCAAAAACATCGAATTTCAGGAGTTTGAACAACAAATTGAAATTCTTATTGAAAAACTACCTCCAAAATGTAGAGATGTATTTAAACTGAGCAGGTATGAACAACTCTCTAATGCTGAAATTGCTGTAAAATTAGATCTCTCTCCCAGAACGGTAGAAACTCATATAAGTAATGCTATTAAATTTTTGAAAAGCAACAGCAACTTTTACCAAATCTCCCTCATTATCACAATATTTATTAAAGGTTAACCTGAACACTCATTTGTTAACAAAAGTTTAAGGCTGTTTTTTCCTTTACGTGTGTTTATCCTTTTTTGTGACTTACTTACAGAAGCGCCTTTTCAACAAATCGTTTTTAAAATCAAAAATTGCAGGAAAATCAAGTAAAAATTAAGCATTGAAAATAGAAGAATTTAAAAAGTTAGCACAAAAGTATGCACAGAAAAAAGGGAGTAGCCATGATCGTTTATCTATGTATATTTTCTTTTCCAAAATGCAGGAAGCCAATAAGAATGTGTTAGTTCCTATTACTTCTGAAAAAGGAGACAAACTACTGATAAATATTCAAAAAAAGCTGAATGTACAGCAGCACAAAAAAAATTCAGCAAGAAAGTACATTGGCATTGCAGCTGGTTTTATAAGTCTATTAATGCTGGCTTTTTTCACTGGCATTTTCAGCAATAATTACACAACCATTATAGCTGAAAAAGGAGAAAAGAAAGAAATTAAAATGGATGATGGCTCTATAATATTTCTAAACGGAAACAGTAGTATCTCCTACAAAAATAACTTTAATGAAGATCGCGCTATAGAACTAGAGGGGGAAGCTTTCTTTAATGTCTCTAGAGACGAATCCCGTCCATTTACGGTAAGAACCAAGGATTTGAAAACAAGAGTTTTAGGAACATCTTTTAATATTAAAAACTATAAAGATCAACTGGCAATGGTAAGTGTAAATACCGGTAAGGTTGAAGTTACATCTTTAAGCACCCCAAATAATAAAATAATTCTTACCAAAAATCAGCAGGCTTCTTTTAAAGGTGATCTAAAGCCTAAAATTAGCAAAGAAAACAGCGAAGATTTTAACGCCTGGACAAGAAAGATGATTATTCTAAAAAATACAAGTTTAGAAAATACAGCTAAAATTATCGAAAACTGGTACGATGTAGATATTCAATTTGCGAATGACGGCTTAAAACAGCTAAAAATCACCGGAAAATTTAATGATGAAAAACTCTCTAATGTTCTAAAGAGCCTTGCTCTTATTAAGAACCTTAAAATAGATTCTATAAATAATAAACAAATAATTATAAGATCAAATTCAAACTAAACGAAAAACAAAACCCACTACTGCTGCCACAGCGGTGGGTCTAAAAGTTATCAACTACAAATAAATAATCTATAGTCAATTGTAATGAACACGAAACTACAATTTTTCAGAAAACTATGTACTTATTATCTGCTATTAAGTTTTCTGCTAGTTACGGGAAGTATAGATGCTTCTATCAAAAATCAAAATTTAAATGAGGTCTTAATTGCCCTATCAATCAAGAATGCAGATTTATCAGCTATTTTTTCTGAAATCGAATCTAAAACAGAATTCACTTTTGTTTTTGATGAAACTGTTACCAAATCACAGGAAAGATTTGATTTCGACGGAGAAAAACAACGCCTTTCTACAATTCTTACGCTTATAAGTTCGCGTACCGGACTAAAATTTCAGCAAATCAATAAAACAATTAGCGTATTAAAAAAAGTCCCGCAACAAAGGATCACAGGTAAGGTAATAGACCATGAAAATTTACCCTTACCAGGAGCAACGATTATCGAAAAAGGTACTTCTAATGGAGTAACCACAGACTTTGATGGCAATTTTAGCATTAGTATTTCTGGTAGCCAGGCAATATTAGAGATTTCTTTTATGGGTTTTAAAACTCAGGAAATTACAGCAAGCCCAGGACAGTCATTAGAGGTTAAACTTCAGGAAAATGCGAATGCTTTAAACGAGGTCGTTGTTACCGCTTTGGGAATAAAACGAGAAGAAAAGCAATTAGGTTTTTCACAAGCCACTGTAGATTCGGAAAGTTTATCTCAAACAGCTCCTACAAACTGGAGTTCCGGTTTAAAAGGAAAGGTTGCGGGGATGAATATTAGCTCTGCAGGATCTGGACCTATTAACTCTCAGCAAATTACATTAAGAGGAAATAGTTCTTTCGACCTCAACGGAAACTACGCCCTTATAGTAGTAGATGGTGTGCCTATAAATACTGAAATGACGACCTCTGGATCCGGTAGCGCTTATATGGGCGAAGATTCTCCTATCGATTATGGAAACGGAATTTCTAACCTCAATTTTGATGATATTGAAAATGTTTCTGTTTTAAAAGGTCCTGGAGCAGCAGCTTTATACGGCAGTCGTGCAGCAAATGGAGTTTTAATGATTACCACCAAATCCGGTAGAAAAAGTAAAGGCTTAGGGATTACCATTAACTCTATCACGTCTTTTGATCATATTCAAAGATGGCCAGATTATCAATATCGCTATGGACAGGGAAATAATTACACTAATGAAAATGGTGATCTTTATTATTCTTACGGAAGTTCTGAAGATGGTGGAAATACAGGAGGAACCAGTAGTGCCTGGGGACCTGAATTTAACGGACAGGAATATTTTCAATATGATCCGGAAGTTGAGGGACAATCTTTAGAGCGACAAACCTGGCGCCCTTATAAAGATAACAGAAAAGCCTTTTGGCGTACTGGTGTAACTACACAAAATAACGTTTCTATTCAAGGTGGTGGTGAAAATGGTTCGATGAGAGCTTCCTTAGCTCACACAAAAAATGAATGGATAATGCCAAATACCGGCTACGAAAGAATAACCGCTTCGTTAAACTCTAAATACAATATTTCAGAAAAAATTAGTTTAGGTGCAGTTGTGAACTATAACAATCAGTGGAGTGATAATTTACCAAGTACGGGTTATAACAATGGCTCTATCTCGTATTTTATGATTTTTCAAAACCCTAATGTAGATTTGGATTTGTATCGACCAATCTGGCAGGAAGGACAGGAGAATATTCAGCAAATTCAGCCATTCAGCTCGTATATAGATAATCCTTATTTAATTGCGTACGAATCTTTAAATACGCTGAATAGTCATCAAATTGTTGGAAATTTAAATGCTAATATCAAGCTGGCTCCGCATTTCAACTTATTGCTTAGAACAGCAATTAATACTTATAACCAGGAAAGAGAGCAAAAAAGGCCATACAGTATAAATCGCTATGCTCAAGGATATTATCAAACTCAGGATGTTTTCAAACAGGAGTTAAATACAGATTTCCTTTTAGGCTATGAAAATACGTTTAAAGACTTTACGCTTTCTGCAAGTGTAGGCGGTAATAATAGAACTGAAAAGAGAAGATTAAACAATGCCTCTGTTACGGGATTGGTAGTACCTGATGTTTACAAACTTTCTAATGGTAAAAATGCCCCCACACTATACACTTCAGATCAAAACAAAGAGGTAAACAGCTTATACGGTTTGATGAAATGGTCTTATAAAGATCAGATTTTTCTAGATATTACAGGTAGAAATGATTGGTCCAGCACATTACCGCGAGAAAACTGGTCTTTCTTTTACCCTTCAGCAAACACCAGTTTTATTTTATCTGACATTTTCAACTTCTCGGGAAAAGGAATTGAATACTTAAAATATAGATTTTCTTATGCTCAGGTTGGTAATGACACAAGCCCTTACCAAACCAGGAAGTATTATAGTCAGAATAATTTCTCAAGTTCAGCTACAGTTCCAACAACCCTTTACAATCGTGATTTTAAACCCGAAATTTCAACGAGTTATGAGACCGGATTTGAAGCTAGATTGCTAAATAACCGAATTAGTCTTGATGCAACCCTATACCAAATATCTACTGAAAATCAAATTATTGCAGTACCACTAAATTGGGATACGGGATATAGCTCTGCCATTCTTAATGCCGGAAAAGTAAGAAATCGAGGAATAGAATTAACACTAACGGGAAAAATTATAGATAAAGATAAGTTTAAATGGTCCTCTACCCTAACCTGGTCTAAAAACAAGGGAGAAGTATTCAATTTACCAGATAATATCGAAAATCAATACATCATCGATCAGGGTGGTCAGGCTTCATTAATTGCCAGAGTTGGCGGATCACCTACGGCTATATACGGATATAAATTTGTGCGATCACCAGATGGACAGATCGTATATGATAATGGCGGTTTACCAGCCTATCCAGATTCTGGTGATATTCGTTATGTTGGTGATGCAATGCCAGATTGGAGAGCAGGTCTCTACAATCAAATTACTTTAGGAAATTTCGACTTTAGCTTCACTTTAGATGGTCAATATGGTGGGATTATTTACTCACAAACACATCATAAACTTACCCAACAGGGAAAACTAGAGTTTACTTATGAAGGTCGCGATAATATGACCATAGTTGGAGATGGAGTTGTTTTAAATGAAGATGGCTCATATTCTCCAAATACTACTGAAGTTGCTGTACAGGAATGGTACAATAGATATTACAGAAGAGCTAATGTAGAATCAAATTCTTTTGAGGCTTCGTACTTAAAATTACGCGAAATAAGCCTGCAATATAGCTTCCCTAAAAAGTGGCTTGGAAACAGTGGAATCCAATCGATGTCTCTTTCTACTTTTGGAAGAAATGTTGCCATGATTACAGACTTTCCAATTTACGATCCAGAAACAGCTGCTCTTAACGGAAACCGAATTATGCCCGGAGTAGAAATAGGCCAAATGCCTTCTCCCGCAACCTATGGAGTTAACTTAAAACTAAGCTTATAATCATAGAAAAATGATGAACAAGATAAAATCTATTTTGCTAAATCTGCTTGCAGTAATCGCTTTTACTGCCTGCACCAGCGATTTCGAAGAAACCAACTCAGACCCTAACAGGATTGAAGAAATTAGCCCGGCAACTTTACTAAACCCAATCATATATAGTCTAGCAAGCCATAATGCCGGTCGTGCTAATGCCATTACTTTCGATCTTATGCAAGTTTCCCTGCCATATCCCAGTGTTTCAGGTGGCCTACATCGATATGATGTAAGTATGGGAATAGGTAACTCTTCATGGAATAACTATTACAGATGGTTAAAAAACATTAAGGAAATGCAGACCGCTGCCATTACCAATGAAGATGTAAACTACCAGGCCATCGCACTTACCTTAAACGCGATGGTTTATGCGAACCTTACCGATCTTTTTGGCCCGGTACCAATGACGGAAGCTGTTATGGCCGAAGAAGGAATTCTTTATCCAGAATTTGATACTCAGGAAGAAATCTATACCAAGATTTTAGCAGATCTGGAAACCGCCAATTCGTTATACGATACTTCAAGAGACATGGTATATCTTGAAGATATTCTATTTCAAAATGATGTAACCCGCTGGCAAAAATTTACTAATTCACTACACATGCGTTTACTGCTAAGGATCTCCAATCGACAGCCAGATTCTTTTCAGCAATTAGCCAATATGGTAAATAGCCCGGAAGTTTATCCTGTATTTGAATCTACAGAAGAATCTGCCATTCTGCAGGTAACGGGTGTAGAACCAAATGTAAGCCCATGGGGACGCCCTCAGGATTTTAGACTAAGTGTGAAAATCGCCTCATTTTTCATCGATAATCTAAATAACTGGGAAGATCCAAGAAGACCGATAATCGCCACTACGGCAAGTGAAACCGATGAAAATCAAAACACCATAAATATTGGTTACAAAGGAATCCCTAGTGCCTATGATGGCCCTGAGTCTCAATTCACCTATAATGCTTCTACTTTTAATATTGAGCAGGTTACCAATCCAATGCAAATATTCATTCTTACTTATGCCGAAGTTGAGTTTATTAAAGCGGAGTTGGCGCAAAGAGGTTACATTAATGAAGATGCCAAAATACATTATCAAAATGGCGTTATAGCCGCAATGGAACAGTTAGAGGTTGAAGCAATTCCTGCTAATTATTTTGAAAATCCGGAAGCTGCTTATAATGGAAGTTTAGAGCGTATTATGCTTCAAAAATATTATGCTTTGTATTTTACAGACTACCAGCAATGGTTTGAATATCGAAGAACAGGCTACCCTGAATTACCAACTACAGAGGCTATGTTTAACGAAGCTGTAATTCCTTCAAGATTATATTATCCTACGGATCTTGCTATCGAAAATCCAGAGGGCTACGCACAGGGGGTAGAACTGCTTGGCGGTAATGATGATATTAACACAAAAGTTTGGTGGGATAATTAAACTTATAAAAACAAAAATTTACAAGATGAAAAGAAAAATTTTAAGCTTAGTTACTTTTCTTTTATGCTTATCTGGTTTTGCCCAAACCAAAGCAAACGGATATGTTTTTGAAGATAAAAACCAAAATGGCAAAAAAGACCACAACGAACCGGGAATTGCCAATGTTTCGGTTTCTAATGGTCAGGAGGTTATAATTACCGATACCAACGGAAAATATGAAATCCCGGTTAGTAACGACAATATTATTTTTGTAATTAAACCTTCAGGATATACAGTAAAAACTAACGAAAATAATCTTCCGCAATTCTATTACATCCATAAGCCCAATGGTTCTCCCGAATCTGAATTTGCGGGCGTAAAACCGACCGGAAAATTACCAAAATCACTAGACTTCGGACTAATTCCTTCTGAAGAAAAGGAAAAATTTACTGCCCTTATTTTTGGAGATCCACAACCTTATAATTTACAGGAAATCGAATATTTCGCTCAAGGAATTGTTGCTGAAGTTGAAGGAATTAAAGATATCCCTTTTGGTTTAAGCTTAGGAGATTTAGTAGGCAACGACCTCGCTCTTTTTAACCCATACATCAAGGCGGTGAAAAAAGTGGGAATCCCTTGGTATAACCTCATGGGAAATCACGATATGAATTTTGACGCTACAGAAGATCATTTATCCGATGAAACCTACGAAGCTTATTTTGGCCCTGCCAATTACGCTTTTAATTATGGCAAAGTTCATTTTATAGTTATGGACGATATTCTTTACCCGGATCCTCGAGACATGAAAGGCTACCTTGGAGGGTTTAGAAAAGATCAGCTTGATTTTATCGAAAATGATCTTAAGCTTGTCTCTAAAGATAAGTTAGTGGTTTTGGCCTGGCATATTCCACTTTTTGAGCCAGAAGGTAACAATACTTTTAGAGACGAAGATCGCGAACGTTTATTTTCAATTTTAAGTGAATTCCCACATACCTTATCACTTTCAGCACATACCCACATACAACGCCAGGACTTCTTCGGAAGAGAGCAAGGTTTTAACCGAGATAAACCTCATCACGAATATAATGTTGGGACTACATCCGGAGACTGGTATTCAGGAAAACTAAATGAAGACGGAATCCCGATTTCAGTAATGAGAGATGGCACGCCAAAAGGATATGCATTTATTCATTTTGACGGAAATTCTTATGAAACCGACTATAAAGTAGCAGGTGAAAATGAAGAATTTCAAATGAAAGTTTTTGTTCCTAAAGTAGTAGCTAAAGGCAGAAGAACACAGGCGGGAATATTCGTGAACTTTTTTATGGGTAGTAAAGGTGACGAAGTTTTATACCGAATCGATGAAGGCGAATGGCAACCTATGCAATTTACTGAAAGTACAGATCCATCTTACGAGCTTTTAGTTAACGAATGGGATCTTACTGAAGAATTAATACCGGGAAGACGATCTTCCAACCCTATTAAAAGTACTCACTTATGGCGAGGAAATATTCCTACCAATTTAGAAACCGGAAAACATACGATCGAGGTACAGGCCAAAGATATGTTTGGTAAAATATATAATGCAACCTCATCGTATACATTAGAAAATGCACTTTGATTTTTTAGTTAGTTTTAGTCCGTCGTGTTTACATCTCTACGGCGGACTATTATTCTTACTGAAAATTTCTCAAACTCATAATTTATGAAATTCGTTAAAATAAGCCTTCTTTTTATTGCCTTCGTAAGCTTCAGTTGTAAAGAAAACCAAAAAGAAGAAAATACTTCCGAAGAAAAAATCACTTCAGAAACATCGAAAATCGAAGTACAGGGACATCGCGGTGAACGTGGGCATTCCCCAGAAAATAGCATTCCGGGATTTCTTGCTTCAATTGATAAAGGAATTGATGTGGTAGAGATGGATGTTGTGATGTCTAAGGACAAGAAAATTGTGGTAAGTCACGAAGCATTTATGTCTTCAGCCTATGTGCTTTCTCCCTCTGGTGATACGATCTCAAAACAGGAAGAAAAGAGCTACAATCTTTTCACTATGACTTACGACAGTATTAAAAAGTTTGATATTGGCAGTAAAGGCAACACATCTTTTCCTGAACAGCGACAATTTAAAACCTACAAACCTTTACTTACCGAAACCATCGATAGTATAGAAAACTATGTAAAATCGAAGAATCTTGATCCTGTACGCTATAATATCGAAATAAAATCTGATGAAGCTGAATACGAAAAATCACAGCCAAAACCTGCCGAATTTGTTAAAGCCGTAATGGAGATCTTAGAAGAAAAAGAGATTGTTTCTAAGATCAATATTCAATCTTTTGACGTGAATATTTTAGAAGAAATGCATCGCTCTTATCCTGAAGTAAAATTAGCGTATTTGGTAGGTCGCGGAGAATTTGATGAAAATATGGAGAAGATAAGCTTTAAACCGGCAATTTATAGTCCGCATTACAAACTTTTAGATTCTATAAAAGTGGCTAAAATTCAAAAAACCGGAATGAAGGTTATTCCGTGGACGGTTAATGAACAAGTCGATATCGACAAAGTTAAAAAGATGAATGTAGACGGTATTATTACCGATTATCCTGAACGTGCGATTGAATAATTAAGCTTTAAGCTAGCAGCTCTCAGGTTTCAGCTTTCAGCAAAAAACAAAGCCCGAAATTATCGAATTTCGGGCTTTGTTTTTATAAATATTTTAGGTCTTATTTATCGAATATCGCTCTATAAATATCGTTTCCATTCGCATAAAGCACCAAAGCAATTAAGATAAAGAATCCTACCATCTGAGCGTATTCCATAAATTTCTCGTTTGGTTTTCTTCCGGTAATTATTTCGTAAAGCAAGAACATTACATGCCCACCATCTAAAGCTGGTATTGGTAAGATGTTCATAAAAGCTAAAATGATAGAAATTAGCGCTGTTGTATGCCAAAACGCCTGCCAGTTCCACGCATCTGGGAACATCCCTCCTATCGCTCCAAAACCACCAACCTGGGTTGCTCCTTTTTTGGTGAATACATATTTAAATTGATACACGTAATCTCTAAGCGTCCAGTACCCATCTTTAAAACCTTCAGTAATACTTTCAGCAAAGCCGTATTCCTGAGTTTTTACCTCGAAGTCTCTTCTTGGTGTAACACCTAAAATACCGTCTTCATCTGGAGTGGCCATTACGCTTTTAATTTCACCATCACGCTCAAAAACGATCTCCATTTCAGTACTCTTATTTGCTCTGGTGTTTTTAGTCATTTCGTGCCAGTAGCCAATCTCCTGATCGTTAATCGAAATAATGCTGTCTCCTTTTTGTAAACCGGCTAGACTCGCCGCAGTTTCAGGTGCAATACTGTCTAAAATTGGGCGCTGTATAGGGATAAATGGCTGCATAATACCTTCTTCGAACATCTGCTCGCCGATATTTTCAGGAATACTTATCGTTTCTTCAGCTCCATTTTGATGTAAAACAGTAACCGTATTTACGTCTCGCATAAATAGCTTACGGTTAATATCTAAACTATTTTGTAGATCTTCTCCATTAATTTGTAAAACGCGGTCTCCATCTTCAAATCCAAACTCTTTAAATTCGTCTACGATTGCAAAACCTTCTGGCATTTCATCTGGACCAACATAATTAGTTCCCCAAACAAAAAGGATCATCATAAAAAGTAGAAATCCTAAAACCAGATTTACTGTTACACCACCTAACATAATAATTAAACGCTGCCAGGCCGGTTTGCTTCTAAATTCCCATTCCTGTGGTGGCTGAGCCATCTGCTCTTTATCCATGCTCTCGTCGATCATTCCAGAGATCTTTACATAACCTCCTAAAGGAAGCCATCCAATTCCGTAAACGGTATCTCCGATCTTTTTCTTAAAAAGCGCAAACTTTACATCAAAGAAGAGAAAGAATTTTTCAACTCGGGTTTTAAATAATTTTGCAGGTATAAAATGTCCAAACTCATGCAACACAATAAGCAATGACAAACTAAGAAGAAGTTGAATTGCTTTAACTATAAATGGATCCATTCGCTAATATTCAATTTTTAAATCGCACAAAAGTAGTCTTTTAATAAGACCTAGAAAAGTTTGCAAGTTAACTAGCATTTATCCTGCCAAAATTTTAAGGCTTTTATTGTGGCAAATTAGCTGCTAGGCTGTAATTTTGCATAAAAATTTGCTATGCGTAAATTTCTTTCCAAGTACAAAATCTTTCTAATCACTTTTGGGACACTGTGTATAATTATCATGTGGTCTATTTATTCTTTACTGAAACCCGAAAGAAAACTAGCAATTTACCAGCCAGATATGGTAAATACTGAATTGGTAGATACCACTATGCAATACGTTAGAAAGTACCATAAAATTGCCGATTTTAAGCTTGTAAATCAAAATGGCGATACGATTACCAACGCCAATTATGAGGATAAAATTTATATTGCCGATTTCTTTTTTACTACCTGCATGACGATTTGTCCCATTATGACCGATCATATGGTGAAAATTCAGGAAAGAATTAAAAACGATCCAGATGTTCTGCTACTTTCCCATACCGTGATGCCTAGAATAGATACGGTAGCCCAATTAAAGCGTTATGCTGAAGAAAAAGGAGTGATTGATAGTAAATGGAACCTGGTTACCGGAGATAAAAAGCAAATTTACGACCTGGCTAGAAAATCTTATCTCGCAGCAAAAAGCGAAGGTGACGGCGGAAAATACGATATGGTACATACCGAAAATTTTGTGCTTGTAGATAAAAATCGCCAAATACGTGGTTTTTATGACGGCACCAATCCTGAAGCCATCGAAGAGCTTATGCAAGACCTTGAAGTGTTAAAGCAGGAATACAAAGAGTAAAAGCCTACATTTTAACATCTAAACTTTTATACTTGTGCAAATTCCACTATTTTTGCGTTGTTTAAATTCAATCTAAATAAATTTGAAGGTAACAGTAGCTCAATTAAAGCGAGGCGAACGCGGAATCATCAAGGAATTTTCTGCAGATCATGTACCATTAAAACTCCTGGAAATGGGATGTCTCCCCGGTAACGAAGTAGAACTGGTTCAAACCGCTCCCTTTAAAGATCCTATGTACCTTAACATCAACGGAAGCCATTTAGCCATCAGAAAAGAAACTGCTTTACAAATCGAAATAGAGCTTATCAAATGACCGGCAAACAGATTAACGTAGCGCTAATTGGAAACCCCAATACCGGTAAAACTTCAGTATTTAATCAACTAACAGGATTAAACCAAAAAGTTGGTAACTATCCGGGAATTACCGTAGAGAAAAAAGAAGGCCTTTGTAAGCTCCCACGCGGACTCAAGGCGCATATTATTGATCTTCCCGGAACATACAGTCTTAACGCATCGTCTTTAGACGAAAATGTGGTGATCGAATTATTGTTGAATAAAAACGATAAAGATTATCCAGATGTTGCGGTTGTTGTGAGTGATGTTGAAAATCTTAAAAGAAACCTGTTACTTTTTACCCAGATAAAAGACCTTGGAATTCCTACAATATTGGTTATTAATATGGCCGATCGTATGGAGCGTAAAGGTATTTCTCTGGATATTGATATTCTTGAAGAACGTCTAAAAACCAAAATTGCACTTGTTAGCGCTAGAAAACGTACGGGTATAGACAAACTTAAAGAGCTCATAATTAATCATCGTAATATTTCTACAGAGCCTTGTGTAAATGCTTCGGTTATCGATCCTGATTATTTTGGCAATTTAAGAAAGGCTTTTCCTAAACAATCTATTTATAAGCTTTGGTTGGTAATTACTCAGGATGTAAACTTTGGTAACATTAACCGAAATGAGATTGATAAAACTCATAGTTTTAACACCAAATCTACATCAGAACTTAAAAGACTTCAGCAAAAAGAAACTATTCATAGATACCAGTTTATCAACGGGGTTTTAAAAGAAGCACTTCGCATAGATACTAATGCTGCAAAAGATTTAAGATCTAGATTAGATCGCGTTTTAACGCATAAAATTTGGGGTTACGCCATTTTCTTTGCAATCCTGCTGCTCATATTCCAGGCAATTTACGACTGGTCTAGTTATCCTATGGATCTTATCGACAGCACTTTTGCTTCGTTAAGTGAGCTTACCAAAGCAAATTTACCAGAAGGCGTCTTTACCAATTTAATTGCTGAAGGAATTATACCAGGATTAGGCGGAATCGTAATTTTTATTCCGCAGATTGCATTTTTATTCCTTTTCATCTCCATTCTTGAAGAAACCGGCTATATGAGTCGGGTGGTATTTTTAATGGACAGAATTATGCGTCGTTTTGGCCTTAGCGGAAAAAGTGTAGTACCCTTAGTTTCAGGAACTGCCTGCGCAATTCCAGCAGTAATGGCAACCAGAAATATCGAAAACTGGAAAGAACGTTTAATCACGATCTTAGTAGTACCATTCACTACCTGCTCGGCCAGGTTACCTGTTTATCTTATCATTATTGCATTAGTGATCCCAGACGAAACTTTTCTAGGTTTTAACCTACAGGGCTTAATGCTTATGTTTCTATATCTACTGGGCTTTGGAATTGCTATTTTATCGGCTTGGATTTTAAATGGGATCCTAAAGATTAAGAACAAAAGTTATTTTGTGATCGAAATGCCAAACTACAAACTTCCACTGCTTAAAAACATTGGGATTAATGTAGTAGAAAAAACAAAGTCTTTTGTATTTGGCGCCGGTAAGATAATTCTTGCAATTTCGATCATTTTATGGGTATTAGCTAGTTATGGCCCTGGAGACGACTTTAATAATGCTGAAGAAATTATTCGTGAAAATTATACTGAACAAAGTATTTCTACGGAAGAATTAGAGCAGGAAATCGCCAGTTATAAACTGAAGCATTCGTATATCGGAATAATGGGACGTGGTATAGAACCTGTTGTAGCGCCTTTGGGTTATGATTGGAAGATTGGTATTGCGATCATTAGCTCGTTTGCGGCACGTGAAGTTTTTGTAGGAACTCTAGCGACGATCTATAGTGTTGGTAGCGACGAAGAAGAAACCATTAAAAATAGAATGGCAGCTGAAACCAACCCGGTTCTTGGCGGGCCATTATTTACACTGGCAAGCGGAGTAAGCTTGTTGCTTTTCTATGCTTTTGCTATGCAGTGCATGAGTACATTGGCAATTGTACAAAAAGAAACTAATAGCTGGAAATGGCCAATATTACAATTAGTGATCATGAGTGTTTTTGCATATGTAGTTGCCTTAATTGCATTTCAGTTTTTAAAATAAATTGGTAAGAATTTTATAGAATTTCGACTTAAATACTATGGAACTTATACAACACATTTTAGTCTTTATAACCTTTCTAACAGCGGTAGGATATTTGATTACCAAATTTATCTGGAAACCGGCATTTCTTAAGAAGAAAGTAGATAAAGAAAAGGCCTGCGGAATGAGCGACTGTGGTTGCAGCCACTAGTTCAGCAGTTCATCTAGCTGAATAGCTACTTTATACTCAGATTGTTCAATTTTGAAAGGATTTTCAGGGTAAGGAGCTAATCCTGTTACTTTTAGATCTACATCTTTTAACGGCTGATATTGTTTAAAATAGAGGTTTATTTTATCACTTATATAAATCTCAACTTCTCTCAATGATCTTCCCTTATCATCTTTAACTTCAAAAAGAAGTCTGGCGTTACCAGCTCTTATACAGGTCACATTTTTAGGGCAACGAGAATCTACAAGTACTTCTTTAAAAACAATACTGTATTTTCCACAATCTAACTGTTCCCCTACTTTCAAAAAAGATTGAAGCCTGACTACCTCAGTTTGAGCAGACAGGCTTACTCCATTAACTATAAAAATTAAAACAAGTAATATTCTCTTCATGATCGTCCTTTTTTAAAGGACGAAGTCTTTTAAACAATGTTGCAAAAGTAATTAATCCCTACTTTACCCAAGACCAACATCCAGCGTCATCATTACCATAAAACCACCAATAAATCCTAAAGTACTTACATCTGTATATTTACTTTGTTGAGATTCTGGTACTACTTCTTCGACAACTACAAAGATCATTGCTCCCGCAGCAAAAGCAAGTGCATAGGGTAAAATTGGCTGAAAAGTCATTACCGCCCAGGCACCAAGAACGGCAGCCATAGGTTCTACTATTGCTGATAATTGCCCGTAATTAAAACTTTTTAATCGGCTAAATCCCTGCCCTCTTAAAGGCATCGCCACCGCAAAACCTTCGGGGAAATTTTGTAAACCAATCCCTATCGCTAAAGCTACCGCCCCAGCAATACTTGCACCTTCAAAACCGGCTGCTGCACCGCCAAATAAAACACCAACGGCAAGGCCTTCTGGAATATTATGCAAAGTGATCGCTAAAACCAACAATATCGACTTATGCCAGGGAGTTTTAATTCCTTCTTTTTCATTAGTATTAAAATTTACATGTAAATGAGGCAAAACCTTATCTAAACCAAAAATAAAAAGTGCACCCAAGGCAAAGCCAACAACTGCAGGAATAGTTTTTTCAAAACCTTCGCCGGGGCTCATATCTATCCCTGGAGCCAGTAAACTCCAAAAACTGGCAGCCACCATTACTCCGCCTGTAAAACCTAACATTCCGTCAAATAGCATTCGGTTCATTTTCTTGAAGAAAAAAACCAATGCCGCACCAAGTGCTGTTAATCCCCAGGTAAAAAGCGTTGCGTAAAACGCAGCTAATACAGGATCTAAAGTTTCAAAATAGGCAACAATTGTATCTAACATAGTTCAGTTTATTATTCTAAAGATATAGGCTTTAAGTAAATATTATTAGCAGCCACTTTAGAGATGGTAAGCTCTTTATTATTCATTTTTAAGATCATCGAACCATCGAATTGTTCTTTTTCTAAAATGGTGATCGATTTCCCTAATTTGATCTTATTTCGATCTAAATACTGCAAAAATGCTGCAGAAGAATCTTTAACTCCCACGCAAATTCCTTGGTCACCTTCGTTAAATTCGGCTAAAATCTTTTTTTCGAGATTCGCAAAATTACCCTCGGCATCTGGGATAGGATCACCGTGAGGATCACGCTTTGGATAATCAAGAAATTTATCGAGTTTCGCTATTAATTCATCAGATTTTATGTGCTCTAACTGCTCGGCAATATCATGAACCTCATCCCAGTTAAAATCGAGTTTTTCTACCAGGAAATATTCCCACAAGCGATGTTTTCTAATGATTTGCACCGCAATCGAATTTCCTTTTTCACTCAGTTTTACGCCCTGATACTTTTTATAGTTTACCAGATTTTTTTCTGAAAGCTTTTTGATCATATCGGTGACCGATGAAGCTTTAGTTTCCATTTCCTCGGCAAGCGCATTGGTGCTGACACCGCGAGCATATTTCTTCTCTAAATGAAAGATCGATTTTAAATAATTTTCTTCGGAAAGCGTCATTTCAATTTTAATTATACACAAAAATACATTTTTTTATTTAAAAACAAATTTTTAGATTTGTCTAAAAATAATATTCAAACACCTGAAATTTACTGAAATGAAGATCTTTAGGCTCCTATTTTTCCTTTTTTCTACTATCGCTACCGCACAGGAAGCGGCAAAAATCAATGGAAAAATAAGCAGTAATTCTGGAGTAGTGGCTTTCGCAAATATTTCGGTAATTGGGCAATCACAAGGAACTTCAGCAGATCGAGAAGGGAAATTCAGCATAAAAACTTCCGCAGAAACCTCTTTAAAAATTCAGGCGATTGGTTACAAAACCAAAATTGTAAAAATCACTCCTGAAATTATCCAAAATCGGCAATTAATTATTCAGCTTGAAGAAGATCAGTTAGGCTTAGATCAGGTTGTGATCAGTGCGACCAGAAATCGGGTAAATGTAAAAGAAGCCCCGGTGGTTGTAAATGTGCTCAGCCCAAAATTATTTAACGCCACACAGTCAATCTCGGTAGCAGAAAGTTTAAACTATCAACCCGGAGTTCGGGTAGAAACAAATTGCCAAAACTGTGGTTTCACGCAAGTGCGATTAAATGGGCTAGACGGCAGCTACACACAGGTTTTGATAAATAGCAGGGCCGTATTTTCCGCCTTAAATAGTGTGTACGGTTTAGAACAAATCCCTACTTCTATTCTAGACCGTATCGAGGTTGTGAGAAGTGGCGGCTCTGCTTTATATGGATCGAATGCGATTGCCGGAACGATAAATATTATCACCAAAGATCCTGTTTTAAATTCATGGCAAATTTCATCGAATCTTGGCTTTATTGATGGTAAAATTCCAGATCGAACCTTAAATATTAATGCCTCTGTAGTGAATGAAGAATTGACTAGCGGAATCACCGTTTTTGGGATGAAACGCGATCGCAATAGTTACGATGCGAATAAAGACGGGTTTTCTGAACTTACCGAACTTAGCAACACCAGCCTGGGCGCTAAAGCTTTTTTAAAACCGAATGAAAATAGCAAAATCACTTTAGATCTTACCGCTTTGGAAGAATATCGACGTGGTGGCGACCGATTGAACCTTGCTCCTCACCTTACCGATATCACTGAAGAATTAGATCACAACACCATAATTGGTGGAATTACCTACGAATTTCACAATAAAGACCGAAGCAATAATTTTTCGATCTACAGCTCTGGCCAGCATACCGATCGTAAAAGTTTTTATGGCGGATTGGGCGGTGGCCGAACAAAGCAGGACTCGATCACTGCGGCGAATGCCTACGGAAATACCGATGATCTTGCTCTTTTAGTTGGTGGGCAATTCACCCGAAATTTTAAAAATAGCAATGATATTTTAACCGTGGGAACCGAATATAATTTGAGCGATACCGAAGATCAAATTCCCGGTTACCAGCGTACAATCGATCAAAAAGTGAATTCAATTGGCGCTTTTGCTCAATATGAATGGAAACCTACAGAAAAATTCACGGCGCTTATCGGTGGGCGTTTAGATCATGTAGTGATTAATGGCGATTATACAATTCAGGATATCCAAAGAGAATCAGATATTGAACAAACGGTTGTGAGTCCGCGCTTAACTTTAAGATATAAAGTTTCCGACGACTGGCAGTTTAGAGGCGGTTATGCACGCGGATTTAGAGCTCCGCAGGCGTTCAATGAAGATATGCATATTTCTTCGGTGGGTGGTGAACCACAATTTGTGATCTTATCGAATGATCTGGAAACCGAATATTCTAATGCTTATACTGCGTCTGTAAATTACTCGAAGAATTTCAACAAATTACAAACCAATTTTTTGCTGGAAGGTTTTCATACCGAACTTCAGAATCCTTTTACTACGGTGAGTACCGGCGCAAGTTTATCTAATGGCTCGATATTGGAAGAAGTAAGAAATGGAAGCGGCGCTTTTGTTAGCGGAATGAATTTTGAAATTGGTATTTCTCCATCTTCAAAATTTAGTTTCCAAATGGGGGGAACGATTCAGAACTCCAATTATAAAGAAGGGCAAGTTTTGTTTGAAGCGGATGCCAGTAATCCTAATGAAAGCGATATTATTATTTCTGAATTTGTTCGAAATCCCAATGTTTATGGCTACCTGAATACCAATATTTCGATCTTTGAAGAAACCAGTCTCGATCTTACCGGAACTTACACTGGCCCGATGAGCGTTCCTTTGGTAATTAGCGACAGCGGATTTTTACGATTGAATGAAACTGATTCTTTCTACGATTTTAATCTAAAACTAAATCAGCATATCGATATTACTGAAAGTTTTCAGATGAATATTTATGGCGGAGTTCAGAATCTTTTTAACGCCTATCAGGATGATTTTGATACCGGTGCGACAAGAGATTCAGATTATGTTTATGGCCCGTCACAACCCCGTACTTTTTTCTTCGGAATTAAGTTTGGGAATTTGCATGACCTTTAGAAGTTAGAATTTAGACCGCTTACGCTGTTAGATGTTAGATGTTAGATGTTAGAAAATAGACACAAGAATCAGGCGACAAGATTGTACAATTTAAAAAACAATTTTTGCTGAAAGCTAAGAGCTGATCGCTAACAGCTCAACACAAAAAAACATGATCAAAAATCTTCAAATATTAATTCTATTTTTAGTATTACCAGTATTCGGTTATGCTCAAAAAGGTGATACGATAAACTGGATCGATTTTGAACAATTAGAAGACTCATTGGAACTAAAACCAAAGAAAACCTTTATTTATTTTTATACCGACTGGTGTGTGTATTGCAAAAAAATGGATCGAAATGCATTTAAAGATCCTGAAATTATCAAAAAATTAAACTCCGATTATTACGCAGTAAAAATGAATGCTGAAAGTACCGATACGATCACTTTTGAAGGTCAGAAATTCTATAATCAGCAGGCAGAAAGTATGAGAAATGGCATTCATCAGATTCCGCTATTATTGGCAAGCAGAGAAAAGCATGAATTTAGCTTACCGGCAATTCTAATTTTAGATAAAAAATTTAATGTCGAAAATCGCGAATTTGAGTATCTAACGACTAAAAAAATGTTGGAGTTGATAAGCTATAATTAACTATTCTCTTGCTACTAAAGGCAGTACTATAAGCATTTCAATTTCAGAAATTTCAATCTTTTCTAAAGCTTGCCCATTTACTGATGCTCCTACCGGAATACTTAAATCGCTACATGGTTCTTCATTTTCTTCTGCCAGAATATCTAAATTGACAGTTTCATATCCCGCAACATTAATTTGATATTGAAAATTTTCTAAACTAGTAGGAAGAGATACGGCTAAAGAATGCTGAATAATACTGCTGACTGAATTGGGGTCTGCATTTTCAATTTCAGGTATATAAACAAAACTAGCATCTCCAAAATCTGCTTCTATTGTAATAGTTTCAGGATCAACACTACCTGATTCGAGAAGATTTTCACCAGTATTATCTACCAGTCTTAAATGCAGCGCTGGAAGCGCTATATCTACCAAATTACAGTCAATTGCTTCATCATCATCGTTTGAACATCCTATAAAAAGAATAGAAACACATAACAACCTTAAAAATAATTTCATAAAAAAATGATTATAAACAAGATACTGAAATTGTAAAATTCTTGCGTCACAATTGAATAACTGAAATTAAGTTCGTCAAATCCATGAAAGGAAATTGCGAATTTGAGTAATTAATAACTCATAAAAATTGAAATTGGCTAGACCTAAGCAACTATTCTTGTTCTACTAAAGGCAAAATAACAATCAGCCCCGCTCCATCAGGAAGTTCAATCTGCTCCAAATCCTCTCCATTTGCTGATGCCCCTATCGGAACTTTATAATAAAAACAAGGTGATCCAACTTGTTCAGCCCGAAAAGTCACCTCGATACTTTCGAATCCATCTATACTAATATGACCTTGAAGTGTTTCTGAGTCTCTTGGCATAGTTACTATCAAGGAATAATACAGGGCTTCACTATAATTTTCATCTTCAGGTGTATAAAAAACCGAAACTGGATCTCCAGAATCATCTTCGATCACGATGGTTTCCGGATCAATACTCCCATTTTCAAGAAGATTTACTCCGGAAGCATCTACAAAGCGTAAAAAAAATTCCGGATAAATAAACTGGTCAAATATCAAATCATCACATTCAGTTCCCACATCATCTCGGGAATCATCTCCCGAACAGCCTACCAAGAATACAAGTAAAAATAAATAACGTAAAGTAGTTTTCATAAAGACCTCTTTGACAGATAGATACCAATATAATAAAATAGTTGCGTGAAAAAGATTTTTTTTGCGTTAGGGATTGCAGCGAAAATCCTTTTGTGAGGCACGAGCAAAAGATTGTAGTGTAAAGCCCGGCCGCAGGCAACGCCAAATTATCAACTATTTTTGGAAAATTTGAAGGGTATACTACAAGACACGCAATGCGTGTTAGAAGCCGCGTTCTTTTTGGATGGTTTCGTAGGCCTCCTGCACTTTATCGAATTTCTCGCGAGCGCCTTTTTTATAAGCTTCGTCCATATGTTCTAACTTATCGGGATGGTATTTCTTTACCATTTTACGATATGCTTTTTTCACATCGCTATCTGAAGCAGATTTATCGATCTCGAGTATTTTATAGGCATTATCTGGCGTTTGTTTAAAGAACATCGCCTTGATACTTTCAAAATCTTTAGCGCCAATCCTAAGATAACTGGCGATTTGCTGAATCATATTCGCCTCTGAAGTACTTACCGATCCATCGGCCTGCGCGATTCCAAATAAAAAGTGCGTAATCTGTAAACGGGTTGGATATTGAGTGCGGCTGGCTAAATACTGTGAAATTCGGGAGGCCGATAATTCACGATTTTTAATAACATCGTTAAAGGTTCTAAAAGTTGCATTAGCGCGTTCTTTCCCGTAGGCACGCACAAAATAAGACCGTACATAATCTAGTTCGGTTTGTGAAACCTTCCCATCTGCCTTGATTACCAACGCACAAAGGGATAATAAATTAAGCTCGAAATCTCCCGGACTTACCGTAGAAGACTGCTTTCCTCCCATCATCGACTGAAGAAAACCACCGCTGCTACGATTCCAGTTATCTAAGAGTGTCCCGATAATAAAACCTAAAATGGCTCCCGGGTAACGCATGTACATATAACCTAAAACAGCTAAAAGCCACTTTATCATAGATTGCAAATTTTTAGCAAAGATAACATTTACAAAACTAACGGCTTTTATTGTAAGGCTATAGATTTACCCACGACAACTTTAGAGAAAATTAGGTTTGAAAGCTGATTTTCATTCAGCTGAACTTAATTTAATATCTTTGTGAACTAATAAAGTCTAATATAAATTACAATATATGTATCCAGCAGATTTAGTAAAGCCAATGCGTGAAGATCTTACAAGCATAGGTTTTGAAGAATTACATACCGTAGAAGATGTAGAAGCGGCAATGAAAAAAGAAGGAACTACGCTTGTTGTAGTAAATTCGGTTTGCGGATGTGCTGCAGCAAATGCTCGTCCTGGTGCCAGAATGTCTTTGCAAAACGCAAAAACTCCAGATAACTTAGTAACCGTTTTTGCAGGTGTAGATCGCGAAGCTACTGATGTTGCTCGTGGATTTATGGTGCCTTTCCCTCCATCTTCGCCTTCTATGGCTTTATTTAAAGATGGTGAGTTAGTACACATGTTAGAGCGTCACCACATCGAAGGACGTCCTGCTGAGATGATTGCTGAAAATCTTACCAGTGCTTACGACGAATTCTGCTAAGTAGCATTCAATTTAAAATATCCAAAACCGACAAATTGCTTGTCGGTTTTTTTATGCTCTAAAAGCAACCTATTTAGATGATTTGTATCTTATTAATATGAAGAAAAAAATCTTGCTCATATTAACGATTTTCGGCCTACTCTCCTGCGCCAATGATGATACGACTGAAAGCAAAGCTGCTTATGAAATGCAACTTCAGGAACAAATAGAAGCTATAACTAATTTTGCGAGTTCTGGAAATTGCAATGAAGATACAGATTGCGATTATTTAGCCTACGGAAGTAAAGCTTGCGGCGGGCCACAGGGATACGTAGTTTTTTCAACCGCTATAGATGTGGATCTTCTGAAAGAAATGATCGAAGATTATACAAAGCTTGAAGAGGAATATAATATTAAATTCGGAATAATATCTGACTGTTCGATTGTTAGTCCGCTTTTTATCACCGGATGCCTGAATAACCAATGCGCCAAAATGATCGAATAAGAATTACGCGGCTATTTCCTTTAAAAACTTATTTTTGTAGCTTTAATTTGAGCAATGAAAAAAGTTTTATCATATCCGTTAACGGTCATATTTTATTTTTTCTTCTTCCTAAACCTTCTAATTTTTCATCCTATCCAATGGATCTCTTTAAAATTAGGCGGTTACCAGGCACATAAAAAAAGTGTTGATATTTTCAATTTCTTTCTTTTGCGTTGCCTTAATTTACTGGGAACACGCTTTGTGATAGAAAACGAACATCAAATTCCGGTAGAGCGTCCCTGTATTTTTGTGGCCAATCATCAAGGAATGTACGACATCCCTCCTATTGTTTGGTATATGCGAAAACATCATCCAAAATTCGTAAGTAAAAAAGAACTGGGAAAAGGAATACCTAGTATTTCTTTCAATTTAAGACATGGCGGCTCGGTACTTATCGATCGTAAAAACCGAAGGGAAAGTCTGCTTAAAATGGCCAAATTCGCCAAATATTTAAAGAAAACCAATCGATCTGCTGTGATCTTTCCTGAGGGAACCAGAAGCCGAACCGGAAAACCTAAAAAATTTGCTGCCAGCGGTATGCAAATGCTTTTTAAACAAATGCCACACGCCCTGGTGGTGCCTATTACCATTAACAACAGCTGGAAGCTTTTTCGCTACGGAAATTTCCCTTTAGATATCGGCGTTACCATGCGAATGAAAGTACACGAACCTATTGAAATCGACTCTACAGATCCAGAAAGCCTGGTAGCAATAGTTGAACGTACTATAATTACTGATATTCGATAAAATATGACTCAAAATGAATTGATCATCGAAAACACGATTCAGTTTGTAAAAGAAACTTTAGAAAATGCTGAAGGTGGTCACGACTGGTTTCATATCGAGCGGGTTTTAAACAATGCTAAGTTAATTGCAAAAACTGAAGATGCAGATGATTTTATTGTGCAATTGGGCGCTTTGTTGCATGATATTGCCGACTCAAAATTTCACAACGGTGATGAGACCATAGGGCCAAAAATAGCCGCTGAATTTCTCGAATCTCAGCATGTACCTTCGGAAGTTATTGAGCATGTGGTAAAGATCATTCAGAATATCTCTTTTAAAGGCGGAAATATTGAACAGAAATTTCATTCGGCCGAACTTGATATTGTTCAGGATGCCGATCGTTTGGACGCCATTGGTGCGATAGGAATTGCGAGGACATTTAATTATGGCGGATTTAAAAACCGAGCGATTTACGATCCCGAAATCGAGCCAAAACTGAATATGACCAAAGAGGAATATAAAGCTTCGAACGCGCCAACCATTAATCACTTTTACGAAAAATTATTATTGCTAAAAGATCGTATGAACACTAAAACAGGTGCTGAAATTGCACAAAAACGCCATGAATTTATGGAGCAGTTTTTAGATCAGTTTTACGCAGAATGGAATGGACTGAAGTAAATAGTTTTAGAAAGCAGTTGGTAGTCGCAGTTGGCAGTCACAGTTCGCAGAGAATCGTGCATTATTTTAGCAAAACTGATTTAAACTTCCTCTTGGCAAACCGGACAGAAATAAGTGGTTCTTCCAGAAACTTTTGTTTGTTCGATCTTACCATTATTTCGTGGGCAATCGGCGCCTTCGCCTTCTTTTCTTAATCGGGTTAAGTAAGATTCAGGAACTCGTTTTCCTTCAATTCTTGCTTCTTTTACCACTTCTAAAACTTCCCCTATTTTATCGAAAATCGATTTTAGTTGTTTTTGGGTTAAATTATTTACCTTGGTTTTAGGATGAGTTTTAGTTTGAAATAACACCTCATCGGCATACATATTTCCTATCCCGGCAATTAAACTTTGATTCATCAACAAGCCTTTAATCGTGCCGCTTCTACCATCACAGATGTCCAAAAACTGTTTTTCTGAAATTGCTAAAGCATGTATGCCAAGACTGTGAGATTCCTGAAATTTTTCAACACTTTCAGCTAGATATAGCTTTGCGAATTTACGCGGACAAGTAAACGCAAGCTTAGAATCGTCTTCAAAAATTAGTTTTAATTGCGTGTATTTTGGTGTTTCATCATGCTGATAAAAATCCAGTTTTCCGGTCATTCCAAAATGCATCACCAGCACTCCGGTTTTCTTTAGTTTCAGAAATAAATATTTTCCCAGCCGAGTTGAAGACTCAAATTCGTTGTTTTTAAGGTGCTTTTCAAAATCAGATTTCGGGGATTGATAGATCTTTTTATCTCCGGTTTCAACAGCAATTATCTTTTTGTGTAGAATCGTAGCATCTGCATATTTTTTCTGATATGAAACTTCAGGAAGTTCGGGCATGTTTTTGTTTTTGTTTACAGTTTTCGGTTGAGCTTTCAGCCTTAAGCTATCAGCTATCGGCTTATTCAAAATTCAGCATTTAGAATTCAAAATAATTTAGCACATCTTCAAATTATCTTGTTTCTAAAATTAAAACTCCTGAAACCAGAATTCGCTAAATTCCTGCTAAAGTTTAAACTTCAACATATCAAAAACACTAAAAAATCTATCTAAAAAAACTACAATTTCGAGAAAAATAGACTTATCGATTAAAAGGATATTTAGAGATCCAATGAAAACCTCTGTTGTTCAGCAAGAAATCTTCACGCCCTTTTCTTTCGGTTTTAAAATAGATACTATCGCCTTTAAAAATACCTTCAAACTCATAAACATTCGATTCCGGTTTCATTTTGTAATCAAAAAACCCAACTTTACTAGAATCACGTTCCTTTAAATAGATCTTTTGGGCAACGGTATCTGTTTCTGCCACGTAATAAACACCTTCATCATTCATTTTTTGAAGATACATCAGCTGTGGCCGATCAAAAATAAGTCGCTTAAATTGCAAACTATCATCTAATCGAGCCGGTCTTTTCTTATGATTCAGCTGAAATTCATTTAATTCATAAATTCCGTATAACTCATGTTTAGGACCAAGGTCACCATACATATCTTGTCTACGTATTGTAGAAATCAGTTTTAAAACAACAAACACAATGATGAATAAAAACTTAGCAATTTGAAGCGTATGATTTTTCCATTTTTTCAAAAATGGTTTTACATATTCGATTTTAGAAACATCACGATTAAGGATAAAAACATTCAGTAATCTTTTGCCGTCGATCAAAATCAAAAAGGCTGAAAAAACACATAAATGCAATGAAAATTGTTTTACAGGAATATCATAAGAAATATTCATCATAAAAACATTCAACATCACCCCAAAACTTAAAACGGCACCTAATGTTCTGGTTCGTTTAAATATAAGCAGAATGGCAGCAATAGTTTCAGACCAGCCTGCAAATACCGTGTAGGTTTTAGAAAACCCCATATAATTCCAGGCCAGCCCCATTGGTGACATTTCGCCAAAAGGAGTTACAAGCCTTATTAAATATGGCTCTCCAAACTGAAGTTTAAAGACTTTAATGATTCCGTAAGTCAATAATACAAATATTAGGTAATAACGAATGTATTGTCCTCCAATATAAATGAGTCTCTTTGAATTTATTTTACTTCGGAAGAGTAAGAAAATTACTGTACAAAGTATAAAACTTAGAATCCCGATCAATAAACATCTCACAAAGTCGTACAAGGTGTCTCCACTTCCTGTGTTTTGAACATGATTAGCATCTGGATTATTAAGAAAAGTCTCAGCGAACCATGGAACAATAACATGCCAAGTATTTTGATGAAATATCCTTTCAAAAAAATACAGAGGAGTAAATGAGTTTAGCGGAAAAGGAAAAATATAAAGAACCGAATAAATAAAGAAAAACAGAATTACATATTTCAGCAATTCTTCGCCAAAGGAATTGAGTTTCATAATTTTTGATTGATGGTTTAAGTCTGAATGAAAAGGCTTTCCAATAAATAACGAAACTCTAATTAAAATATTTTCAGCGCATTATTAAAACAACTTCATCTGCCCGTCCTTATAGATCTCGTGTAAACCACAGTTTAATGTTGGCCGCTCACGATCTTTCAGGTATAAATTTCTAGCAATTTTAAACTGCTGCTTTACCTGGTCTGCGAATTCTCCCTCTCCTTTCATTCGAGTTCCAAATCGGCTATCGTTTAAACTTCCGCCGTGAACACTTTCAATTTGATGAAGCACTTTACTAGCTCTATCGGGCATGGTTTTATTGATCCAATCTGTAAAAATAGTACCTATTGCGCCATTTAATCTTACAATGGTATAACCTACACTCAATGCACCACGATTTGCAATTTCTTTCACCAGCGGCATAATTTCGTGACTGTTAACTGACGGAATTATTGGTGCCATCATCACATTAACCGGAATTCCTTTTGCTGAAAGATTCTCGACAGTTTCCAATCGTTTTTTGATACTTGCTGTACGCGGTTCTAAAATTCTTCGTGTTTCTTCCTTTAAACTGGTGATCGAAATATTTACGTGAACTAATCGGTCTTTATGCAATTCTTCTAAAATATCAAGATCCCGAAGCACCAGGGAATTTTTGGTAATGATACCCACCGGGTGCCGATATTTCAAAAATGTCTGAAGCAATTTTCTGGTAATTTCCAATCGCTTTTCTACCGGCTGATAACAATCTGTATTTCCCGATAAAACGATCGGAGCTGCCTGCCAATTTTTGCTGCGGAGTTTCTTTTCGAGCAATTCAACTGCATTTTGCTTTACCAAAATTTTCTGTTCGAAATCCAGCCCAGGACTAAAACCCCAATATTCGTGAGAATTCCTGGCGTAGCAATAAATGCAACCATGCTCACAACCCTGATAGGGATTTAGAGAATAACTCATCCCAACATCTGGACTTTCTACTTTATTTACAATGGTTTTAGGAAAAGTATCGATGATGGTGGTTTTGCTTTCCTGAAAATCATCACCTTCTGCAGCGCAATAATTCAGAAAATCATCTCTAAACTCGTGACTATTTGCATCAAAACGATTAGGCACATTGCTCTGTGCTCCTCTACCTTTTATATACTCTTGAGATTTGGACATTTCACAAAATTATGGAATTTTTCCACTTATGAGGAAATTATCCTAATTTATTTCCAAAAAAATACCTCAAGATAAATCCATGAGGCACTTTTTGATGATGTATTTTATATCGAGGCAAGGCTCGAATTATTCAATCTCTATTATCGCGTAAATCCAAATTTATCGATAAGGGTCAGTTTCTATTTCCCGGGAAATTCTGCTTTTCGTTTATTCAAAAAAGCTGAAGTTCCTTCTTTAAAATCTTCGGTTCCAAAAGCATTTCCAAATTCGTTGATTTCAACTTCAAATCCGTTAACGCCTTTTTCATAGCTCGCATTAATCGCTTTTATCGCTCCTTCAATAGCCACCAAAGAATTTTTAAGGATCTTCCCGGCTAGCTTTTCAGTAAATTCTAAAAGCTCTTCCTGAGTGGTTACATGGTTCACTAAATTATATTGCAAAGCCTGATTGGCATCGATCATTCCGGCCGTCATGATCATTTCCATAGCGCGACCTTTACCTACGATTTGCGTCAACCGCTGTGTACCGCCATACCCCGGAATAACACCCAAAGAAACTTCTGGCAATCCCATTTTAGCATTTTCAGAAGCTACTCTAAAATGTGCTGCCATCGCTAATTCCAATCCGCCGCCTAACGCAAAACCGTTTACCGCTGCAATTACCGGTTTTGGAAAATTTGCCACAAAATCAAACAATTTCGCCTGACCTTCAGCCGCTAACTGCTTTCCTTCTTCCGGAGAAAAATCGGCAAACTCACTAATATCGGCGCCGGCAACAAACGCCTTTTCACCACTTCCGGTCAAAATAATCACTTTTACATCTTCATCATCTTTAGCTTCAGAAAAAGCTTCGTGCAGTTCCTGTATCGTGTCTTTATTTAAAGCGTTGAGTTTAGAAGGACGATCGATAGTAATGTAAAGGATCTCGTTCTCTTCTTCAACTAAAATATTTTGGTACCTCATCGTGTTGGTTTTTTATTTTTGATTGTCCGTAATTTGTAATAATTGGTTGTGTTCGTCATTCCGGACTTGATCCGGAATCTCATACTGTATTGAAAACCGAACTATTGTGATGAGACCCTGAATCAAGTTCAGGGTGACCACACCTAATTATGATCTATTCAATTTTTTATTAAAGGTAGCATTTTGAACCTGTCTTCCCAAAAACCAGCGATCAGGTTATTTAGGAAAACGGACTTTAAAGATAGTTCCTTTGCCTGGTTTTGAGGTGAAATTTATACTTCCTTTATAAGTTTCTACGATGTTTTTAACCATGGCGAGCCCTAATCCCATTCCGCTGCTTTTGGTAGTAAATTTAGGCTCAAAGATCTTTTCACGATTTTCTTCTGTAATTCCCTGCCCATTATCACAAACACTAATACATACATTATCCGGCTCTTCGTCGATGCTCACCACGATCTTTGGATCTTCGGTTTCATCCATCGCCTGGATAGCATTTTTTACCAGATTGGTCACTACCCGGATGAGTTGCGTACGATCGAATTTGGCTAAAATTTCTTCTTTTTCTGAATTAAATACGATATAATTTTCATTGAAAATATCGAGCGCCAGTTTGGTGATCTTAGGCACATTTAAGGTTTCGTTTTGCTGCGCCGGCATTTTTGCAAAGTTTGAAAATGCTGAAGCGATCGAACTCATCGTATCGATCTGGTTGATCAAGGTGTCACAAAATTCATTGACTTTATGTTCAATTTCGGGATCATGACGATCGAACCTACGCTCAAAACTCTGCACACTTAATCGCATTGGGGTAAGCGGATTTTTAATTTCGTGTGCTACCTGCTTTGCCATTTCTCTCCAGGCCTGTTCTCGCTCTCCAGTGGCCAGCTTTACCGCACTTTCTTCCAACTCGTCGATCATAGAATTATATGCTGAAATTAATGCATAGATCTCTTCGGAAGCGTTACTGAGTTCAATCTTTTGGTTTCGTTTATCAAGCCGGGTTTGATTAATTTTTTCTGAAATTATTTTTAGTGACTTGGTAATATATTTTGAAAGGAAATAAGACAGAATAATCGCCAAAGCCAGCATAAAAAGATACACTTCGCCAAGACGCATCAAGAAATCGTTAAGGTCTCGATTTAGTACACTATCATCCTGAAGATAGGGCAAATACAAGATCGCCAAAGGTTTAAAACGCTGATCTGTAATATAGGTGTAAGACGACTGAAATTTCTCGCCATTCGTTTCCCCTTTCAGTAAATATCGCCGATTAGAAGAAGCATCTAATTTGGCTAAAATCGGTTTATCGATCTGGTAATCTGTAGTGTCTTTAAAAAAATTCTCTTTAGAACTTATCAATAATCTTCCTTCAAGATCATAAATATTGATCTGCATCTCATGAACCTGAGACATCTCGTAGATCTTTTGATTTTGTTTAAAAATAGAAGGAATATTTTCAGTGTTTACCATGTAGGTAGTACTGGCCAGCACAAAATTTATATTCTCACGTATCGCTGTTTCTTTTCGTTCCAGTCGTTCACGGTGATAAGCTTCAGCCTCCAGCTTGTATTGGTAAACAGTAACCCCGGCAATCAAAATAGAAGCTCCCAGCACCAAAAGGATCATGGAAATAAAGATACGCGTACGTAAGGATAATTTTAAAAGCTTCATAAATTGCCAGTTACCGCAAATTAATCAAAATCATTGAGTTGATATTCGATGATTTCAGACTAAATTCTTTTTTCAGAAAAGAATCAATTATCACACCAATTACGCATTGGGGTTTTTAGAGCGTATCTTTTTATATAATTTGATTCCGAGCATTAGTAGAATTCCCAATGCAAAAATTCCTATTACTCCGTAGATCCAATTCAGCGCATTTCTAACAATTACCAAGAATATTACTGAAAAAAGGATCACGGTAGATCCTTCGTTCCATAGACGCATTTGCCCTGAAGTATATTTTACTTTATCTACCTGAAGTTGTTTAAAAATATGATGTGTTTTTAAATGATAAGCAATTAGTAGGATCACAAAACCAAGCTTTACGTGCATCCAACCTTGTTGCAACCAAACAGGTTGCATGATCAATAAAATTATAGCGAATAAAGTTGCTAAGATTGCCGATGGCCAGGTGATAATAAACCACAAACGCTTAGCCATAAGTTTTAGCTGTGTTACTAATATCGACTTATCTGGTTCGGGTTTATCGAAAGCTTCAATTTGGTAAATAAATAAGCGCGGAATATAAAAAAGCCCGGCAAACCAGGTGATCACAAAAATAAGATGAAGCGATTTTATGTAATTATAGTATTCCAAAGTCTGCTATTTAATATGCAAATTAAAATGATTTCTCTTAATCGTGTTCTAAATTATGCCTGATTTCACGATTTACAAAATAACCGGTAACAATGGTCGAAAGTACATCGGCAATCGGGAAACTTATCCAAACGCCTAATTCTCCGTAGTAATTCGGTAAAATTAAAATAAGCGGAATAAAGAAAAATCCCTGTCTTGAAAGTGTTAATAATAAAGCCGGAACTGCTTTTCCTATCGCCTGAAAATATGCCGCGCCAATAAGTTGTAAGGCAATAATTGGTGTCGCTGCAAAAACCCAACGCATAGCGCCAGGTGTACGCTCGATAATAGCTTCATTTTGGGTAAAGATCATTGCAATTTCTTTTGAAAACCCCATAATCAAACCAAAAACCACGCATCCCATTAAACAGGCATATAAGATCGCTTTATTGATAGAACTGCGAACTCTGCCATACTTTTGAGCGCCGTAATTATAGCCGGCAATCGGTAAAAATCCTTGTGTAATCCCCAAAACTGGAAATAAAGCAAACATCAGCATTCTCCCAATGATCGCATAAACTGCAACTCCGTCTTCACCACCAAGATCGAAAAGAATATTATTCATTAATAAATAAATAATGCTAACCACCGCCTGTCGTGCAAGCGTTACAAATCCCAGAGAACCAATCTCACGAAGAATAGGAAAATCTAACCTAAAATGACTAATATCGATCTTTAACTCAGATTTACCAGAGAAGACAAAAAACCAGAAAATATATAGAAAACAAACCATATAAGATCCTGTAGTTGCCCAGGCAGCGCCATACATTCCAAGATCCATTACATTTATAAAAAGGTAATCGCCTATAATATTTCCTACGGAAGGAATAATCATCGAGATCATGGCGAAATTTGGTTTTCCTTCAGCTCTAATCACATTATTCCCCATCATGTTAAGCGCCAAAATTGGCACTCCGTAAAGGACAATGCGGTAATAGATCTTTGCAGGTTCAAAAATATCACCTTTCCCACCAAAAGCAGGAATAAGCTCATTGATAAAAATAAGGCCCAAAATCACCAAACTAACACATAACAAAAGTGTTAGTGTAATTTGATTACCAAAGGTTTTACGTGCTTTTTTATCGTTATCTGCACCAAGTGCACGGGAAATAATTGAAGAACCTCCAATCCCGATACTCATCCCTAAAGCAGCAATAAAAAATGAAATAGGCAAAACAACGTTGATGGCGGCTATCGCAGTAGAACCAATCCAGTTTCCAACAAAAATGGTATCTACAAGGATATTAAGTGACATTACCAAAATCCCAACAGATGCGGGTAATGCCTGGCGAATTAAAAGTTTACCTATGGATTCATTTCCTAGCGCTTCAGAGCTTACTTTTGCCATTATGCTTCAACGGGTTTTTGATGCGCCCACTCGTCTACCCAGCGAGACAGCATTTTAACCCAGTCTTCACGATCATTTAAGCAAGGAACTACAGTAAATTCTTTTCCGCCAACTTCGTGGAAAATTTCTTCTCCTTCCATCGCAATTTCTTCCAAAGTTTCTAAACAGTCTGAAACAAAAGCAGGGGTAACAATGGCCATTTTTTTGATGCCTTGTTTTCCAAAACGCTCTATCGTTCTATCGGTATAAGGTTTTAACCATGGATCGAATCCTAATCTGGATTGAAAACTTACGCTGTAAGTTCCTTCTTTTAGATTTAAATATTCAGCTACTAGTCTTGTGGTTTCGTAGCATTGATGACGGTAACAAAATTGGTGTGCAGAAGAAGCTGTTTGGCAACAACTACCATCGATCTTACAATGCGAATTTGTGATATCACTTTTTCTGATATGGCGCTCCGGAACTCCGTGATAGGAGAACAACAGATGCTCAAAATCGAGATTTTGTAATCGCTCCTGAATGCTATTTCCTAAAACACGAATATAATCTGGATGATTATAAAATGCCGGAACCGAAGTAAATTTCATCTCAGGGAAATGCTTTTGGCGTAACTGTTCAGCCAGTACCAAAATAGTTTCGGTTGTTGCCATTGCAAATTGTGGATACAACGGAAAAAGCAACACTTCGTCTACTCCTTTTTCTTTAAGTTCTTTTAAACCATCGTAAATACTTGGCGTACCGTAGCGCATGGCCAAAGCAATTGGCACCGAGGTCATCTCGTCTACTTTTTCCTGCAACCTTTCAGAAAGAACAATTAATGGCGAACCTTCTTCCCACCAGATTTTTTGGTAAGCCTCGGCAGATTTTTTTGGTCGGGTATTCAGGATAATTCCTTTTACCAACAGCGAACGGAACACGTAAGGCACATCGATTACCCGCTCGTCCATTAAAAATTCACCAAGATATTTTTTTACGTCCTTTGGATCTGTGCTATCGGGGGATCCCAGATTAACTAAAAGTACGCCTTTGCTCATGTCTTTCTCTTTTTTGCATTACAAAGTTAAGTCTATAAATTTGTTCAACTATAAATTAGTATTATACTTTTTTATTAAACAATAGCTAAAATTTTGCTCCTTAGATGAAGCCTTAAAACTATTGAGTTCTAAAAAATTTAGATGAAATATCACACAATGCTGATATTCGATGTTTTTGGAAGAATTTTATTTTAATAGGAACTGAATACATTTCACTAAATGTTCTCTAAAAAGCGGCTCGTTATAAGATGCTGCAGTGTGCCCCCCACCCGTATAGATCATTTTTCCGCCATCTTCAAATTCCTGAAACCATGCGTGCGGGTGAAATTCGCCATTTTTGCCACCTTCATATGATGTCTCGTTTAGCTGAAGCAACACCTGGAGATTCGGATTTATATTTTTGAAGTTATACCACTCGTCTGTACGCTTCCAAACTTTGGGTAAATGAGCAACTGTAGGATGATCTTGCATTTCTACAACAACTTCAGCTTCCTGGATATGCGGATGACTTTCAAAATAAGCACCAATAAATTTTCCGTACCACGGCCAATCGTATTCGGTATCTGAAGCGGCATGAATTCCGAAGAAATTACCGCCATTATCAATATATTTTCTGAATTTTTCCTGCTGATCTTCAGTAAAAACATCGCCAGTTGTACTTAGGAAAATCACTGCATCGATATTCGATAATTCTGAAACAAATTTTTCTGCATCGTCTGTCGCACTGATCGTCCAATTATTTTCTTCTGCAATTTCTTCTAAAGCAGCAATTCCCGTTGGAATAGATTCATGCTTAAAACCAGCTGTTTTATAGAAAATCGATAATTTTTCCTGTGCATTTACCAGCGTAACACTGAAAACTAAGAGCAGAAAAAAGAGTTTTTGAAGTTTCATTTTGTATTGAAGTTGACGGATTATAAAAGCTTTAAGCGAACAATTATCAGCTTTCAGCTAAAATTCAAAATTTAATTTTTCATCCTGATTTTTTATATTCTGACTCTCAATTATCTGATCGACACATCACCGCCTTTTCAAATTGAAAAAAGTCTATTTTCTTAATTAATGCGTTGCCGGTAAAGACATTAAATATTTTTTTGGCGTAGTGCCAAATTTCTTTTTAAAAGCTGCAATAAAATGACTAGCGGTGCTGTAACCTACTTTTAAACCGACTTCGTTCACATTGTATTCGCCAGTATCCAATAATTTGCGAGCATATTCCATTTTGTAATCAAATAGAAAACTGTAAACCGAATCACCATAGATCTGCTTAAAGCCTTCTTTCAATTTCTTTAAACTCAGGTTTATCTCGTCTGAAAGTTCTTGTAAAGATGGTGGCTCGGCCATCCTGGCGATGACGATATCCTTTGCTCTCCTAATTTTCAGGATATTTTCTTCATCACTTAAAAACGGGCATTGCTCTACATTAGCATCCTCTGCTCTATTAAAATAAAGACTTAGTAATTCGTAAGCTTTCGCTTTAAAGTACAGACTTTTTATGGTTGGCGTAAGATTAAAATTCATCACCTGGTTTAGAACGATCGCCATAGAAGGTGATATTGGTGTATCTTTATAGTATTTTTTATCCTTATTTTCTGTGCTTAAAAAAGAGATATAATTAGCTTCTTCAGAAAATAACGCATGGAATTTCTTGATCGAAATAACCAGTGAAATCAACCAGGATTTAGGTCCTAAAACCAGATTTAGCGGTAAATTTCGCTGCGGATTATATAAAATGAGTGATTTCTCTTCAGCCAACGGAAGTTCGTATCGACCTTCGTTAAATAAGAATTTACTTTCTCCCTTAACATTAAAGTGAAACTGAATAAAACTAGTATCTACTTCACGTTCAACAATCTGTTTATCAGAGGTTTCGTTCTGAAACTTTAAAATATGAAAACCTTCTTCTACTTTAGTCTCCTCAGTAAGACTTACAGCGATATTTTTTCCCTCTTCCATCATTTAAAATTTCGTTTATTTATTTAGAAACAATCTAAACTAATACGTTCTTAGCGTTCATCATTACTACAAAACTATGCTATTTCAAGCATTTACGACCATAAATATACTAAAATCCCTGTTAGCGACACAAATAGTACTTTGAGCGTTATTTTTTACGTTAACAATATTTTAATTTTGCCTCGCAATCCCTAAAAGTTCATGGAAAGTTCGATTTCTAAAGGAAGACATTTTTACATCATTGGTCTTAGCTATAAAAAAGCAGATGCTGAAATTAGAGGACATTTTAGTCTAAATGAAGAAGCTAAAACCAGGTTGTTAGAGCAGGCGAAGAAAGAAGGTATAGACGGAGTTTTGGCAACCTCAACGTGTAATCGTACAGAGGTTTATGGCTTTGCTGCACATCCATTTCAGCTCATCAAACTATTATGTGAGCACACCCACGGTACGGTAGAAGAATTTGAGAAAGTAGCCTATGTTTACAAAAACAAACAGGCGATCTCTCATATGTTTAGAGTAGGAACTGGCTTAGATAGCCAGATTCTTGGTGACTTCGAGATTATTAGTCAGTTACGAATTGCTTTTGCCCAGTCTAAAAAAATAGGATTATCCAATGCCTTTACAGAGCGTTTGGTAAATGCTGTGATCCAGGCCAGTAAACGTATTAAGAATGAAACCGAGATCTCTTCAGGAGCAACTTCTGTTTCTTTTGCTTCCGTTCAGTATATATTAAAAAATGTAGAAGATATTTCTAATAAGAATATCTTGCTCTTCGGAACAGGTAAAATTGGCCGAAATACCTGCGAAAATCTTATTAAACACACTCAAAATAAGCACATCACTCTAATTAACCGAACTAAAGATAAGGCTGAAAAAATTGCTGGAAAATTTAGTTTAACAGTTAAAGACTACGCCGATCTACAGGCTGAAATTAGAAATACAGATGTTCTTATCGTAGCTACAGGAGCACAAAATCCAACGATTAGTAAAGAACTTATTTATTGTAAAAAGGATTTGTTGATCCTGGATCTTTCTATCCCTAAAAATGTTGCTGAGGATGTTGAAGAACTGGACAATGTAAGATTGGTTCATTTAGACCACCTTTCTCAGATTACTGATGAAACCCTTCAACGTCGTAGAAAATTTATTCCTGAAGCTGAAGCAATTATTGTTGAAGTAGAAAGTGAATTCAACAAATGGCTGGAAACTCGCAAATTTGCGCCAACCATTAAAGCACTGAAGAAAAAACTACGAATGATGAAAGACGCTGAACTTGATTTTCAGCGTAAAAAAATAGCTGATTTTAACGATGAGCAGGCCGAAATTGTAAGCAACAGGATTATTCAAAAGATCATGAAGCATTTCGCCAATCATCTTAAAGAAGACAGCAACACTACAGACGAAAGCTTAGAACTTATCCAAAAAGTCTTTCAGTTAGAAGAACAAGTACGATGAATAAAGTGATACGCATAGGAACACGAGACAGCGAACTGGCCTTGTGGCAGGCAAAAACTGTACAATCTGCACTTGAAAAATTAGGGCATCAAACCGAACTTGTTCCCGTAAAATCTACCGGAGATCTAAATTTGGATGTTCCGCTTTACGAAATGGGCATCACCGGGATTTTCACCAAAACGCTTGATGTTGCCATGCTTACTGGCAAAGTAGACATCGCGGTTCATTCTATGAAAGATGTTCCAACGGCTTTACCCAAAGGAATTGTAGAAGCGGCCGTTCTAAAACGTGCAAATACGCAGGATATTCTTATTCATAAAGGTACCGACTTTTTAGAGGCTGAAGGAACAATCGCTACCGGAAGTTTACGTAGAAAATCGCAATGGCTTAATCGCTATCCAAATCATAATGTGGTAGATCTTCGCGGAAATGTTAATACGCGAATGCAAAAGCTTGAAGATAATGATTGGAACGGAGCCATTTTTGCCGCTGCCGGATTAGAAAGAATCGAAATAAAACCTGAAAATTTTATCGATCTCGACTGGATGATTCCTGCACCAGCGCAGGGTGCCATGCTGGTTGTGGCTTTAGAGAAAGATGAATTTACCAGAACAGCTCTTGGCGCATTAAATCATTATCAAACAGATCTTGAAGTTCATGTAGAACGTGAATTTTTACGGACTTTAGAAGGTGGTTGTACCGCACCTATCGGGGCTTTAGCAAAGATCGATAATGACGATATTCTACATTTTAAGGGTGCTCTTTTTAGCTTGGATGGTTCGCAAAAGATCGAAGTAGAAAAAAGAATCGCTGCCGATAATGTTACCGGATTTGGAAAATTTTGTGCTGAAGAAATTCTTGCCAAAGGTGGCGCTGAACTGATGAAACAAATCAAGGAAGTTTTAAACTAAGGCTTATGGCCACTGTACTTTCCACAAAAAAACTTAGCGTTTCGCAAAAGCAATTATTGCTTGGTGCTAAAATTGGTTTAGTGGAATACAACGCTATAAATATAGAATTTATCCCATTTTCATCGAATATCGACCTGGCGGAAAATGCCATTATCACGAGTAAAAATGCGTTTAAAGCTATTCAGGATAAAGTAAAGATCGAGAAGGCATTTGTGGTAGGATCTAAAACTGCAGCCTTGCTAAAAGAAAATGACGTTGAAATTGCTGAAGTTGCCGATAATGCTTCAATATTAGCTGAAAAAATTATCGGAAATCATCAAAATAAGCATTTTATTTTTTTCTGCGGAAATAAACGTAGAGACGAGCTACCACTTCAGCTAAAGCAAAAAGGAGTATTTTTTAAAGAAATTCAGGTGTATAAAACAAGCCTTAATTTTGCCGAATTTAAGCAGGAATTTGAAGGTGTTTTATTCTTTAGCCCAAGTGGTGTAGAAAGTTATTTTAGCAAAAATAAAATAGGAGAAGCTACTGCATTTTGCATTGGAACAACCACTGAAAATTCAGTAAAAAAATATACCAAAAACATAATAACAGCTACCCAGCCAAGCATTGAAAATGTAATTGTTCAGGTAGTGAAGAAATATAATAAACAATAGCTTCAGGCTTAATTTGAAGAATAAAGGTTAAATTTAAATCCCTCGATGAGGGAAAATCTTACCCTCTTTATAGTGGGGAATACATTGAAGATAAACAACAAAAACATGATTAAAAACGATCTTTTCTTAAGAGCTTTAAAAGGAGAAACGGTAGAACGCCCACCAGTTTGGATGATGCGCCAGGCAGGTCGCTACTTACCAGATTTTATGAAGCTAAAAGAAAAATACGATTTCTTTACACGTTGTCGCACGCCAGAACTTGCTGCAGAAATTACGACGATGCCGATAGAGCAGGTTGGTACAGATGCTGCCATTTTATTTAGTGATATTTTGGTGGTACCACAGGCAATGAACGTAGAAATTGAGATGAGACCCGGTGTTGGTCCTTTTTTACCAAACCCGGTTCGCAGTCCGCTTGATGTTAACGACATAATTGTTCCAGATGTGTACGAGGAGTTAGGTTACGTATACGACGCTATAAAATTAACCAAAGAACGCCTTAATGATGAAGTTCCGTTAATTGGATTTGCAGGTTCACCGTGGACGATCTTATGTTACCTGGTGCAGGGACAGGGCTCTAAGAATTTTGATAAAGCAAAAGAATTTTGTTTTAAACGCCCAGATGCGGCACAGGTATTACTTCAAAAAATTACCGATACTACCATTGCTTACCTTAAAGGTAAAGTAAAAGCTGGTGTCGATGCGATACAGATCTTTGATTCGTGGGGAGGTTTACTTTCTCCAACAGATTATCAAACTTATTCCTGGAAATATATTCAGCAGATTATCGATGCTTTAAAAGATGAGATTCCGGTAATCGCTTATGGTAAGGGTTGTTGGTTTGCGCTAAAGGAAATGTCACAATCTGGCGCTGCTGCTTTGGGTGTAGACTGGACGTGCTCTGCTATTAACGCAAGATATTTAAGTGGTGGACAAATAACGCTTCAGGGAAATTTTGATCCTTCAAGATTATACTCTACCCCACAGGAAATTAAGAAAATGACCACCCAAATGATCGACGAATTTGGTAAAGATCGTTATATCGCCAATTTGGGACACGGCATTTTACCAGATATTCCGGTTAGAAATGCGCAGGCATTTGTAGACGCGGTGAAAGAATACAAGCCTAGATAATGGCAATTGGGGCAAGAATACGGCAGCTTAATTTTAAAGAGATCTTTATTCTGCTGAAGTTATTCCTGCCCCAACCATTTTATATTTTCCCAACCTATCGCGCTACCAGAGAAACATTAAAGCTTTGCGACAGGCTTTTTGGGAAAAAACATTATCAGGATAATCGGGAAAACGCTTTTAGGCACGCCTACTGGAACTTTCTAATTGCTGAAAAAGTTTTTCAGAAAAATAATTCGGTTGAAGAATCGATAATCTGGGCAAAGAAAATCACTGATCTGCATGAGCGAATGGCTCCAAATAAAGCCTTAGCGCGAGCAATGGATCTTCATAATAATGATGTGGGACGGAATATCTTCAGCAATAATCCTAAAGAAAATGCCGTTGAAAGACTTCAGGATTTAATGATTTCCGCAGTAAAAATTACAGAACCAGAGCTATCGAAATTCGATAAAAATCAACTTGTTTTTATAGAGGAATAACCTAAGATTATGCTGAACAAAAATTACAGGGACGAAGAAAAAGAGCGCATCGACGAGCAGCTGCGATCGATCATGGAAATGGGCCATATTCCTGAAGAATGGGAGGAAATTCGGCTTAATTTAGACCGAAAACTAAAAGAGGCACTTAGCATTGGCTTAGATGAGATCGAAAATCTTCCTGAAGAAAAATTAATGGAAATTTTAGCGAATCTTGACTTAGAGTTTTCGCATTACGAAGCGCTTGGTGATATTCTTCTTAAAAGTATCGAGTTAGAAGCTGAAGAAAAACAAGCCGATCTTGCACAAAAAACGCTTCTAATTTATAAAACCGCACAAGAGGTAAGTCGCACTTTTTCGTTTAGTCTCACACAAAAAATTAATGAAGCTAGAAGTTGGATAAATGATTAGCATGAAAGACCAATTTTATCAATATATACAGGATCTCCAGGACACAATAACTTCGAAACTGGAGCAAATTGACGGAAAAGCAAAGTTTAAAGAAGACCTTTGGAAACGTAAAGAAGGTGGCGGTGGCCGTACGCGAGTGATCGAAAACGGAAATATTTTTGAAAAAGGTGGCGTTAATATTTCAGCAGTTCATGGGCCTTTAAATCCTGCGATGCAAAAATATTTTAATGTTGGCGATGTTAACTTTTTTGCCTGCGGATTAAGTTTAGTGATTCATCCTAAAAATCCTATGGTCCCTACCGTCCATGCCAATTGGCGTTATTTTGAAATGTACGATAAAGAAGGAAACACGCTAGACCAGTGGTTTGGCGGCGGGCAGGATCTTACACCTTATTATCTTTTTGAGGAAGATGCGATTCATTTTCATCAAACATCGAAAAATGCCTGCGATAAACACCATCCTAAATTTTATCCTGAATACAAGAAAAAATGCGATGAGTATTTTTGGAATGCACATCGTGATGAAGCCAGAGGAATTGGCGGATTGTTTTTTGACTACCTGAAAGATAGTGAAGAACATAGTATAACTGACTGGTATAATTTTGTGACTGAAGTTGGCAACAGCTTTTTGGAAGCTTACGTACCGATCGTTGAAAAAAGAAAAGACCTTGAATTTAACCAAGATCAGCGCGACTGGCAGGAAGTTCGTCGCGGTAGGTATGTAGAATTCAATTTGGTACATGATAAAGGAACATTATTCGGTTTAAAAACCAATGGCCGAATTGAAAGTATTTTAATGAGTTTACCACCGCATGTGCAATGGGTTTACGATCACCATCCCAAATCCGGCAGCGAAGAAGCCAAGCTTATTGAAGTTCTGGAAAAACCGAGAGAGTGGGTGTAGGAAGTGGACAGTTTACGGTGGACAGTTTACGGTGGACAGTTTACGGTGGACAGTTTACGGTGGACAGTTTACGGTGGACAGTTTACGGTGGACAGTTTACGGTGGACAGTTTACGGTGGACAGTTTACGGTGGACAGTTTACGGTGGACAGTTTACGGTGGACAGTTTACGGTGGACAGTTTACGGTGGACAGTTTACGGTGGACAGTTTACGGTGGACAGTTTACGGTGGACAGTTTACGGTGGACAGTTTACGGTGGACAGTTTACGGTGGACAGTTTACGGTGGACAGTTTACGGTGGACAGTTTACGGTGGACAGTTTACGGTGGACAGTTTACGGTGGACAGTTTACGGTGGACAGTTTACGGTGGACAGTTTACGGTGGACAGTTTACGGTGGACAGTTTACGGTGGACAGTTTACGGTGGACAGTTTACGGTGGACAGTTTACGGTGGACAGTTTACGGTGGACAGTTTACGGTGGACAGTTTACGGTGGACAGTTTACGGTGGACAGTTTACGGTGGACAGTTTACGGTGGACAGTTTACGGTGGACAGTTTACGGTGGACAGTTTACGGTGGACAGTTTACGGTGGACAGTTTACGGTGGACAGTTTACGGTGGACAGTTTACGGTGGACAGTTTACGGTGGACAGTTTACGGTGGACAGTTTACGGTAAAAAGCTGTTCGCTTTTTAACTTTAATTAATTACAATGATAGATTATAGAAAATATACCGTTTGGCAAAAGTCTCATCAGTTAGTTCTTGAGATATATTCACTTACAGCATATTTTCCTGAATCTGAAAAATTCAATCTTGTGAGTCAGATTAAGCGAGCTGCAGTTTCTATACCAACCAATATCGCCGAAGGATGCGGAAGAGAAACTCAGAAAGAATTAGTAAGATTCTTGTTTATTTCTTCTGGCTCTGCTCACGAACTTGAATACTTACTACTCCTCTCGAAAGATTTAAAATATATTAATCAGGAAAAATATGAAGCGGCATCAGCAAAGATTATTGAGATCAAGAAGATGCTCGCTTCGCTTATCCGAAAAATAAATTCAACTATACATTAAAGTTTGCAATTAGCTGTAAATGTAAACCGTTAACTGCAAACTATTAACTATACAATTATGCTTAGAAGAAACCGAAGATTACGTACAAATGAAGCTATTCGTAGCTTAGTGAGAGAAAGCCTGGTAACTCCAGATGATTTTCAGGCACCATTATTTGTGGTAGAAGGAAGTGGAATTAAACAGGAAATCGCCTCAATGCCTGGATATTATCGCTATAGCCTTGATTTACTGAAAAAGGAAGTACAGGAATTATGGAGTTTAGGTATTAAATCGGTGTTACTTTTTGTAAAAGTTGAAGAAAAACTAAAAGATAATCGAGGTACTGAAGCTGTAAATCCAAACGGATTAATGCAACGCGCTATCAAAACGGTTAAAGAAATCAATCCCGAAATGATCGTGATGACCGATGTTGCGCTGGATCCTTACAGCGAATATGGTCATGACGGAATTATCGAAAACGGAAAGGTTTTAAATGATCCTTCTGTAGAAGTTTTAGCGAAAATGGCCTTATCTCATGCTGAAGCTGGTGCCGATTTTGTTGCGCCAAGTGATATGATGGATGGCCGGATCTTAGCTATGCGCAATATTCTTGAAGAAAACAGCTTTTTCAACACAGGAATTATGAGTTATAGCGCAAAATATGCTTCGGCTTTTTATGGCCCATTTAGAGATGCGCTGGATTCTGCTCCGGTAGATGCTCAAGATATCCCTAAGGATAAAAAAACTTACCAAATGGATCCTTCTAACCGCGATGAAGCAATCAGAGAGACTTTGATGGATATTGAAGAAGGTGCAGATATCGTTATGGTAAAACCAGGATTATGCTATTTGGATATCGTTAGAGATTTAAAAAATACTGTAAATGTTCCAATTTCAGTTTACCAGGTAAGTGGAGAATATGCCATGATCAAGGCTGCTGCTGAAAAAGGATGGTTGGACCACGATGCCGTGGTGATGGAACAACTAACAGCGATTAAAAGAGCGGGAGCCGATTTTATTTCAACTTACTTTGCAAAGTACGCTACGAAATTACTTCAGAGATAGTGTTTAGAGCTTAGAACGCTTCGCTTTTAGATATTAGAAAATAGACTTAAACCTCACAGATTTTTAAAATCTGTGAGGTTTTTTTGTTATTCAAATTTAAATATTTGGAATTGAATTTACTTTTTTTCGCCTATTCATGAACCACTAATAAGATCGATTTGAAAAATAGCTAAAAGCTGTAAGCTAATATTTTTACCAATATTTTAATTTTCCACATTCGGTTTTTTAGTAAATTTACATCGTGAAATTCAACAAAATACATATATCTTTTTCCTTGGTGCTTATTGCTTTATTAAGCGCCGCGGGAATTTCACAACCGCAAACTTCAGCTTACGTCTATCAGGATTCAGCAAAAACCACACATCGTTTTCAGCAGTCTGATATTTCAAAAGCTTTTGTATTTGAAGAACCTGGAAATTACAATGTGCAGGCAGACCAGGAAGATCCTGGCTTTTTACCTGTATTTTTTCGAAGCAGTTTTCAGCTGGAATCCGGAAAAATTCCGCAGCAAAAACTAATAATTTCATGGAATTTCCTGCAGGATCAAAAAAGCATGCTGGAGACTCAAATATTTCCATTCCACTTCTTTTCATAATTGATTTAATAATTATTTGGTGCTGATTTTTCAGCAAAACAAGCACGAAAACCAATATATATTGGGACTCATGCGTGTATTTATAATTATTAAAATTCAATAAAAAATGGAATTATCTTCAACAATCATTGGTGTTTGCCTGTTTGTACTATTTATGGGCCCAATATTTTACGCATTATATCGTCAAGGCTTAAAAGAAAAGAAATCTAAAAAAGCACTTCAAAACCTTGCAAAAGACCATAATATTAATCTGGATTATACTGAAATTTCTAATTCGTTAGTTTTAGGATTAGATAAAACTCAGCATAAACTTTTAATTCTGGAACCGGCAAATGCCAGTCAACATCAACTTATAGACCTATCTGAGGTCAACAAAACCAGTGTTATTAAACGCAGTGTTTCTTTTACAGAAAATGAAAAAAGAAAAACAAAAATCATCCAGGTAAGTATAGAATTACTCTCTAAATCTAATCACAAGCGCATTACTGAAATTTTGTTCTACGATGAAGATGGCGCAGATAATTACGACATGGAAACCCAGTTGTTCGCAGCTTCTCGTTGGAACAATCTTATCCAGGCAAGCTTATAGAAAATCTTTAATTGGTTGAGTTGTTGAAAGAAAGCTGTTCTTTAAATTTTAGAGAACAGCTTTCTTATTTTATAATTTCTTTCAAAAATTTTAGTTTTTTAATAGTTAATTTAGTTGTCTTAAAATCATAAGACAACCAATGGGTTTACTCCTTATTTTTGCAGCAACTTCTATATTTTTTTCTTTTATGTGTTCTATTTTAGAAGCAGCACTGCTTAGTTTTACCCCATCTTACATCAAAATAAAAAAGCAGGAAGGGAAGCATTATGCCGAGGTTTTAGCAAACTTTAAAAAAGACATTGATAAACCTCTAATTGCGATTTTAACCATTAACACCGTGGCACATACCGTAGGTTCTATTTTGGTAGGTGTACAGGCTGAAAAAACCTATGGTGATGGCAGTAATGCAGTAGGTATTGTTTCTGGATTATTAACACTGGGAATTTTAATCTTTTCTGAAATTATCCCAAAAACGCTTGGCGCAACCTATTGGGATAAAATGGGATCTTTTACCGCAACCTCCCTTAGATTTATGATCGCTCCACTAAAATATACCGGTATTTTATGGCTTTTGATGTTAACTACTAGACTAATTGGCAAATCGGCAAAAGTGAATACAATGAGTAGAGAAGAATTTGCCGCTATTACCGAAGCCGCAGAAGAAGAAGGCGTTTTTGAAGAAAACGAAAGTACGGTGATTAAAAATATGCTCGTTTTTAAATCGGTCGTTGCAAAAGATATTATGACACCATTTTCAGTAGCCATTACAGAAGATGAATCGATGAGTATAGAAGATTTTCACCATTCCCATAAAAACCTAAAATTTTCCAGAATCCCGGTTTATAAGGAGAAGTCGAATAATATTACCGGCTTTATTCTTAAAGACGATGTGTTGGAAGAGATGATTAAACAGAATGGAAAGGCAAAATTAGAGAGTTTAAAACGTGAAATTTTTGTCACCACATCTGAAGTTCCTATCCCAGATCTCTTTGACATTTTTATTAGAAAACGTACCCATATTTCTATAGTTACCGACGAATTTGGGAATGTTGTTGGCCTGGTAACCATGGAGGATATTATTGAAACCTTACTTGGTTTGGAAATTATGGATGAAAGCGATAATATTGAAGATATGCAAAAACTTGCGCGAAAAAGTTGGGAGCGCAGGGCAAAACGTTTAGGATTAATTCAACGTCGCGAAGAAGCACAACCTGAAGATTTAAAAGATGAAGAGCACCTATCTGAAGACACCACTGGGAATCGCCAAAATAACGGGTGATAATGAAGGTGTTGCTGAAATAAAAATTGAAGATCAAAACATCGAATTTCAGGAAAACGAAGATCTGCCAGATACTATACTTCAGGCAAAATCTCAGTTAAGGGAATATTTTGAAAAAAAGCGGAAAAATTTCGATTTTAAACTGAACCCGAAGGGCACACAATTTCAGCAAAAAGTATGGAAAGCCTTATTGGAAATTCCTTTTGGAAAAACCAGTTCTTATATGGAACTTTCTAAAAAACTCGGTGACCCAAAAGCGATAAGAGCAGTCGCATCAGCTAACGGTAAAAATCCGCTTTGGATCGTTGTTCCCTGTCATCGTGTAATTGGTAGTGATGGTTCGCTTACCGGTTATGCCGGCGGATTACACCGTAAAAAATGGTTATTGGAATTAGAGAGCCCTTCACCACAGCAAAGTTTATTTTAGACGAATTTTGATAGTATTTAAAGTTTAAGCTAGGTTTTATTTCTTCAGAATCCGTAATTTTAGATTATGAAGAAATTTTTAAGCTTTCTAAAGTACTTTTTTGGTATTTTAATCTTACTCATCGCGCTACTTTATATATTCGATTATGATTATATACTGAAGGGAATTAAGGTCACTTATTTAAAAGGGCATAAAACTGCGTATATCGATGATTATCCTGAATTTGATAATCGCATAATTGAAGCAGATAGTCTACATCCACAGCCCTGGCCAGAAAGCACAAATTACAACTCGGTTAAAGCGACCGATTCTTTAGAAAAACTAAACAAAGAACTAAATACCGCTGCTTTTTTGATCATTAAAAACGACAGTATTTGGTTTGAAAAATACTATGATCATTATTCGGTTAACAGTAAAACCAATTCGTTCTCGATGGCAAAAAGTGTGGTTGTTGCGCTTTTAGGAAAAGCTATTCGTGACGGTTATATCACAAGTATTGATGAGCCGGTGAGTCATTTTTTTCCGCAGTTTGATATTCGGTTAACAGTGGGTGATTTAGCATCGATGTCGTCCGGACTTAATTGGGACGAGAGCTATTACAATCCTTTTGGACAAACCGCAAAAGCCTATTTTGATGATAATATTCGGGACGTGATCCTAGATCTTGAAGTAACTGGAACACCCGGTAAAAAGTTCAAATATCTTAGCGGAAATACCGAGCTTTTAGCGATGGTTTTGGAAGAAGCAACTGAAAAAACACTTTCTGAATATTTAAGCGAAAGTTTTTGGCAACCTTTGCGAATGCAGAGCGACGCATTTTGGCAACTAGACAGTGAAGAAAGCGGAATGGAAAAAGCCTATTGCTGTATCGCCAGCAACGCACGAGATTTTGCAAAATTTGGCAAGCTTTTTAAACAAAATGGGCAATGGAACGGGCAACGACTTATTAATCCTTCTTTTGTTCGGAAAATGAAAAACCCGGCATTTAAAGATGCTCCATATTACGGATACGGACTTTGGCTTAGCGACTACAAAGACAAAGAAATCTTTTATATGCGCGGAATTTTAGGGCAATACGTTATAGTGATTCCAGAAGATGATTTGATCATCGTTCGATTAGGCCAGGGACTTTTAAAACGTAATGGAGAAGAGAAACATAGCCCAGATTTTTACAGGTATATTGATGAAGCTTATAAGTTGATTAACCCGAAATAATGAGCTATTTAAAAGAACTTCCTACTAAGATGAATATTGCCTTTAAGCGCTTTCCAACAACATTGATCTGGGTAATATTCGGCTGCGCTTATTTGATTGTTTTAATTGAGACTGATTCAAATTTGTTTAGAGAATTTTATGCAGAAACTTTAGTCTTAATCCTTGGCGTAAGCTGGCTAATTGGAATTCAATTTTTAAATGAAAGCTTTTCCAATAAATTAGTTACTATCCTATTGAGATTTGCGACAATAATTGGCTTGTTCCTTTACTATTGCAGCCTACCTGATTATGAAAACTCTACAGATATTACCTTCACTAGATGGTTTGTATTACTAGTTGCTGGACACATTTTAATATTCTTCGCTCCTTTTATCAAGTACTGGAATATTTCAGATTATTGGAATTATTTACAAAGAGTTATTACCGCAATTTCGAGAAGTGCCTTATTTTCAGGAATTATTTATTTAGGCCTATCTCTCGCATTATTAGCTGTTGAAAATTTATTTACAGTAGACATCCATGAAGAGATTTACTTAGATCTCTTAATTATTTGTCTTGGTATTATCAATACGTTCATCTATTTATCCGATTTCCCAAAGGATATTTATAATACACGGCAAATTAGATATTCGAAAGCATTAGATGTATTGATAAAGTATATTTTAATTCCCATCATCCTTCTTTATCTTATAATTGTTTATGCTTACTCGTTAAAAATTCTATTCTCTTGGGAACTCCCAGAAGGTTGGGTTTCATATCTGATAACTATACTTTCTATAAGCGGTTTTATAATTCATATCATCATAGCCCCCATAAGACAAAAACATGAAAATTTAATTATCAATAAATTTTATCCCTTCTTTTATTTGTCGTTATTTCCATTGTTAATTTTACTTTTTACGGCAATTCTAACCAGAATATTCGAGTATAATTTTACTGAAAACAGATACTTTATACTTCTTATATCTTTCTGGATTTTTGGGATAAGCCTTTACATATTGTTAAGCAAAAAGAAGCAATTATCAATCGTATTTATTAGTCTTTTCATTCTTGCTCTTTTGAGCTTATTTGGGCCTTGGAGTGCTTTCAATGTTTCGATTAAAGCACAGAGTAATGAATTAGTAAATCTTATTCAGAAAACAAAAAATGAAGAACTTTCTGAAAAAGAAATTGAACAGTTTATTAATATATCGAGATATCTAAAAGATCGTAGAAAATTAAATGTTGTAGATAATGCTCTTGGATTTAAAACTGACTATATCACATCTTACTATAATGCGGGAAATTTAATTTTAGATTCAATTTATGGAGTGAATAAATATAGCAGTATCATAGAAATTGGAAATAATAACTATTTCTACTACAAAAATTCTAAGGATCGAGAAATCGATATAATTGGTTTCGAAAAAATAGTTGAGCTTTCACTAGCTAATCAATCAAAAGAGAATAACATCATTGAAGTTGAAGATGGCTATATTAAGTTTTCGAGATTTGGTCAGGAACTTTTTAGATACTCTATTATAGACGACCTAAAAAATAAGATTAACAAATATCAAAACTTAAATAATGTTCCAACAGAAGAATTTGAATATTATTTCAATAATGAAAATGGAGATTTTAAACTGATCATAAATTCCATAAATGGAAACAAGAACAATAAAGAATATGAAATTAATTCTTGTAAAGTATTAATTCTGATGAAATTGAATTAATCCCTTTCCCAATCCAAAATAAGTAAACTACCTCGGGGTATTGTATACACCCTTTGGCGGTGCCAATAAAAGTTGTATCTTCAGAATATTGAAAATCAGCCTTTATGCAACTTCAAAAACTCAATTTAGAGCATATTTTATTTTTGGACATTGAAACCGTTCCAGAATATGCTTCTTTTGAGGAATTGGATGAAATAAAACAGGAACTTTGGGCCGAAAAAACAAAATACATCAGGAAAGAGGAATATTCTCCGTCTGAATTTTATCCAAGAGCAGGCATTTGGGCCGAATTTGGTAAGATTGTATGTATTTCAGTAGGATTTTTAAGTTTTAAAGACGGAATTCGTGATTTTCGGCTTAAAAGTTTTTCTGGCGATGAAAAGTCGGTTTTGGTCAATTTCAGCGCACTTTTAAACGAACATTTCAGCAAGGCTTATCATCTTCTTTGCGCACACAATGGTAAAGAATTTGATTTTCCGTTTATCGCTCGCCGAATGATTGTCCATAATCTTAAACTTCCGGAGAAATTAAACAGTATTGGCAAGCGCCCATGGGAAATTCCGCATCTGGACACTATGGAACTTTGGCGTTTTGGCGATTACAAGCATTTTACCTCCCTAAAACTGCTTACCAACGTACTGGGAATTCCGTCACCTAAGAACGACATTGATGGCTCGCAGGTTTACGAAGTTTTTTATACTGAAAAAAATGTATCCAGAATTATCGAATATTGCGAACGTGATGTTGTTGCGATCGCTCAAATCGTGCTGCGACTAAAACAGGAAGCACTTTTAAAAGATTCAGAAATTAGCTCTGTTTCCTTATAAACTCATCTCTGGGATTTCTCCCTCAACAATTAGTTTTCCTTCCGTAGCGGCTATTATTTCGTCTACACTAACACCTGGTGCTCTCTCTAAAAGCTTAAATCCTTCTTCGGTTACTTCGATCACGGCTAGATTGGTTACAATTTTGGTCACGCAACCCACACCGGTTAAAGGCAGTGTACATTTTTTAAGCAATTTAGATTTACCAGCCTTATTGGTATGCATCATGGCGACGATGATATTTTCTGCGGAAGCCACCAGATCCATCGCACCGCCCATTCCTTTTACCATTTTCCCCGGAATTTTCCAGTTGGCGATATCTCCATTTTCAGCAACTTCCATTGCGCCTAAGATCGTAAGGTCTACATGCTTCCCGCGAATCATCCCAAAACTTAAGGCCGAATCAAAGAAACTGGCTCCCGGTAGTGCTGTAATTGTTTGTTTCCCGGCATTAATCAAATCGGCATCTTCTTCTCCATCTATCGGAAATGGCCCCATACCTAAGATCCCATTTTCACTCTGAAATTCTACTTCTATATCATCACGCACAAAATTGGCCACCAAAGTAGGAATTCCAATCCCAAGGTTTACATAAAACCCATCTTTCACCTCTTTAGCGATACGCTGTGCTATTCCGTTTTTATCTAACATAATTTAATGTGTTAATTTGATGATGTGATAATTTGGCGATTAAATTATCCTCTGCTTTTATTTGTTGAAATAATTCGACTAAGTAACCTTTGAATTGAAAGTAATTTTTCGTCCAATTCTTTATCATAATTTTTAATATGTTCGGAAGATTTACAAAGTAAAAGCCAGTACTCAACTTCCTTTGCTTCCTTATCAGCTATTTTTAGTTTATGACCAAAATCTTTTCGGCTTTCCGAAGATTGAGCTTCCCAAATATTTGCGCCAATAGAGGTTCCACTTCTAATAAGTTGAGAAGCAATCTCATAATGCTTTTGCTCTTTTAGTTGTTCGGAATAATCAATTATACCCAATGCAAACGCTAAGGATATATTTAAAATAATATTTTCTTTTTTGTACTCCATTCACCTCAACTCATTAGCATATTTTCGCATTACCCCATCATCACATTAACGTTCTCACCGTCCTTTTTTCAATTCGTTTTTCGTAATCTTTTCCTTCAAAAATTCGTTGTACAAATATCCCCGGAATATGTATAAAATTAGGATCTAATTCGCCGGGTTCTACCAGTTCTTCCACCTCAACCACGGTTACTTTTGCTGCGCCACACATCACCGGGTTAAAATTTCTTGCCGTTCCTTTAAAAATTAAATTCCCAGCCTTATCCCCTTTCCAGGCTTTTATAAAAGCAAAATCGGCTTTAAAAGCTTCTTCCAAAACGTACATTTTGCCATCAAATTCTCTGGTTTCTTTTCCCATGGCAACCTCGGTTCCATAACCGGCAGGTGTATATATTGCCGGAAAACCCTGTTGCGCTGCCTGGCATCTGGCAGCTAATGTTCCCTGCGGAATTAATTCAACCTCCAGCTCTTCACTCAACATTTGGCGTTCAAATTCAGCATTTTCGCCTACGTATGAGGACACCATTTTATCAATCTGTTTTTTCTGAAGTAATAATCCGAGTCCAAAATCATCAACTCCGGCATTATTTGAAATACAGGTTAGTTTTTTGATATTAAGACGAACTAACTCTGAGATTGCATTCTCTGGAATTCCGCTTAATCCAAAACCGCCAAGCATGAACGTCATCCCATCATGAACACCTTCTAAGGCTTCAGCAACATTATTTACCGTTTTACTAATCATCGATTACTATTTTACTTTAAAAATAGAGAAATTTCAAGATAATTGCAATATTTTAAAAAGTCCTTAATAAATTATCGATTTTGGATATTTAGAGAATATATTTTAATTCCGAAGAAAACATAAAAAAAGCCCAGATAGATATACTATCTGAGCTTTTAGTTGTCGTAAATAATCTAAGGGAAAAAACCCTTTAGATATCTTTTTAGAAATCCAGTTCTTCTACTACTCCGCTATCTGGATTATTTGATTTTCCGTAAGTATCGCAATCTACCGAGATGGATAGGTTCTCTGGTCGTTCGAACTCGTCTTGAGAAATATTTAAATCTTCGTTAGCATAAACGCTTTTCATATACATCCCCCAAACTGGCAAAGCCATTGTAGCTCCCTGTCCATAAGTAATCCCAGGGAAATGAACAGAACGATCTTCTGCTCCTACCCAAACTCCCGTTACCAGGTTTGGTACCATTCCCATAAACCAACCATCACTTTGATTTTGCGTGGTTCCCGTTTTTCCTGCAATGGGGTTTTTAAAATCGTAAGGATACCCTGTAACCGCTCTTTGATAATCTAATCGCACTTCTCTACCCGTTCCTCTTAAACGAGCACCAGATCCATAACGAGTTACACCTTCCATAAGATTTACAGTAACGTAAGCAGCTTCCTCGCTCATTACATCATAAGTTTCTGGCACATTTTGGAATAAAACGGTTCCGTTTTTATCTTCGATACGAGTGATTAGTACCGGTTTTACGCGAACACCTTTATTTGCAAACGTACTGTAAGCTGAAACCATATCGTAAAGACTAATATCTGCCGTTCCTAAAGCTATCGCCGGCCCGGTAGGGAAACCTTCAGTATCTATTCCTAATTTTGAAATCAGATTAATTACGTTACCCGGAGTTGTTTTATCAATTACTCGTGCTGTAACTGTATTTACTGAATTTGCCAAAGCTTCCTTTAAACTCATCATACCAGAATACACATCATCTCCACTACCTGAGTTTCTTGGTGTCCAGTCTTCGATATTACCATATTTCCCTTTTGGAATGGTAAATTTATTTAAAGGCAAAGTATCACAAGGTGACATTTTAAGCTGATCGATCGCAGTGGCATACACAAAAGGTTTAAAGGTAGAACCTACCTGGCGTTTCCCCTGTTTTACGTGATCGTATTTAAAATGTTTAAAATTAGTTCCACCAACCCAGGCTTTCACTTCGCCGGTTGTTGGATCCATAGACATTAATCCAGATTGTAAGAAAGATTTATAATATCTAATAGAATCTCTTGGCGTCATCGTAGTATCGATATCACCTTTCCAAGAGAAAATACGCATTTCGCGAGGCTCATCAAAAGAAGCTAAAATTTCTTCTTCAGATTTTCCTTCCTGCTTCATTTTCTTATACCTGGCCGATCTTTTTATAGAACCATCGATGATATTATTGATCATACTTTGATCGATATCCCTAAATGGCGCTGTTCTGTTATTTTTATTCTGACGATCAAATTCCTGTTGAATGTGAGCCAAGTGTTTTGTTACCGCATCTTCGGCATATTCCTGCATCTTAGAATCGATACTGGTGTAAACCTTTAAACCGTCGCGGTATAAATTATATTTTTCACCATCTGGCTTAGGATTTTCGTCTATCCAATCTGATAAAAATTGTCTCGTATATTCTCTAAAATAAGTCGCAATACCGTCATCATGTCCTTCAGGAGAGAAAGTGATCTTCATTTCTGTTTGCTGCAACGAATCTTTTTGCTGCTCGGTTAGAAAACCATTTTTATACATCTGTACAAAAACCTGATTTCTTCGGTTTTCAACCAAATCTGGGCGACGTACTGGATTATATAGAGCAGAATTCTTTAGCATAGCTACTAAAACGGCAGATTCCTCTAGCTTTAGATCTTTAGGCTCTTTATCGAAATAAATTCGGGATGCTGAACGTACCCCAACCGCCTGGTAAAGGAAGTCGTATTTATTCAAATACATCGTAACAATCTCTTCCTTGGTGTACTGTCTTTCTAAACGAGTTGCAATAACCCATTCTTTCATTTTCTGAAGCACACGCTCAAAAGTATTATCTGTAGAAAAGTCTTCTGTAAATAACTGTTTTGACAACTGCTGAGTAATAGTACTCGCTCCACCTTTAGCTCCTAAATAAACTGCGGCACGAACAGTACCACGAGCATCGATCCCGGCATGTTTGTAAAAACGCTCGTCCTCTGTAGCTACCAATGCCTGCACTAAATGCTGCGGAAGATCTTCGTATTTAATTGGAGTACGATTTTCACGATAGTATTTCCCAAGAGTCTCTCCATCTGAAGAAATTAACTCGGTTGCAAGATTGGTTTCAGGATTTTCTAATTCTTCAAAAGTGGGCATTTTACCAAATACGCCCCATCCTGCCATTAGAAAGAAAAAGATAACCGCAAGCACTCCGACACCAAAAAGTGTCCAGAAACCAATAATGTATTTACGATTGCTTTGCTTAGGTTTAGTTTGCTTTTTACGAGATTCAGCCATTTGCTCTAATTATTCTGTGTAGTTTTTTCTATTCTGAAACCAACATCTGTGATTCCGTCTAAATTTTCTATTTGGCTTACATCGCCATTTTTTCTCATGGCCTGCCTAATATTTACCTGATATTCTCCCGGTTCTGTAAATTTCACAGCTTCTTTATACCAAAGTTTGCTTTCTTTTAAATCACCAAAACCTGTACCAAGCCATTCACCATTAGGTAACGCCATTTCGTATTCTAAAGTATCACTAATTACCTTTCCTTTTGGAAACTGAATTTCGGTAATTAAATGTAGGTTACTATACTTATAATCGCTGTTATTTCTAACATTAATAAATAAGTTATAAGCCTTTAAAGAATCTAATTCTCCAATATTAAACGAAATAATCGAATCTTTATTCCATTGATTCACAGATTTGTATTCATCATAAACCCGCTTGGAATCACAGCTCCAAAAAACCAGGCTAAAAATGGCCAAAATCGGAATAATGTTATTTCGCATTTTTTGAGGAAGATGGTTTAGTTTTCTTTCTTCTTTTCTTATTTCTGCGTTTCTTTTTATTGTGTGGTTTATCGAATCTCGTTAAGCTATCCTGCCCAACAACATTATTGAAGTCTGGCTGCTCTTCTTCCATCTGAAGTACCACTTCAAACTCTTCAAGACTACCAATACTTTCTCTTTTCTTGTTCGATTCGATAATTTGATTAGCCTGATCTGCTGTTAGTTTATGCCACGTCATCCATTCACCTTCGTAGGCATACCATAAAAAGCCTTTAAAAATATCGATTTTCTGGCATACCGCGGTTCCCTTCTTTGTGTGAAGTTTGATATCAGACTTCGGAAAAGTTTTAAGAGATTCCAGATAGGTATCTAATTCGTAATTAAGACAGCATTTTAATTTACCACATTGCCCGGCCAGTTTTTGTGGATTTAGCGATAATTGCTGATATCTTGCCGCACTGGTACTTACAGACCTAAAATCTGTTAACCAGGTAGAACAGCAAAGTTCACGCCCACAAGAACCAATACCACCAAGTCTTGCAGCTTCCTGCCTTAGACCAATTTGGCGCATTTCTATACGGGTATTAAACTCACGCGCAAATTCTTTAATAAGCTGGCGGAAATCTACACGATCATCTGCCGTATAATAAAAAGTTGCTTTTGAAGCATCTCCCTGAAATTCGATATCGCTAATCTTCATACTAAGATTTAATCGAATTGCGATTTCTCGCGCTCGGGTTTTAATCTTCTCTTCCTTCGCACGAGCTTCTTCCCAAACGTCGATATCTTTTTGGGTTGCCTTGCGATAGATTTTTAAAACCTCATCGCTATCCTGGGCAACCTTTTTCTTTTTCATCTGGATTCTTACCAGTTCCCCGGTAAGGCTAACCATCCCAACATCGTGACCCGGTGAAGCTTCAGTAGCTACCACATCACCCATGCTTAGGCTAAGATTTTCGGTATTTTTATAGAAATGTTTTCTTCCGTTCTTAAAACGTACTTCAACACAATTAAAAGGTTCTATTCCGTTTGGAAGGGACATATTAGAGAGCCAGTCAAAAACCGTAAGTTTATTACAACTATCTGTTCCGCAGGTTCCGTTACTTTTACATCCTTTAGGCTTACCGTCTTTACCGGTAGAGCAACTGCTACACGCCATAAATGTTATATATCTTGATAAGGAGTACCAAAAAGCCGAATCTCTTTTTTAAAAACAACCCGATATCCCGACCATCAATCTCACTTCTAAATCCCGGGACCTCAAAGGTATATTTCAAAAATTCGGCTTTCTAATTACGCTCCTTTAGGTTTATAAATAAGTTCTTAAACAGTAAAGATACCAATATTAATTGGCATCACCATTTAGAACGCAGGCTTAACTCTTATATTTTAAAACTTCAGAGCGGCCTTTCTTAAATATTTTATTACTATTTCCTTTTCCTCTTCTAAGCTGTTTTTGCTCTTCAAAAGGAAGGGAATTTACTTTCATACAATCTTCGCTACAGCAATTATTCATTTCCATAGCGCACTCTTCACATTGGATAAAAAGAAGATGACAAGCCTCGTTGGCACAGTTCACATGGGTATCACATGGTTTACCACACTGGTGACAATGTGCAATCACATCTTCACTAATTCGTTCAGATCGACGATGATCAAAAACGAAATTCTTTCCAATAAACTTATTCTCTAATTGTTGATTTTTAACCTGGCGAGCATATTCTATAATTCCGCCTTCTAATTGATACACATTCTGAAAACCACGATGCTTATAATAAGCACTTGCTTTTTCACAACGAATACCTCCGGTACAATACATCAACAGGTTTTTATCCTCTTTATGTTCTTCAAGATCCTTTTCGATAATAGGCAAAGAATCTCTAAAAGTGTCTACATCTGGAGTTACTGCGCCACGAAAATGACCAATTTCACTTTCGTAGTGGTTTCTCATATCTACACAAACGGTATTAGGATCGTCTAGTAACTGATTAAAAGTAGCCGCATCTACATGAATTCCTTTATTAGTTACATCGAAGCTGGCGTCATTTAAACCATCGGCCACGATTTTATCACGAACTTTCACTTTTAATTTCAGGAAAGATTTTGAATCCTGTTCGATCGCAATGTTTAGGCGACATCCTTCTAAGAAATAGATTCCGTCGATAAATTCTTTAAACTCATTGAATCTTTTTGCAGGAACAGAAAGCTGGGCATTGATACCTTCATGTGCCACGTAGATTCTTCCCAGAACGTCCATAGAATTCCAGGCAACAAAAAGATGATCTCTAAAAAGATTGGGGTTGCCTATTTTTGCGTAGGCATAAAAAGAGAGCGTTAGCCTGTCTTCACCGGCCTCCTCGATTAATGCTTCTCTTTCTTTAGCGCTTAGTTTGTTGTACAGTTGCATGCTATACTAATTTTAAGAATTAAAGAAATATTACAGTTTTTTAGTGGTAATTATTTTTACCGGACAGGCATTTTGAGCCTGCAAACATTCGGCAAAGATACTATCATCGTGAGATTTAAGGGTATAAAAGCCTTTTTTTTCTTTAGAATGTAGTAAAACACTCTTCCCATCTTTCTTAGACATCTGAAATTCTGAAGGTGCCATCTCTACACAATAGTTACAGCCAATACATTTTTCTCGCTGCAATGTTACTACTACCATTAAGCCTTAACGATTTTATAGAGTTTATCTGAATTTCTTATTCTGAAGGGTAATTTTATCGTACAAGAATCTCCTTTCGATGCCATTTCTAATTGCTCGTCGTTCACCATCATTTCAGAAAGTTCTACTTCCTGTGCTCCTGTAGTTGGACCGGTAATTAATAGTGTATCGCCTAATTTTATATCGTAAGCTTCGATCTTAAATTCACCAATATTGGCTTTAGGGAAATAATGCATTCCCTTACCAACATAAACTTTCTTTTGCGTGGCATGAGATCCTGAACCTTCACTCCACTCCCCTAATTTTTGGCCTAAATAGTAACCACTCCAAAATCCACGATTATAGACTTTTTTAAGTTCTTCCATCCAGACTTCTACTTTCTCTTTAGAATATTCTTCAGCATAATAAGCATCGATCGCTTCACGATAGGTTTTTATCACCTTCGCAACATATTCTGGTGCGCGACCACGTCCTTCAATCTTTAAAACCTTTGTACCGGCATCGATCACCTGATCCAGAAAATCTAAAGTGCAAAGATCTTTAGGAGACATCATATACTCGTTATCCAGCTCGACCTCAAAACCACTTTCCTGATCGATTACTGTATATTTCTTTCGGCAATTTTGTTTACAAGCACCGCGATTAGCCGAGGAATTGTGAGAGTGTAAGCTTAAGTAACATTTCCCTGAAACTGCCATACACAAAGCACCGTGTCCAAAAATTTCAATTTCAACTAAATTTCCAGAAGGCCCTTTAATTTGTTCTTTTTCGATCTGATCGCAAATCTTTTTTACCTGTCGTAAACTAAGTTCCCTACTTAACACCATTGTATCTGCAAACAGCGCATAAAACTTAACGGTTTCGATATTGGTAATATTAATTTGCGTAGAAATATGAATTTCCATCCCTATCTGTCTCGCATAAGCAATTACTGCCTGATCCATAGCAATTACCGCAGTTAGATTTGCAGCCTTTGCTTTATCCAGCAATGTTTTCACGATAGAAAGATCGTGATCGTAAATTATTGTATTTAAAGTTAGGTAGGTACGAACGTTCTTAGCTTCACAACGACTGGCAATTTCTGGCAGATCGTCTATTGTGAAATTTATACTTGCCCTGGCTCGCATATTTAGTTGCTCTACGCCAAAATAAACCGAATCGGCACCATTATCCAATGCCGCCTGCAAAGACTCAAAATTCCCTGCTGGCGCCATAAGTTCTATCTTTCCTGTACTCGTCATTTTAATAAAATTATGGGGTGCAAAGATACATATCTTTCAATTATTGGTTACATTTAAGAAATCTCAAAATTTCTAAATCAAGAATCTGGAGACAGGCCCGCAAGGCATGAATTAGGAAAAGCTTTTTTTAATTTCGAAGCACGCCTTAGGGAATTAAACTCTTAATGAGGGATTACAACTTCAAAATCGATGTTTTCAGAATATATTTTTTCTGAAATAATTATACTGTGAATAATCCTAAGGATTTAAAATTGTGACCTAGTAAAACTTATAGTAATTTAGCAACTTGCAAAAAACAGGAGAACAAAAATGAGTAACGATAAAGAAAAAGACGCAAAACTAAAAGCACTAAAACTTACCCTGGATAAGATGGACAAAACCTACGGTAAGGGTACTGTAATGAAAATGGGAGATCAGGCGGTGCAGGATATTCCTTCAATTTCTACCGGTTCTTTAGGTTTAGACCTTGCTTTAGGTGTAGGCGGTTATCCAAGAGGTCGAATTATTGAAATTTATGGGCCAGAATCTTCTGGTAAAACAACCTTGACCCTTCATGCAATTGCTGAAGCTCAAAAAGATGGTGGTATCGCCGCTTTTATTGATGCAGAGCATGCTTTTGATCGTTTTTATGCTGAAAAACTTGGCATTGATATAGAAAATTTAATTATTTCTCAGCCAGATAATGGGGAGCAGGCTTTAGAAATTGCAGATAACCTTATTAGATCTGGGGCGATAGATATTATTGTGATCGACTCGGTTGCGGCTTTAACACCAAAAAGTGAGATCGAAGGAGAAATGGGAGACTCTAAAATGGGGCTTCATGCTCGTTTAATGTCTCAGGCGCTTCGAAAATTAACCTCAACAATTAGCAAAACTAACTGTACGGTAATCTTCATTAACCAGCTTCGTGAAAAAATTGGGGTAATGTTTGGAAACCCTGAAACAACAACTGGTGGTAACGCGCTTAAATTCTATGCTTCTGTACGTTTAGATATTAGAAGATCTACACAAATTAAAAACAGTAGCAGCGAAGTGATGGGTAATAAAACCCGAGTGAAAATTGTGAAGAATAAAGTAGCTCCGCCATTTAAAACAGCTGAATTTGATATTATGTATGGCGAAGGTGTTTCTAAAATTGGTGAAATTATCGATATAGGGGTAGACTATGAGATCATTAAGAAAAGTGGTTCATGGTTTAGTTACGAGGACACTAAGTTAGGCCAGGGTCGTGATGCTGTAAAAACTATCCTAAAAGACAATCCAGATTTAATGGACGAGTTAGAAGAAAAAATTAAAGAAGCCATCAAAGTAGCAAAAGAGCAAGCTTAAACTTCTTTAAATCATATAATTATAAAAAATCCCCAAATTGGGGATTTTTTTATGCTTTTTCTACGCAACCAATCCCTTTTAGTTACATCTAACAACAAACAAAACCCAAAAGTAAAATGAAGAAAATTAGTCTTATTTTAATCCTAGCCTTAACAGTAGTGAGCTTTGTTAGTTGTAGTGATGATGATGGCCCAAGTATCGCATATCAATACGCAGAAGTAACCGGAGAAACCTTACCAGATTTTTTTGATTTAGATGAAGAGTACGATATTACCGTTACTTATGAGTTACCAGATGCCTGCAACGAATTTTATACTTTTAATGGGGGCACTCATGAAGATGAAGATGATGAAAGCGTTTTAATTTATGATATTCAGGTTTTAACTTCTTACGACCCTAATGTAACTGAATGTACCGAAGAAGGTGAATTAACTGAAACAAAAACTCTTTTTGAAGATTTCGGAATACCTTCGGACTTCCAGTACGAAACAATACGTTTTCGTTTTTTAACTGGTGCAAACGAAGATGACGAAGCTGAATTTTTAACGGTAGATGTTCCGGTAGGAGAACCAGAAGCAGAAGATCCTGAAGAAACACCTGCTGAGTAAACTACCTCGAGTTATTATACCCTTTGGCGGTGCCAATAAACAAAAAAACAAATATCCTAAAAGCTGAAATTGTACAAAATTTCAGCTTTTTTTATTTTAAAAACGCAACCTTTTATAAAGTTGCCCATCTAATAACAAATAAACCATTAATAAAATGAAGAAAATTACCCTAATTTTAATCTTAACACTTAGTCTGTTTTCCTGTAGTATAGGAGATGATGAACCTAACGTTTCTTATAGCCCCGTAGGAATTTTAGATGCTACCTTGCCAGAATATTTTGTTATAGACCAGGAATATGAAATTGATATCACTTACGATCTTGGAAGTGATTGTAATAGCTTCCATAATTTCGAATATAGTTCAAGACAAGATCCAGAAGATAATTCTGTATTAGAATTTTATGTGAATGCTATCGTTTCTTTTGATCCAAGCAACACCGCAAATTGCACCGACGATGGTATAACCGAAACAGAGAATTGGACAGAAGATTTTGCAATAAACTCAGATCAATATGATACTATCCGGTTTAATTTTCTAAGCGGAAGAAATGAAGATGGTACCGCAGAATATTTAACTATAGATGTTTTAGTGGGCGAACCAGAAGAAACCGAAGAACCTACAGAATAAGCTAATGAAAATACCGTAGTTTTTTCTTAAAAGCTGAAATTTTAAAATTTCAGCTTTTTTTATTTACAACACGCAACCTTTTGGATTTTAGTGTATCTAAAGAATACAAAACACTAAAATATTTTATAGCCTAATGAAAAGATTATTATTAATTTTAGCATGCATCTTTACCCTAACCGGATGCTCAATAGACGATGATGGAGCGTCCCTATCTCTTAGCCTTGCTGAAATTACAGATGCCGAAATGCCCGAATATTTTGAAACCGGCGAAGTTTATAGTTTTCCCATAAGTTACCTGCCAGATAATGCTTGTGAACAATTTTATGGCTTTGATATAGACCGGGAAATTAATGGTAATGTACGCCACATTTACGTGTTTGCAGTAACCGCAAGATATGCAGATAGAACAAATTGCGATGATGCAACAGAGCAGGAAAGAGACCTAAGAGATATTGTTATTACCGGAGATGAAAATACCGAATATGTTTTTCATTTTTGGACTGGCGAAGAAAATGACGAAGCTCAATATTTAGAAATAACTGTTCCCGTTGGTGAACCGGAAGAAACCCAAGAACCAACACAAGAGTGAACTACCTCATGGCAATGAGGCTTTGAATACCAACTAACGAGTAAACCAACTAAACCAAGCATAATAATTTTTTGACGCTAGAAAAGCTCATAAAAAGATGTAAGCAAAATGATATTAAGGCGCAGGAAGAACTTTACCGCTTATATGCCGGTAAAATGTTTGGCCTGTGCCTAAAATATTCAGATAGCTATGCGCAGGCCGAAGACAACCTGCAAGATGGCTTTTTGACCATTTTCGACAAAATTGGGCAGTACAAACACCAGGGCTCTTTTGAAGGTTGGATGAAACGAATAATGATTAACACCACATTACAGAAATACAGAAAGGAAAAATTATATAGCATAACTAACGAAGATCAAATAGAAGAAACAACGGTAGAATACGAAGAATCTTCGCTGCCGTTGGATTTTCTACTAAGTATTGTGCAACAGCTGCCGCAACGCTATCGTGAAGTTTTTAACATGTATGTTTTAGACGGTTATTCCCACAAAGAAATTGCCGAAATTCTACAAATATCTGAAGGAACTTCTAAATCTAATTTATCTAGAGCGCGCAGCTTACTAAAAGAGAATATAGAGAGTAATCAACATAATTCTTCTGCAAAAACCCTATGAAAGAGAAAAAGAATATAGACCGACTTTTTCAGGAGAAGTTCAAAGATTTTGAGCAAACTCCAAGAGAGGACGTCTGGAAAAATATCGCAGAAAAATTACAGGAAAAACAAGATAAAAAACCTGTAATCTTACCACTTTGGTACAAACTGGGTGGTGTTGCAGCTGTTTTGGCTATAATCCTAGCCAGTGTTTATTTTTTACAAAATAGCCCTGCAAATTTTACTGAACCCCAAATCACTTTTGATATTGAAGAATCCCAACTTCCTACAATAGAAATGCCTGCGGATTCTCCTTTAAATAATGCCAATAAAACATTAGAAGAAATAACCAAAACCTCTAATAAAAGTGCTGAAGAAGCTAAAGAAAATGCAGCTTATTCTAATAACGCTGGTGCTGTGGCCAGCCAGAATACTTCAAACGCTTCAGGAATTAATACTTCTACTAAAAATTCAGATTCAGAAAAAACGAACAGAAATTCATCGAATATCGCATCTAATCAGTCAAATAACGACCAGGGATTAGCCATTCTTGAAAATAAAAAGAGTGATAAAAATATCGAAAATCAAGAGATAGAGAATGGCATAAACTCTTCAGGAGAAAATTCAGCTAAAAAAACAGAAGATTCTCAAATTGCGGCGGTAGATTCTACCAAAACAAAGGCAGATGAAGATTATGAAAACGCTGTCGCGATTTTTGAAGAAGCTAAAAAAGACCAATCAACTTCAGAAGAAACAAAAATAGCTTCTAAAGTAGGCAAAGTGAGTATTTCACCCTTTGCAGCACCCGTTTATTACGATAATTTAGGTAGCGGTAACCCTATAGATCCTTCTTTTGCAGGTAATCAAACCAACAGTGAAGTAACTATGGCATACGGAGTTAAAGTTGCTTATGCAGTTTCAGAAAAAATAAAAATTCGCTCAGGAATAAACAAAGTGAGCATGAATTACCAAACGCGCGATATTGCTTACAATTATGCGGTAGCTTCTAGCAGCCTGTCTACAATTAATTACGGTACAGGAGGTGAAAATATTAATATTGCTAGAAATAATGCCTCTAGCTCACCAGCCGATGTAAATAATGACTATTTAGAAAATGGTTTTGCATCTATGGTTAATATGCCTAGAGAAAATGGTTCTTTGAATCAGAATTTTGGGTATATCGAAGTTCCGGTAGAAATTGAATACAATTTGATCGACAAAAAAGTTGGGCTAAAAGTAATTGGTGGTGCCAGTAGTTTGTTTTTAGATGAAAATTCGGTTAGCGTAAATGGCCAAAACGGTAGCATCGAACTTGGTGAATCCAATAATTTAGAAAGCCTAAGTTTTACTACAAATATTGGGATGGGTGTAGATTATCAGTTAAACGATAAGTTTAAACTGAATTTAGAGCCTACCTTTAAATATCAATTAAACAGTTTTAGCAACACTAGCGGCGTTAATCCTTATTTCTTCGGAATTTATACGGGTTTTAGTTTTGAATTTTAATTCGAAAGTCGAAATCGCTTTTCTAATTCCATTTTCATTTTTGTTGAAATATCAATGAAGCCTGAAAATTATGTTTGACGATCTGTGAGTTGTAATAGTTTGCCGTTTTCGTCATTCCAAACCTGCAAAACGAAGGCAAGCTTGATACGGATACTCATGATATTCAAAAAATTCAAGCGAACCAAATGCTGAAATTGGATATTATAAGCTAGGATGTTTTAGCTCGTCCAGAATAATTTGATGGGTTTGTTGCTTCAATTCTTTACGCTCTTCCTGAGTTTTACCTTCAGTAGGAATAAAGTCGTGAATGGTAACACGTAATTTCCCTGGACTGCCCGATAAAAAAGTATATGAAAAACGCTTTTTGGTATCGTGAAAAGTTAACGGAGCAATTGGAATCTGGTGATCGATAGCCAATTTAAAAGCACCTTCTTTAAATTCGTCTAAAATAATATTTTCGTCATCTGGAACACCACCTTCAGGAAAAATACAAATACTATTTCCCTGTTTTAATCGTCTTTCAGCTTCATTAAAAACTGCCTGGCGACTTTGCTGACTTTTACGATCTACCAAAATGCAGGTTTTGCGATAGAAAAACCCAAAAATGGGAATTTTAGCCAGTTCTTTTTTCCCTACAAACACAAAAGGATGGTTAACGGTTGCCAACATTAACATGATGTCCAGCATCGAATAATGATTGGCCACAAACATATAACTACCATCTTTATCCAGCTTATGGCTACCTTTTGTACGGCGGTAAAAACCCATTCCGAAAATGATGAATTTCCCCCACATCCTGGCACAAAAGAAAAATTGAGGATAAAACCGTTCAGCTGAAGTAAAAACAATCAGGATAGGTAACATAAGAATAATAGGCACTACGAGCAAAACGTAGAACCATATTCTCCATACCGCAATAGCAATATTTTTAAAAAATCGCATAGATGCCAAAAGTAGTAAATACAATTAAGCGAATTCCACAAAAAAAGTACCTTTGTATAAAAATTTAATAACTACATGTCTAGAATACTAACGGGAGTACAAAGTACAGGAACTCCTCATTTAGGAAATTTACTGGGGGCGATTATGCCTGCTATTAAAATGGCGAATAGTCCAGAGAATGATTCTTTTATATTTATAGCAGATATGCATTCTTTAACCCAAATTAAAGATGCAGAAACTTTAAGAAATAACACCTACTCTGTTGCGGCGACCTGGCTTGCCTGCGGTCTTGATATCGAAAAAACCGTTTTTTACAGACAAAGTGATATCCCACAAACCAGTGAACTTACCTGGTACTTAAGCTGCTTTTTCCCGTATCAAAGACTTACGTTAGCACATTCGTTTAAAGATAAAGCAGATCGTTTAGAAGATGTAAATGCCGGGCTTTTTACATATCCAATGCTTATGGCAGCAGATATTCTTTTATATGATGCTGAAATTGTTCCGGTAGGGAAAGACCAGCTACAACATTTAGAAATTACCAGAGATGTTGCTTCTCGTTTTCACGCAAAAATGGGAGATACCTTTGTAATACCAGAATCCAAGGTTGAAGAAAACACCATGTATGTTCCCGGGACAGATGGTTCTAAAATGAGTAAATCGAAAGAAAATACCATTAATATTTTTCAGACCGATAAAAAACTGAGAAAGCAAATTATGGGTATCCAAACCGATAGCACTCCGCTTGAAGAACCTAAAAACCCAGATACCTGTAATGTTTTCAATATTTATAAATTATTAGGATCTGAGGCTCAAACCGCAGATCTACGCCAAAAATACGAAGCTGGCGGATTTGGTTACGGCCATGCAAAACAGGCACTTTTTGAGTTAGTAAAAGAAACTTTTGCCGAGCCACGTGAGAAATACGAATACTACATCAATAATCTTGAAGAAGTAGATAAAGCTTTAGCGGTTGGTAAAGAAAAAGCAACTGCTGTAGCGAATGATGTTTTAAAGCGTGTTCGTGAAAAATTAGGATATTAATTACGATCTAAATTGCTTCAAATAATTTACCGGGCAAAGGCCTAATTACACCTTTGAGTTCCATATTCAATAAAATTGAAGCGGTTTTAAAAGTTGGGAAATTGCAATAAAGTGCTATCGTGTCTAATTGTGATTTCCCTTTTTCTTTTAGCTGGTCGTAAATAAGTTGCTCTTCTTCATCCAAATCGATAAATAATTGTTGCTGTACGGGTTTAATTTCTTCATCGAGCTTCCAACCCAACATATACACCAAATCGGCTGCACTACTTAACAAATGGGCATTGTTCGATTTAATAAGTGCATTACAGCCTTTACTATATTTATCGCCCGGTCTTCCCGGCACCGCAAAAACTTCACGATTATAAGAATTTGCGATATCTGCAGTTACTAAACTTCCGCCCTTCTCTGCACTTTCAATCACTACGGTAGCTTCACTTAAACCTGCAATAATTCGGTTTCGTTTCAAAAAGTTATTGCGATCAAATGAATCGCTACTCCAAAAATCGCTAAAAAAGCCACCATTTTTTAAAACCTCATCAACATATTTTGCGTGCACTTTTGGGTAAACTTGATCTAAACCATGCGCCAAACATCCAATTGTTTGCAGATTATGAGTCATAGCAGCCCGATGGGCCGCGATATCTACTCCGTACGCAAAACCCGAAACAATTACAGGATCTAGCGGACTCAATTCTTCTATAAACTCTTCTACAAATGCTTTCCCGGCACTTGTGATCTTTCGGGTACCTACAATACTTATAAGTCGGCGATTTTGAAGTTTAATAGTTCCTTTAGAAAACAGCAAAATGGGCGAATCGTGACAATGCTTTAATTTTTCAGGATAATTTTCATCTAAAAAATAATGAGTTTCTAATTGCTCATTTTCGATAAATTCGAGCTCCTTTTCTGCCGCTTCAAAGTTCGCTGGATCCAGCAGGCCTTTCAGTTTAAGCTCGCCTATACCCTCGATTTTCAATAAATTTTGTCGCTTTTCTTTAAAAATTGCCTCAGCACTCCCTAATCTTGCTATTAGTTTCTTCGCTGTTCTATCGCCCAGATTAGAAGCTCTTTGCAAGGCCAGTACATATCTTAGATCATTACTATTCATCCCATCGCTTTCGACTAAAATTACACAAAAAAAGATTTGTTAATAAAATTTGTTTCCCTATTTTTATATACTTCACATTCCTCTTATTTTTGCAATTATGAAAATAGCTAACTACATACAGGATTTACTTTACCGCTACGAATGCGTTATCGTACCGGGATTTGGTGCATTTTTATCTCAAAGAGAATCTGCTTTTATCGATGCAGAAACCAATAATCTTTACCCACCAAAAAAGACTGTATCCTTTAACCGTCAATTAGTTAAAAACGACGGATTGTTAGCCAATTACATCGCAGATGCTGAAAATATTAACTATACAACAGCGTTAAATAAGATTTCCGATTTTGTACATCAGCTGGAAAATTCTCTAAAAGAAAATGATAAAGCTGAAATCGCCAATGTTGGTGAATTCACTGTTTCTGAAGATTATACGCTTCAATTCGAGCCTTTTAATAAAGTAAATTACCTGGCTGATTCTTTCGGACTGGATGTGGTTCATTCAGCAAAAATTCAGCGTGAAGTTTACAAATCTCAGGTTCAGAAGATCGAAGAAAAAGCACCAATTCACTTCACTCCTGAGCGTAGAAGCCGCAAAGCTGCATTTCTTAAATACGCCGCAGTAGGAATTCTTGCTATTGGTTTATCTGGTGTTGCTGGTTTAAATATTTATAGCAATCAGGTGGCTGAACATAATATTGCTGAACAACAGGAAGCTGAAAACCAGTTACAACAACAAATTCAGGAAGCTACTTTTGTGATCGACAATCCACTACCGGCCATTACTTTTAACGTAGAAAAACAACCTGGTAATTTTCACCTTGTTGCGGGAGCGTTTAGAGTAGAAGAAAATGCCGAGAAAAAGATGGAAGAACTCAAAGAAGAAGGTTATAAAGCCCGACTAATAGGCGCTAATAAATACGGACTTCATCAGGTTGTTTTTTCTAGCCATAAAACCAGACGAGATGCGGTAAACGCATTAAATAAACTGAAAAGGGAAAATCAAGCTGCCTGGTTACTGGTACAGGAACTTTAATCTTTTTTTAGTGATATTTAGCTAAAAGCTCACTATTATTGCCAAAAATTGGCAAATATGAATTCTAAGTACCCAAAAGATTCTAGAACTACATTAACCGATCTTGTTTTACCAAGTGAGACCAATCCGCTAAATAACTTATTTGGAGGCGAATTGTTAGCTCGTATGGATCGTGCTGCCAGTATTGCTGCCAGAAGACATAGTCGCCGTATCGTAGTTACTGCTTCTGTAAATCATGTTGCCTTTAATAAAGCTATTCCGCTAGGAAGTGTTGTAACGGTTGAAGCCGCTGTTTCTCGTGCGTTTAAATCGTCTATGGAAATATTTATAGACGTTTGGGTAGAAGATCGTGAAAGTGGTCTTAGAAGCAAAGCAAACGAAGCGATTTACACCTTTGTTGCCGTAGATGAAACCGGAGCACCAGTGCCTGTTCCTCCTTTAGAACCAGAAACAGATCTGGAAAAAGATCGTTTTGCCGCAGCCCTAAGAAGAAAGCAACTTAGCCTTGTACTTGCCGGAAAACTAAAACCAAACGATGCCACAGAATTAAAGGCACTGTTTAAAGACTAAGCTTATCCGTTTGGATTGTGTAAATGTACGCGTAATCCAAAACCAAGGTCTATTAGAAAATGCTTATTTAAATATGAATCATAAGCATCATTCTCGATATCAAGATTTAAATAATATGGAGAGACTTTAGCGAAAATAGCTATAGTTTGATTAAAGCGATAGCCTAATTCTCCTTTAACTTTATAACTGGTACCATTCTCTCGAAAAGAATCTGGAGAAAAAGGTACCGTATTATTTAAAGTAACAGCACCTATACCCGCAGTGATCATGTAATTAAATTGTCGATTAATTGCCTGATAATAACCTAGACTAAGCCCATACTCGCTAAAATTGCTATCACTTATATTTCCAATTTTTTCAATATTGGTCACTTCGCCTTCATGCCATTTTCCATAAACTCCGGCAACAAATTGCGGAGTGATAAAAACATTTACTTCAAACTGAATTCCCGCATCAAACGAATAATCATTTCCTAAACTTGAGTCCCCAATACCATTGGGAAAATAGAAAGATAAGCCAAAAAATACAGTTTCTGAATCTTCAGGCTCATACCAGTTTTTATGTGGATTTGGCTGAATTTCAGTTTGTGAATTTCCTACAGAAATACTCAATATAAAGACTAAAAGTAATAATTTCTTCATCTGAAAAATTTATGCTGAAAATCGATAAAATCGGGATATAATTTTCAATTTAAAATTCTAAATCAATAATGCTGTTTGCTGAATTTACAGTAATTGTTGTGTCTTTTTCAGCTTCATCGTTTACCGTATAAAAAATCTTAATTGGCGATCCAACCGGCAAGCGATATGAATTTTGAAAAGAAGTCATTTCTTCATCCAATCTTTCGTAAGTATTTGATGTATTTTGATACTTTCCTATAGGATTGTTTTCTTCATCTAAACTTATAAACTGCCTGGTATTGTAATACTGTATTTGAAATTCTACACTATCGGTTTCGGGCAATCTATCTATGCTAATATTCACATCCTGAATAGCCCCCAGTTGAACAAGTTCTAGATCAAGCTTTTCAGCTCTATCCATAATTTCTCTTGGATCTACATAACTTAGGGATGTGAAATTTGAATTATGATTTTCTGAAGATGAAGGATTAAAATTAACCACAATCCCCCTATTATAAGATATCAACGAAATAAAATCTACTTTACCCAAAGCTTTACTGCTGGAAGCTCCCAAAATATTATAACTATCTGAAAAATTAGTGGTTACATTTACGGGAATATCCTGCAAAGCAAGATTATTAGAATCCAAAAGCGTGGCATAAACGGCCATTCTTTTATTTTCGGTAATCAAAACATCATCATTATAACAAGATGAAAACGACAGGGAAAGTACAGCAATAACCGCAACGTATATTTTTTTCATATTGATGATTTACATCCTAAAGATGCAAAATACAAAAAAGGTTGCGTTACAAGCTATAAACTAGCGACTTAAGATCCAACTTTCTGGATTATACTTTTTGGTGTTTTGAAAAATAAGAAAATGAATTGTGGTTTTTCCAGAACTCTTACTCGTGGCGATCACGCCCAGATCCTGCCCTGTACTTACATAATCACCCTTACGTACGTACACATCTTCCAGATTATCATAAATCGTGATATAATCCCCATGTCTTAGCATTACCGCTTTATTTGCTCCTTTTAAGATCTGAACTTCACTAACTGTTCCCTCAAAAACAGCTTTTGCTTTTCCTCCTTTATCAGTATCAATATTAATTCCGCTGTTATTAATCGGAATATTTCTAACTACAGGGTGGGGTTGCTTACCAAATTTCATGCTTATAGTCCCAGATGAAACAGGCCAAGGCAGTTTCCCTTTGTTACTGGCAAAATCTTTGGCTAAGGCTTTAGCTTCAGGAGTAAGCTCAAAAGCGTCACGTTTTGTTGAACCCGATTTTTTATTGGCTTCTGCGATAGATGCTTTAATCATTGCATCAATTTTACGCTCAATTTCATCGATTTCCTGCTGTGCTTTTTTAATTTGTGAAGCAAACTGTCCTTCTTTAGCAGTTATCGTTTTCATTAATTCCTGTTGCGACTTTTTATTTTCTTCAAGTCTGGCTCTGGTTGCCCTGTTTTCAGCAATTAATTTATCTTTTTCTTCCTTTTGATTAGCAAGCCGTTTATTTAAACGCTGTAAATCTATTGTGCGCGTCTTTATTTGCTCACCCTGCTCTTTGCGGTAGTCTGTATATTGTTTTAAATATTGAAGCCGTTTATAGGCCTGTAAAAAGCTCTCTGAAGAAAGTAAGAACATTATGCGGCTTTGTTGCGATTTGCTACGATAAGATTTTTTAATCGTCTTTGCATAATCGTCTTTTAATTCTTCTAATTCTTTTCTGAACTTAGCAATTTTTGCCTCATTCTCGTTCATCTCCCTGGTAAGAAGATTAGCCTGCTGATTAGTTACTTTTATTAAATTCTCGGTACTTTTTATTTGCTGATTTAAATCCTGAACTTCATTTAAAATCGACTTTTCTTTCTTTTTGTTGCTGCTTCTTAATTCTGAAATACGCCGAATTTCATTGCGGAGTTCAATTCGTTTTTTCTCTAAAGCTTCACGAGTGTTTTGAGAAAATGAATTAGTCACCACTAAAAAAGTAGCGATCACAAAAAAGTATTTTAAAAAGCCTGATTTCATTCTACAGAAATTTCGTCGTAACCAGAAGGAATACTAAAAGGAAAACTTACATCACCATCAAATTCTAAAGAACGATACTGCAATGTGATATTGGTGCTTTCGCCAGCCTCGTTGGCAATTATGGTAATCGTTTCAGGGAAAAGCCTTCCAGAAACATTTTGATATTCATCATAGGTTACCGTAACGCTTCTGTTTTTGGAATCCTGCGCCAGTTGCTGTGCTTTAGCTTTATAAGTTTCAGCATCCAGCATAAACATTTTTTTTACGTCTGAAGTTTTCTTCGGAAGTAATTGAAAACCTCTAGGAGACTCACTTAATGTATATGCATCTGTTCTAAGATCGTAAATCGCCTGCCCCAATAATAAATTCTGAAGTTTTTCAAAATCTAAAGGTGTTCCTAACCATTCACTTATCAAACTAAAATCTCCATCAAAATAGGTTTTTCCCACTTTTTCGTAATAGCTTACTTTTTGCGGAGTGATATAGACTTTGGCCATAGGAAACCCCAGAATACTAGCACTCATCCAAATAGCTTTATCTTTTTCCATTCTAAAGCTAAGATTTACAGATTGGGTTCTATCGGCATTCTGATAGGTTGCTCTTAATTTTCCTGATAACGTATTAAATTGCGTAGCATTATCGTAGTGATTTTTAATCACACCTGCTGCTTTCGCATTACTCTCTTCGAAACCAGTCGCTGCTTTTTTGGTTCCGCAGGCGGCTATACTTAGGGTTAGTAAAACAACCGCTATTATTCTTTTGATCATTTAGTGGCTTCTTTTAAAATTTTAATGGCTTTTGCATTATACTCATTCGCTCGTTCTTTATCCTCCATCCCTGCATACGATACAGCAATTTGCTGATAAAAATTGGCTTCCATTCGTGGATTTTCTATCAAAAATTCTAAGCCAAAAGTAAGAATTTCGACCGCTTCAGAATAATTTTTAAGTTTATTTAAGGCTACTCCGTTTAAAAGGTAAAAAATAGGCTGTGCCGGGAAAATATCCTTTGCTTCAGCAGCTAATGCTCTGGCGCTTTCAAAACGTTCCATATCGATTCTAAGAATAAGTGTATTCTTAATCATCTCGAAATTGGTTGGATCTTCTTTTAAACCCATTTCAAAATAACGTAACGCATCTGCTTTATTATCTGATTTTAGATAATATTCTCCCAATTTTCGATATAAAGATGGTTCATTTTCCAGATTAGAAAGCATTTGGCTTACTTCCATAAGCTCGGCCTCGCGCTCTGGGTTTTGATTTACATACAATAAAAAATCGTTTAAAACTTTATATTTTGAGGCCGCATCGATCTCTTCACTTTTAAAAACGATTTGCATAGACTGCATGGCTTCTTCAACCTTATTTTTATTCAAATAAAACTTATATAATGCCAGGTGCGCCAAACTAGATCCGGGATTAGATTTTAAAAGATCCTGTGCTGTTTTAAAGGCTTCTTCTTCTTTTCCCTCGTCACTATAAACATAAATAAGATTAAGATAATTTTGTTCTTCCTCTGGGTTATCTGCAATTGCACTTTCTAAACTGGCAATTTGTGCTCCTGTATTGTTAGTTCTTGCATAAATCTGGCGTCTTAACTGTGTACGATATTCATTTTTCCCAAATTGGTTATCTAAACTATCGATTAATAATAAAGCACTATCGTATTGATCACTTAAAATGTAAAGATCTGCCAGGTCTTCGCGATATTTTTTATCCAGTTTTATTAATTCCCGAAGGATTTTTATGGCACTTGAATAATCTACCGAAGCAATTTGGTTCTCGTAATAATCCCTAAGAATATTCTCGTCCTTTGGTTTAAGATCGAGAGCTTTTTGAAAATTTGGCTGAGCTTTTTCAAATTCTTCCAGAGAATAAAAGTTTTTAGCCATTTCGTAGTAAACAACGGCTTTAGAATCGTCTATGGATAGACATTTTCGCAGTACTTCGTTAGATTTACTGTAGTTTTCTATACCACGTTGCTTTAAAGCTTCAAAAAAATACTCCTGAAAATCGTCATTTACTTCACCAAGATCGCTATTTACAGTGGCGTTATTCTCATCTTCGGGTTGCTGAATTATAGCAAAGGCCTTTCCCGGTACCAAAAAAAGGTATCCAAAAAAGGCCAATATTAAGTTTTGTTTCAGCAAAGTTTTTGGGGTTTGGGGTTCAATAACTATTCCAATACCGAATAATCACCAATACTAATTTCTGTAAATTCACCATTGAATTTAGCAAAATTCCCAATCATCGCATTATTCAGTTTTGCATTTTTTACTTCAGCAAAAGTTTGAATAAGGCTATTTTTTATCATAGCATTTTCAATTTTTGTACCAGCTCCAATAGAAACATTAGGGCCAATTTTAGCATTGATCAATTCTACGTTTTCACCAATAAAGCAAGGTTCGGTAATTTCAGAATCTTTTATTTTTACATTATCAGAAATTAGCTTTTCGCCGTCCTGGTGTAAAAATTTTAGCATACGGCCGTTAGTTTCTACGGTTACATTTTTGTTTCCGCAGTCCATCCATTCGTCTACTTTTCCTGGCACAAATTTGAGTCCGCTTGCCTGCATGGCTTTAATTCCGTCATTGATCTGATATTCGCCACCATGAACTATATTATTATCCAAAACCTTTTGAAGTTCATCTTTTAGTATCGCAACATTTTTAAAATAGTAAATTCCAATCACGGCAAGATCTGAAACAAATTCTGCCGGTTTTTCAACAAGCTCGGTAATTTCTCTATTCTCGTTAAGCTTTACCACACCATAAGCCGACGGGTTTTCTACCTGTTTTACCCATATTACACTATCTGCATCTTTATCTAAAGTAAAATCGGCTTTAAACAAAGTATCGGCATAGGCGATCACGGCAGGACCTTCTAAAGAATCTTTAGCACACATAATTGCGTGACCGGTCCCTAATGGCTTATCCTGGTAGTAAATACTCCCTTTAGCCCCCAGACTTTCAGCGATATTTTTAAGATCGGTTTCTACTTTTTCTCCAAAATCTTCACTAATTACAAAAGCAACTTCGGTAATTTTTTCATCCAAAACTTTTGCAATATCCTGTACAAGTCGATGTACAATAGGCTTCCCTGCAATTGGTATTAAAGGTTTTGGTGTTGTTAGTGTATGTGGCCTAAGACGTGAACCTCTTCCCGCCATGGGTACAATAATCTTCATCTTTTTGTTTGTTTGATTGTAGAATATATTTTTAGAAAAACCTGAAATTACTTTGTTCCTGTACTACCAAACCCGCCAGCTCCGCGTACGCTATCTGTAAGTACTTCAACTTCTTCCCAATTAATATGCTCGTGCTTAGCGATCACAAGTTGCGCAACACGTTCTCCATTTTCGATCGTAAAATCTTCGTTCGATAAATTCACTAAAATTACACCAATCTCACCACGATAATCGGCATCGATTGTTCCAGGAGCATTTAAAACGGTAATTCCTTTTTTTGCTGCCAAACCACTTCTTGGGCGCACCTGTGCTTCGTAACCTACCGGAAGTTCTATAAACAATCCTGTTTTTACGATTGCTCTTTCTAGTGGTTTTAGAGTAATTGGCTCTGCCAATTCAGCCCTAAGATCCATTCCTGCGGAAGCTTCTGTAGCATAATTTGGTAAATCGTGTGAACTTTTGTTTATGATTTTAATCGTCATGATCGTTTTAATATTTTCTTTATGTCTTCTTGTTCTTTAAAATACGTAATTCCCACAAATATGAGAACAAATAATGCGGCAACTATATAATTTTGCCTGAAGTATATAAAACTTACGGCCGAAAGTGCCACCGAAATCAATAAATAAAATCCTATTTTCTTAACGTTATAAGGTACGTGGTAGTATTTTCTTCCGAAGAAATAAGAGATAAGCATCATACTACCATAAGCGGCCAATGTTGCCCAGGCGGCCACCATAAATCCAAATTTACCAATAAGTGTAATATTTAAAACAATGGTGACTAAAGCTCCAAAAAGGGAAATATACATCCCCATTCTGGTTTTATCGGTTAGCTTGTACCAAATAGAAAGGTTGTGATAGATCCCCAAAAATAGGTTAGCCAGTAAAATTACTGGAACAATAGACATCGCCATCCAGTAATCCTCGTTTCTAATTAAGTATTGCTTAAAAATGTCTATAAAACTTACCAAAACAAGTAAAATAAGGCTTCCACAAATCACAAAATAATCCAGGATCTTAGCATAAGTGAGTTTGGCATTTTTTTCTTTTGCATGATTAAAAAAGAAAGGTTCAGCCCCCATTCTAAATGCCTGAATAAAAATCATCATAAAAACGGCTAATTTATAGCAACCAGAATAAGCCCCCATAATTTCTTCGGAAAGAATATCTTTTAGTAGCAGCTTATCCAGATTTTCATTGATAATAAATGATATTCCTGCCAGCATAATTGGCCAGCCGTACTTCCACATTTGCTTGAAAAGTGAAAAACTAAACTGAATTTTAGTCTTAAAAAAGTAAGGCAGTAAGAGTAAAAAAGTTACTCCGCTTGCTGCCAGATTAGCAAGAAATATATAGCCTAAAATATCTTTTTGTGTAAAATGATCTAAAATGTATTGCGGCGCAAAAGCAGGAAATTTAGGTACGATCCATAAAAAATAGATATTAATCGCAAAAACAATAAAGATGTTTAACAGCTTGATCGATGCAAATCTAATTGGCCTATTGGTAGCTCTTAAGTAGGCAAAAGGAACAACGACCAAAGTATCTAAAATTAGAACCGAAAAAAGGATGTTGAAAAAGAAAGGATCTAAATCTACCAATCTTATAAATGAATCCTGAAAAACCATTCCTACTCCAAAAAAGAGCAAGGTTGTAGTTGTTAACGCGATAAATGCAGTAGAAAAAACACTTTTTTTATCCTCTGCCCTGCTAAAAAACCTAAAAAATGAGGTCTCCATTCCATAAGTAAGCAGTACATTAAAAAAAGCAGCCCAAACGTAAAATGTTGTATTTATTGAATAATCTTTTGTACCCAGCACATCGGTATGCAAGGGTACTAAAACAAAATTTAGTAACCGTGGCACCACAGTAGCAATACCATAAATAATTGTATCCTGAAAAAATCGCTTTAAAGTACTCAACAGGCTTAGGGTTTCCTGCAAATATCCTAATAATTAAGAAAAAACCAGCTATTTACGTTCTTCGATATCGCTAATTATGTAATATTTAGTCTCGCCGTTCTCCTGGTATTCCAGCAAAGCCTGATCTTTTTCGATACTCACCGGACTTTTCTCTGGTTTTTGTGGCATTTTATTGCCGTATTCTTCTCTAGGGTCTGAACTCATCACATAATCTGACTGGCGAATTCCGAAGCTCGCAGTGTAGCGATTTTGCCCATCCTGGTTGTGAACAATTGGGGATTTTAAACCTTTAAAGTAGATATTCTTTAATTCTACACGGTTTTTCTGAATCGCCGTCACCGGAAGATAAAATGTCATTTCACCCTCAGTAGTAGTATAGAAAGCCTGTTCAAATTGTGCAGGAGCTTCTTCCTGCAGGTTTTTATTAGTTCCACAATTGGTAAAAAGAGAGAAGAAAAATATGCTAAGGATAAAATAAGTATGTTTCATAACCTGATTGATTTGGTTGTTTCTATAAAGAAAACAAAATAAGTGCCAAATAAAAATAGGCTTCAGAAATAGCTAATATTGGTAATTATTAGAAAGTATTTTAAAATGAAAAAGCCCGGTAAAAACCGAGCTTTTATAATATCTAAAATGAGATTATTAGTTATTAAGTGCTTCAGCACCCCCAACAATTTCAAGAATTTCGTTAGTAATCGAAGCCTGTCTTGCTTTGTTGTAAGACAATTTAAGCGAGTCTCTAAGCTCTGTAGCATTCTCTGTTGCTTTATGCATTGCCGTCATACGTGCACCATGTTCTGAAGCGAAAGAATCTCTAAGTGCCTTGTATAGTTGCATTTTAAGCGACTTTGGAATTAATTCTTTCACGATTTCCAGCTTAGAAGGCTCAAAAATATAATCAAGTTGCTTTTCTTCTTCAGTTTCGAATTTTGGAATTGGCAAAAATTGTTCAGTTAAAACAGCTTGTGTAGCAGCATTTTTAAAGTGGTTGTATACCAATACGATCTTATCGTAATTCCCTTCTAAAAACTGCTCCATTAAATCTTCAGCAATAACAGAAACATGTTCAAAAGAAAGATCATCAAAAATATGCGTATTTGCCTTATATACTGTAAAGCTTTTTTTCAGAATATCATTAGCTTTCTTACCAATGCTGTATAAATGAACATCTTTATCTGCATACTCATTTGCTACAGCATTTTTAACACCTTTAATGATATTTGCGTTAAAAGCACCTGCCAAACCTCTATTAGAAGAAATAGCAACTACAAGTACTTTATTCACTTCTCTTTGCTCTGCATACTTGCTGATACTATCATCATCTAATGCTCCACTAAGATCTTGTAATAGTTGCGAAAGCTTTTGAGAATAAGGTCTCATAGATTCGATAGCATCCTGAGCTTTACTCAACTTTGCTGCAGATACCATTTTCATGGCACTGGTAATTTGCATTGTTGAAGAAACCGAGGTAATCCTGCTACGTAATTCTTTTAAGTTTGCCATATTGTTACTATTGGACTAGCCGAAATACTATATTAAATGATGAGTGTAAATTTTAAATTCACACTCATCACTTATAAACTTTTATGCTTTATATTTCTCTGAAATCTCTTTTGCTACTGCAGCCAAAGTATCTGTTACTTCGTCTGTAAGTTTACCAGCTTTAAGAGTATCCATTACATCTCTATGCTTTGTGTTAAGGAATTCGATGTAATCTCTTTCAAACTCTCTTACTTTTTCTACGGGAACTTCTCTTAGTAAGTTCTTAGAACCAGCAAAAATAATAGCGATTTGATCTTCTACTGGATAGGGATCGTTTTGTCCCTGCTTAAGGATCTCTACGTTACGCTTACCTTTTTCAATTACACTCATCGTAGCAGCATCCAGATCTGAACCGAATTTAGCAAAAGCTTCTAGTTCACGGAACTGAGCCTGGTCTAGCTTAAGTGTACCTGCTACCTTCTTCATAGATTTAATCTGAGCTGAACCACCTACTCGAGATACCGAGATACCAACGTTAATTGCAGGACGCACACCAGAGTTAAATAAATCTGACGTTAAGAAAATCTGCCCATCTGTAATCGAAATTACGTTTGTTGGGATATATGCAGAAACGTCACCAGCCTGAGTTTCGATAATTGGAAGAGCCGTTAAAGAACCGCCTCCTTTTACTTTATCTTTTAATGAATCTGGAAGATCGTTCATGTTCTTCGCGATATCATCATCATTGATAACTTTAGCAGCACGCTCTAATAATCTTGAGTGAAGGAAGAAAACGTCTCCTGGATACGCCTCACGTCCTGGTGGACGACGTAATAAAAGAGAAACCTCACGATAAGCAACTGCCTGCTTAGAAAGATCATCATAAACGATTAAAGCAGGACGCCCTGTATCTCTAAAATATTCACCAATTGCAGCACCAGCAAATGGAGCATATACCTGCATAGGAGCAGGATCTGATGCATTTGCAGCTACAATAGTAGTATAAGCTAAAGCTCCTTTATCTTCTAAAACTTTAGCAATACCAGCAACTGTAGAAGCTTTTTGCCCTACAGCAACATATATACAATACACCGGTTTACCGGCATCATAAAATTCTTTCTGGTTAAGAATGGTATCGATACAAACAGTAGTTTTACCTGTTTGACGGTCACCAATTACAAGCTCACGCTGCCCTCTTCCTACAGGTACCATTGCATCGATAGACTTAATACCAGTTTGCATAGGCTCTGTTACAGGCTCACGGAAAACAACACCAGGTGCCTTACGCTCTAAAGGCATTTCAAAAGTTTCACCTTCGATAGGACCTTTACCATCAATAGGTTCTCCTAAAGTGTTTACTACTCTACCAACAATACCTTCACCAACTTTGATAGAAGCAATTCTTTGTGTTCTTTTTACGGTAGAACCTTCTTTAACTTCTTTTGAAGGTCCTAAAAGTACTACCCCAACATTATCTTCTTCAAGGTTAAGTACCATTCCTTCTAGACCACTTTCAAATTGTACTAATTCTCCGTATTGAGCATTAGAAAGTCCATAAACGTTCGCAATACCGTCACCAACTGTAAGTACGGTACCAACCTCGTCTAAAGAAGCCTTTGCCTCGAATCCAGAAAGTTGTTGCTTTAATATTGCTGATACTTCAGCAGGATTTACTTCTGCCATAATTATTTAAGATAAAATGCCTCGTTAACTACGGGCGGTTTTTATTAAATTTTAGAAACGTATGCGTTGCCTGTTTTAAATTCTGTTCTCAATTTGTTTAAGTTATTGGCTACACTTGCATCGTATTGCAAATCACCAACTCTTAAAACAAATCCACCAAGAATACTTTCATCGATCTTATTCTTGATTGTTGCTTCCCTACCGGTAAGCTCTTTTATTTTAGCCTGAATTTTAACTTCAAGCTCCTTAGTTAAAGGAACTACAGTTGTTACAACAGCATTTTGAACTTGTATTGAACCATCGAATAATATCAAGTATTGTTTTGCAACAATATCTAGAATATCGATACGGTTATTCTCTACAAGCAAATTAAAAACACCAGTAGTTAAGCCATTTACATCTTTAAAAATAGCTTTTAAAGCCTTATTTTTAAGTGCAGGTTTAATTACCGGGCTTGCCAAGGTAGTTCTTAAGTCTGCGCTAGCTGCGATCGTCTTAGAAATACTCAGCATATCATCCTTTACTTCTTTAGCTACTTTTTTCTCATTAGCTAAATTAAGGATGGCTTTTGCGTAACGTTGTGCTGCTCTGGTTCCTTTCATCACAAAGTTTTAGTTTAAAGTAGCATTACCAAGCATCTCGTCGATTAACTGGTGCTGCTTTTCTTTACTTGATAATTCTTTACGAACTACTTTTTCAGCAATCTCTAAAGATAGGCTTGCAACCTGAGATTTGATATCTGCCATAGCAGCTTTTTTCTCTTGCTCTATACTTTCTTTAGCTTGTGCTACAATTTTATCTGCCTTGGTTTGTGCTTCTTCTGTAGCGCTTGCCAAAACTTTTTCTTTTAATTCACGAGCTTCTTTAAGAATGGCATCCCTTTCAGCACGTGCTTCTTTCATTAACTTCTCGTTATCTGCCTTAAGATTTTGTAATTCCTTTCTAGCAGTTTCAGCTGAAGTTAGAGCTTCATTGATAGAATCTTCTCTTTGCTTTACAGCGCCAAGAATAGGTTTCCAAGCAAATTTCGCTAATAACAAAATAAGTACAAGGAAAACTATAGTTTGCCAAAAAATAAGACCAATTTCAGGAGTGATTAATTCCATAATGCTTTTTTAATTTAAAGTAAATCCATTCGTAACCAACCGTTACGAATGGATTAATAAGAATTCAATTATTTAAGAACTCCAAGTAAAGCTGCTACTACTCCAAAAAGAGCAACACCTTCTACAAGAGCTGCAGCGATAATCATAGCTGTCTGGATTTTTCCAGAAGCTTCTGGCTGGCGAGCGATAGCATCCATGGCAGATCCACCAATTTTACCAACTCCCATAGCCGCACCGATAACTGCTAAACCGGCACCTAAAGCTGCAAGACCTACATACAATAATTCCATAATTGAAAGATTTAAAATTAAAAGTTAATGATGTTCATGTTCTTCTACTGCCATCCCAATAAACAGGGCAGACAGCATGGTAAAAATAAATGCCTGTAAAAATGCAACAAGCAATTCTAATATCGATATAAAAAGTGCAAAAGGAACTGATACACCAGCTACTCCCACGCTTTCAAGAATAAATATTAATCCTATTAAACTTAAGATGATAATGTGACCTGCGGTAATGTTCGCAAATAAACGAATCATAAGTGCGATTGGTTTAATAAATACTCCCATTAATTCTACTACAGCAAGAAGTGGTTTCACAAATGTAGGGATACCCGGCATCCAAAGTGTGTGTTTCCAGTAATCCTTACTACCGTTAACTAAAATTAAAACAAGGGTAAATAAACCTAATGAAATAGTCACAGCGATATTACCTGTTACGTTCGCCGCACCTGGTAATAATCCAATCATATTTGTAATCCAAATGAAGAAAAATACCGTTAATAAAAATGGCATAAACTTCATATATTTTTTCTCTCCAATTTGCGGCTTCGCAATCTCGTCTCTAACAAATAAAACGAAAGTTTCTAAAACATTATTAAAGCCTTTTGGAGCGTTTTTATTCTTCTTATGGAAAGACGCAAGTCGATTAAAAATAATCAACATAATAATAACGGTTATAAACATAGCCGCTACGTTTTTTGTAATCGATAAATCGATAGGACGTTCTGCATTTAAAGGGTGGTGATCTTCATCAAATTCTACCCCATGAGCGCCTTCTTCTAATTGATAAATTTTTTCGTGAAGATTAACGAAACTCATTCCGTTTTTTTCTACTACATGATGCCCTTCAGTATCATGATGAAATTCACTAGACATAAATGTTACAAGACCATTATCGGTATAAAGAATCACCGGAAGTGGTAATGTGAAAGAATTTTCGCCTTCTCCAAAGAAATGCCATCCATGTGCGTCACCAATGTGATGAAGAATCATGTCTGTAGCATTAAATTCTTTTTCAGCTTCTGCTAAAGATTCTTCTTTTGATGCAAAAGAAAAAATCGGAAGTAAGGCTAGTGCAAATGTCACTATAATCTTTAACGATTTTTGTGCTATCATAATACCTGGTCTACTTATAAATTATGGGCGCTAAATTTCGGTGCAAAGGTATACTTTTATTTTTTATGTGAAAGTCCACCTTTTAATTTTTTATTTAGATTTTATCGAATCTTAAAATTTATTGATATTCAATCATTTATTATGATTAATTAATCGAACAGCAAAAGTGGTTTCAAAAATTAAAAAAATAAAATATGGTATAAAAAAAGCAATAACTTGAGCAAAAATTGAAACCTCATCATCTAGTAGGGCAGGTAATAAAAATAAAACTGCAGCCAACATTTTTAACAAGCCTAATCCCATAAAAGTAAAGCCAGTTTTATCCTTAAAATTATGGTTAATAAATAACAATATTGAATAAATAAATAGTGTTGCTAAAATATGAAATGCGTAGTTAGAAACTGTACTGTAGTATAGGGGTACTTCTACAAAATGTGAAACTATATAAAATTGAATTGCAAATAATATCATTGCAAAAGGTAAAAATACCTTTAGAAAACTTAAAAATGGCCGTCCCATCTAATCCTCGTCTTTACTTATATTTTTTACGCTTCGTATTACCTGAAATAAGGCAATAAAAACGCCCAAAAGAGATATTGAAATCGTGTATGCAGAAAATTTATTCGGAAATTTCTCGTCTAACCAAATACCAAGAAAAACACCCCCGGCAATTATAATGGCCATCTGAAAACCTACATTTACAAATACCAGGTACTTGTTACGCTGATTGTTTTTCATTTTTAACCGATTTCATTGCGCCGCGCATCTGGCAGGTAGCATTAAAATTTGCTCCAGGTTCTACAGCAAGTTTACCAGCTATTACCTCTCCATCTACCGTGGCTGTTGATTTTAAACTTAAAATACCGCTTACTTTCAGTTTGCCATTAAAAGAACCTTCTATATCTGCATTTTCGCATTCTAAAGTTCCTTCTATATTTCCATTTTTACTAATTACCACTTTTCCGCTGGTAACTAAAGTACCTTTTAAAAAGCCTTCGATTCTAAAAGCGCCTTTTGCCGTTATATCCCCGGTAATTTTTGTTCCTGCAGCAATTCTATTCTGCTCATTAAAAACTTCTTTACCGGACGTACTTTTCTTTTTTTCTGAAAACATAGTATTAAGAGTGAGAGTTAATAATCTGTTTTATAAGTTTCGAGGTTCTTTTTTAAAAGAATCACTCGGTAATTATTTGTTGAGATTGCAAGAAAATCATTTTCAATTTTATAATCATCATTTTCACGCAATAATTCTCCAAGACCTAAAGCTCTTGGACGATCTTCTAAACCATGTACCACCACGAATAAGCGATCTTTAGTATAAGGATCTATTGAAGTTGAAAACCTGGCATAACTTAAATCTACAAATGCTGAATCTAATTTTTGCTTAAGTTCTTGAGCCTCTTCCTTTTTAGTTGCTTCCAATTCGTAAATAAGCTTATAATTTGTGGCTAAACTATCTTCCTGTAACTGAAGTCTGCTTAATCTTGGTAAGCTTTCAGTTATCATTTGCTTTGCTCGCTGCCCTTCTGGAGATTGAGGGTACGTTAAAGAAACATAACTTAGCGCCGTGCGATATTCAGACAATCCTTTTAATCTTCCTATGGCCATGGCCTTCAATAACTCAAACTTTGGCACAATCTCTTCGCCAGAATAGCGAAGAATAAATTTATTACTTTCAGAAATTACGGCTGTAAATTGTTGATTTTCGAATAATTTAAAGGTATTCTCGTAACTTACTTGCGATAAGCTTTCTCCATTTGCTAAACTTTGCGGATTCTGAATAAAAATTGCGTATTGAGAATCTGGATAATTCGAAATAATATCATTCTTCATTTCTTCCTGCTTATCCAGCATATTTAGATTTCCGTAGGCTTTATAAAGATTATATTTTGAAGGAAGAATTAATCGATCTTCAGGATTACTAGCCAAAACCTCTTCTAATCGATTAACTGATAGCTGATATTCACTAAATTTCTCATTATAAATTAAACCCAGTTGATAATAGGCATAATTGCGCTCTAAGTATAAACTGTCTATCACTTTACCATCTGTTGGTAGAAGCGCTACATAAGTTAAAGGATCAAATCTAGGATCACTGGTAAAATCGAATTCTGCCCCATCTTCAGTCGTTGCAATTGCACCTGAATTTCCAGATGCCGCCCATCGCCAGTTATCTGCGAGTTTACGATTTCCCCAAACTCTTAAAAATTCCTGTTCTCCCCTTGCGATAAGATTGTCGTTATAAAAGTAGAATTTGTTGGTATTCTCTTCGTTAGGCACACCAATATTTGGAACTCCGGGGCCTGCCGTATTTAAAGCTAAAGCTTCTTCGGTTTCTCCTGCCTCTATTTGTTTTTGGTAATCTTCTTTTAACTTATCAGTATAACTGGTGTAAAAAGCAATTTGCTCTTCTTTGGGTAATTTTGTTAAATCTAGGATACTATCATTTTTATCTGCAATAGCCTGGTAAAAAATCACATCGTCAAGATTCTTTCGCTTTTTTTCTATGGTTCTATATTCTCTTAAGCTAGAGTTCATTTCAGCAAGCGTACTATCAAAATATTTAGCGGCTCTTGGATAATCAGATCGATCAAAATTAATATTCGCTAAAATCTCATAGTTTATAGATCGCAAATAAGGATCACTGCTTACCCGGCTTTTAAGGGATTTATTATAATAAAATATGGCGGTATCTATAGAATCACGCTGATTGTAATATTCGCCAAATTGAAAGTAAATTTTATCTAAGAATGGCCGATTTTCGCGATCTTCTTCAAGACTTATAAGCAAATCTTTTAGTTGCTGATCGTCATTTTCTTCAGGATTGAAATTTCTTGCCTTCTGGATATAGGCATTGATCATATAGATTCGCGGGGACTTCCGATTAAGCTCGATAACCTCATCAAAAGCAAGATTAGCATTTTCTGGTTGATTCAGTAGATTATATAACTGACCTAAAATGAAAAAATAACGCCCTTTTTCTTCATTTTTCTTCGTAAAATTTGCCGCAGTAGTTAACGGAGCCAATGCACTATCTGGATATTGAAGATTTATATAAGCCTGTGCTATAGCTGCTTTAGCATCTGCATATTCCTGATCCTCAAATTGGGCATTTTCGATGATCCTTTTTAAGTTCCTAATGGCAACCCTGTTATTATCTAAACGAATATTAGTTTTCTCACGCCAAATCTGCGCATTTCTAATACTATTGCTGGCAGGATATCTTTGTAAAATATAGTTGAAAGCTTCTAATGCCGGAATAAAACGTTGATCGAAATATCTGGCTTTTCCCAAAAGCATGTAAGCTTCATCGATTTGAGGGTTTTCTTCGTCCCCGGCAATTAACATTGAATGTCGCTGAATCGCTTTTGCTGCCTTTTCTTCAGCTACACCAAAATTTTGATTTCGAACGCTATCGGGAAGCAGGATTTCTTCGTCGATTTGCATTCGCTCTATAGGTAGTAAATCCCAATAATTATCTCTATAATTCTGGTTTATTTCATTTCGCCCCGCTTCAAGAGCAAGATTTCCGTTATAAAGTGTATTATATTCAGCAGTAACCGAATGCCAGCTTCGACTAACAAAAGTATCTTTCTTTCGGGAGCAGGAAAGTATGCCACCAATTAGAAAAAAAACAAAAACAAAACGTGTAAAACTCCTCAAAACCAAGCCTTTCTTATTAGCATCATAACTCTGTTACGCAGGATTTAGTATGTAAAAATAAGTTTCTTTTTACAAATACAAAGATTTGCGCTTTAAATAAGAAAAAACCAGACTGTAATTACTCGGGATTATCAGCTTTTTCTGCTTCGGTCGTCACTTCAGTGGTTTCTTTAAAATCTTCAGGAATTTGTTCACCAGAAAAATAAGTTTCCAACTCTTTTAAAGTAGCTTCAGAAGTTTTAATATCTCTTACAATAACGCCTTTATCTAAAACCACGATACGTTCACAAACTTCAGTAACATGAATAAGATCGTGACTGGAAACCAATACCGTAGTGCCAGAAATTTTAGAAAGGTCTTTGATAATTTTCTTTAATCTAATTTGAGTTGTAGGATCTAGATTGGCAAAAGGTTCGTCTAAAATAACCACTTTAGGCTCGCCAATTAACGCAGCAACGATCCCTACTTTTTTCTGGTTACCTTTCGATAAATCTCGAAGGTATTTTTTACGGCCTATGATTTCTCCATTAAAGAATTCTTCAAATTGTGCCAAAAAAGTATCAATATCGGCGCGATTTTGATTACGAAGTTCTCCAACAAAATAAAAGTATTCTTCAGCAGTAAGATATCCAATCAAAAAACTTTCGTCGATAAACGAAGCCGTAAAGGTTTTCCAATCTTCACTTTCGTTCACTGTAATATCCTGGTTAAAGATATTTCCTGAAGTTGGCCTTATTAAATCTAAAAGCATGCTGAAAAAAGTGGTTTTTCCGGCACCGTTATTCCCTACAAGTCCAAAATTTTGTCCCTGCGGAATTTCTAAATGGTCGATATCTAAAACCTTGGTTCCGTTATATACTTTAGAAAGATTAGTTGCTGTGATCATAATATGTTGTTTCCTCGATATTCGAGATTTAGGTAGTTAAGGTGAAATGCTAAGGTTTCTTTTTATTAAAAAGATTGCTTAATCTCCGGTTTGTTTGTAACCATGAATCATGGCGTATTTATTCTTTTTATACTGAATAGTAATTTTATCCATTAAATAATTTCTTAGAAGTATACCAATTACTCCTAAAATTCCTATCACTAAAAGGCCAATATTAAAACTGAAGAGTTTATAGAACAGATAAAAGATCCCTAACGGAACGGCCAATAACGGAATCGCCACCAACCATTGCGCAGCACCAGTTCCCTGGTAGTTCATAAACGGACTTTTCTCCAGATCGATTCGTTTTTTATTAAAAGATCCTGTAAACATTAATAATGGCACATTGATACCAAGATTATATAAAGCACAGGTAAAAATTATAAGTAGAACATTCCATCCAAAATAGGCATAAGGCGTACTTAAAATGGTTAGAATAATTATACTAAAACTAATCAGCGCCGCTTTAGAAGCTAAGTACTTTCGCATTGGGATATTTTGCGACATCATCATCTGGTAATAAGCAGCATCCCAACTAGGCACAAATTGGCCAAAATTAATCATGAATATTCCTGATATAAAAATACCTGCAAAAACAAACATTACCGGCATTCCTTCGTAAACCGAATTGGTAAAGAACATTAAACCGTATAAAAGGAAGATAATCGACATATAAACGGTTGTTTTTGGGCGCTTATTTCGCCAAATTAACTTCATATCCAGTTGAAGAAATGTTGCCAGGTCTCCAAATCTCTTTAACCACTCGAAATCCTGAGATTTTACTTCTTTTTGCTTTGTTTTTAAACCAGCGTCTAAGTAAAATTTCTTTTTAAGGGTATTTCTAACCCAAACAAAGAAAACTAAGCAAAGAATTATGGGTAAAATGGCCAAATAGGGCATTTCTAGAACATAATTTAAGAAGACCCCAAACTTCTCACTAACCGGTACAATTTCGAAATACTCTAAACCTGCTAAGACCAAAATAACAATAATCGCAGGAAAAAAGGATTTTAGATCTTCAGCAAACTTCTTTTTAATCAGAAAATTGAAAAAATTGATCGAAAAACTTAAGAATAATACACTAATCGCCCAGCCAATCATAGAAACTGCGGTGTAATCTGTTTTTAATGCAATCACTACGGCAAATGGCACATAAATTAAAAGAGGTAAAATATTATAGAATGAGAATAGCGATTTTAGCAACACAAAATTAACAACCTTCTTTTTCTTAATATTCTGAAGTAACAAAGGTCTTATTTGTACCACCGGAAGACTTTGCATAAAAAATCGAAAGATCAATTCGAAAGCCAGCCAGCCTAAAATAAATTCGTTCAATTTTAAAATAGGATCGTTATCTGGATATATTTCCTTTAATATTGGATAAAGTCCTATTCCTACAAAAAGAAACATGACAGCAAAATAAACTGCTAAAAAGATCATGAAAATCTTTAAACCAAGACTTTTACCAAAGCTCGCGCTACGCGTAAATGATTTCCACTCTAAACTGAGTAATTTCCCTACCATAAAAAAATGCTTTACTTACTTGTAGCTAAATTTAGTATTTTGTTACACTCTAAAAGCTGATACTTTGTATTTTTGCCCACAAATTATTTTTGATGGGAACATTTCATAAACTAAAAATAAAAGAAATAATTAGGGAAACGCCTCAGGCTGTGAGTATTTCGTTCGAGATTCCTTCAGATCTTCAACAGGAATACAAATTTACGGCCGGGCAATATATTACCATAAAAGCAGATGTTGATGGTAAAGAACTACGTAGAGCATACTCGCTGTGTTCAGCTCCAAATTCAGGAGAATTTAAAGTAACGGTTAAGGAGGTAGACGGCGGTAAATTTTCTGTAGTTGCCAATAATAAGCTTCAGGCAGGTGATATTTTAGATGTTCATACTCCTGAAGGTAAATTTGTTTTAGAACCTTCTTCTAAAGCTAAAACCTATGCCGCTTTTGCTGCTGGTAGTGGGATCACTCCTGTGCTATCAATAATAAAAACAGTACTTTCTGAAGAAACTCACAGTAGATTTATTCTTACCTACGGGAACAAATCTCCAGAAAATACAATCTTTTTTAAAGAGCTTTTAGAACTGCAGGCAAGTTATCCAGATCGACTTTTTGTTGAGTTTGTATTTAGTAGATCCAGAGAAGATAATGCACATTTTGGCCGAATTGAAACCAGTACGGTTAATTTTGTGATGAAGAATAAATTTAAAGATCATTCTTTTGATGCGGTTTATTTATGCGGACCAGAAGAAATGATCAATCATGTAAGCGAAGTGCTGAGTAACAATGGTATTGCTGAAGAAAATATCTTTTACGAATTGTTTACCAGCGATGATACCGGTGAAGTTGAAGCCGATCTTGAAGGCCAAACGCAAATCACCGTTTTGGTTGATGATGAAGAAACCAGCTTTGTGATGGATCAAACCGATGTAATTTTAGATGCGGCTTTAGAACACGATCTTGATGTTCCTTATTCCTGCCAAGGCGGAATTTGTAGTAGTTGTATCGCCAGAATTACTGAAGGTAGAGCTGAAATGCGTAAAAATCAAATCCTTACAGACGACGAGATTGAAGAAGGTTTGATCTTAACCTGCCAGGCGCATCCACTTACACCTACCATAAAAGTAGATTACGACGACGTTTAGGATCTAAAAACAGGATATTATATTATTTAAAAAAGGCTTTCAGTATTTCAGAAAGCCTTTTATTTTTTAGTTTATCACTGAATTAATCTTCTCTACTACTTTATCTGGAGTTACGGTTCTTATAGCAAATTCGTAACCTTCAGGATATTTATTTCCATAAACCGAAGTTGGAATTTTTGGAAACTTTTCTAAATCTGGGATCAATGAATTTTCAAAAGGCTGTAGAAAAGGTCTAAAACCGGCATAAGGATGTGTTACTCCCCAAATACTCACCACCGGAATTCCATACATTGCTGCCATGTGCCCGTTCCCACTATCCATAGATAGCATTGTATCAAGATTGGAGATTAAAGCCAGTTCTTCTTCAAAAGATAAAAGTCCGGCAACACTTAAACAGTTCTCAAATTGTTTCTCCCATGATTGTAGCTTTTTGGTTTCTGCATTTCCGCCGCCAAAAAGAAAGATCTGGATATCGTTCTGCTTATTCAGTTTTTCTAAAACCTTTTCCATTAGATCTGCCGGATAAGCCTTAGAATTATGCTGTGCAAACGGAGCAATTCCTAACCATTTTTTAGGAGAATGGGCTACAATTTCATGTATTTTAGTCGGAATTTGCTGCTTTTCAGGAAAAATATGGTAGTTAAAATCTATAGGAAAACCTAAGTCTGCAAACACATCTGCATAGCGCTGATGAGTACTTTTTAATTCTTTAAAAACTTTGTGATCTTCACGGGTAAGTTTCTTCTTCTCTGCCCTGCCCTTATCAATTTGTTTTACTGGAATTCCGAAGAGATAAAAAACAGATTTCAATACATTAGTACGAAGTACATTATGAAGATCGGCCACCATTTCGATCTCGTGATTCCTTAATTCTCGCGCCAGTCTTCCCAATCCCATAACACCGTTATGCTCGCCATTAATGTCGGCTTCATAAATCTCTACATTAGGAATTCCCTTAAACATAGGGGCAAAAAAAGGACGGGTAAGAAAAGTGATCCTACAATTAGGATACATCGCCATGAAAGTCCTAATCACAGGAACCGTCATGGCAACATCGCCCATTGCCGATAAGCGAATAGCAAGAATATGAGCACTTTTCTCTCTATTCTCATCTGGAATATGTTGATATGAAGTGCTCATAATTTTCTTATTTATTTCTAAGAACCGGGTTAAGTTCGTCGTCGTTATACATTTTCATCTGCTTATAGACTTTCATGTATTTATCCCCATTCTCGATATCTTTTAAAAGCTGATCTATGGCTGAAGAAAGATCTACTCGCTGCTCTAACAAAATATCAAGTTTTGCCTGGCATTTTTCTTTATGATCTGCTGAAGCATCTTCACGAGTCGCTTCTTCATGCATATGATAAATTTTAAGCGCTAAAATTGATAATCGATCTACTCCCCACGCAGGACTTTCCGTATTGATCGTTGCATTTTCTTTAGGCTCAACCGCTTTATATTTTTCAAGGAAATAACTATCGATATATTCAACAGTATCTGTACGATCCTGGTTAGAAGCATCGATAAGACGTTTCAGTTTTAAACCAGCAACAGGATCGATATTAGGATCTCTAACAATATCCTCATAGTGCCATTGCACCGTATCTATCCAACATTTTCTATATAAAAGATGTTCGATAAGCTGCGATTCGCTATCGTAAGGATTTGTAAAAGGCTGATCTACGCTATCAATTACGTGATATTTTTTGATCACTTCCTGAAAGATCTTATTTGCTTTATCTGTAAACATTATATCGATTTTTTAAAACTGAATAGTTTAAACGCCACTAAAATCTGAAAATTTCAAGATTCGACGTTTTTATTGAATATTTTAAATTGAACTGCAAAGGTATTACAAAATCTAGAACTGCTAAACATGGTCTTTGGTTCTTCTATAGTTAACAATTGCTGAATTTCATTTTGAATGAAACTATTTATTCTGAATAAAAAGTACCCCAAAAGGCATCAAAATCAATATTAATAAAAGTATTTCCCTAAAGATCTTATCCCGGCCGGTATCAAAATAATTTGAAACGATAATACTAAGTGGAATAAAAAAGAAAATAAGCTCGCTCCCATTCTTACTTGGAGCGAAAATGCCTACTGAAACACCAATAATTAATGTAAACAAAATAAGATTTAAAGAAGGTCTTAAACTTACTCCTGCCTTTTGAATAATGGAAAAATAATACACTAAAGACCATAGCGTAAGTGCCAAAATTATACTTATTGGCGTAAGAAATTTAAAAGACTGATAATTTGAAAAATCGAAATTATACGGCTGATACCAATCTGAAATTAGATAAAATTGATCATAAATTAATAGATGTATCGAACAGTAGATCAAGTACACACAAACCGCTGAAGTTATAGGTATTAACCAGTTTTTAGGTCGTGGTGAATAAATTACAATTCCTCCCAAAACGATCAATAAAAAAAGGATCGACCAAAAATAGAATAAGGAAGCAATACAGATCCAAAAAGCAGCATCAAAAATCTTTTTTTCAACCGTAATTTGTGATTTTAAGCTTATAATTCGGCGTAAAGCCAATAGAATAAGTGTTGCTGAAATGATCACATTATAATCTTTCAGCAACGGAAAAAATGATGCGCAAAACACTGAAAATAGCAGAATTTTATAAGCGCTACGCTGAGTAAGATCGTTCTTTTTCGCAATAAAATTCAGTAAAAAAAGGGCTAACATTAGTGCTAAAAAAACACCCAGGATTTTAAAGAATTTCAGGATTTCAAAGTCTAAAAACCAATTCTGAAAATTAGCAGCAATAAAAAATCCAGAAAGCAATACGAGGACAAGCGTAATATTAATTGGCTTTGATTTGGCAAAAAAGCTTGTTAGCATTGCTCTTTTTTCTATTTTTGTAGTGTTAAACTAACAATGTTAAACGATGACTGAATTATTTGAAGGGATTTCCTGGTTGTTTGAAGAGGTTCTTCTTAAACCTCTTGATTGGTTACGTTCCCTAGAACTTGACTCTTGGTGGGGTGCTAACGCCATCAACTTTGTATTTATTATCATTGGAATGATCGCTTTTGCTTACTGGTGTAAACAACTTAAGATTTTCCAAGACGCTGATGACGAAAACACAAGATCTAAACCTTACTTAGGATAATCCTAAGCAAGGTCGAATCCTAGATCTTTTCTAAAATACATCTTATCAAATTGTAGTTTTTCTACATTTTGATAAGATTTTTTTAGTGCCTCTTTGTAATCTTCTCCAAAAGCAGTCACTGCAATTACACGACCTCCATTGGTAACAACTTTACCATCTTTTGTTGTCGTACCGGCATGAAATACTAATGCATCTTCTACATTTTCGATTCCGGTTATTTCTTTACCTTTTTCGTAAGCTTCTGGATAACCACCAGAAACCATCATTACGGTAGTAGCCGTTCTTTCATCGATTTCTAGATCTACCTCATCAAGTTTTCCCTGAGCAGCTTTTGCTAAGACCTCAACCAGATCAGATTTTACTCTTGGTAAAACAACTTCGGTTTCAGGATCTCCCATCCTTACATTATATTCGATCACATAAGGCTCTTCTCCTACTTTTATCAATCCGATAAAAACGAAACCTTTATAGTCGATATTTTCTTCAGCAAGACCGTCTACCGTAGGTTTAACGATACGCTCTTCTATTTTCTGCATAAACTCAGCATCGGCAAACGGAACCGGAGAAATAGCTCCCATTCCACCTGTATTTAATCCAGTGTCTCCTTCACCAATTCTCTTATAATCTTTAGCGGTTGGTAAGATCTTGTAATTTTTACCATCGGTTAAAACAAAAACACTTAGCTCTATACCATCTAAAAACTCTTCGATCACCACCTTTGCGCTGGCTTCTCCAAATTTTTGATTTTTCAGCATATTTTCCAATTCGGCTTTAGCTTCAGCAAGATCATTTAAAATTAAAACGCCTTTACCTGCAGCAAGACCATCTGCTTTAAGAACGTAAGGAGCTTTTAAAGTTTCTAAAAAGGCTTTACCAGCTTCCAGACTCTCTACAGTAAAACTTTCGTAAGCAGCTGTTGGGATATTATGCATCGCCATAAACTCTTTAGCGCGCTCTTTACTTCCTTCGAGTAATGCTCCACGTTTTGAAGGACCAACGATTAAAAGTTCTTTCAACTCTGGCTCGGCCTTACAAAAATCTGTAATCCCCTTAACAAGAGGATCTTCTGGCCCTACAACCAGCATGTCTATATTATTTTCTAGAATAAAATCTTTAATACCGGAAAAATCTCCTACATTTAGGCTCACATTTTTCCCTACATTTGAAGTTCCGGCATTCCCGGGAGCTATATACAGTTTTTCACATTTTGGACTTTGTGCAATTTTGTAAGCAAAAGTATGCTCTCTACCGCCCGAACCTAGTATTAAGATTTTCATTTATAAGAAATATTTATTTTGGGCTTCAAAAATAATTGTTTGTAAATTGAAGCACCAATAAAATTGAATAAAAAAGCATTAATAAGTTTTGGATTGGTTTAAACTTTCGCTTCAGCTCAATAAATTCCCTGTAAACAGGGCTCGTAAAATGTTGGACGAAATCGACCATATTTCAGAAAGCCAATACCAAAATTTTATTGAAACAAAGAAAAAGGAAATTGTTGATTATCATTTAACTAATAACAATTTTTATAAAAGCTTTATTGGTAATAATTCGGTTAAAAATTGGGAAGATATTCCTATTATGACCAAAACCGATTTACAACAACCTTTAGAACAGCGTCTTAGCTACGGCTTCAATTTAAAGAATAGCTATGTTGGCAAAACTTCTGGAAGTAGTGGCCATCCCTTTACTTTTGCGAAAGATAAACTTTGCCACGCAATGGCCTGGGAAGGTTTTAATGATCATTATAACTGGCATGGTATCGATCTTAATAAATCGCTACAAGCAAGATTTTATGGTATTCCGTTAGACTTTTATGGCAATTTACAGGAGCGTATCAAAGACCGAATAAGCCTTAGAAGACGCTTTAGTATATTTGATCTTAGCGAAGCGAAATTGCAAAGTTTTCTTGATCGTTTTAAAAACAGTAAATTCGATTATTTAAATGGTTATACAAGTGCCATCCTGCTTTTTTCTAAATTTCTGAAGAAAAAGGAAATCGTTCTTAAAGATATTTGTCCCAGCCTAAAACTTTGTATTGTAACTTCTGAACGTTTATTTGATAAGGACAAGAAAATAATCGAAGAAGCTATTGGTGTACCCGTTGTAAACGAATATGGTGCCAGTGAAGTAGGCCTTATTGCTTTTGAGAATCCAGAAGAAGAATGGTGCTTAAACTCCAGGGATCTTTTTATCGAAATTGTAGATAAAAACAATAAAACTTTACCTCCCGGTGAAGAAGGAAGGGTGGTAATCACTTCACTTTTTAATAAAGCACATCCTATTATTCGTTATGCCATTGGAGATATTGGGATTATCTCTAAAAAAAGTACGCCAAAAAAGCCAATTTTAGAATCTTTGATTGGACGTACCAGTGATGTGGCAAAACTTGCTGATGGAAAAGTAGTTCCCGGACTTACATTTTACTACGTAACTAAAACGATTATCGACGATACAGGAAGTACTAAAGAATTTGTAGTCACCCAAACCAAAATGGATTCTTTTGAGATTGAATACGTACGAGATACCGATTTTAATACTGAAGAAACGACCAAAATCGCTGAAGCAGTTGAAAAATATGTTGGTAAAAACCTGAAAGTTAATTTTAAAAGAAAACAAAGTCTTACCCGAAGTAAAAATGGAAAATTGAAGCAGTTTACTTCCTTAATCGAGTGATTTTAACTGCCTAGATTTCACAAAAAAATGTTCTCCTAAAAAGACCAAAATCCAATACATACTTTTAAGTTTTCCAAATCCTAAAACTTTATTATAGATTTTAAAATTATAAGAAAGCATTTCTAATTTATTTTCAGAAACAGAACCTTTTCTTATTCGGTATAAAGCAAGCGATTCTTCCATACCGTGGGCTGTTCCGCCTTTTCTAATAACCTCGAGCCACATTGCCCAATCCTGTCTTTTTCGTATTTCAGGATGATACACTTTGCCAATTTTAGCCGCATTATACATGCCGGTAAGATTACCTATATAGTTGCTTTTTATCTGTTTTGAATAGTTTACAAAAGGTAAAGCTTCGATAACTTCGTTTAAAGCTTTTCCGTTCTCACTAATCCGATCATAGCTACTAAATACAATCTTAGCATTGTTCTCTTTACAAAAATTAAGCTGCTGAGAGAGCTTTTCTGGTTTCCATAGATCATCCGCGTCTAAAAAAGCTATAAACTCTCCTGTAGCTTCTTTAACCGCCTTATTTCTGGTATAACCCGCACCATAATTAATTTCATTTCTAAATATTTTGATGCGAGCATCTTTATTTACATAATTACGAACGGTATTTACCGTAGCATCTTTTGAAGCATCATCTACAATAATAAGTTCCCAGTTTTTATAGTGCTGAGCAATCACAGATTCTATTGCCTGCGAAATAAATTCATTAGAATTATAGGCAGGCATAATCACAGAAACCAAAGGATTTTGCATTATTTACTTTCTATTATGCTTAGTAAAATCTTTATGCTCTTTCTTCAATAAATCTTCTTTAGATAGATTATTGAAGTAGTTATAAGTGATTTTCATCCCTTCTTCCCTAGATACTTTTGGCTCCCATCCCAAAATTTCTTTAGCTCTGGTAATATCTGGTTGGCGCTGTAAAGGATCGTCTTTTGGTAAATCTTTATAAACAATTTTTTGCTTTGTACCGGTTAGCTTAATAACTTCTTCAGCAAAGTCTTTAATCGTTAATTCATCTGGATTACCAATATTTATAGGCTCTACATAATCACTAAAAAGTAACCTGTATATCCCTTCTACCTGATCGTCTACATAACAAAAAGAACGAGTTTGCAAACCATCTCCAAAAACAGTTAAATCTTCTCCTCTAAGAGCCTGACCAATAAATGCAGGTATTACTCTACCATCATTTAATCGCATTCTTGGCCCGTAAGTATTAAAGATTCTCACAATTCTGGTTTCTAAACCGTGAAACCTATGATAGGCCATAGTTAAGGATTCCTGAAATCGCTTTGCTTCATCATAAACTCCACGTGGCCCGATAGTGCTTACATTGCCATAGTAATCTTCAGATTGCGGATGTACTAAAGGATCTCCATAAATTTCTGAAGTTGAAGCGATAAGTATTCTGGCTCCTTTTTCCTTTGCTAAACCTAAACAATGATGTGTTCCTAAAGATCCTACTTTTAAAGTTTGGATAGGAATTTTTAAATAATCGATTGGGCTGGCAGGCGATGCAAAATGAAGTATATAATCCAACTTTCCGGGGACATGAATAAACTTGGTTACATCGTGATTATAAAATTCAAAGTCTTTATTTTTAAAAAGGTGCTCTATATTACGAATATCGCCTGTAATAAGATTATCCATTCCTATCACCCTAAAGCCTTCTTTGATAAATCTATCACACAAATGCGAACCTAAAAATCCCGCTGCTCCTGTAATTAATACAGTTTTGCCCATTTAAATATTATTAATCGATTTTAAAAAAATCATTTAGAAAACATCTAATCTTAAATTTACTACAAGAACTTTAAGAATTAAAGATTTGCTCCAGTATTTTTTCAGTAATTAAATAAGTTGGTTTTACACCTGTAGTTCCTAAACCTCCTGAAGCTAAAGTACTTCCGGTTTCTAATGGATTATCTGAGGCATAATAAGCATATCGTACCTGCACATCTTCTGCAATACTCTTTCGTAGCTTACTAGCCGCCTGAATTGCTTTTTGATAGTGCGCTCCTTCCATTTCCAAACCACTTACATTCCACGTAGAATCATGGAAAAACTTAAGAATATCACGGTTTTGTAAGGAAGTTCCCAAAACGGTGATCATACTACCATCAACTACTTTTATACCGTGCCCTTCAAGATCATCTTTGGTAAGTTCATTTTTAAAAGGATAATTATCTGCTGTTCCTTCAAAAATATGTGCGGAAGGGATCATAATATCTCCTTTTCCTCCTTCTAAAATACCGGCTTTCCCCATAATAGAAACCGATTTCACATTCATTTTAATCTCTTCCTCGTCAATAATATATGGTTTTAGAAGCTCGTCCATTGTTTCGTAAGCCTGCTCTCCAAAAGCATAATCCATCACGATTATTACTGGCTTTTCTTCTTCCTTTAGAGATTTGAATTCTTTATTTCTGAAGCCTTCTTCTAACTTAGCCGTATCAAAAACCTGAACATCGATATTGGTTCCACTGGAATCTTCTATAAACTTCATTCCTCCTGAAAGCGCTAATTTTGAAACCTTTTGGCGAACCTGCCCGTTTGAAGAATCACTTAGCATTTCGTAAACCTGAAGAATATCTTTCTTTTTAATTTCAGCCTTTAAAGCTAATGGCGCGTATAATGTGTTCATCACACTATGCATATTAGCACTAATAATATGGATTGGGCGTTGCAATAACTCTTCTTCTACCAGATATTTTTTAATCTTATCTGCCCAAACTTCTCCATGAATATGGTGCCCTAAACGCTCTCTAAGAATCGGACTAAAAGTGATGATCCTCTTATCATTATTAACCGTTTCTTCAATCGCAAGTTTTCCCATCCAGTAAATGATATGCAAAAACTGCTCTGGATTACCAGGAGTAGAAAACTTAGGATAAATGGTAGAAACTTCGTAAAAAGTACGGCCTAAAATATTGGCTGTGTGCGTTAACGCAACTTCACGCTCAGATTTATCGATTTCTTTATCAGAAAGTACTACAGCTTCCAGTTTTTTCCAGTCTCTGTTTACACTTCCATCCTCGTCGATCACTACTCGTCTCATAATCTTATGAGATTCGATAAAAAGGAAGGTTAAATGCGTAAGAATATCATAGATTTCAGATCGTCCTCTGGTAATCTCGATATTCATTTGTTCTTCGTCTATTCTGTAACAGTTTCTACGACGTTTTGGAGGAACAATGGGCTGAAAATGCGAATCACCATAGCCTTCGTCACTGGTTAGATTGATATAACGACATTGTTCTATCCCAATAGGAAGACGCTCTAAAACATACAATAACCCGCTAAGCTCGGCTTTATCCTCAGCAACAGATCCATAAATTTCTGGTCTTAATGCCAATAATCCTTCTCTTAAAGTTTCTCCAGAAACACCCATTGGTTTGTAAAAACCTCTGTTAAAAAGGTGTCTCATGGTAATATACATACGTTCTATCGCATTGGTACTTTCCTGCGCTCTCGTTCTTCCTTCTGTTTTCAACTTCAAATTGTTTATTTTTTTATTAATGCTTCTAAAGCATCTGCAATTTTACGATCGTTCGATAATCTTGGCAATTTATTTTGTCCGCCCAACTTGCCAATCGATTTCATATACGCCTGAAATCCGTCTTTTGGAACTTTGGTGATTTTTACCGGTTGCAAAATATTTCCTTCAATTAAATCGAAATAATAGGAGTTTTGCTGCTGAAGTGATTTATCCAGAATATTCCTGAAATTCGATAAATTTTCGGGTTCTTTTTCAAACTCTATAAACCACTCGTGATATGGTAATTCTTCTGCGGAAGGATTTACCTGTGGTGCAACCGTAAATTCGTTAATTCTGGCTCCTGTTTTTTCAGAAGCAACCTGCATGGCTTCCTCTACTTCTTTGGCAATAACATGCTCCCCAAACGCTGAAATATAATGCTTAATCCTTCCCGAAACCATCACCCGATAAGGCTTTAAACTGGTAAACTGAATGGTATCGCCAACATTATACGCCCAAAGTCCTGCGGTAGTACTAATAATCATTACATAATTTACGCCAAGCTCTACCTCAGCAATCGTTATTCGTTTTGGATCTTCATCAAAAAAAGATTCGGCCTTAATAAACTCGTAAAAAATACCGCTATTTAGCTGAAGTAACATACCCTTTGCTTTCTGACTATCCTGAAAAGCAAAAAAACCTTCTGAAGCGGGATATAATTCGATGCTATCTACTTTACGACCAATAAGATTCTCAAATTTAGAGCGATAGGGTTCGTAGTTTACTCCGCCATAAATAAACAGGTCGAAATTCTTAAAAATATCACCTACTTTTTTCCCGGTTTTGCGCTTTAATTTTTCAAAATACATTTGCACCCAACTTGGTATTCCGCTTATCACGGTCATATTCAAATCTCGGGTTTCCTCTACAATTGCGTCAACTTTAGTTTCCCAATCTTCGATACAATTGGTTTCCCAACTTGGCATTCTGTTCTTTTGAAGATATCCAGGTACATAATGTGCTACGATACCCGACAATCGTCCTAATTTTACTCCGTTTTTCTCAGTAAGCTCTGGACTTCCCTGTAAAAAGATCATTTTACCATCTACAAACTTTGCATTTCCGGTTTCAGCAATATAACAAAGAATCGCATTTCGTGCCGCTTCAATATGCGTAGGCATACTTTCTTTGGTAATTGGGATATATTTTGCGCCACTGGTAGTTCCCGATGTTTTCGCATAATACAAAGGTTTTCCCGGCCACAGAATATCTTCTTCCCCGGCTACCATCTTATCTACGTAATTACGAAGCGCTTCGTAGTCTCTTACCGGTACATTTTGGACAAAATCGGCATGCGTTTTTATAGCACCAAAATTATGATCTTTTCCAAAATTGGTGATTTTAGCCTTAGAAATTAATTGATCAAAGATTTTCTGCTGCGCTTCAATAGGATTTGAAGCCCAGCTATCAATTTTCTTTCTAATGGTTTTAGCGAATATTTTAGCTGCAAAAGATTTTAAAGACATAGACTATTCAAAATCAATATAATCGGTTGGGTTTACAGGGTTTCCTTCGTTCCACAATTCAAAATGTAAATGTGGTCCAGTGGTGTATTCTCCAGTATTTCCAGCAGTCGCCACCACTTCGCCAGCTTTTACAAAATCTCCCTGCTCTTTAGTTAATGAGGCGTTGTGCTTATATACAGAAATTAATCCGTAATCATGTTTTACGATAATTACATAACCGGTTTCTGTGGTCCATTCAGCAAAAATAACACGTCCATCTGCAACAGATTTTACGGGTGAATTCTTAGGAATTACCACATCTACCGCATAATGCTTTTCTTCAGCATCATATCCCTCTGTAATCGTTCCTTTTACCGGCGGAAATAAAGAAAAATCGATATTATCTGTAGCGCCCGGCAAAATGTTATACTTATCCTCTAAGGCAACTTCTTCTCTTAGTAAACTATCAGCTCTAGAAGGTGGAATCACCTCAACTTCCAGATTATCCTGAGAGAATTTAGCAATAGAATCACGGTTTAAATCAGAAGTTTGTAAATCTCCAGACAAAACTCCCTTTATAGATCCTAAAAACTGATTATTAAGCTTTAAAACATTTTGTAAAGAATCTGTTTTATATGCTAATTGTGCGGCTTCTTCTTTTAATTGCGGCGAAGAATATCCAGGAATATATTCTCTTAATGGTGTAAAAGCGATAATAAAAGTAGTTGCTGCTACTAATAAAATAGCACTTGTAGTTACCAGAACAAATACATTTAAACGGGTTAATTTTAATGAATATCTCTCTTCAAAAGTATCCTCATTTAAAATTACCATTCGGTATTTATGAAGAAGTTTTCTGGTAAATTTTTTCTTATTTTTTTTCTTTTTCGACATACATAAAAACCTTAAACAAAGATACTGGAAAAATTATGCTTACCGCCCGGTTTTAATCGATAATCTAAATTTGCACATTTTGTAACTTAATTCTAGGGAAATTACTATTATTTTAAAATTAATAATAGGCTTATATTCTGGTAATCCTTCCTAAAAATTCACATTAGCAATTAAAGCTGGTAATAGCATTATAATTAACAAATTGCATATATTTTGCCCTTATTAACGTATATATTGGTTTATTCTTGTTAAGTTTGTAATTATAAATATCGAGTTATGAATGCATTTATGTTACCATTGGCTATAGGAGCACCACAGATTGTACTTATTGTAATCGTGGTTTTACTAATATTTGGAGGTCGAAAAATTCCTGAATTGATGAGAGGATTAGGAAGCGGAATTAAGGAGTTTAAAGATGCATCTAAGGATGATGATGATACTACTAAAAGTTCAGCTTCAGATGCTAAAAAAGTTGAAGACACCAAGTAGTTCTAAAAAATAGTATTAAAAAATCCCATTCTTAATCGAATGGGATTTTTTTTATCTTTATCTATATTGAAATTCGACTATTTTGAAGCAAATTTTAAAGTTTTTAAGATCGCATCTAACTCAAATACATGATCTCTTTTGCTGCTTGCTGGTCTAAAAATAAATCCTTCAGCAATTATATATCTGTTATTTTCTTCGTCTTTAATAGCGTAGTTTACAAAAGGCCCTGCCATATATGCATTATTAACTTCCCATGTTCCGCGAGTTTCATAAGCAAAATGTCCATCTATTTTGGTCTCAAATAAGTAAGGCGCGTAAGCTTCTTCAGTAATCATATAACTTCCTTCTACTGGGCCAGGGATATATTTTTCACCAATACTATCTCGCATTTTCACAATGTTAGCAATGACGCTCGAATCGTTATCTATTGTTTTTAGTGGTACTTCATATACCAGTATTTCCATTAAACCCTTAGGAATCTCTTTTCTTATCCATATAAAATTATCTTCCTGGGCAGCATAACGATAAGCTGTTGGAAACTTCATAGATACGCCAAAAGTTTCTTCCAACTCTTCATCAGATTTTGGTGATTTACCAATTCTGCGCTGCTTTTCTTTAATTTCAGTAGCTTTTAAAACATCAATAATACTATCTGAAGAAGCATTAATTCTATCTATTATTTGCTGCTGATTTTGGCCGGTAATAACAATCCCTGTTTGCGGTGTAGCAAATTGATCTCTAATAATAGCAAGACTATCATTTCCTTTTTCAACTTTTAAAAATATACGGCTACGGCGCACAAAACCAGAAAAGGTTTCAGGCGGAATCTGACTTAAACTGAATAAAGGTTCTTCTTGTGGTAAACCTTCTACCGGCGCAGCAAGATTATCTCTTAAGGCATCACCTACCTGCCCTTCCCAAAGACCATTATCCATTACCACAGAAAGTTGATTGATATTCCCAGAAGAATCTGCTAAAATAAGTTTGGCCGGCTTATCAGATTTATCTTTACAGGAAACTATTATTAGAAACGAAAGCGCAAGAAATACTAATTTTTTCATTTTATTAGTTTTGAATTTAAGTTTGGTTATTAGCCTTTAGACACCTTAATTTTCATTCCTGGTTTAAGGCGTGTACTGCTCATATCATTCCATGCCCTCAAATTCTGTACCGTAACGCCAGGAAACTTTTTAGAAATACTCCATAATGAATCTCCCTGCTGTACTGTATATAGTTTTGTATTTCCTTTTGTGGTAGTTTTTGCACTACTGAAAGCCGTAGCACTTTGCGTGTTAGATACTGGTTTTCTGGGATATATCGTTAAGTATTGCCCTACTCTAATATTATTTCCTCTTAAATTATTCCAGCGTTTTATGCTGCTTACACCTACGCCATATTTTTCTGCAATTCTTCCCAAATAATCTCCGCTTCTTACTCTATATCTAATTCGATCTTCGGTTTCAACGTACTTTGGTAAAGGTTCTTCCCTGTTTGCGATCTCCTGTTCAGCGTATTGATAAATAGCAGATTCATTATTTACAAAAGCTCCTGTTTTTGTTCTTGGTAATCTAACCACATAATTTTTATCCTCTACAAACGGGATAATATCTAATTTATAACTTGGGTTTAAAAATTGAAGTAATTCTTTATTAGTACCTGTAACTTTAGCAATATGATCGAAGGTAAGCAATTCCTTAACCTGAATAGTATCGGTTTGAAAATAAGGAATCTCTGGTCTTTTAGGCTGAAAGTTATGCTCATCTGCATATTCAAAAATATACAAGGTGGCTAAAAAAGCTGGAACATATCCCGCAGTTTCTCTTGGTAAATAGCGTCGCATACTCCAATAATCTGTAGAACCACCACTTCTTCTTATTGCTTTTGAAACATTACCAGGACCAGAATTATACGATGCCAGTACCAAATCCCAATCTCCAAAAACTTTATAAAGTGTAGAAAGATATTTTGCAGCAGCTTCAGTAGCTTTTACAGGATCCATACGCTCGTCGACATAACTACTCACGTTAAGATCGTGCATTTTACCCGTAGTAAACATAAATTGCCATAATCCGGTAGCGCCAACTCTGGATTTTGCTCTTGGATTTAAAGCAGATTCTACAATGGCGAGATATTTTATTTCTAGCGGAATATCATATTTATCTAATTCCTGCTCGAACATTGGGAAGTAATAATCACTTAGCGCCATTAAACGTTCCATAGCCTGCTTATTGCGTTTTAAATACATTTTAATAACGCTTTCCAAACTTGGATTATATTCGATATTAAAAGGTGTCCTGGCATTTAATCTGGCCAGTCTGGCTTTTAAAGTATCTGTAGGTAATTCATCAAAAACCACTTCATCATAATCCTGCTCTGCTATGGATTTTTGAATGGTTTCGTATAGATCTGAATTGGTAAGTTCTGCTCGCCAAACCGAATCTATTCTGGCGGCGTGTGGCATATCTATTAGACAAACTTTAGAAGAATCTCTAATTACAGCAGATATTGGAAGTTTATCTTTAAACTCAGGATCGGGATCTGCAAGTATGATTTCTGTACTATCTACTTTTTGAAAAATCTGAACTCTAAAATTAGCTTTTTCGACCTGTTTTTTAGATTTTTCTTTCTCCTGGGCACTTACAGCAAACACTGCAAATAATCCCAGTAATAAACATACCTGCTTCTTCATATCTCTTTTAGAACCTGTTTACCTACTATTTTAGGATTTAAATTAATGTTTGAAAATTTTTAATCTTGATTTCTAACTAAGAACCTCGAAAGTTCGTTTCGAGGTTCTTAAAATTAGTTAAAATTTTGATCAAAAAGTATACCTTATTTTATCGAAAATTGGTATTTCGATAAAGGTTTATTCGCTAATCGCTGCGATACCCGGTAAAGATTTACCTTCAAGCATTTCTAGCATTGCTCCACCTCCGGTAGAAACATAACTAACTTTATCATCAAAGCCAAATTGTTTTACAGCTGCTACAGAGTCTCCTCCTCCAACTAAAGAGAAAGCTCCATTTTTAGTAGCTTCAGCAATCGCTTTACCAAGCTCGATTGTTCCTTTAGCAAAAGTTTCCATTTCAAATACTCCTAACGGGCCATTCCAAAGGATTATTTTAGAATCTGCGATTACTTTTTCAAAATTCTTTAAAGTTTCAGGACCTACATCTAATCCCATCCATCCATCAGGAATACTATCCACAGATTCTACTTGAGTGCTAGCCTGATCTGAAAAACTATCTGCAATTATAGAATCTACAGGAAGATGTACCTGCACTCCTTTTTCTTTGGCTTTCTTTAAAATTTCTAGAGCTAATTCCTGCTTATCTTCTTCAACAAGAGAATTTCCTATTTTTCCTCCCTGTGCTTTGATAAAAGTATAAGTCATACCACCACCAATAATTAGGTGATCTACAGCATCAAGAATGTTTTCTATAACTGTAATTTTTGAAGAAACCTTTGCTCCTCCTAAAACTGCAGTTACCGGTTTTTCTGTACTATTTAATACTTTATCTAAACTTTTAATCTCTTTTGCTAATAAATAACCAAAGCATTTATCTTCAAAAAATTGAGCTACAATTGTAGTAGAGGCATGTGCTCTATGCGCAGTACCAAAGGCATCATTCACATAAATATCTCCAAGTTCTGAAAGTTGCTTCGCAAAAGCTTCGTCTCCGGCAGTTTCTTCATCGTGAAAACGTAAATTTTCAAGTAAAAGAATTTCTCCAGATTCTAATTCATCTGCAGCCTTTTTAACATCTGCCCCTACGCAGTCTTCAACAAATTTTGGCTCGACACCAATAACTTCAGAAACTTTACTAACGATGTTTTTTAAAGAGAATTTTGCTTCATTTCCTTTTGGTCTTCCTAAATGTGACATTAAAACAACGCTACCACCATCTTCTAAAATCTTAACTATGGTTGGTTTAGCAGCTTCAATACGGTTAGCATCGGTTACCTTAAGGTCTTCGTTAAGCGGTACATTAAAATCTACACGAATTAAAGCTTGTTTATCTTTAAAATTAAAATAGTCTACTGTTTTCATAATTTCGGTTTATTACAAATATAATTTTTTCCGAAGATATAAAACCGCATATAAGCTTTATATTTGCTCATGCTTTTTAAAGAAATTGTAGGACTCCCACATATTAAAAATCATCTAACCACTACTGCAGATAATAGCCGTATTGCACACGCCCAATTATTTGTTGGAAATAGCGGCAGTGGTACTTTGCCAATGGCAATTGCCTATGCGCAATACCTGCTTTGTAAAAACCAGGGTGGTGAGAACGAGCATGGAAATGCTTCCTGTAATTTGAAGTTTACCAATATTTCACACCCAGATCTTCATTTTGCTTTTCCGGTAGCGACAAATCAAACGATTAAAAGTCATCCGGTTTCAGCGAATTTTATGGAAGACTGGCGTAGTTTTATTCAGCATAATCCCTACGGAAGTTTAACTGATTGGTACGAGCATATTGGTATTGAAAATAAACAGGGACAAATTGGGGTAGACGAAGCCCAGGATATCGTGAAATCTTTGTCCTTAAAAGCTTATGAAGGTGGCTTAAAAGTAATGATAATCTGGATGGCAGATCGTATGAATACGGCTGCTGCGAACAAACTTTTAAAGCTTATCGAAGAACCGCCAAATAAGACCATTTTTATTCTTATTGCTGAAGACGAAGAGCAAATTATACAAACCATAAAATCGCGATGCCAAACCCTTAAGTTTCCGCCATTAGCCGAAGCTGATATTGCAGAAAAATTGATTGCATCTAAAAATTTAGATATCCAGGAAGCCAGCTTAATCGCACATCAATCTAACGGAAGTTACACAAGAGCATTACATCTTCTACAAAAAGATACAGCAGACGACCAATTTGAGCAGTGGTTTATCGATTGGGTACGAACCGCATTTAAAGCCAAAGGAAATAAAGCAACCGTTCTGGAACTTATTAGCTGGAGTGAAGAAATTGCTACAATGGGTCGTGAAAAACAGAAGAGCTTTTTGTTGTACTGCCTGGATTTTTTCAGACAGGCCTTAATGCTGAATTATAAAGCCGAAAATCTTGTGTTCTTATCACCAAAAACCAAAGGATTCCAGCTTAAAAAATTTGCTCCTTTTGTACACGGAAACAATATTCTACCCATTACAAAAGCCATTGAAGATGCTATTTATCACATTGAAAGAAACGGAAATGCTAAAATCGTTTTAACCGATCTTTCAATCAGGCTTACAAGATTTTTACATATTAAAGCAGCTTAAAAAATGGCTAAAATCGATTTTAATATTGCTTTACTGCTAATATTGGTCTTTTTGCTTATCACTTTTTTTATGTCGTTTTTCGAAAAAATAAGTGATTATAAAGGCACCAAATCTTTTATGGAGTCTCATTTTAAAGACAGCTTTTTGGCAAAAAAGATAGTCTTTCTTTTACCGATTTTGGTTTTAATAGAATTGATCGCTGTGATTTTACTAATTTTAGCGATCATAAACCGAATTTTTAGCTTTAGTAGCTTCAATTTTAGTCAGTTTTCACTAATAAGTTGTGCTGCAAGCCTAATGATGCTTCTGTTTGGGCAACGCGTAGCCAAAGATTATCAAAGTTCTGCCGGAATTACTATTTATTTCATCCTAGTAATCCTTGGATTCTTCGCTTTGGGATAATAATTCAATAAATTACGTGGTTATCGACAATAAAAAAGCCCGGCTAAAAACCGGGCCTCAAAATCTATAATTTCAATATATATTATTTTGCTGAAGTTGTATCTGTTTCAGTTTCTTCAGCCGGAGCTTCGATTGTTGGTTCACCACCGTAACTCTCATTTAATTCCTTTAGAATTTCATCTGTAATATCTAATCCTTCTTTAGCATACATGATGTTTGCAGATTCGTTACTTCCAAAGATATAAGTGTATCCATTTTCTTTTCCGTATTCTGCTACAAAATCTTTCACTTTTTCAACAACCTCGTCGATAGCCGTATCACTTTCATTTCTTAATTGCTGACCAATCATTTGACTTTGTTGTTGTAAACGCTGACCTTTTTGCTGTAGCTCCTGCTCTTTAGCCTGTCTTTGCGCAGCAGACATAGAATTCATGCTTTGCTGATATTCCTGAACTTCTTGCTGAAATTGTTGTTGTGGCCCGGTGATTAACTGAGTTAAAGAATCTCTACGAGCTTCAAATTTTGCTTCAACATCTTTTAATTCTTTATAATCCTGAATCACTTTTGTAGTATCTACATAAGCTGTTTTTTCCTGATTACAAGAAATTAATGAAATTGCTACTGCTCCTATCGCGATTAATTTTTTCATCTTTTAAATTTTTAGTCGGCAGCAAATGTAAAAAAAGTATTTTAAGTGAGGTGCTTTTGTTTAATAACGTAAATTAAAACCTAAGAAATGGTCTGGGCTGAAATTTTATAATTCTAGTAAAAACCACGGATTCTTAGTGAAATTACATATAATAGCGTATAATTATGTTAACATTAAATTCAATAAGAATAATTTATTAAAAAGAGCTGTTTATAAACAGATTTAAGAACGTTTTAAAATTATAGCGTAGATTTTATTACCTACAACTAAAAAACACTCTTAAAAACGCTTATTTCGATTATTTAGGTGATTTTTTAAAGAAATAAACCATCGAACTATATTCGCCGGTATTAGCAGCAGCCAAATTTGATTTTAAACCATTTTTAAACGCCGCCAATAGATTTTGCTTTCCCGCGCGATGTTTTTCTGAAAGCATACTTACATAATAAGAATCAAATTTCAATCCGGTAGAATTATAAAGCTGAAATCCATTTTCTAGAAATAATGTCTGAATTCCAATTTTTGAAAAATGCCATAAATGTCGAGGAACATCAAAAGCCGCCCAGTGCTCTTTATAAATTTCAGCATCTTTACTTTTATAATTAGGAACCGCAATAACTAAAATTCCGTCATCTTTTAGTAATCGATGAAATTCTTCAATTTGATGATTAAGATTTGGCACATGTTCTAAAACATGCCACATACTAATTACATCGTAAGTATCAGAAATTTCTGCTAGATTAGATTTTAAATTCAGATTCTTCTTTTTAGCATTTTCTCTGGCAATTTCACTTGGCTCTACTCCATTTACTTCAAAATAACGAGAAGCCGCATTTAAAAAATCTCCAGTACCTGCTCCAATGTCCAAAAGTTTTCCGCTAGATTTTTCCTTTAATATCCAGCCTACTTTTTTCTGAAGCATATAAGCCTTTACAATATTGTATAATTTATCGGTAAAAGATTTTGACGAATCTGTATGAGAAATATAATCTTCACTTTTGTAATAAGCCGCAAGATTTTCTGGAACGGGTTGAGTTTTTAAAATATCGTAATGCTTCCATTTTTCTAATCGATACTCTTCGCCACTTACTAAATAATCTTTGCAATAAATTGTTGAGTCTTCCACTTAAGGTAATGCTTTATAATTTTTCTGATATTCGAAAAAGTCATTTTCTAATTGCTGAAGAAAATTTCTAACCCTGCTCGAATATAAAGATGAAGTTGAAATATGATCGTTCCCTTCTTTATCTGAAATTGTAATATTCACGAAGAATTTTATCGAACCTTGATTTGTCTCTTTCTTCTTTTCAAGATCAGATTCTTCATAATTATTATCATCATCATCATTTCCTAACAAACCATCGAGTATTTTTTCTGCAACAGGAATATCGGTATAAATTTCTCGATCATCTTTAACGCTAATCGTCACTAAAAATTCTTTTTCTAATTCAGGAAAAAGAACAACTTCAGATCTAATTAAATCATCTTCCCTATTTAAATCTAAATAATTTTTAAACCAGCTTTTGGCGATTGGCCGTTGAAGTGTTGTTTGAAATAGATAATAATTCTGCCCATTTTCTGTCTCCACAATTCTAGAACCTTCAATATTAGGAACCGAATGTGTTGTTATTCGGCATCCCGCTAAACAAAAAATTAGTACTAAAATTAAACAATATCGAAACATAGAAAACTAGATGTTCCACGTGGAACGTTCAAAAATTAACGTCCCATGTAAACTAATAAAACGGAAATGTCATTAGGACTAACACCACTTATTCTAGACGCCTGCGAAACATTTGTAGGCTGAATTTTATTTAACTTTTCGCGAGCTTCAAAAGACATTGATTTTATTTTAGAATAATCAAAGTTCTTAGGAATTTTTACATCCTCTAAACGATTCAATTTATCTGCATTATTCTTTTCCTTTTGAATATAGCCCGAATATTTCACCTGAATTTCGGTTTGCTCTAACATTTCAGTATCTAAATTATTCTCTGCAATGAACTCTTCTACTCCTGGGAATTTCCGAACATCTTCCATAGCAATGTTTGGTCTAGAAAAGATCTTAAAAATCTTATCAGATTGCTTCATCGGGGAAGAATTATAATAGGCTAAAACAGGATTTGCATCTTCAGGAACAACACTAGTATCCTTCAAAAAAGAAACAAAAGCCAAAGACTTTTCTTTCTTCTCTTCCATTTTACGCATTCTTTTTTCAGAAGCTAAACCTAAATGATAAGAACGTTCAGTTAATCTAAAATCGGCATTATCCTGTCTAAGCAAAGTTCTATATTCAGCTCTAGAAGTAAACATACGATAAGGCTCTTCTGTTCCTTTCGTAATTAAATCGTCGATAAGCACACCAATATAAGCTTCATTTCTTTGCAGGATAAAAGGATCTTTTTCCTGAACTTTTAAAGCCGCATTTATTCCTGCCATCATTCCCTGGCAAGCTGCTTCTTCGTAACCCGTAGTTCCGTTTATCTGACCGGCAAAATATAAGCCGTCCACCAATTTAGTTTCTAAAGTATGCTGCAACTGTGTTGGTGGAAAATAATCATATTCTATTGCGTAACCAGGTCTAAAAAACTTTACGTTTTCAAAACCAGCTACAGATCTTAATGCATTAAATTGAACATCTTCTGGAAGCGAAGTTGAAAATCCGTTTACATAAACTTCAACTGTATTCCAACCTTCGGGTTCAACAAAAAGCTGGTGACGATCTTTATCTGCGAAACGATTTATTTTATCTTCAATCGAAGGACAATAACGCGGACCTAAACTTTTAATTCTACCATTAAACATTGGTGAACGATCAAAACCAGAACGTAAAATATCATGCACCTCGTTTGAGGTATATGTCATATAACAAGAACGCTGTCTACTTAATGGTTTTGTTTCATCTGAATAAGAAAATTTACCCGGAACATCATCACCTGGTTGTTCTACCATTTTCGAATAATCTAAAGATCTACCATCAACTCTAGGCGGCGTTCCGGTTTTCATTCTTCCGGCCTCAAAACCTGAATCGATAAGATCTTTTGTAATTCCGGTTGCAGCGGCTTCCCCTGCTCTACCTCCACCACGTTGTTTATCTCCAATATGAATTAATCCGTTTAAAAAAGTACCATTAGTACAAACAACAGATTTAGCTCTAATCTCAATTCCTAGTGAAGTACGAACACCTTTAATTTTATGATTCTCGATAATTAAACCATGAACCATTTCCTGATAAAAATCAAGATTAGGAGTTTGTTCTAATCGAAGTCTCCAATCTTCAGCAAAACGCATACGGTCACTTTGCACACGCGGACTCCACATGGCAGGACCTTTAGATTTGTTAAGCATTTTAAACTGAATAGCACTAGTATCACTTACTAATCCACTATATCCACCCATGGCGTCGATCTCACGAACAATTTGTCCTTTTGCGATTCCGCCCATAGCAGGATTACAACTCATTTGCGCGATGTTCTGCAAATTCATTGTAACTAGTAAAGTGCTACATCCCATATTTGCAGCCGCAGCCGCAGCTTCACTTCCAGCATGCCCAGCTCCAACTACAATTACATCATACTCCTTATTGAACATAAAATCCTATAAATTTTAAGATTGTTCCACGTGGAACAATTTAATTTTTTCACTCTCCTTTTCACGCATTAAAGCAGCATCTTCTTCAGATTTATCTTTATAACCACAGTAATGCAAAATGCCATGAATAATAACCCGCTTTAATTCAGTTTCGAAATCCTCATTAAATTCAAGCGCATTTTCATGTACACGTTCAGTACTTATATAAATATCTCCGTTTAAAAGATTTCCCATAGAATCATCAAAACTTATGATATCGGTATACGTATCGTGATCTAAAAATCGTTGATTAATATCTAATAAATAATCATCGTCACAGAAAATGTAACTTATCTCTCCCAGTCGTTTTCCTTCAGAAGAAATTACACGATTAATCCAATTTTTATATACATCCTCATCTTTTAAAATGAAATCATTTTCAGAATAAAAATTAATAATACCGTCTTGATTATTCATTAAAATACGTATTAATCCTTTGCTTTAAATTCGGCCGCAAAGGTAATGTTTGTCTATCTAATATTTCAATGCTATTAAAATAATCTTTTATGTCTATAATTTCTTTAGTAGATTGATTATCAAATTGACGCCGATTGGTTTCACTTTCTCTTTCTTCTCGCTCCCCTTTTTCATTTAAAGATTGATTTAGATCTAACATCTTTTGATTAATTCTTTCCAAATTATTTAGAGAATTCTGGTTCAAATCATTGTTCAAAATATCATTCTCTAGCTGGTCATAATCCTTATTTAAATCGTTCAGATCCATCCCGTTTTCCTTTAAGACATTCTCTAAGTTTTTTCTTATTTCTTCCTGTCTTTTATAAATTTCAAATAATTTGGATTGCTGCCCTTCTCCATTTTGTTCTTGATTACCGTTTTGACCCTTCTCCATTTCTTCTTGAATATCTATACCCAATTCTTGCTGCTGCTCCATAATATCTGGTAACTGCGGACCATTACTGTCGCCACCACCCGAACCAGAAGAATTCATTTGATCATTCATATTATTCAAAATTCCACTAAGCATCACAGCCAAATCATTGGCACCGGTAATTGTATATTGTTGTGAAGCCAAGGATTTCGAAACCCTAACTTCAGCAAGTTCTTCTAAACTATTATTCAAATTAAACGATACATCCTCTAACAATTCAAAAACCTTATCAGCTATAAATTCATTGTTTAATCCCAACGTAAATAAACTATCATCTACGTGCTCAAAGTTCTCCTTTAATAAATATTGTTCTTTTAAATGTTTAGAGTATTCAGGACTATCAGCCTGAATACTTGAAAAATCATTCATTAACTGCTCCTGCTCAAAAGAAAATATCACCAAGTTATCCAAAACCTTCCTTAAAGTTTCTATATCAGCTTGCAAAACCTGCATTTCTAAAGAACCAGAATTACTACTCATTTCTTCAGCAAGTTCCTTCATTTTTTTACCAGTATTTTGCTGCTTCTTTTTCTTTTGATCCTGATCCATATCCTTACTATCAGAATTCAATTCCTCCAAATCCTGCTTAATACTTTCCTCAGAATCTTGATTTCTTTCAAGTGATTTTGGACGTTTTAGATCATTATTTTTTTCCTGAAGTTCATCTAAATCATCTTGTATTTTTCCAAACTTAGCATTGATTTCCTCTTGAGAGTTTTCAGAGTTATCCAAATTCTCCTGCTCCTCCCCTAACCTCTTCAACTTCTCAACTAACTGATTATATTTTTGCTCTACATAATATTGCTTGGTCAATTCTACAAGTTGCTCCAAACTACGCTTAGAAGAATTTTTATTCTTAGACAACTTTTCAAGCTTTTGCTGCAAATTTTCATTCTGTATTTTATCAGAATATTTTTTTAATTCTTCCAAAAGCTTTTTATTATCTTCAAGCTTACTTTGGCTATTTTCTAGTCGGTTTTTTAAATTTTCTGCATCCTTATCTTCAGGATTAGATTCCTCCAATTTCTCTTGAATATTCTTTGTAAATTTTTCCATTAAAGCATTTTCACGCTCCTGAGATTTAATAAAAGATTCTAACTTTTGTCGCTGCTCATAATCAAACTCCTTATTCTCTAATTGATCATTAAGTAAGTTGTTCAAATCTTCTTCTTGCTGAAATTTATCAAACTCTTCCGATAAATTATCAATATTATTTTCCTGAAAATCTAAATTTTCATCTTCTATTTCTTCTGAAGTCTTTTCATAAAAAGTAAAATATTGAGAAGAAGCCGACTTAGATCCATTAACCTCATCGTTATCAAAAACCTGAAAATAATATTCATAATTACTACCTTCTTCCAATTCTAATTCTCCAGGAAAAGAAGTGTAAAATTGACTAATATTAGCATTATTGATTTTGATTGATTTTGAATCAAATTTCTCAGAACCTATTTTTCGATAGCGCAATAATAACCTTGAAATACCATAATCATCACTTACTTTTCCCCCATAAAATTTTTGTGAAGTATCCAAAGAATCCAACTTCTCCTCTACCTGTATCTGCGGCGCTCTATCTTTAATAACTTCAATCTGAAAATAAAGTTCCTGGTAATTATCCAAAAATGAATTAGAAGTTGACAAACTATAATTGCTTGATTCGGTAAAAACTTTTACAAAAGACTTATCCACTTTTAAAAGGCTATCTTTAAATTGTAGATTTACATGATCTGTGTTATGATGCTTAAAATTCCATTGCAAAGATGTACCTTCAGGAATGCTTAAATTCCCATCACCTGAGATTTGCTCACTCTCTCGATTTAAATATTCAGGATAATTAATATCAATAGTAAAACTTACTAATTCAGGAACGGGAATAAGATCCAAATTATAAGTTTTAGAGCTTATATTAGTTGATTTTAACCTAAATTGTTGATTTTCAGCTACATTTCTGAAAACATAAGAAAAACGACCTGGTGCTAGTGCCTTCATAAAATATTCTGCATCTTCAACAACGATTTTTAATTGCTGCGGAATTTCTTCACCAATAACATTCACTTCTAAAAGATAATCTTCACCTTCTATCACATGAAGATCTTCAGTATTTAAAACAAAACTAAAAGGTGCTGGCTTTTCATAAACCTGATCATAATTCTTAATCCTATTAAACGAACTAAACAACCACTCGCCCTTTCCACTAATCACAAAAGAAATAATTAGCAAAACAGGAATAAAAGCCGCCAACATATAATTGCGATATTGGACAAAATTGACAGCATTTTTAAAATTATAAAATTTAAGTTCAGATGATTTTTGGCGAATTGCTGCTTCTAAAAATTCAGAGTTATTTTGAGATTTCAACTCGATAAGATTAAGTAATCTATCATCAATTTCAGGAAAATAATTACCAATTAAAATGGCAGCCTCCTTATCTGAAATTGCACGTTTTAGATCCAAAACTTTTAAAAGTGGCAGACCAACAAAAAATATTAATAAGGCAGATTCTATAATAACAAAAGAGAGAAATAGAAAAAATCTAATGCCAGAATCAAACCAGATATAATTTTCAAATGATAAAAGAAGCAATAGAAATACCAATCCAATTAAAACAAATAACGCAACCCCTTTTATCAAAAAATTTAATTGATATTTCCTGATAAATGATTGTAATTGATTTTTAATCGCTTCAAATTCTGCCATAAAATTCTGTCTTCATTTTCCCTAATTTGGGATTAACTTCAAGTACTAGAAAATAAGAAACTAGAAGATTATTCTTTTAGCCAACACTACTCAAATTCTCTATCCTATTGATTTGCCTAAATGTAAGTAATATTCAGCATAAATAACAGTCGGTTAAAATTTCGAAAATTACCAAAATCCAAACATCACATATTTTAGGATTGCATTATTTAGGTTGTATCTTTGCCACAAAAATAAAACCAAATATGTCTTCTAACGTACGCGTAAGATTTGCACCTAGCCCAACAGGGCCTTTACACATTGGCGGAGTAAGAACAGCTTTATACAACTATTTGTTTGCTAAAAAGCATGGCGGTGACTTTATTTTAAGAATTGAAGATACCGATCAAAATAGATATGTTGAAGGAGCTGAACAATATATTATCGATTCTTTAAACTGGTGTAATATTCCTTATGATGAAGGACCAGGAAAAGAAAAAGATTGCGGCCCATATCGCCAAAGCGAACGCAAAAGTCTTTATAAAGCTTATGCCGATAAACTTATTGCAAGCGGCGATGCTTACTACGCTTTTGATAGTGCTGAAGATTTAGACAATCAAAGAAAATCTCACGAAGCTGAGGGTAAAACTTTTATCTACAACTGGCATAATCGTGAAAAACTAGATAATTCATTAGCCTTAACAGAAGAAGAGGTTAAAAAAAGAATTGAAAACGGCGAACATTATGTTGTACGTTTTAAATCTCCACAAGACGAAATCCTAAAAATTTCAGATGAAATTAGAGGAAACATGGAGATCGACACCAATATATTAGACGATAAAGTTTTGTATAAAAGTGACGGGATGCCTACCTATCATTTAGCGAATATTGTAGATGATCATTTAATGAAGATCTCTCACGTAATTCGTGGTGAAGAATGGTTACCTTCTTTAGCATTACACTTTATGTTATATCGTGCTTTTGGATGGGATGCTCCAAAATTTGCCCATTTACCACTTATTCTAAAACCACAGGGAAAAGGAAAATTAAGTAAACGCGATGGTGATAAATTAGGTTTCCCAGTATTTCCGCTAGAATGGAAAGATCCAAAAACCAATGAAATTTCAGCTGGATATCGTGAAGATGGATATTTTCCTGAAGCGGTTACTAATATGTTAGCTTTCTTAGGTTGGAATCCAGGAACTGAACAGGAATTCTTTTCTTTAGAAGAATTAGCTGAAGCTTTTGATCTTAAAAGAGTACATAAAGGTGGAGCAAAATTTGATCCTGAAAAAACAAAATGGTTCCAGCAACATTATTTACAAGAAGCCGATAATGATTTTATTGCTGAAGAATTTTTAGAAATTTTAAAGCATAAAGAAATTGAAGCTACCAAAGACTACACAAAACATGTAGTAGCATTGGTAAAAGAAAGAGCAGTTTTTATCGAAGATATTTGGGAACAGGGATTTTATTTCTTCACCTCCCCTACTTCTTACGATCCTAAAAATACCAAAAAAGCCTGGAAAGAAGATACTAACCCTTTAATGACAGAGCTTATTGAAGTTTTAGAAAATGTTGAAGATTTTAAAGCTGAACTAATTTCTGAAAAAGTAAAATCATGGATCACCAGTAAAGAAATTGGTTTTGGGAAAATTATGCAACCTTATAGAATTTCTTTAGTAGGTTCTTTACAGGGAGCAGATCTTTTTGAAATTTCTGAAGCAATAGGAAAACAGGAAACAATTTCAAGAATTCAACAAGCTATTAAGACACTAAGCTAAAATTAGGCGATTTTAGACAAAAATAAAAGGCTTCTATTTTTAGAAGCCTTTTTTAATATCTTTTTAGAGCGTTTCTCTATTTAGATGAAGTAACTACTCGTTTTACTCCAAAAATCTTCGCTACAGCCTTTAAAACGATTGCTTTTTGCATAATTGCTCCAACAGCATTTCCAACTACACGAATTGGAGAAAGCGAATCTTTTACTTCTTCTATTGTAAGTTTAATTTCTTCTTTATCGATTTGCGTTTGAAGTTTTAAAATTTTTAAATCTCTATCTATTTCTTCAAAACTTGAATACTGTTTCATTAATTGTCTTCATTAAAAATTTCACGTGAAAACTTCTTCAGCATAAACTTGGTTAGTGGTTTTTTGCCAAAGATTACGAACAGAACAATCAAAATCAAATAAAATGCCCCAACAATAAAAAATCCCGCTGAAGGCTGTTCTAAAGCAGCACTTATTGCAAAGGCCACACCTATAGAAATAAATGCTACCGCTGTACTAAGCGCAAAAGCAACGATCAAAAACATAACCAGTAAAATGGCAGATTTTGAAGATTGCTTAAAAATTAAAAGTTTATAATACTCGGCATTAGAGTGTGCAAATGCCTTTACATTATCGTTAAGTTCGTCAATACTATTAGTGAGTTTTTCAAACGCCATAAAAATTAAACCACTACTTTATTCGCTTTTGTCTCAGCTTCTTCTTTCTTGACTTCCTTTTGCAATTTAGCGTTTTGCTTTCTTAACTCTTCCAATTTAGATTCCATTGCAGATAAAATATCATCAGCTTTATGGCTGGCATTAGAAAGTGTTTCTTCTAATCTTTCTTCGAAATCTAACTTCGCTTTTTTTGCTTTTTCAGTTAAATTAGATGCTGTTTCATTATACTTTTTAGAAAAGCGATCTTGCGCATCTAAAGCATCTTTTTTAAGTTTCTTTCTTGTTTTTTCACCTTTATCGGGAGCATATAATAAACCGATTCCTGCTCCAATAGCTGCGCCGGTTACCAATGCTAACAATGTGCTTCCTGTATTTGCCATAATAAAATAAAGTTTTGGATTTATACTTTCTCTCAAATATACAGTATCAACCGGTTATCCCTTGTTAATAACCGGTTAATATGTATTTTGGCTATACTAAAATATTCTTAAACAAGAACTTATGCAACTATTACTTCTGTAATTTAGCCCAACTATCTCTTAGGCCTACAGTTTTATTGAACACTAAATGTTCTTTTGTACTGTCTTTATCTATACAGAAATATCCAATTCTTTGAAATTGAAATTTATCTAATTCTTCAGCAGAACTTAAACTAGGCTCTACATAACCGGTAATTACATTTAATGAATCTGGATTTACAAATTCCAGAAAATCTCTGTCTTTTACTCCATCTGGAGCTTCTTCAGTAAACAAACGATCGTAAAGACGTACCTCTGCTTTTAAAGCATGTTTAATAGATACCCAATGCAATGTTCCCTTTACCTTTCTTAAAGATTCCTCTGTACCGCTACCGCTTTTACTCTTAGGATCGTAAGTACAGTGTATTTCTAAAATATTTCCTTCTTCGTCTTTTACAACATCCTCGCCTTTTATGATGTAGGCGTTTTTAAGACGTACCTCTTTACCAAGTGTTAATCTAAAGAATTTACGATTTGCACTTTCTTTAAAATCCTCTCTTTCGATATATAACTCTCGGCTAAACGGAACCTGTCTTGTTCCTGCAGCTTCATCTTCAGGATTATTTTCAGCTTCAAGCCATTCTTCTTCTCCTTCAGGATAATTAGTGATCACCAATTTTACTGGATCTAAAACACCCATCACTCGTGGTGCTTTCTTATTTAGATCTTCACGAGCACAAAATTCTAAGTGAGAAACATCGATCATATTTTCACGTTTCCCAACTCCAATAGAATCAGCAAAATTTTTAATAGCTTCTGGAGTATATCCTCTTCGTCTTAAGCCAGAAATTGTTGGCATTCTTGGATCATCCCAGGATTGTACAATTCCCTTTTCTACTAATTGTGCCAATTTACGTTTACTCACAACGGTATGACTAAGATTTCTACGTGCAAATTCACGCTGTTTAGGGATAAATTCTCCCTCTTTACTCACCTTTGCAATAAACCAGTTATATAATTCTCTATGCGGTAAAAATTCTAGTGTACAAAACGAATGTGAAACCTGTTCTATAAAATCACTTTCACCATGTGCCCAATCGTACATTGGATAAATTTTCCATTCACTTTCTGTACGATGATGTGGTTTATGCACACAACGATACATAATAGGATCGCGCATTAGCATATTTCCGCTGGCCATGTCTATTTTAGCACGAAGAACATGAGCACCTTCTGCCGTTTCTCCATTCTTCATTTGCTCAAAAAGTTCCAGATTTTCTTCAACACTTCTGTTTCTATAAGGACTTTCACTTCCTGGTTGTGTTGGTGTTCCCTTTTGCTCTGCAATTGCTTCAGAGGTCTGGCTATCTACATACGCATCGCCATTCTTAATCATTTCAACAGCCCAATCATACAATTGCTGAAAATAATCTGATGCATAACATTCTTTAGCCCATTCGTAACCAAGCCAAGCTACATCTCTTTTAATCGCATCAACAAACTCTCTTTCTTCTTTGATTGGATTGGTATCATCAAATCTTAGATTTACAGGAGCTTCATATTTCTCTCCCAAACCAAAATTTAAACAAATCGAAGAAGCGTGCCCTATATGCAGATAACCATTAGGTTCTGGCGGAAAACGAAACATTAAATTTTCCTTTTTATAATCTGCTTTTAAATCTTCTTCTATAATTTGCTCAATAAAATTGAGTGATTTTTTTTCTTCAGCCATACGTTAAATCAGCATCCCAATTACAGGATATGAATAAATATTTAGTTCAAAATCTATAAAATTTCATCCAATTTTAAGGACAAAATAAATTGCTCTTTTCTTTAAATTAAGATTTGAATCCTGATAAAATGAACTATCAGATCAAATCTCGAACCAAGTAAATTACCTCGAGGCAAGCCTACAAAGCATTCCTTGGAAATAATTTTTAATTTCAAGACAAGCCTCTAGGTATTATACCCTTTGGCGGTGCCAATAAAATAAGTTACAAAGTTATCAAAAATTAATGCATCGCATAAAGTTATCTTAAGCAGAATTATATATCGAATCTTAAAATGAAAATTACTACGGAAGAAAACAATTCAGCATAAATAATTTTAAAGAATTAAAACAGTCCTATCTTTGCCAAAAACTTATTTGTGGGAAGTATTAAACTGAAGAACATTAGGGTATTTGCTTATCATGGCTGCCTGGTTGAAGAAGGAAAAATAGGAAGCGATTATCGCGTAGATCTTAAAGTAAAAGGCGATCTATCTAATTCGGCTACATCAGACGAGTTAGTAGACACCATCGATTATGTTCATTTAAACAAAATCGTTAAAGAAGAAATGGCCATAAGATCTAAACTTTTAGAGAGTGTAGCGCAGCGTATTAATAATCGCGTGTTGCAAGAAATTTTAATGGTACAAAAGGTAAAGGTTTCAGTATCAAAAATTAACCCGCCAATTGGAGGTAATGTAGAAATGGTTAGTGTAACGCTAAGTAAATCCAGATAAAATTTTAGTTTTAGAACTTAAAATTTTTATTACATTTGCGTTCCCTAATTAAAAGGGCATCGTGGCCGAGTGGCTAGGCAGTGGTCTGCAAAACCATGTACAGCGGTTCGAATCCGCTCGATGCCTCAACAAAAAAGGCTTTCCAGATTTTTGGAAAGCCTTTTTTTATTTCATATTTCTAAGTAAATTAGATTATATACTTCAGGTATATTCAAAGAAATCTCCAAAAATAGTTACTAAAATTATCGATTTTCAGCATTATTTTTTTTCAACCTCAGTATAAAGAATAAGGAATATTAGGGCGAACCCAGGAAAAAATTTACTCGAAAAGACCTATCCCATCACCCGGGGTAATATTATCTATTTGTTCTCTAATTTCGTTTACTTCACCAGGAAAAGCTCCTTGAGAGATCAAAACAATTCCAAAAACAATTAGCATAATACTAATTCCTTTCTTCATTAAATAAATTCGTTTAGGCGTAAGCTTTCTATTAAGTTTTTTAGCCAGTAAGATTTTAAAAACATCAACAATAAGGTAGGTCACTAAAACTGTACTAAAAAACACTAAAATTCGATCGCTTTGCATTTCTAATCTAGGTCCAAAAACAATGATTAAACCAAGCCAAAAGCCAAGTACTCCCACATTAATAAAATTCAGTAAAAAACCTTTTAAAGCTAATCCCAGATAATCACTTTTTCCTAGCTTTCTAATATCCGGACTTTCTTCTTCCTGCGGTAATGATTTTTTTGTCTGAATAAAAGTCATCACACCATAGGTAGTAAGAATCACACCACCAAAAATGAATAATGCTGGATCGTCTTTTATACGTTCAAGCAGTTTGGTAGTACTTAAATATGCAATGAAAAGGAAAACTGTATCTGCAATTATTACACCTAAATCAAAAGATATAGCAGCCCTAAAGCCTTTTATTGCTGCGGTTTCCAGTAATACGAAAAAAACTGGTCCCAACATAAAAGCCAAAAATAAGCCTAATGGCATGGCTGCTAAAATATCATGTAGCATAAGCTGTATTTAGAATGCAAAAATAAAAGATTAGTTCTTTCTCACCACTTTACCACCAAACAATGTGCTTTTATCTATCTCTTCTGGATCGCCATACACATTTACGGTACCTCCTGCTCTAACCTTAGCAGTTACTTTTCCAGTTACAGTTACATCGGCCACACCACCTGCTTTAATATCTACGTTTAGATACTCAGATTGCAGGTTTTTAGCGTAATATTTTCCGCCAGTATTAATATTTACTTCCTGGTGATTTACTTTTCCTGAAGGTGTTAATTCACCACCACTTCTAATTAGCGCTATTAAATTATCAACTTCAAACTCACCCGTAATATCGCCACCTTCCTGAGCTTCCAGCGTGAAAAATTCAGCATTAATTTTATCGGCTATAATTATTGAAGCATTTTGTTTAGCTCTAATCTCATCAATACTTTTGTAATAAAGTAGTACCTGGGTATCGTCATCTTCATCAAAAATATTATCGATTCCTAACTTTATTTTTAAAGTAGCATTTTCTACATCAAATTCTACATCTTCCCTACTCTCGCCAGTTACAACCGCTTTATTCTCATTAGATCTAACAAGTTTTACGGGTAAACCATCGTAAACAAATATCTTCTGAAAATCTGCAAGATCATGTTTAGTTTCCTGTGCATTTAGGTTTAATCCTAAAACCACAAATGCAATAATCATTATCTTTTTCATGCTTTTTAAATTAATCTATCTTTCAAAATCTTCTCTTAATCCCAACATAGTAAAATCTAAATGACGTTTTACTAGATCGGCATTTTTTACTTTTACATAAACCTCGTCACCTAACTGATAGGTCTTATTAGTTTTTCTACCAATAACAGCATAATGCTCTTCGTTAAATTCGTAATGATCGTCTGTTAGATCACGTAAACGAATCATTCCTTCGCATTTATTTTGTTCAATTTCTACAAAAATTCCCCAATCGGTTACTCCAGAGATCACACCCAAAAATTCTTCGTCCTGGTGATCCTGCATAAATTTAACCTGCATGTATTTTATCGAATCACGCTCGGCATTTGCTGCAAGATTTTCCATCTCACTGCTATGATGACATTTTTCATCATAAACATCTTCACTGGCAGAATCTGCTCCGTCCAGATATTTTTGTAACAAACGATGTACCATAACATCTGGGTAACGACGAATTGGCGAGGTAAAATGTGTGTAATAGTCGAAAGCTAAACCGTAATGCCCAATATTTTCTGTACCGTAATACGCTTTACTCATCGTTCTAATCGCAAGTGTATCTACAAGGTTTTGTTCCTTTTTACCCTGCACATCTTTTAAAAGACTATTTAGAGAGCTTGTAACGCTTTTTCTATCGGTTAGATTAAGAGAATGTCCAAAACGCCCAACAACAGTTTGTAAGGATGCTAATTTTTCTTCATTTGGCTCGTCATGGCAACGATACACAAAAGTTTTCTTCGGTTTTTGTTTTCCTATGAATTCGGCTACTTTTTTATTGGCAAGCAGCATAAATTCTTCGATAAGCTTATTAGCATCTTTAGAAGTTTTAAAGAATACACCTACTGGTTCGTTTTCTTCATCCAGATGAAATTTCACTTCAACTTTATCAAAAGAAATGGCTCCATCTCGCATTCTTACCGATCGCATTTTTTTTGCTAATCGATCTAATTCTAAAACAGCTTCAACGATATTATCATCTACTTCATAAGCTCCTTCTTCACGAATCGAAATATCTTCTGGGATCGTATTTTCTTTGGTTTCTATAATATGCTGCGCTTCTTCATAAGCGAATCTGGCATCAGAATAGGTTACCGTTCTACCAAACCACTGGTCTTTTACCTTTGCATTTTTATCCAATTCGAAAACAGCAGAAAAAGTATATTTTTCTTCATGTGGTCTTAAAGAACAGGCTCCGTTCGACAAAATTTCAGGAAGCATTGGCACTACCCTATCTACCAAATAAACAGAAGTTGCACGTTCGTAAGCTTCTTCATCTAGAATCGTATCTGGTTGTAAATAATGCGAAACATCGGCGATATGAACACCAAGTTCTATATTTCCGTTTTCTAATTTTCTAAAACTTAAGGCATCATCAAAATCCTTAGCGTCCTTTGGGTCGATTGTAAAAGTTAAAACATCGCGCATATCACGACGCTTTTTTATTTCATCTTCAGTAATCGAAAGATCGATCTTATTTGCAAATTCTTCTACTTCTTCAGGAAAATCTGCTGGTAAACCATATTGTGCTAAGATTGAATGAATTTCAGTATTATGATGTCCAGGAGTTCCTAAGACTCTGGTAATAATTCCAAAAGGTGAATCGGCTCTTTTTGGCCAGTCATCAAATTCTACCAAAACCTTATCGCCATCCTGTGCTTCTCCTAATTTGTTTTTCTGAACAAAAAAGTCGGTATACATCTTTGGATCATCGATCACTACAAATCCAAAATCTTTCTTCAGCTGTAAAACACCAACAAAACTGCTTCGTTTACGTTTGATGATTTTAGTTATTTCTCCTTCAGATTTTTTTCTTCTTCGGTGTTTATAAACATAAATTTCTACCTCGTCCCCATGAAAAGCTGAATTTAAGTTTTGTTGCGGAATCATAATATCTTCTTCAAACTCATCCACAATAACAAATCCATAACCTTTGGTAGACATATCTAAAATACCGGTGTGATAATTCGCACCTTTTTCTACCATAAACTTTCCACGATCTACCTGGTTGATTTCTTTTTTAGCCGCTAACTGTGCTAATTTCTTGGTAATTTGATTTCGGCTGCTAGGATCGTCTACACCTAATTTTGCCGCTATTTGTTTATAATTATACGCTTTACCGGCATCCTTTCTTAGAATATCGGTGATCTTTTTATCAAGATTACCCAGTTTACCACTGGATTTATTGTTTTTCTTCTTTCGTTTCATTCCCATATACAGGTAAAATTAGTGTATATAACTGATTTTAGATGAAAATGAATGTAAAGTTTTGTTAAGTGCATTCTAAACAAGTTCTAAGAGTTTTAGTAAGAAAAGATGAAAATTAACGTCTAAGGCCTAAAATAAAGACCAAATTCCTGCGTTAAAAATGTTATAATTATCTTAATAATTTCTTAATTTTGCAGTTCGATTTTAATGGAGTTTTATAGCTAATTTTAGAGTAATGAAGTTGTTAGCCACCAAATCTAGAAGATTTTTCATCTTATTTTTCCTCATTTTTCTGCTTGGGGTTATTGGCTTTTTTACTTACATCAACAGTTCTTTAAATCAGCGATCTGAACTTGATCCTAATCATACTCCCGTTCAGCATAAAATCACACACTATAATTAAGAAATAAAGTGTATCTTTAAGTACCTATTAATCAGGTGCATGAAAGATTATATCTACCTAGAAAGTTTTACTTATTCACACGAGTGTCACGTTGTTAAACATCTTTTAGACAACGAAAATATTCTTTATCATTTTAAGAACGAAACAGTTATAGATCTTATTCCTTTATCTTCCTTTGGCCTTGGCGGCATTAAACTTTACATCCATCCATCACATCTAACTAAAGCAAAAAATTTATTAGACCAAACTTTTAGAAAGAATAATCATCTTAGAATCGTTTAGTCATTCTTAGTTATTCACATTATATATATCTATTATTTTTCTTTTCTTTTTTTTAAAACTTAAATGATGATATATGATTGCGTGTTAATTTGTACAATAAAATTTGCTTGATTTATTTGGAATTTGACTTGTGATTATTTGATAACAACTTATCAACAGGTGTTTATATTCTTAACTACTTGAAAGCCTTATGTTTTTAAGCTTTACTTAACAATTCTTAAATTTTAAATTAACATATAAATTCTTGAAATTTTAAAATTCACAGGCTGTTTATAACCTGTTGTTAGTTGCTGAAAACTTGAAGAAAAATAACCGACTTATAATTTGGATATATGCTCCTATAGTTGGCTTTGTAATTTTTTCTGAATAAAGCAAATTAGGTTTTTATTTTCTCATCAAAGGTTATTCACAAGTTATTGTCAATTCTAAACACCTGAAAATAAAGGCTATTTAAAAAGTAATTAACAATGCAATATTCTTAGGTTAATAAGCACTTTTTATACCTTTGTAAGTAGTTAATAAAACTAGAATTATGAAAATCTCCATTGGTAATGACCACGCCGGGACGCAGTATAAGAACCTAATACAACTGTATCTAGAAAAAGAAGCCGGTATCGAAGTAAAAAATTATGGTACAAATACAGATGATAGCGTAGATTATGCAGATTTTGTTCATCCCGTTGCAGAAGATGTTGAAAACGGAGAAGCAGATTTTGGAATTATCATTTGCGGTAGCGGTAATGGTGCCAGTATGACGGCCAATAAACATCAAAAAATACGTTGCGCATTGTGTTGGACGGGTGAGATCACTAAATTATCAAGAGAGCATAATGATGCTAACATTTTAAGTATCCCTGCACGTTTTGTTTCTACACAACAGGCGGTAGATATGGTAAAGATTTTTTTAAATACTGAATTTGAAGGTGGTAGACACCAAACAAGGATCGATAAGATTCCGTGCCAGTAATTAACAATCAAGTAAATAATATATCCCGATTTTGTATAAAATCGGGATTCATTTTTTAAAGCCTAATAATGAACATTAGTATTAAAACATTCAACGAGCTTAGCTTAAATGAGTTATATCAAATCTTACAATTGAGATCTGAAGTTTTTGTGGTAGAACAGGATTGCGTATATCAGGATATCGATGGCAAAGACGATAAAGCATTACACATTATTGGTGATATAAATGGCGAAATTGTAGCTTATACACGCTGTTTTGATAAAGGATTTTATTTTGAAGAAGCCGCAATTGGTCGCGTTGTTGTAAAACAGGAACAACGAAAATATGCTTATGGTCACCAGATCATGAAAGCTTCAATAAAAGCAATTAAAGATCATTTTGGTACTGAAAATATTAAACTTTCAGCACAACAATATTTAATTAAATTCTATGAAAGTCATGGCTTTACCAGCCTTGGTGAAGGATATCTTGAAGACGGCATCCCACACATTGCTATGGTAAAATAGTGCTTAATTTTGTAGAATTTTAGCATACTGGCCAGGGTTGTTTAAAACTTCCCTGGCTTTTTTTATTTCTTCGCTATTAGCTACATGATTTTGATATAAACCTTCCTGATAAAAATAATGTTTAATGATCTGGTCTTGTAAAACCGATTTAATTTCTTCTTTCTTATTATCTAGATCTTCAGCCTTGCTTTTATCGATCTCAGTAGATATTTGTTTATAACTATCAAGGATATCTTGCTGAAAACCTTCAGATTGTGCAGTTATTAACAATTGCTCCAATTCCTGTTCAGTATCTGTTTTATAGTTAAAATCTGAAGTTTTTAAATAGTCTTTAAAATCACTAAAATCGGCATCGCTAAATTCATAAGTTACGGGATCTTCAACATTATTTTGATAATAGTAATTGGTGGCATAATTGAAAATAGCATTCTTCTCTAAAAGCGCTCTGGTAATACTACTATATTCTGAAGATTCTAAGCGAACATCAGGTAAAACTCCACCGCCATCGTAAACTGTTCTTCCGTTTTTGGTTTTAAAAGCATTATAATCTTCCACCTTTGTACGAACAGCTTCCCCATTTTCATCTCGTTTACGGTAATCTAAAGCCTGTATACAGCGTCCGCTTGGTGTATAATAGCGAGAGATAGTAATTTTAAGTTGCGTACCGTAAGCGATCTCTTTTGGGCGTTGTACCAATCCTTTTCCAAAAGTACGCGCACCTACCACTACTCCTCTATCCAGATCCTGAATAGCTCCTGAAACGATCTCACTAGCCGAAGCACTTTGCCCATTCACTAAAACCACTAACGGAATTTTAGTATCTATTGGCTCCTTTTGGGTGTAATATTCTTTATTATATTTCTCGATTACCGATTTGGTGCTGGTAATAAGTTCTCCTTTTTCTAAGAAAATATTACTCACGTTTATCGCTTCGCTTAATAAACCACCGGGATTTCCTCGAAGATCAAGAATGATCTTATCTGCACCCTGGCTTTTAAGATCTTTAACCGCTCTGCTGGTTTCTTCGTAAGCTTTTTGGTTAAATCTACTTAAAACCACATAGCCGCTATTATCTTCTAAAAGACTATAAAACGGCACCGCTTTTAATTCAACCGAACTTCTTTTAATGCTGGTTTGTTGTGTTTTTCCCTGTCTTTGGTAAGTGATATTAACTTCAGAATTTAAAGATCCGTTTAATAAAGTTTGTGCACCTTCAGTAAAATCTGAAACTTTGGTATCCCCAATTTTAGTGATTTTATCGCCAGGTTTTAATCCGGCTTTATCTGCAGGGTAATCTTTATAAACTTCAGTTATTAACAGGATATCTTCATCTGGTTTTAAAGCCGCACCAATGCCGGTATATTCTCCTTCCATATTAATTCTGGAGCTTTGTACATCTTGCTCACTCCAAAAATTAGTATAAGGATCCAGATCTGTTAACATCGATTTTATCGCGGTATCCATAAGATCTGCCGGGCTGGTTTCATCAACATAATTCATGTTGATTTCCTTAAAAAGCGTGGTAAAAATTTCAATTTGTTTCGCGATCTCAAAGAAATCAGATTTAAAACCGAAACTTGTGAATAACACCACCCCGCTAACAGCTAAGATTAGTGTTTTTTTATAGAGATTTTTTTTCATCTTCATTAATAATTTAAGGATGAATACCAACTTCATCTTACTCGATAATCGAGATTAAATACTCCGAGGCAAGCCTCGATATAAAGACGATTTTCGAAAAAAAGCCTTAGGTTTTTACCCTCAGGTAGTTTACTATTTTAAAACGCTTATTTTTTCCTTTTGTTTTAAGCGTTCCAGTAAGTTAAGCATTAACTGCTCCATCTTTATTTGAGAAATGTCTTCGCGGGAAAGATAAATAAACATCAACGCATATTGCTGTTTTGCCCCGGTCATAACAATATACTTATTTTTTCTGAAAGATTCTCGCATCAGTCTTTTGATGCGATTGCGTTGTACAGCGGTTTTTATAAATTTCTTCGGAACAGAAAATCCAGTCTTAAAATATCGATTTTTAGCTGAAACTGTCACAGAATCCTGGGAAGTGATAGGAATATAGACCAATCTAAGCGGATAATTCTTTATCGAAATACCTTCAGCAAAAAGCTTATCGATAAGAATTTTACTCTTTAATTTTTCATGTTTTTTGAAGCCTTCTTCCATGCCCCAAAAATAGGTATTGTAAATGGATAATTACAAACTAAACCTTAAGCTGATTATTGGTTTCTTTTTCCGCTTTAAAATCTTTGATGTTCTGTATGGTGACCTCAGCAATTTGCTGCAATGCTTCTTTGGTTAAAAATCCCTGGTGTGCGGTAATGAGAACGTTTGGGAAAGAAATTAACCTCGCGATAATATCGTCTTTGATCACACTTTCAGAAAGATCTTTAAAAAACAATTGCTCTTCCTGCTCGTAAACATCGATACCTAAATAACCTAATTTACCAGATTTAAGTGCTTCGATCGTATCTACGGTGTTAATTAATGGGCCACGGCTGGTGTTAATTAGCATCATACCATCTTTCATTAATTTAAAGCTTTCTTTGTTGATGATGTGCTTGGTTTCTGGATTTAGCGGGCAGTGTAAAGAAATAATATCAGATTGTTCTAGTAATTTTTCAAAAGAAACATAAGTACCGCCCTGCTCTATGATTTCTTTATTTTCAAACTTGTCGTAAGCGATAATCTTACAGCCAAAACCTGTCATATTTTTTGCAAAAATGCTTCCTATTTTACCGGTCCCAATCACACCCACAGTTTTCCCATGAAGATTGAATCCGCGTAATCTTTCCAAGGAAAAATTTCCTTCTCTAATACGATTATACGCTTTGTGTGTTTTTCGATTTAAAGTAAGAATAAGTGCAACCGCATGCTCTGCAACGGCTTCTGGAGAATATGCCGGTACACGATACACTTTTATATCATATTTAGCCGCTGCAGCCAGATTTACATTATTAAAACCGGCGCAGCGCAGTACCACAAATTTAACTTTGTTTTCAGCTAAAATCGCTAAAGTTTCTTCATCCAGATCGTCGTGGACAAAAACGCAAACACCATCGTAACCTTTGGTAAGATCTGCAGTGTCTTTGTATAATCTAACTTCAAAATATTTAAGATCTATTTCTTGTTTGTGATAAGGATCAAAGAATTCTTTATCATAAGATTTGGTGCTAAAAAACGCTAATTTCATATTCTTGAGGTTGGATTGGTATTCTAAAAATATAAAATAGATCGACTAAATAAAATTTAATCCCTTATTTATGGTTTAATTTCCTCAGGATCGACTCGAATTATTTTTAACTTTTCCTATTTGATTATCCGTAATTTGTAATAATTCGTTGTGATCGTCATTCCGGACTTGATCCGGAATATCATACTATGTTGAAAAAAAATATATTGTGATGAGACCCTGAATCAAGTTCAGGGTGACCACAACTCATTATGATCTATTGCGGACATTCAATTTCCTATTATCTCATGGGATTACCCCGAGGTTCTGGATTATGGAAGCTTTTTTAAAACAAAAAAGTCCGGCATTTGCCGGACTTTCTATTCAATAGAAAAATATTGTTATTCTGAATCTACCTGTCCGTACGTATTATTATTACGGTTAACATCTGCCATAAGCTGAGATTCGTCGATTTCGATCGATTTTATATCTGCTTTTGCAGCATCGATTTCCAGCTCGTAAGTTGGAAGTGCCCAAGGCCAGTCTTCTTTTAAAATACGCTCTACATCTCCTTCAGCTGGTTTTTCCCAACGCATCATGCGCAATGGCATATAGTATAATTTTTTACTACCATCGTTTAAAGTTACTGTAACTTCAACAGGCATTGGCATTAAAGCTTTTCTTTCTAAGGTGATTTTGGTTCCGTTTTCTGCCGCTTCAACGCTATTTATCGCGTAATCGATTTGGTTGGTAGTTTCGGTCCAATCTGTTAAATACCAGTGTAATTCGGCTCCAGAAACTTTTTCAGCAATTCTTATAAAATCGTTTGGTGTTGGATGTTTAAATTTCCATTCATCATAATAACGATTTAAAGTTTCAGCTAAATTATCCTGACCAATTATATAACCAAGTTGCGATAAGAAAACCGCTCCTTTACTGTATGCTGCAATAGAATATGCAGTATTGATATCGTAACGATCACCATGCGTAGTTTGTGGTTGTTCCATACCAGAAGTTGCAATATAGTTGTAACCTCTATACGATCCAGCTGTTGGATTTCCTGAAGTTCCTTTGATCGTTTTTTGAGCTAATCCAGAAATATAAGTAGTAAAACCTTCGTCCATCCAAGGATGCTCAGATTCGTTTGTTCCTAATAATTGCTGAAACCAGGAATGTGCAAACTCATGTGCCGTAGTTCCTAGTAGACCATTATAACTTTCACCACCGGTAATTAGGGTACACATCGCATACTCCATACCACCGTCACCACCTTGGATAACTGAATATTGTGGCCATGGATAAGGACCAATATGCTCGTTAAAGAAAGCTAGTAGTTTTGCAGTTTCTGGCTGAATTTTTTGCCATGCATCTGTTACTTTTGGATCGTCTTTGTATAAAAAGTGAAGTGTTACTCCGCTTTCAGTTTCCAATTTGTCGTGGATATATTCTGGATCTGCAGCCCAGGCAAAATCGTGAACTTTTTCAGCTTTAAAATTCCAGGCTAGTTTTTTGCCTTTACGTTTAACTTTAGTTCCTTCTTCTTCGTAACCATAACCAATTTCTTCAGGGTTTTGTAAAACTCCTGTCCCGCCAATAATATAATCTTTGTCGATGTTAATGGTTACATCAAAATCTCCCCAAACGCCATGAAACTCTCTGGCGATATAAGGATCTGCATGCCAGCCTTCAAAATCATATTCGGCTAATTTAGGATACCATTGCGTCATAGAAAGTGCAACACCATCAGCGTTATTTCTACCAGATCTTCTAATCTGAACAGGTACCTGACCTTCAAATTCCATTTTAAAAGTAGTAGATTTTCCAGGTAAAATTGGTTCAGCAAGATGAACGATAAGAATTGTTTCTTCATCTTCCATCTCTACTTTCTTCCCATCCTGAGTTAAAGAAGTGGCTCTTAAATAACCAATTTCGTCTTCATTAAGTTTGGCAATTCTACTTTCGTAATCTGGATTTTGACGATCTCCTTTATTATTTACCATTCTTCCATCTGGATCCTGGATGTCCTGTAAACGAGAATCCATTTCGCTTCCTGGTTGGAAAGCGTTAAAGAACATATGGTAGTAAACTTTGGTTAAAGTATCTGGAGAATTATTGGTATAAACCAACTCCTGTGTACCGGTATATTGGTAATTTTCAACATTCATATCTACGTCCATATCGTAGTCTACATGCTGTTGCCAGTAACTGGTATTATTTTGAGCCTGCGAAAATGCAGTGGCCAATAGAGCCAGACTAAAAATTAGTTTTTTCATAAATGTGGGTTATTATTTAGAAACTTTTGAGGCTAAAATTAATGCATTATATAAATTAGCAATCTTTCCAGAGGTAGAAAGTTCACTAAATTCCTTTGTGTTTAATCGATCACCGCCAACAATTACATTCGCCTGAACCGGTAAACCACTATCCATAATGATCTTTTTAACCTGTGGAGCGGTTAATTTAGGAAAATAAGATCTAATCATTGCAGCGATTCCTGCAACTTCTGGTGAAGCCATAGAAGTTCCCTGTAAATATTCATATTCGTTGTTTGGTGTGGTAGACCAAATTTTATTTCCGGGAGCAAAAACATCTACATTTTTCTTTCCGTAGTTAGAAAAATCGGCTACCAGTTTAGAACCATAATCATAATTTAAAGCACCAACTGTTAAGAAATTATCGCTTATTTCTAAAGGATTATCTGGTGTTTGATCGTTAGGATAAACCATTTTTTCATCCAGGTTTAAACTTTCATTTCCTGCTGCATTTACAATTAAAACATCCTTTTCTGCTGCGTATTTAATAGCATCTCTTACCCAATCTGGATGAGTAGAGAAATATTTCCCAAAACTGGTATTGATCACTTTAGCACCATTATCTACTGCATATCTAATAGCAAGAGCAATGTCTTTATCGTACTCATCGCCGTTAGGAACAGCTCTAACGGTCATGATCTCTACATTTTGGGCAACACCGTCCATTCCAATACCGTTATTTCGTTGTGCAGCGATAATCCCAGATACGTGGGTACCATGTTTTATATTTTCTTTATCGGCTTCAGGTCCCATTACGTTATTATTTCCGTAGTTACGATCATTAAGATCATCTGGGTTATCGCCAACAATTTCTCTTCCGTTAAGCTCTAGATTTAAATTGATTTCAAGCATTTCTGAATAATAATCAATTGCTCCATCCAGTTCTTCGATCGCTTTTGGAATATTTTCGTTTACATTTTGCTGAATCTGAAGCAACATGGCTTTATACTGGCTTAAAGGTTGCGCAGTAGCCTGCATGGCTCTTAATTCTTCTATTGTATAATCTTCTTTCCCTAATTGAGAAGAAACCGCCTGATGCGCCGCTACCAGCTGCGATTTTATTTGCTCATATTGAGAAACATTTTGCTGAGTTTCGTTTAGTTCTTTACGATATTCTTGTTCAGCTTCTTTGTATAAAATGAATTCTTCGCGGTTGGCTTCACTAACCGTACTTGCAGATTTACCTTCGTATTTAGGTTTTAATTCTCTATAAATTCTAACATATTCCAGGTTTTCATCTACAGCATCACCTAAAAAGTTCCAACCGTGAACATCGTCGATGTAGCCATTGTTATCATCATCAATTCCGTTCCCGGGAATTTCATCTTCGTTGGTCCATAGTACGTTTTTAAGATCTTCATGCTCGATGTCTGTACCGCTATCGATCACCCCAACAATCACTTTTTTACCTTTTTGATCTTTAATTATTTCTGAATAAGCTCTATTAACACTCATTCCGGGAATTGTATCGTAAACTAGATCTGCCTCTGGCCAGTTTTTAAACTGAGCATCTGTAAGTGCAGTGATCTTAAGCGGAATGGTATCAATATTAGCGATTGGGGTTGAAACTATTGCAGGAGCACTACTCCCACAAGACGCAAGAATGGCTGCTGAGGTAGCAGCCAGTAATGGTTTATAAAATGGAATTCTCATTTTAGTTAAATAATTCATTAAACGTGTATGTTTTATCATGTCTCACACCTTTTTCGGTGTGTTTTACGGTTATAACTTCGTTGTGAGCATCATGTTGCATAAAAAGATACATTTCTTCATCTGCCGCTTTATCTAAAAAGCTTTTCTTTTCAGGTAAAGTAAGTAAGGGTCTGGTATCGTATCCCATCACGTAGGGCAACGGAATATGTCCCGCAGTTGGTAAAAGATCTGCCATAAAAACCAGTTTTTTTCCTTTATACTCGATATGCGGAATCATTTGTTTATCGGTATGTCCATCTACAAAGAGCACGCCAAATCCAAGATCTGGTACATTGGTAAAACTTTCTTTATCCTTTCGATCTACAAAATGAAGTTGCCCACTTTCTTCAATAGGCAGGATATTTTCTTTTAAAAAAGAGGCTTTTTCGCGAGCATTTGGTTTAGTGGCCCACTCCCAGTGATCTTTATTGCTCCAGTATTTAGCGTTTTTAAATACGGTTTCGTAACCTGTGCGGTCTTTATTCCATTGCACGCAGCCACCGCAATGGTCAAAATGTAGATGGGTAGTAAAAACATCGGTAATATCGTCGCGATGAAATCCATATTTCTTTAATGAGCTGTCTAAAGAATCATCTCCCCACTGAAAATAATAGCTAAAGAATTTGTCACTTTGTTTATCGCCTAAACCTGTATCGATAAGAATTAATTGATTACCATCTTCGATTAAAAGGCTACGGGCGCCAATATCGATCATGTTATTGCTATCTGCAGGATTGGTCTTTTGCCAGATACTTTTAGGAACTACGCCAAACATGGCACCGCCGTCTAGCTTAAAATTACCTGCTTCGATAGGGTATAATTTCATAAATTATTAAATTTTCACAATATATCGCAAATTATTAAATCAAATGCTCAAAAGCGTTTTATTGCTTCTATTTAACACCAGATTACAAATAATCTCAGTTTAAGACCAGCTTAGGAGCAAACTAAACTATTTTTAATATTTTTAGCTTTTAAAAACGAAAAGATTAATGTTAGAATTAGCAGGTATTATAATTTTAGGAATATTGGCACAGTGGGTGGCGTGGAAATTTAAAATTCCTGCAATCCTTCCGTTGATTTTAATTGGACTATCAGTAGGGCCAATTGCCACAATGTTTACAGACGATGGAGGTAAACTTATAGAACCTATCTGGAATGGAGAATCTGGATTATTCCCCGGCGAAAGTTTATTTTATTTTGTTTCGCTCGCTATTGGGATTATACTTTTTGAAGGTGGATTAACGCTTAAAAAAGGAGAAATTTTAAATGTTGGTTTTGTAATTGTAAAGCTAATTACCGTCGCAGTAATCGTTACTTTTATTGGTGCTGGTATCGCAGCGCATTATATTTTTGATCTTAGCTGGCAAATTTCATTTTTATTTGCTTCGTTAATTATCGTTACCGGGCCAACTGTAATTACACCAATTTTACGAAACATTCCGCTTAAAAAGGATGTTTCTACCATTCTAAAATGGGAAGGTATCCTTATCGATCCTATTGGTGCACTGGTTGCGGTTTTGGTTTTCGAGTTTATTAGTGCCGGTAAAGGAAAAGAATATACTTCAACTGTATTGCTTGAATTTGGTAAGATTGTGCTTTTTGGATTCACTTTTGGATTCACTTTTGCCCATGCCCTGGCCTATAGTATCAAGAAAAATATCATTCCGCATTATTTGTTAAACGTACTTACACTGGCTGCGGTGCTAGGTGTTTTTGTATTGTCTGACCAGTTTGCGCACGAAAGCGGACTTTTAGCCGTAGTGGTAATGGGAATGGTGATGGGAAATATCGACCTTCCAAATATCAAGGAGCTTCTATACTTTAAAGAATCCTTAAGTGTTCTCTTAATTTCTATTTTATTTATTCTGTTGGCTGCAAATATCAATATGGAAGATCTTTACCTGGTATTTACCAGTAAAGCCATTTGGTTATTTGCGGTAATTGTTTTTGTGGTAAGGCCACTTGGTGTTTTTATAAGCAGTATAAATTCTTCTTTAAAATTTAACGAAAAGCTGTTTATAAGCTGGGTTGGACCACGTGGAATTGTTGCTGCCGGTATCGCCTCGTTATTTGGTTTAGAATTAGCAAATCAAGGTGTCGAAGGCGCCGAATATATTACACCACTTGTATTTATGATCGTTCTGGGGACAGTACTGCTAAATGCAACTACTGCCCGTTTCTTTGCACAATTAATAGGCGTATTTTTAAAGAATTCTGAAGGAATTTTAATTATTGGGGCTTCCTCAATTTCAAGAATTATTGCTGAATATCTAGTAGATAATGGAAGACATGTTGTACTTGTAGATAATAACGGAATGAACGTTAGAAAAGCTAAAAGCATGGGATTAGATGCTATTGAAGAAAATGTATATTCTGAAGATCTAATTAATAATATAGAGCTTAATGATGTGGGTTATTTAATGGCAATGACCAGCAACAGCGAGATTAATAAAAATGCGATAGAAAAATTTAAAAAGCATTTTGGCGAAAATGGATCTTTTAGAGTGGTTTCTCCTGAAGAAATGCAGGATCCAGAAAATAATCCAAAAGAAGGATTATTCTCGCAAACCGATGATTATGTAAAATTAACCAATTTGGCCAGAAAATATCCTACGATTCACGAAATTGAATTGAATTCTAAGGAGCATTACGAAGGTTTAATTGAAATCTCTAAAACAGATCCTGATATCATTCCTCTATTTGTAAAAAACACAGAAGGAAATCTAAATATAATCCCTTCTAATAGTAAAGATGTAGATATTGAAGAAGGTTTTAAACTAACTTATCTTGGGAAACGAATGGAAGTTGAAGAGAAATCGAATACCGGAGATTCTGAAGATACCAAAGCCAATACAAAGGAAGATTAGAATATTTAAAATTAGATAAAAAAACGCCCAATTTTAACTATTAAAATTGGGCGTTTTTGGTTTATATTTTTTTTAAAGAACAATTAATTTTCATCTATAGCTTTAATAAGTTCATCTGTAATTTCAAGATTATGATACACATTTTGAACGTCTTCGTCGTCTTCAAACTTTTCGATGAGGTTAAGGATCTTTTTAGCGTCCTCTACCGGTAGTTCAACGGTGTTTAAAGGGATTCGTTGCACTTCAGAAGATTTTGTCTCTATGTTTAATTCTTCAAGTTTAGAAGACATTAATCCAAAATCATTAAAATCGGTATAAACCGTTATTAAATCGTCTTCTTTTTCAATTTTGGTGGCACCACCTTCAATAAGTTCTAGTTCAAATTCTTCAAGATTCATTTCAATTTTTTCTTTTTCAAGAACAAAAACTCCTTTTTTATCAAATAAGAATTCTAAAGAACCATTAGTACCTAAACTACCTCCATTTTTAGTGAAAATCGATCTTACAGAAGCTACGGTTCTATTGGTATTATCTGTGGTACATTCAACAAAAATTGCAACACCGTTAGGGCCATAACCTTCAAAACTTACTGTTTCGTAATTATCGGCATCTGCCCCACTTGCTTTTTTAATTGCACGATCTATGGTGTCTTTGGGCATGTTTACCCCTTTTGCATTACTAATTGCATTGCGTAAACTGGGATTAGCTTCAGGATCTGCCCCGCCACCTTCTTTTACAGCAACACTAATTTCTTTAATTGCTCGGGTAAATTGCTTTGCACGTTTTTTATCCTGTGCTCCTTTGCGGTGTTTTATATTTGCCCATTTACTGTGTCCGGCCATTTTTTCTATTTTTTGGCATTTTTTAATCAGTTTTACTTCAATTTAAGTCGATTTTGGTTAAAAATGAAGTAATTTTCACAAATTTAAGAAATCGAGCATGCAATAAGAAATTAGGGGATTTATACCCTTTTTACATCGCAATCTGCTTTTTGAAGCTACCAATTAGATATCTTGTAAATGAAAAATTCAATCTAAATCAATCAAAGAATGAAGAAGTTATTTTTAATGCCAATGTTATTGGTATGTTTTCTGGTGAGCTCCTGCGGTAGCGATGACGACAATGATCCTAAGGTGTCTAATAATCTAAGTGGAACCTGGGAAGTTTCAGATGTTTATTACGAGGGCGATGCAAATATTGGTGAAATGAATTATCAATTTATAGGCCAGTCCGTGAGTTTCGATGATTATATATTTGTTTTTAATAATGATGGTACGTTCACATCTTCTGGAGCGTATACGGCAGAATTAACAATGATCATGAACGGCCAGGAATATACTATAGAGGAAGCTGTTCCATATTCTTCAGTATCTGGTAATTATTCTATAGTTGAAGATATACTTTATTTTGAAACAGCATCTGAAGAACAGGAGGTTGAAATCATAGAATTGAGTTCTAATAGAATGATCCTTAATGTTTCAGGAAGTGCAGCCTTAACTGGCGGTCTTGAAGGTATTGCAAATGTTGATGTTATGGAGATCACACTTCAGAAGCAATAATAAGCATAAAATAAGTAAAAACTAAAAACCCTCATAGCTTAAAAACTATGAGGGTTTTTATATAAAATGAGCTTTTAACTGCTATTAATCGTTTAGTTTTAAAACAGCCATAAAAGCTTCCTGAGGTATCTCTACGTTGCCTACCTGGCGCATACGTTTTTTACCCTTTTTCTGCTTCTCTAACAGTTTTCTTTTACGGGATATATCTCCACCATAACATTTTGCAGTAACGTCTTTCCTAAGGGCTTTTACGGTTTCTCTGGAAATGATCTTAGCACCTATCGCTGCCTGAATAGGAATATCAAACTGCTGTCTTGGGATTAGTTCTTTCAGTTTTTCACACATTTTCTTACCAATATCGTAAGCATTATCCTGGTGTAATAAAGCAGAAAGTGCATCTACTTTATTTCCGTTCAGTAAAACGTCAACTTTAACTAATTTAGAAGTACGTAAGCCAATAGGAGAATAATCGAAAGAGGCATAACCGCGAGAAACTGTTTTTAAGCGATCATAAAAGTCGAAAACAATTTCAGCTAATGGCATATCAAAAGAAAGTTCTACTCGCTCTGTCGTTAAGTAAGACTGGTTGGTGATCTCACCTCGTTTTTCAATACAAAGAGACATTACTGGCCCAACATAATCTGCTTTAGTAATTATGCTTGCCTTAATAAATGGCTCTTCTACCCTGTTTAAAGTTGAAGGTTCTGGTAAATCTGAAGGATTATTAACTAAAATAATATCATCTGGATGCTTATTGGTGTAGGCTTGATAAGACACGTTAGGTACAGTAGTAATTACCGTCATATCAAATTCACGTTCTAATCGCTCCTGAATAATTTCCAGATGAAGCATTCCTAAAAATCCACATCTAAAACCAAATCCTAATGCTGCAGAACTCTCTGGAGTAAACACCAAAGAAGCATCATTAAGCTGAAGTTTTTCCATGGAAGCTCTAAGTTCTTCGTAATCTTCAGTATCTACAGGATAAATTCCTGCAAATACCATTGGTTTTACATCTTCAAACCCGGCAACCGCTTCAGTAGTTGGATTTTTAGCATCTGTAATAGTGTCCCCAACTTTTACTTCACGGGCATCCTTAATTCCGGTAATTAGATATCCTACATCACCAGTTTTTATTTCCTGTTTTGGATGCTGAATGAGTTTTAAAGTACCAACCTCATCTGCCGAATAATCTTTACCTGTTGCAACAAACTTAATGTGCTGGTTCTTTTTAATACTACCATTTATTACCCTAAAGAAGGTCTCTACACCACGAAACGGATTGTAAACAGAGTCAAAAATCAGGGCTCTTAATGGTGCATCAACTTTACCACTTGGCGCAGGAATTTTGGTAATAATAGCATGTAAAATTTCTTCGATACCAATTCCTGTTTTTGCACTTGCAGGTATTACATCTTCAGGGTCACAACCTAAAAGATCTACAATATCGTCTGTAACTTCTTCAGGATTGGCGCTAGGAAGATCTACTTTATTTAAAACCGGAATAATTTCAAGATCGTTTTCTAAAGCCAGATAAAGGTTAGAAATTGTTTGTGCCTGTATACTTTGTGCAGCATCTACTACAAGTAAAGCGCCTTCGCAGGCGGCAATAGATCTGGAAACTTCGTAAGAGAAATCTACGTGTCCCGGGGTATCAATTAAATTTAGTGTATACTGTTCACCTTCATGAACATAATCCATTTGGATTGCATGACTTTTAATAGTGATACCACGCTCCCGCTCCAAATCCATATTATCTAAAAGCTGTGCCTGCTTTTCTCTTTCTGTTACCGATCCTGTAAAGTCTAAAAGTCTATCGGCTAGTGTACTTTTACCATGATCGATATGGGCGATGATACAAAAATTACGAATGTGTTTCATGCAATTGTGAACATTAATTAGTTTAAACCTGTTGGTTTTAGTCGCTGAGTTTTAAACTCTTTATTTTTAATCCTTTATTAAGGGGTTATTTCCCCTCGAGGCATTTATTTTAATAAGCATTTTTTCTATAATTTAAAGCTGTTTTGGCTTTTATAGAATAAACGCAATCCTAATATTTTATAAAAAACAGTCCTAAAATATCGATTTTGGACAGTATAGTTATAAAATTTTTGGGCTGCAAATATAGTTTATTTCAAATACCTGTTATAAACTTTAAAAGCCTGTTTAAAAATTATGGAATTTGCAGATTTAGATATAGAATTCTAAATAAAAATTTAAGTTATGTTCTTTTTAATTATAAAAAAAGTTAATAAAGTGTTTAAGTTTTATAAAAAAGTTTCTTTTTTTTGTAAAGAGGCTTTCTTGAAAATTTAATGATTTGAATTTAAGCTTTTTTAATATGCTAATTTAAAATACGAGTAAATAAATATTATGAGCACTAACTCGAAAACTTCAGGAACCAGCAGGTCGATCATTATTATTGGGGTGTTATTTTTCATCTTTGGATTTGTAACCTGGCTAAACTCAGTTTTAATTCCTTATCTAAAAACGGCTAACGAGCTGAATAATTTCCAGTCGTTCTTTGTAGCTTTTGCTTCTTACATCTCGTATTTTGTAATGGCTATTCCTTCAGCTAAAGTTTTAGAAAAAACAGGTTTTAAAAAAGGGATGGGCCTTGGATTGCTGGTAATGGCCGTTGGAGCATTAATTTTTATTCCTGCTGCAGCGTCTAGAACTTATGCGTTATTCTTAACAGGATTATTTGTTCAGGGAACAGGTTTAGCTTTATTACAATCTGCTGCGAATCCATATATCACTGTTTTAGGCCCAATAGAAAGTGCTGCAAAGCGTATTAGTATTATGGGAATTTGTAATAAGGTGGCAGGTATTTTAGCGCCTTTAACCATTGGTGCTATTTTACTTAAAAATATGGATCAGGTGGAAGCGAAGCTTAGCACTTTAACAGGAGCCGAGCGTGAAGCCGAGTTAGATTTGCTTTCTTCAAGAGTAGAAATGCCATATATCGTAATGGCAATTGTTCTTGTTGGTTTGGCTGTACTAATTTATTTTTCTTCTTTACCAGAAATTGAAACCGATAAAGAAGACGAAAGTTTAGCGGAAGCCAATAAAAATAAAACCAGTGTTTTCCAGTTCCCTAATTTACTTTTAGGAACTTTAGCGATGTTTCTTTACGTTGGTGTAGAGGTTATTGCCGGGGATACGGTTATTACTTATGCAAAAGATGGGCAGGGAATTGCTTCTGAAGCGGCTTTACAATTTACATCGTATACACTAGCGGCAATGATCGTTGGTTATTTGATCGGGACAGTTACTATTCCAAAATATATTAGTCAGGCAAAAGCATTGCGAATTTCCGGAATCTTAGGTATTATCTTAGGATTAGCGGCAATATTTACTGAAGGTTTTGTTTCCGTGCTTTGTATTTCGATGCTTGGTTTAGCAAATGCGGTTGTTTTTCCTGCAATCTGGCCTTTAGCTTTAGACGGTTTAGGAAGATTTACCAAAATAGCTTCTTCATTTTTGATCATGGCTATTGCCGGTGGTGCGATCGTTCCTTTGGCTTATGGTTCTTTAGCAGATAGCTTCGGGCTTCAGCAGGCATATTGGGTAGTAATCCCTTGTTATTTATACATTCTTTTCTTTGCCGTTAAGGGACATAAGATTAGATAAGCCCATCTTGGATTAATGAATCAAACTCTCAATGAGGGATTAAAAATATAAATATGAAACGTTCTTTCTTTTCTGTTTTCTTTGTAGTATTCATCTTTTTGGGTGCTTACGCCCAGGATAAACCCGCTATTATTCCGAAGCCTTCCAAAATTGAATGGAAAAATAGCGAATTTCAGTTTTCATCTAGCCTAACTCTTTATGCAGATGCTGAAGCTGAAAAAAGTTTAAAATGGCTAAAAACACTATTGAATGCTACAGGAAGTGAGCTTGAAAAAGCTTCAGAAAAGGAAGCTATCGTTTCATTGAAAATCGATAAAAATCTTTCTTCTTCTTTAGGAAATGAAGGTTATCAGCTTAAGGTAACTTCAGAAAAAATTAAAATTGAAGCTGCTACTAATGCCGGACTTTTCTACGGAATAACAACGCTTCGTCAACTGTTTCCAGCTGAAGTGGAAAATGGTAAAATCACTTCAGAATTTAGTATTCCAGCGGTTAGTATTACCGATAAGCCTTTTTACGAATGGCGTGGAAGCATGATCGATGTTGCCAGAAGCTTTTTCGATTTAGATTATCTAAAAAAGCATGTAGATCGTATGGCCCTTTATAAATTGAATCGTTTTCATATTCATTTAAGTGACGATCAGGGGTGGAGAATTGAGATTAAAAAATGGCCAAAATTAACCGAAATAGGAGGGCAGTCTGCTGTAAAAAATGGTCGTGCCGGTTATTTAACTCAGGCTGAATTTAAAGAATTACAGGCCTATGCAAAAGAGCGTAATGTAATTATTATTCCTGAAGTTGATATGCCGGGACACACTTATGCTGCTTTGCAGGGATATCCAGAATTAAGCTGTGATAATTTCGAGAATCTTGATCCTAAACGTGCAACTCCACCAGAACCTTATCACGGTGTAGAAGTAGGGTGGAGCAAGTTTTGTATGGAAAAACCAGTAGTTTACGATTTTGTAAGTGATGTGATTGCCGAGCTTGCTGAAATTACTGATGGCCCTTATTTGCATATTGGAGGCGATGAAATTGAAGATGAGCATTACAAAGAATTTGTAGTAAAGGCTGAAAAAATTGTTCGTGAAAACGGCAAAACTGCTATTGGTTGGGAAGAAGTTACCCAGGCTAAAGTAGACGATTCGTTTATTAGTCAGCGCTGGACGGGAACCACCAAAAGTGTTGTAGATACCAGAATTATCGAATCTATTTGTAAAAGTTTTTACTTAGATCACGGGAATATTCCAAATCAGCCAAATACGTATAGCTGGTGTAAAAAAGACGGGGTTTCCTTAAAGAACGTTTACGATTTTGTTTCTGAAAATGAGAATGCTATAGGCGTTGAAGGTGCGGTTTGGACAGAGCTTGTACATAGCGATGCTACTGCAGACGACCGTCTTTGGCCAAGAAGTATCGCTGTTGCTGAAGTTGGCTGGTCTTCTCCGAAAAAGAAAGATTATTCTGAATTTACAAAACGTTTGGGAACGCACGGTAAACGATTGGATTATCTGGGAATCAACTTTTATAAAACCCCAGATGTGCAGTGGAATGCAACAAAAATTAAAGGAGTATTTTCTACAGTAGAAAAATAATCGGAAATTGCGAGAGCTAATATTATCTGATGGAGAGTAAACAACCCGATACCGAAAAGCAGTCAAAATATAATGATCTTGAAAAGATGAGCACGGCAGAATTGCTGTCGAACATCAATAAAGAAGATCAAACAATTGCTGAAAATGTACAAAAGCAGCTACCCGCTATAGAAAAACTGGTAGATGTAATTGTTGAAAATATGCAAAAAGGAGGTCGGTTATTTTACATTGGTGCTGGCACAAGTGGTAGATTGGGAGTTTTAGATGCTTCAGAATGTCCACCAACTTTTGGCGTAACTCCAGATATGGTGATTGGTTTGATCGCAGGCGGTGATACTGCTCTTAGAAATGCGGTTGAAAATGCCGAAGATGATACTTTACAAGCCTGGAAAGATCTTCAGAAATATCAAATTTCAGCAATTGATACGCTTGTAGGAATCGCAGCATCAGGCACAACTCCTTATGTTATCGGTGGAATAAACGAAGCCAGAAAACATGGAATATCAACCGGATGCGTTGCTTGCAGTAGCGGTAGCCCATTAGGCGAAGCTTCAGAATTTCCTATTGAAGTGGTAACAGGCCCTGAATTTGTGACCGGTAGTACAAGAATGAAAGCCGGAAGTGCCCAAAAGATGGTTTTAAATATGATTTCTACCAGTGTTATGATCAAACTGGGTAAAGTTAAAGGCAACCGAATGGTAGATATGCAGCTTTCTAACAAAAAGCTGGTTGGGCGCGGCACGCAAATGATTATGGACGAACTTAATGTACCAGAGGCTGAAGCTAAAGAGCTTTTATTGAAACACGGTAGCGTTAGAAATGTTCTACTCGATAATCTAGATTAAAAATATCTTGTCTTATTTTGAAATAATTACTCTTGGGTCTTCCTTTAAAGAGTGTAATCAATTATAAAAAAGCGTTCAAATAATATCGAATATCAGATTATAGTTTAGAGTAATTTTAAACCAGCTTTTTGATATTTTTCAAGACTTTTATCTGAAGGATCTAGCTCTGTAACCATAGTGTCTACCTGTGTAAGATCACAGATTTTATAGCGGTTAATGGTATCTAATTTTTTAGAAATACTCAGGGAAACAATCTTTTTTGAAGAATTGACCATTGCTTTCTTCATTTGAGCAATTTCCCAGTCAATTTCAGTAATTCCTTTTTCCAAATCCATGTAACCGGTTCCTAGAAAGCAAATATCTGCAGTAATTTCAGATAAAGTATTAATAGAATTTCCGCCAGTGGCTAATTGAGATCCTTTAGAGAGCTTACCGCCAATTAAATGAACTTCGTTTAACATCGACGAATTATTAAGCAATTCTACCGCCATGGGGAGACTGGGTGTAAAGAAAGTAAGATTCATCTTTTTGGGTAATAATTTTGCCAGTTCTAAATTTGTAGAGCCCCCCGTTATAAGTACAACATCACCATGATTTAAAAGAGAAATGCCTTTTTTAGCGATTATCGACTTGTTTTCATACTCATAAATCTCCCTGTTTTGATCGGAATGTATATTGAAACCGTTAGATACCGCACCACCATGTACCTTTTTTAGCTGTTTTTCCTTATCCAGTTCTACAAGATCTCTTCTTACAGTATCCATAGATACGTTAAGAATATTTGTTAAGTCGCTTAGCAGTACTCTGTTATGTAAATGAACTTCATTTAAAATAATCTCGTGTCGTTCTTTTTTTTTCATATTGGTATTTCGGGATATTTCTAAAGTATATAAATATAGTATATCCTAAATAATAAGTTAAAAAAATGCCTTTTTAGTGAATTTATTGGAGATTTCTGGTATGTGTAAATATATAATTTTTGCAATAAAAAACGGCATTTGTAAATAAATTATAGTACTAAAGTTTTAAAATATTGAATTTTATGCAATTAAATATTGCATTTAAGATTTTTAAAATATAAGTTTGTTATCTAACCAATTGTTAACGTAATTTTATGAAAGGACAACTTCGTAGACCAGTCTTCTTTTTGCTTTTGCTTATTTCAGCTACCAGTTGGGCTCAGGAGATCGGGATATCAGGAAAAGTAATGGATGGGGATCAAATTCCGCTTCCAGGTGTTACGGTACGAGTTAAAGATTCATCTTTAGGAACTGTAACAGATTTTGATGGGAACTTTGCGCTATCCATTCCAGATAGTGATGTTATACTGGTTTTTTCTTCTGTAGGTTTTACAACACAAGAACTTAGTGTAGGTAATAGAAGAGAATTTAACGTCACCATGGCTGTTGATAGAGAAAGCTTAGATGAGGTAGTGGTAACTGCACTTGGTATAAAACAAGAGAAGAAAGCTCTTGGGTATGCTGTAACCGAAGTTAAAGGGGAAACCGTTGCCCAAACACAAAGAGAAAATTTTATAAACGCATTGGCAGGTAGAGTTCCTGGTGTAGAAATCAACTCGACTTCCGGACTTCCAGGTGCTTCAACATCGATGGTAATTAGAGGGATAAGTTCATTAAGTGGTAGTAACCAGCCATTATTTGTTGTAGATGGTTTACCAATTAGTAACTCTACAACTTCTACAGGCGTATTTGCTTCATCATTAAATAGTGGTACAGCTTTAAATGACAGAGGAGTTGATTTTACCAATAGGGGAGCAGATATTAATCCTGAAGATATAGAAAATATTACTATACTTAAAGGCCCTGAAGCTTCAGCTTTATACGGAATCGAAGCAGCTTCTGGAGCAGTAGTAATTACTACAAAGAGAGGGAAAGCAGGGGTTAGTAAGCTAGATTATAGTAATAGTTTTAGGTTAGACCGTATTGTAAAATATCCGGAAATTCAGCAAAAATATGGTAGGGGAGCTAATGGATTTACCAGTGATGCTGATGAAAGTTTGTATTATTTTGGAGCTGAATATCCTGAAGGAACGCAGTTTTACGATAACATAGGGAACTTTTTTCAGGATGCATTTACACAAAAACATAATATTTCACTTTCAGGAGGATCTGAACAAACACAGTATAGAATTTCAGCATCAAATACAGATGCCCAGGGTTTTGTACCAAATACAAGTTTAGAGAAGCTAAATTTATCTTCGGCAGTAACCGCTAACTTTTTAGATTTTCTAACCGCAGATGTTACTTTTGATTATACAAGATCTGATAATGAACAGGCCTTTAGAGGTGGAGGAGGTCCTCTTTTACATTTGTTACTATGGCCATCAACAGATGATGCAAGTAATTATTTAACTGAAGGTGGTGATCGCCGAAATTATGCTGAATATGCAGATGCTGTAGAGAATGCTTTTTTCAATGTAAATAGCAATCAATTTAGCTCTTTGGTAGATCGTTATAAATTGAATACTCGTATTACTGCAGAGCCTACAGATTGGTTTAGACTTGTAGGCCAGGTTGGGGTAGATTATTTTACTCAAAAAAATACGATTGTAAGACATCCTGAATCTAATACTGGTTTGGATTATGGTGGCTTGTTCGATCAGTCACTTATAACTACAAGAAACTTAACGTATCAATATTATGCGCAATTCCATACACCAACAATTTTTGATCAGGATATTAGCATAGATTTTAAACTGGGAAGTGCGGTATACGATTATAATACATTTAGTGCGGCAGCCAGCGGTCAGGATTTCCAGGCACCAGATCTTTGGTCTATAAATAATACAGATCTTGAAACGCACCGAGCTTTTAATAATTTAACCGAAAGAAGATTAGTAGGAGCTTTTGGAAGTTTAAATATTGGATATAACGATATGTTGTATTTAACCTTAACCGGTAGAAATGACTGGAGTTCTACATTACCAGTACAAAATAATTCTTTCTTTTATCCTTCTGCTGGTTTAAGTTTTATCTTCTCTGAACTGGATATGTTTAAAGACAGCGATGTTTTAACTTATGGTAAATTAAGAGGATCTATAGCACAGGTAGGTAAAGATGCCCGCCCTTATAGCATAAGACCTTACTACGAACCAGCACAAACTACGGGAGGTGGTTTTAGATATGGGTTTACAGGGCCTAGTTTAAATTTAATGCCAGAAATGACTACTTCTTATGAATTTGGTACCGAGCTTAAATTTTTTAATAACAGATTAAGTTTAGATGCTACTTATTTTAATAAGAAATCTGAAGATCAAATTGTACAAAATCTAAGGTTAAGTTACGCTACTGGTTTTGTTTTAATGACATTTAACGCTGGAGAAATAAAAAATGAAGGTGTAGAGATTCAATTGAACGGAACACCAATACTTAACAAAGATTTTTCCTGGGATATTAGAGCAAACTTTACGAAAAACTGGAGTGAGTTAGTAAGTCTGCCGGCAGATGTTCAGGAATTTTATAATTCAGATACTTGGCTTTATGGTAACGTAAGAGTTGGATCTAGAGTAGGTGGGCCATTAACTACATTTACGGGTTATGACTATGAAAGAAATGAAGCTGGTGAAGTCTTAGTTAATCCATCTTCTGGTTTACCAATTTTAAATACAGAAGAGTGGGTGGTCGTAGGAGATCGAAATCCAGATTTTAAAATAGGTCTTTCAAATACCTTTAGATATAAAGAATTCGCATTAGATTTCTTATTAGATTTTAGAGTAGGAGGTGATGTGTATAATGCAACCGAATATTACTTAACTACACGTGGTTTAAGTAAAAGAACATTAGACAGGGAAACTCCAAGAATCGTAGACGGGGTTTTAAGGGATGGTCTTGAAAATAGTGCCAATCCTACACAAAATAATATTCCAATTGACCTTTCAAGAAATTCAAGTTACTGGTCTTCAATATATCCATATCAAAGTTTTATAGAAAAAGATATTAATTGGATGAGATTACGTGACGTAACATTCTCTTATAACTTCCCTTCAAAATTATTAGAGAAAACAAATGTGTTTAAAAGTGCAAGTGTGTTCTTAACCGGAACAGATTTATTCTTAGTAACCAATTATTCTGGGTTAGATCCAGTAGGAAACGGAAACTCTGCTGCGGTAGGAGGAGCCGGTGGTGTAGGTTTAGATTACGGTAACTTTCCTTTACCAAGAGGTTACAATATTGGTATAAGAGCAGGATTTTAAAACAAGAAAAGATGAAAAATAGAATATATATAGCATTACTTTTATTAATAGGTACTTGTACCATTAGTTGTGAAGAGTATTTAGATGTAAATACCAATCCCAATGGGCCAGATGCGCTTTTACAGCCAGAACTTTTTCTTCCTCAAATAGAATCCGAGTTTGTAGTAGCAATACAATGGGATGGAAGATTTACAGGTTTTTATACTCAAAACTGGGCATACACATCTGGAAATGCATACTCATTGAATTTACATTCTAATCCGTTATCAGATTCTTATGCTCAATTATGGAGAGCGGTATACTGGAGTATGGGATACAATCTTTCAGACATGATTAGAAGTGGAGAACTTAATAAGAAGTATGGATTTGTTGGCGTTGGATATATCTTAAGAGCTTTTGGATGGCAAATGCTTACAGATTATCATGGTCCTGTTATTGTTACACAGGCTTTTGATCCAGATAGAAGAACTTTTGATTACGACGATCAATCTGTAGCTTACGAAGAAATTCAGCGATTACTTTTGTTGGGTATAGAAAGTTTAGATAGAACAGATGGACTATCTCCTGAAGATTCTGGATTAACAGAAGCAGATTTAATTTTTCAGGGAGATAAAGAAAAATGGAAAAAACTGGCGTATGGTTTATTGGCTATTAATGCCCACCGTTTAACGAACAAGAGTTCTTACGATCCTCAGGAAGTAATAGGATATGTAGATCAGGCATTGGCCGGTAACGACGATAATGCGATGATTGGTTTTCAGGGAACCGTAAGTTCTAATACCAATTTTTTTGGCCCGTTAAGAGGCAATATTGGATATTATAGGCAAACAAAATTTATCCTTAGCTTATTAAATGGAAGTAATCCTGCTTTTCAGGATCCCACTCTATTAGGTCAGGATCCTGTTTTTACTGCTGAAGAAGAATACTTAAATGACCCTAGAATTACATCAATGCTAGCTACATCGCCAGATGGGATGTATCGCGGAATTTCTCCAGATGTGGGTATTAACGAATGGACAACGGCTGAAGCAGATATGGTTCCTAAAAACTTTTGGAATGAAGAAGGTTATAGAGGAAGCAATCCTTCACCACAAATTTATTTCTTTAATAATGAAGCTGAGTTTCCACTAATGACGTATTCTCAATTGCAGTTCATAAAATCTGAGGCAGCTTATTTAGATGGCGATATGGGATTAGCTTTAGAGGCCTATGAAGAAGGTGTTAATTCACATTTAGACTTTGCCAGATCTTACGCACCAGATCAGGCTGTTTACGATCAAAGAAGAGCATTGATGGAAAGCAGCGATGTAATATTTCCAGATACACCTTCAGGATTAACTTTATCTAAGATCATGCTTCAAAAATATATCTCAACCTGGGGATGGGGATTCTTTGAAACCTGGTCTGATATGAGAAGATATCACTATGATGTAGGAGTAGAAGACGAGAGCGAAGCAATTTATCAGGGATTTGCCCTACCAGATCCTTTATATGAAGCAAATAATGGCGAGCCTGCTTATAGAGCAAGACCAAGATATAATTCAGAATATATGTGGAATCAGGAAGCTTTGGAAGAATTGAATGCTTTCGAGGAAGATTATCATACCTACGAAACCTGGTTTAGTATCATCGAATAAAAGAAATATTATGAGAAAAACATCAGCAAGATTTTTAGTCATAGCATTTTTAGCATCATTAGTCCTTGGATGCGAAGAAAATGCTATTCCCGAAGTGACAGAACCAGTAGCTGGAGAAATGAGTTATGTAAAATTCTTTTTTCATGCTGAAGACGCTCCAGATGCCGGTTTCTTTTTAAATGATGAAAAAATTACTGCAGCAAATAGTTCTAGTGAAGACGAAGAACAGGCTTTAGATTATACATCAGTTTATCCAAGTAATGCTTATGCAGTGATTCCATCTGGAAGTGGAGATTTGCAGGTAAGAACTTTAGATGATCAAGATCTGGCTTCAACAAGTATCACAACTGAAGCTCAAAATTATTATTCAGCATATTTAGTAGGAATTGCAGATAATTACGAAATAGCCTTTATAGAGGATAATTTACCTGAACCTAATCACGATCTAATTTACTGGAGATTTGTAAATACAATGGCAAATATTCCTTTTAGCGTAGATGTTTATGCAATAAGAGCTGCAGTACCAGAAACAGAAAATTCTCCTGCTGAAGATGCCCAGGTAATTTCTCTGGGACAGGGAATTACTTATATGAGCGCCGGGGATTATACAGAGTTAGAACCGGGAAGTTATACTTTTAAGGTATTTCCTTCAGGAACAGATTATGATCCAGAGGAATCAGAGTCTTTTATTCAGCATGGTTTAACCCTGGCAAGTCTGGGTAGAGTTTATACCACACAGATAAGAGGTACATATTCAGAAGATCCAAGCTCAAGTCATATCGACTATTGGAGAGATAGATAATTTCAGTTTAGTTTGTGCAAGAAAGAGAATAGATTCATTTCTATATCTCTTTCTTTTGTTTAATATTGTGAGATGTCTATTTAATTTTATGAAAACTAGAAAACCCTACTCAGCAGCAGTATTAGCAACATTTTCTCTCCTCCTTTTCTCCTGTAAAACGCAGCAAACGGTTCAAACTTCTCAGCCAGAGAATCAGCCGGAAGTTGTAGAAACGCAAATTCCTAAAGAAGATAAAGAAACTGAAGTTGACACCACAATACCTGCTGAAGTTAGCCCGGAAGAATTACCAAAAAAAGTTGAGGTAGAAGAAGAAATTTTAAAAAGCGAACCACCAATCGATGTAGCCGAATTTCGTGCGGCATGGATTGCAACTGTAGCCAATATTAACTGGCCGTCACGCTCTGGTTTGTCAACCGCTCAGCAACAAAGTGAAGCCATAAAATTGTTAGATTTTTTAGCGAATCATAACTATAATGCGGTGATCTTTCAGGTGCGTCCGCAGGCCGATGCTTTGTATCAAAGCGATATAGAATCCTGGTCTTATTACATCACCGGGCAGCAGGGAAAAGCGCCACAACCTTTTTACGATCCACTAACTTTTTGGATCAACGAAGCACATAAACGAGGGATGGAACTGCATGTTTGGTTAAACCCGTATCGGGCGTATCACACCACCGGTGGCGAAATTAGCGAAGCTTCCGTAGTGAAAGAAAATCCAGAGATGGTGGTAAAACTTCAAAACGGAATGTACTGGATGGATCCTGCTCGTAAAGATGTTCAGGATCGTACGGCAGCAGTTGTCGAAGATTTGGTACAAAGATATGATGTAGATGGAATTCATTTCGACGATTATTTTTATCCTTACGATTCTTATAATGGCGGTAAAGATTTCCCAGACGATCAAAGCTGGAATAGCTATAAAGCTGAAGGTGGAAAATTGAGCAGGGGAGACTGGCGTCGTAAAAACGTAGATGATTTTATCGAACGTGTGGCGAAATTGGTTAAAAAAGAGAAGGATTTTGTGAAATTCGGGATTAGTCCGTTTGGGATTTGGCGTCCCGGTTATCCGCAATCTATCGCCGGTTACGATCAATACGAAAAGTTATACGCCGACGCTAAAAAATGGCTAAACGAAGGCTGGGTAGATTATCTAACGCCACAGTTGTATTGGAAGACCGATCAAACTCCGCAAAGTTTCCCGGTTTTATTAAACTGGTGGGAAGAAGAAAATACTAAAAACCGACATGTTTGGCCGGGAATTAATGCCGGTTTGATCGAAGAAGAAGGTTACGAAAATGAATTGTTCAATCAGATTTTAATCACTCGCGGAATGTTAGCTAAAGATCCCGGGGCTGTATTGTGGAATCTTAAAGCGTTGATGAACGATAAAGAAGCTGAAAAAGCTTTAGCCGAAAACTATTTCAGAAAACCGGCTTTGGTGCCACCAAGCCCTTGGATGGATAATAAAGCACCAAAATCACCTGAAGTTTCAACTAATCTTGATGGAAATACGCTACGAATCTCTTGGGAACATCCAAGTGAAAATGATGTTTTTAGATGGGTGTTATATTTTCAGTACGAAGGCAGTAAATGGGATTTTAAGATTCTGAATAACGATCAGCTTTCTGAGCTTAAAACCACGCTTTCTTACTTGGTTGGAGAAAAGAAGGTGAAATTATCGAAAATCGGGATTACAGCGGTAGATCGCACCGGGAATCAAAGTGATTTTAAAGAAATTATTCTGGAATAAATCGATAAAATGAAGATCGAATATCACCAATATCAGCTGCAGTTAAAGGATACCTTTAGGATTAGTCATGCTTCGCGTGATGTGCAGCCAAGTTTGGTGGTTTCTGTATCTCATAATGGTTTTACCGGTTTTGGCGAAGCAGCCGCAACTTCGTATTATGGAGTAACGGTAGAAGGGATGATCGAGTCGTTGAAAAAAGTAGAGAATATCGTCGAAAATCATATTGAAGAACCTCCCGAAGTGATCTGGGAAAAGCTTTATCCTGAATTAAGGACTGAAACTTTCGCTCTTTGTGCTTTAGACATGGCCTTGCACGATCTCTATGGAAAAAGAAAGCAAAAACCGCTCTATAAATTGTGGAATTTGGATCCTTCTGAAGCGCCTCAAACCAGTTACACGATAGGAATTGCTTCAACAGAAGAAATGATTCGTAAGATTAAGGATTTTCCGTGGCCGTTATATAAGATCAAGTTAGGAACAGATCATGATATCGAAATTATAAAAGAGCTTCGAAAACATACAAATTCTGTTTTTAGGATCGATGCGAATGTAGCGTGGAATGCAAAACAAGCGATCGAAAACAGCCATATTTTAAAAGAACTAAATGTTGAATTTTTAGAGCAGCCGCTTCCGGTAGATGATCTTGATGGTCAAAAAATACTTTATGAAAAATCAGGTTTACCGGTGATTGCCGACGAAAGTTGCATTGTAGAAAGCGATGTTGAAAAGTGTACCGATCGTTTTCATGGTGTAAATATAAAACTCACCAAATGTGGCGGAATTACCCCGGCATTACGAATGATCGCAAAAGCAAAATCTCTTGGTTTAAAAACGATGGTGGGATGTATGACCGAATCGACCGTTGGGATTTCGGCGATTGCACAACTTGCTCCTATGCTCGATTTTGTAGATATGGACGGTGCTTTGTTGTTGAAAAATGATACTTCAACCGGAGTGAAAATTACTTCAGAAAAAGTGATTTATCCTACAGAAAATGGTACCGGTGTAAAATTGTTTAAATTTGAATAATACGTCATCCTGAACCTGTCCGGCCGGCAGGCGGGCTTGATTCAGGATCTCATCCTATAGGGTTTGAGATTTAGTATTGAATTGATTAATGATATTTAAAATGAAGATAAAAAAATATAGTTTTTGGACATTGGCTTTAACCGCGGTTTTGCTAAGCTGTAATGAAAAAACGGAAACAGCTTCCGAAGAAAAGAACGAAGCGCAAGTTATTATCGATAGTTTAGAAAATGTTTATGCACCTGATGGCAGAGTGGCGTTATTCGATTTTGAAGCTGAAAAAAATGCTGATGGGTTTACGATCGAAGGCGAAACCAATATGCCTGAAGCTGCTGAAGATTTAGAAAAAACACTCAATCAAAAAGGAATAAAATTCACGTCGAATATCGAAACTTTACCTGATGCTGAAGGTTTAGAAGATCAAACGATGGGAGTAATCAAAATTTCAGTAGCGAATCTTCGTGAAGAACCACGCCATGCTTCGCAGTTAGTGACACAAGCTACTTTGGGGATGCCGGTGAAAGTTTATAAAAAGGAGGGAAGTTGGTATTATATTCAGTCGCCAGATGGTTACCTAGCCTGGGTAGATTACGGTGGTATTCAGAATATGACCAAAGAAGCGTTTTCTGACTGGAAATCTAAAGAAAAGTTGATCTATTTAAATCCCTATGGAAAATCGCTAAAATCGGCTAAAAATGATGCTGAGGTGGTTTCAGATCTTGTTGCCGGTAATATTTTAGAACTTACTGCTGAAAACGGAAATTTCTACGAGATTTCTTATCCCGATGGCCGGACTGCTTATGTTCCAAAATCTGACGCAAAACCTTATAAAACCTGGTTAGCCGATTTAGAAGTGGATGGAGAATCGCTAATTTCAACAGGTGAAAAATTAATGGGGTTACCATATTTATGGGGAGGAACTTCGCCAAAAGGAGTAGATTGTAGTGGTTTTACCAAAACAGTTTACTTTTTAAACGGAATGGTGATTCCGCGTGATGCTTCACAACAGGTACACACCGGAGTTTTAGTGGATTCTACTAGGAACTTTGAAAATCTTGTTGCCGGAGATTTATTATTCTTCGGAAGACCAGCTACAGATTCTACAAAAGAGCGAGTTGTTCATGTTGGAATGTGGATTGGCGATCAAAAATTTATTCATTCGATGGGTGATGTGCACATAAGCACGATGGACACCACCGCTGAAGATTTCGACGAATACAACTATAATCGTTACCTGCGATCTAAACGAATCTTAAACGAAAAAGACAAAGGATTACAGTATTTAAAAGAACAGGATATTTTTACGGAGTAGATTTTTAGTTGACGGTTTACAGTTTACAGCTTTTAGCAGTATTGATGCTGAGATTGTATAAATTTGACTTCTGATTTTTTGTCAACAGCGATTTGTCATTTCGACTGGAGCGGAGCGAAACGGAGAAATCTCAATCTTATTTACGTTTCGAAACAGATCTCTCCACTACGCCTGCTTGTGGGCTAGGCTTGGTCGAGATGACGAAAAGTTTACAGTGAACAGTTTTTATTTGTTAGCGATCAGCGGTCAGCTTTCTGCAAAAATTAACTTCTAAATTATATAATCTTGACTCCTGATTTTTGGTCTTTTTTATTTGCAGTTATTTGTCATTTCGAGCGTAATGAAATGGAGTCGAGAAATCTCAATTGATAAAATAGATTTCTCCGTTTCGCTACGCTTCACCCGCCTGCCGGCTGGCAGGATCGAAATGACAAGCGCTACAAAATCCTTACTCCTGATTCTGGTGTCTATTTTCTAGACTCTATATTCTAATAGCGTAAGGGATCTAAATTCTAACTTCAATCCACTTCTCGATACACTTTTAGTTTCGTTATCACTTCACTAAAATCACTCGAAGTGACAATATATTTTATTGAACATTAAGCGTTCAAAATAAATCTTACATCTAACAGCGAAGCGATCTAAATTCTAACTTCTAATTAAAGCGATTTTCGGTATAAATTATACAGAATTTTGATCTCGTCAGCATTTAAAATACCCTCTACGTTCTCTTTCTCCTGAAGGAAATGAATTTGAAAGCTTTTGATCGCGGCATCTAGATCGTCGATGTTGTAACCTATAATTCTTAGTGCTTCTGCGATATTAAAATCGTCCGGGATTAGGTTGGGAAATAAATACCTGTCCATTAAGGCAATTCGCCGTTTAAAAACAGGGTCGATATTATCGATTTTTAGCGGATTTTCTGTAAAAAACTCATGCTCATATTGTATGTTTTCGATACTATCTTCATCATACCAAATTCCGTAGCCTTCTTCAGCTAAACGTTTCCAAGGGAAATCGGCACTTGGATCTACTTTTCTTCCAGGAGCAATATCAAGATGTCCTATAAAGTTTTCCGCAGGGATCTTATAGTCCTCTTTTAATTGTTTTAAAACATCAAGCAGACTTGAAATTTGAGCTTCAGAAAAGACTTCTTTACCATTATTATCCAGTTCGATTCCAATAGAAGAAGAGTTAAGATCTGTAGTGTGTCCCCACTGGCCAATACCGCCATGCCATGCGCGATAATAATTATTCAGCATATGAAAAACCTCGCCATCATCACCAATGACATAGTGTGAACTTACCGAAGTTCTTGGGATGGTAAATGTATTTAAGGTTTGAATTGTAGAATCCTGTGCTGTATGGTGGATCACTACAAAATTTGGGCGTCGAAGATTAAAATTAGTAGTTCCCACAGGGTACTCACCAAAATTGAGTGCGGAATCAGTCTGGGTTTCCTCTAGTGGGAATCTACTAAGTTCTTTTGCATAGGCTTTCGCCTTCTTTTTATATACTTTGTTGGTAGTTCGGTAAGGGTTTGAAGAACATGAGATCATCAAACCCAAACCTCCTAAAATCAAAATTTTTCTAAAATATGTCATCGTAACAGTTTGTTACCAAAATACGGAATCTTGGTTAAAACTGTACTAGAATTTCCAACGAACAAAGGCTTCTATCGCCTCGTAATTTGCAAGTCCTAAGTTATGGTAAGACATTGCGGTTTCGCTGTTTCTTTCTTCGGCACGTACCCAGAATTCACGTTCGTCGTCACCAGGGAATACCGGAGTGTCTTTTTGTGATTGGTGTTTAAAGATCGCTTCACGTTTTCTAGCCACTTCTTGTGGAGAAAGCGGAACGGCCATTTCGATATCGTGGATATCAAATTCTTGCCATGCACCGCGATACATCCATAACCAACAGTCTTTTGTCCATTCTTCGGTTTCGCGAAGACGTTTCATCGCTTCAATAATTATATTGAAACATACAATATGAGTACCATGTGGATCTGCAAAATCACCAGCAGCAAAGATTTGATGAGGTTTTACTTTTTGAAGTAATTCCATCGTAATTTTCACGTCTTCTTCAGTCACAGGGCTTTTTACTTTTTTACCAGTTTCGTAGAATGGTAAAGCCATAAAATGAATATTATCATCTACTAAGCCTGCATAACGAGCACCAGCGATCGCTTCAGTTTTTCTAATAAAACCTTTTACGTCCATGATCTCACGAAGATCAATATCATTTGGACGCTTTTCAGTAATAAACTTATTGAAGTTATCGTAGATCTCTTCTAGTTTGCTGGTATCTTCACCAATACTTCTATTAAAATCGATCGCAAACTCAACATAACGCAATACATCGGTATCCCAAACTGCGGTATTTCCAGAAGTTTGATAAGCCACATGTACATCATGTCCCTGGTCTACCAATCTAATAAAAGTACCTCCCATAGAAATTACATCGTCATCTGGGTGTGGGCTAAAGATAATCGAACGTTTTTTAGCAGGTTCAGCACGTTCTGGACGTTGCGTATCATCTGCGTTTGGTTTTCCACCTGGCCAACCGGTAATCGTATGTTGTAATTGATTAAATACGTCGATATTAATATTGTAAGCAGGCCCTTTTTCTGTAGCCAGCTGCGCCATACCGTGGCTGTTGTAATCTTCGTCAGTTAACTTCAAAATTGGTTTCCCAACTTCATTTGATAACCAGATTACAGCTTTCTTAATTTGATCTTTATCCCAGCTACAATCTTTTACTAACCATGGAGTGTCGAATCTTGTTAATTCTGAAGCTGCATCTTCATCCAAAATAAACTCTACATGATCGTTTAATTGAAGATAAGTTGCTGGTACGCTTCCAGAGATTTCACCTTCAACAGCCTTTTTAATGATTGGAGCTTTCTTTTTGCTCCAGGCCATTAAAATAATTTCGCGAGCTTTAAAGATGGTACCAATTCCCATAGTTATGGCTTTGGTAGGAACGTTTTCTTTACCACCAAAATCACGAGAAGCATCACGTCTTGTAAGATCATCCAAGGTTACTAAACGTGTACCACTGTTAGGAGCAGAACCAGGTTCGTTAAAACCAATATGTCCTGTTCTACCAATACCAAGCACTTGAAGGTCTAAACCACCAACTTCAGTAATTTTCTCTTCGTATTTAAGGCAGAAATCTGCAATATCTTCTTTGGCAAGTGTCCCATCTGGGATATTGATATTTTCTCTTGGAATATCCACATGGTTAAACAGATTTTCGTCCATGAACTTTACGTAGCTCTGGTTCTCGTCTGGCTGCATTGGATAATATTCGTCCAGATTAAAGGTAATAACGTTCTTAAAGCTAAGCCCTTCTTCTTTATGAAGACGAATAAGTTCCTCATAAACTTTTACGGGAGTAGCTCCGGTTGCTAGACCTAAAACAGCTTTCTTCCCTTTTTCCTGTCTTTTTTTAATAATCTTAGCAATACGCTTTGCAACTTTTTTAGAAGCAGATAGCTCGTCTTTGTAAACTTTTACGGGGAGCTTCTCAAAACGTGTTTCTTCTAAGAGATTTAATCTGGCCATGAGTATTTATTTTAACTTAAATGTGATTTAATCGTTGTAATTTGATTCTTGAAAATACTATCCATAACTGCAATCGTACCACCGTAAAGGCTCGAGTTATTTCCAAGATTCGATAATTCTATATTTGTTTTTTCCTTCAGCTGCATCATGCAATAAATATTCATAGATTGCTGAATAGGAGTAGTAATAAACTGTTTTGCTTTGGCGATTTTTCCTTCCAGCACAATAAGTTCTGGATTAAAGATCTGGATAAGAATAGCAATACCTTTACCAAGGCTCATTCCTATTTCAGAAAGGGAATTTATCGCAAATTGATCGCCTTTATTGGCCGCTTCAATAATTGTATCTGGCTCTAATTTCTCTAAATCTTCCTGGCTAAGATTGTTTAAAATAGAGGTTTGGCCTTCTTTAAGTCCTTCTTTTACCTTTCTAACAAGAGCAAGTCCAGAAGCTTCGGTTTCTAAACAACCTCTTTTTCCGCAGTGACATAAAATTCCGTCTTCTACCATAGGAATATGACCAAATTCACCCGCAAAACCAGAAACTCCAGAATGAATTTTACCACCCATAATAATACCTAAACCTACACCCCAATCCATAGAGATTACCAGCACATTTTGTTTTTCTTTAGCTAGGCCAAAATGAAACTCGGCTAAAGATGCACTCTTGGCATCATTTAAAATAGCTACCGGTTTTTGAAACTTATCTTCAAATTTATCCCTAAGCGAAGCAGGATCCTGTTCGGTTAAATAATAGGTGAAGTTTTTTCCTTCTTCTGAAGATACAAGACCAGGCATACTAATGCCTACGCCCATGATTTTATTATGATCTATTTCTGAAGCTTTTAAAAACTCTTCAGAAAAGTCGTATAAAAGATCTACAATATTGGAGTTGGTAGAAATCTGTGTTTCCAGGATTTCTTCTTTTACAATACTGTGATTATTATCTATAAGTGCCAGTTTTATCTTGAAGCGCTCTATATGTATGCTTAATACAAAAAAGGAATGTTCTTTTAAACCATAAAGATCTGGTTTACGGCCACCTTCAGATTTTCCACGTCCTTTTTTTATAACCATACCATCTTCCAGTAATTGGTTGATAAGGGCCATAGAAGTAGGAAGACTTATACCAAATTTTGTACAAATTTCAGCATTAGAGGTGTCACCATTAAGAAACATATGTTTTATGATTCTTGTTTTTTGATGAACCTTTTTGCGTTCAACATTGCTCATTTCTTCGAGTTGAGCATCTTCTATTAGAAAATCCTGTAAATTTAGACTCATACATGTCGGAAAATGCAAGGCTTTAAGCCTTTTGTTAAAAATTTAATTCTTTTTGCAAAGAACTAAATTTCTGAAAAATAAAAGTATATAAAAAATTTAGTTTAGAAAAGACTTAATGTAAAATTTTAGTAAAGATTGTTCTTTTAATTAAATTTTGTAATTTTAAGGAAAGCAATAAAGCTTTATTTTATTTTAATACCTATGCCTTCTCACTCTCGCTATTTATCTCTGGACATTCTTCGCGGAATGACGGTCGCCCTTATGATACTGGTTAATAATCCTGGAAGTTGGGCTACAATTTATGCACCTTTTAAACATGCGCCTTGGCATGGTTTTACGCTAACAGATCTTGTTTTTCCCACTTTTTTATTTGTTGTAGGAAATGCGATGAGCTTTAGCTTTAAAAAAATGAGTTTGTGGAGCACTTCTAAATTTTTTACGAAAACGTTTAAACGAGCAGCAATCATATTTTTAATAGGTTTAGCCATTTCTTATTATCCTTTTGTTAGGCGGATTGAAGGAAATTTTATACTGAAGAATATTCTGGATATCCGGATTATGGGAGTTTTGCAAAGAATCGCCATTTGTTATTTATTGGCAGCGATAGCCATTCGATTTTTGAATAAAAAATGGCTCGTTTTTTTATCGATTTTCATCTTACTTTTTTATTGGTTTTTATTGTTGTTTTTTGGCGGAAGCGACCCTTATAGCCTTGAAGCAAATGCCGCTTTAAAATTCGATCAGTTACTATTTAACGAGGAAAATGTTTATCACGGTTATGGAATTCCGTTTGATCCTGAAGGTTTACTTAGCTGCCTTCCGGCAGTGGTAAACGTTATTTTTGGTTATCTGGCGGGTGTTTTTATTCAGCAGACTAAAAACAAGAAAAATCTGGTAATTCAATTATTTCTTTGTGGTTTGGCGATGATCGCTCTTGCTCTTGTTTGGGATTTATATTTACCTATTAATAAACCTATCTGGACGAGCACTTATGTAGTTTTAAGTACAGGCTGGGATTTAATTATCCTTAGTATTCTTATTGGTGTTTTAGAAATTGCCAGAATTAAATCCTGGTCACGATTTTTTGAACCTTTTGGTAAAAATCCACTTTTCATTTTTGTACTCTCCGGAGTTGTAGTACTAACAATGGGACTTATATTTATTGGCGATACCTCTTTAAAGAGCTGGATTTATCAAAATTTATTTCTAAGCTGGTTATCTCCTTATAATGCATCATTTTTATATGCGTTATTATTTTTAGTGTTCATGTGGCTTATTGCCTATATTTTAGATAAAAAGAAAATTTATATCAAAGTTTAAACCTAACCCAATGCGATTATTTTCTCTTAAGAAATTATTTCTAACCACCATTGTTTGCTGCGGAATTCAATTCAGTTCTTACGCACAACAGCAACCCGAATTTTTAGAATATACCAATAGTAAATGGGTAGATTCTGTAATGCAGAAGTTATCTCCCAATGAAAGGATAGCCCAACTTATTATGGTAGCGGCTTATTCTAATCGAGATTCGAAACATAAAGAAGAAATTTTAAAGTTGATCAAAGAGCAAAAGATTGGCGGACTCATTTTCTTTCAGGGAACTGCGAAAAAACAGGTGCAGTTAATGAACGATTATCAGTTAGTTTCTGAAGTTCCACTTCTTGGAGCAATTGATGCCGAGTGGGGCTTGGGAATGCGTTTGGATAATACGATTAGTTTCCCTTATCAAATGGCTCTAGGTGCGATTCAGGATGACACTTTATTATATAAAATGGGAGAAGAAGTAGCGCGCCAAATAAAACGAACCGGCCTGCACATGAATTTTGCTCCTGTGGTAGATGTAAACAACAATCCCAATAACCCGGTGATCAATTACCGAAGCTTTGGAGAGGATAAAGAAAAAGTAGCAGAAAAGGGAATCGCTTATATGAAAGGGATGCAGGATCAAAAGATCTTAACCTCCGCCAAACATTTTCCCGGGCATGGCGATACCGATACCGATTCGCATAAAGCTTTACCACAAATAAACCATCCGTTTTCAAGATTGGATAGTTTAGAGATGTATCCTTTTAAGAAATTGATCGATGCTGGGATTGGTGGTGTGATGGTGGCGCATTTAAATATTCCGGCGCTGGATAGTAGCGGTGTACCTTCAACTTTATCTAAAAAGATCATTAGCGGAATCTTAAAAGAGAAGCTTGGTTTTAAAGGTTTGATCGTAACCGATGCCATGAACATGAAAGGCGTAACTACCGGAAATGAACCAGGCGTTGTGGATAAAAAAGCGATTATTGCCGGAAACGATCTACTAGAGTTTACAGAAGATGTTCCAAAAGCTATTGCTGAAGTTAGAAAAGCGATAAATCAGGGTGTGATCTCTCAAAAAGATATCGATGAAAAATGCCGAAAAGTGCTGGCGGTAAAACAATGGGTAGGTTTACATAAATATGAGGCGCTTAAAACAGCGAATATCGATAAAGAATTGAATAATTCTTACGCGAAATATATTCAGCAGAAATTGGTTGAAAAATCGCTTACGGTTTTAAAAAATGAGCAGGAAATGATTCCGCTTCGAAGATTGGATACCTTAAAAATTGCGAGTATTTCAATCGGGGCCGAAAAGAAAACCACTTTTCAGGAAAATTTAGGCTGGTATACTAAGATCGATCATTTTCAGCTTAAAAATGAAGCCAGTGCGAGTCAGATTTCCGCAGTAAAAGAAAAATTAAAGAATTATAACGTAGTGATTGCCGGTTTACACGATCACAGTAAATATCCTAGAAACAGCATTCAGTATTCAAATGCGGTTTTAAAATTTATTGCTGAAATTGCACAAAATGAGCATACTATTTTTAGCATTTTTAAAAATCCGTATACGCTGAATAAAATCGACAATATTGAAGAAGCTTCAGTAGTAATTGAAGCTTATCAGGATTCTGAATTATCGCAACAAAAGGCAGCGCAACTCATTTTTGGCGGATTTAAAGCTGATGGTAAACTTCCGGTAAGCGTTGGCGATAAATTTAAAGCTGGCGATGGCGTAGAAACATCAGAAAAGATTCGGTTTTCATACACCGCACCAGAAGATGCAGGGATGAATGCCGATTTTCTACAAAATGGGATCGATTCTTTAATGCAGCAGGCCATGGATCTTAAAGCGATTCCTGGCGGAGTGGTTTTGATCGCAAAAGACGAAAAGATCGTTTTTCAAAAAGCCTATGGTTTGCACAAATACAGCGATACGGTAAAAACTCAGGCTTCAGATCTATTCGACCTGGCATCGGTAACTAAAATTTCTTCAGCTTTACCTGCCTTAATGAAATTGCACGACGAAGGTAAATTCAGTTTAGAAGATGGGATCGACGATTATTTGCCCTACTTCAAAAATTCTAATAAAGCTGATGTTCCTTTTCGACAAATTTTTGCACATCAGGCACGTTTTAAACCCTGGATTGCTTTTTGGCAAAATACCTTAAGAAAAAACGGAAGTTATAAATGGAATACCTTTAAAAAGGATTCTTCGGCCAGGTTTCCTATAAAAATAAGTAACGATATGTGGCTGCATCGCAATTACAAAAAGAAGATTTATAAAGCGATAAAAAAGTCTCCGTTAGAAGAAAAAGCTGAATATAAATATTCGGGGCTTGCTTTTTATTTGCTTCCGCAGATCGTAGAGAATTTGAGTAATGAGGATTACAGAACCTATTTAAATGAAAATTTCTACTCAAAATTAGGTGCGACAACTTTAGGATATCGCCCAACAGAAGAATTCGACATTTCCAGAATTGTTCCTACTGAAAGTGATTTTAATTTTAGACACGAACCAATTCACGGCAGTGTTCACGATGAAGGAGCCATTATGATGGACGGCGTTTCAGCTAATGCAGGATTGTTTTCTAACGCAAACGACCTGGCTAAGCTAATGCAAATGTATTTGAATATGGGTGAATACGGGGGAGAGCGATACATTGAAGAAACTACCTTTAAGGAATGGACCAAAACACAATTTCCAGAAAATAATAATCGTCGCGCAATAGCTTTCGATAAGCCAAATTTAAAATATACCGGCCCGGGAAATAATACCGCCAAAGATGCCAGTGCAGCTAGTTTTGGACATACCGGTTTTACCGGAACAATGGTTTGGATGGATCCGGCCAAAGAGCTGCTTTTTGTGTTCTTGTCGAACAGGGTATTGCCAACCAGAGATAATCAAAGACTTTATAGTTTAAATACGCGAACGCAAATTCAGCAGGTTTTATATGATTCTATTGATAATTAGGATAGAATTTTTAGGGTATTTGTTCATTTCCAAGTAGTATTTGGCAATTTTAAGCCTAAATTTTTAGGGAAAGTTATTTGTAAATGATTACTCTTTTCTATTCAAAACTATATATTTGCCATGCTAAGCTAACTACACCGAATGAAACATTTACAACTACTGCCTCTTTTAGCGATTGGTTTATTTATCTCTAACCGTGCATTTTCTCAAAGTGAGCTTGCAGGAGAGATTATAGATGAAAACAGCGATCCGGTTAGTTTTGCAAATGTAATTTTACTTAATGCAAAAGACTCTGTTTCTGTAGTAAAAGGAGTTATTTCTGAAGACGATGGGAGTTTTCATTTTGAAGATTTAGAGCGCGATGCTTATGTATTAAAAATTAGTTTTTTAGGTTTTTCAGATTATTTAAAACGAGTAGAAGTTGAAGATAATACCAATCTTGGTACAATCGTTTTAAAAGAATCCAGTAATAATTTAGACGAAGTAACCGTAAGAGCAAGAAAACCTAAGATTGAGCGAAAAATAGACCGAATTTCTTTTAATGTCGAAAACTCGGTAATTTCAAGTTTAAACACTTTTGAGATCTTAAAGCGAACTCCAGGCGTAATTGTTAGTCAGGGCGAATTATTAGTTAAAAATCGTCCTGCAACAGTTTATATTAACGATCGAAAAGTTTATTTATCTACGGCCGAGTTAGAGCAGTTACTATCTGGTTTAAGTGGTGAAAATGTAAAATCTGTAGAGGTGATTACAACTCCGCCTGCAAGATATGAAGCTGAAGGTAGTGGTGCGATCTTAAATATCGTAATGTCTAAAAATCCGTCGATAGGATATAAAGGAAGTGTAAATGCCTCGAATACGATCGCAGTTTTACCAAAATATAGTTTGGGAACCAGCCAGTATTATAAAACCAATAACGTAAATGCTTTTGCGAGTTATAATTTTAATGCCAACAATATTTATAAGAACGACGAAAGTAATGTGACTTATTTTGAGCAGGATGGCTCAGAAAATTCTACATGGCTTGGTGATTTTGAACGTGATACTAAAAATTATGCACATAGTTTAAACACGATCCTGGATTTTACGCTTTCAGAAAAAAGTAGTTTAAGCCTTAGCGCTAACTTGAATTTCACTCCAAAAAATGACTCAGATCTTCGCGGAAGAACAGATATTTATAATCCTTCAGAAGCTTTAGTATCATTTTTTACTACCGATAGTCGTTTGGAAAATGAAGGCAAGAATATGCTTTTTAATGCCAATTACGCTACAAGTTTAGGCGAAAGCGGAACTACTTTATCGGCACAAGCCAATTACATTCGATTTGATGAAAATCAGGATCAGGATCTAAATACTTCTTATTTTAATGGCGATGGTGGTGAAATTAGAAATAGTGCCATTTTAACTCATGGTTCTCAAAACTCAGATATTTATACCGGGCAGGTAGACATTACCACAAATATGGGAAGTATGCCATTAGAAACCGGAATCAAATATTCTGGAATTACTTCTAATAGTGGTCTTGATTTTTATGATGGTTTATTAGATCAGGTAGATGATCTTTCAGATGCTTTAGATTACGACGAGAATATCTATGCAGCCTATTTTAGTACGTCTAAAGATTGGGAGAAATGGAGTTTAAAAGCTGGTTTACGAGGAGAGTATACTGATATTACCGGGATTTCTACTCAAAGCGGACTAGTAAACGATCAGGATTATTTTCAGTTATTCCCAACTTTTTATGCAATGCGAAGTGTTGGCGAAGAGAATTCAATCAGTTTAGAATATAGCAGAAGGATCGAGCGACCAAGATTTCAGAGTTTAAATCCGTTTCAATATTACATTAACGAGAATAATGTAAAAGAAGGAAATCCTTCTTTAGTGCCGGGTATCGCGAATAAGATATCTTTAAATTATTCGCATAAAGGCGTATTGTTTTTTGATTTGTATTGGGACAGGGTAGATAATTCGCCTTCGGTTTTAGCATTTCAGGATAACCAAAATCAGATCTTAAGAACGCTAAACGACAATTTAGATTACACTCAGCAATTCAGTTTAGATATTACTTATGCTAATTTTGTGACCGATTGGTATTACTTGTATGCGTACGCATCTGGATTCTATATGGAAAACCAGATTTATGCCAGAGAAAGTGCTCCAGAAACTTACAAAATCGATACGTTTAGCACTTTTGTTAACGTAGGAAACTACTTTTATTTTGGCAGCGACGGGACATTTAGTGGGAATGTAAACACCTATTTTTTACCCAATATTTTAGCCGGAAGCTATAAATATCAAGATCCACAATTTGGATTGGATTTGGGATTACGTAAAACTTTTATGAACAATAAGATTTCGGTTTCTATAAATGCTGAAGATCTTTTTAGAACTATGAATATCCCGCTGCAAAGTCAGTATTTGAATCAGGATAACGGATTTTATGCAATTTCTGAAACGCGAAGAATCACTTTTGGTATACGATACAATTTTGGGAATTTCAGGTTAAACGATAATAGCCGAGCGATTAATGCCGATGAAGAAACCAGGCTTCAGGAAAGAAATGTCTTAGATTAATTGAATGTCCGCAATAAATCATAATGAGGTGTGGTCACCCTGAACTTGATTCAGGGTCTCATCACAATAGCTTGTTTTTCAATACAGTATTAGATTCCGGATCAAGTCCGGAATGACGAAAACAACAAATTATTACAAATTACAGATAATCAATAGATTAATTTTTCCATATAAAGATCAAAAGAATATAGGCTGAAATTATCGAATTTTGACCTCTGTTTTTTGCTGAAGTAATCGTAGCGCAATTTGTTTTTCTAATTCTATTTTTTGTAATTTTTCATCATTTGAAGTCCATTCAGAAAGAACTCTAAGCACTTGAAAAAAGGTAGTTTACCTGAATTTTAATTTCTTCAATCTTATTTATTAATTTTGCACTTTCTAAAAAACAAAAGAACGTGGCAAAAATAGGAGATATAGATGTAGGAGAGTTTCCATTGCTTTTAGCACCAATGGAAGATGTGAGTGATCCACCATTTAGAGCTTTGTGTAAAGAACAGGGCGCCGATGTGGTGTATACCGAGTTTATCTCTTCTGAAGGTTTGATTAGAGATGCGGCAAAAAGTGTGATGAAACTGGATATTTACGAAAAAGAACGTCCGGTAGGTATTCAGATCTTTGGTGCAAATCTAGAATCGATGCTCGAATCTGTTGAAATTGTAGAAAAATCTGGCCCAGATATTATTGATATTAACTTTGGTTGCCCGGTTAAAAAAGTAGTTTCTAAAGGTGCCGGTGCCGGTATTTTGAAAGATATCGATTTAATGGTTTCCTTAACCGAAGCCATGGTAAAACACACTAAACTTCCCATTACCGTTAAAACCCGTTTAGGTTGGGATCACGATTCCATAAAAATTCTTGAGGTTGCCGAGCGTTTACAGGACGTTGGTTGCAAAGCGATTTCTATCCACGGAAGAACCAGAGCCCAGATGTATAAAGGCGAAGCCGATTGGAGGCCGATTGCTGAAGTAAAGGATAATCCCCGAATGCATATTCCTGTTTTTGGAAATGGAGATGTAGACACTCCTGAAAGAGCCGTAGAAATGCGTGATGAATACGGTTTAGACGGTGCCATGATTGGCCGTGCAAGTATCGGGAATCCATGGTTTTTTAGAGAAGTAAAGCATTATTTTAAAACAGGCGAACATTTAGCGCCACCAACTCTGCAGGAACGTGTTGAAGCTGCGAGAAGACATTTACAAATGTCGATCGATTGGAAAGGTGAGAAGCTGGGTGTTTTTGAAACCCGAAGACATTATACCAATTATTTTAAAGGTATTCCGCATTTTAAAGAATATCGCATGAAAATGGTCACAAGCGACGATGCTGCTGATGTTTTTAAAGCTTTTGATGAGGTAGAAAGAGATTTCGCTGGCTACGAGTTTGTCTAATTAGTATTGAGAAATTAGATCGCTTACGCATTTAGATGTGAGAGTTTAGAATATAGAGCATAGAAAATAGACTTAAAAATCAAGAGTCAAGATTACATAATGTAGAAGCTAATTTTTTGCTGAAAGCTGATCGCCTATACCTAACAGCTTCCAAAAACTGCCTACTGAGACTGCTTACTGAATCACTGAAATTACTCTTCCAGTGCTTTTTTACTTCTTCCAGCGGCAAGAAATGATGCAAATAAACCAAGAATTCCTATCGTTAAAATTACGGTGAGAATATTGCTAATTTCCATTGTAACGGGGTAAGGTAAACTTGGTGTGATCATCACCAGGTCAAATTGCATTTGTAGATAAATGAGGATAATGGCGAATAGAAGTCCGATTCCGCCACCAATTGTACACATTAACATTCCCTGGGTAAAGAAAATATTTTTGATCTGTTTTGGCGTAGCGCCTAAACTCTGTAAGGTTTTAATATTGTCTTTTTTATCAAGGATCACCATAATGATCGATCCTACAACGTTGAATAATGCAATGATCAAAACCAAGGTGAAAATCAGGTAAACGGCAAGATTTTCAGTATTCAGCATTTTGTAAAGTACATCATTAAGTTGTGCGCGAGTTCTAATTTCAACCGAATTGTTGAATAACTTCAGGATTTTTTCTTTTACGGCTTCTTCGTCAGCTTCCGCAGATAATTTAATTTCTACAGCGCTGAAGGTATTTTCATCTAAATCTAAAAGGCTTTGGGCAAAGCCAATATTAGAGAAAACATATTTATCATTAAGATCTGAATTAATATTATAAATCCCGCTAACCACAACGCTCTTCTGGTTAAAAGCATCGGCAGGATTGGTAATCTGTCCCTTCCCCGGTTTAGGAACAATTAAGCGCAATAATCGATTATAATTAAAAAGTCCGGGATTCAGTTTCCTTGAAATATCAGCTCCAATTACTACTTGAGGTTCTGAAGAGGTAAACCAAGTACCATCTACAGAGCTATCGATTTGCGTAACCTGCTGGTAACGCTCGTCTACTCCTTTAATAAAAGCCCAGGCTGTTTTTTCTTCATACTCTAAAAAAACACGTTCTTCAATAGTTTTGCTGTAATTTGTAATTCCGTCAATATTCGCGAATTCTTCATCTAATTTTTCAGAAAAAGTAATGGTTTTGCCCGTTTTAGGAATCACTTTTAAGTCGGGATCAAACTCATTAGCAAATGCAAGACTAAACTCACGCAGGCCAGAGAACCCCGAAAGCACAATAAATAAAGAAAAAGCCCCGGCAAAAACGCCAATAGCAGCGATTATAGTGATAATATTGATCGCATTATTACTGCTTTTAGAAAACAGGTAGCGTTTGGCGATGTATAAAGGGAATTTCAATTTATGACTTTTTCCTGCGTTCTAAAAGATCTGGATTATTGATTGGATCTTCGTCGCCTTTCATCGATTTTTCAATATTCTCGATATATTCTAGAGAGTCGTCGATAAAAAAGCTAAGATCGGGCATTTTACGTAGCTGATTTTTGGTACGTAAAGCCATTTGATGTTTGATTTTCGACTTTATTTCGTTTAACTCGCTTAAAATTTCGTTGGCATGTTTCTGCGGAAAAACGCTTAGATAAGCCTTGGCAATGCTAAGATCTGTAGTTACTTTAACTTTAGAAACAGAAATTAAAATTCCATTTATCCCGGCATCTCTTAAATTATTATTTAAGATCTCTGCCAGATCTTTCTGCAAAACGCCTCCTATTTTTTTCTGTCTGTTTGTTTCCATGTTGCAAAAATAGTACTTTAAACTTAGCTGTATATTTATTGAAGATAAGAATAATTATTTTAGTGTGATCTTTGCTTGATAATCGAGATTAAATCTTTCTTGCCTTGGGGTATTTTACAAAAATTAGTATCGGTTTTAAATAATTCTGAAATGAAAAAGATAGAACATATAGGTATTGCCGTGAATGATCTTGAAGAAGCTAACAAAGTCTATGCGGCGGTAATGGGAAAACCTCATTATAAAACAGAAGCAGTAGTAAGCGAAGGTGTGAATACTTCTTTTTTTGAAATTGGAGAAAGTAAGATTGAGTTATTAGCGGCTACCAGCGAGGATAGTGCTATTGCAAAATCGATTCTGAAAAGGGGAGAAGGGATGCATCATATTGCTTTTGCGGTAGATGATATTGAAGCTGAAATAAAACGGCTTAAAAATGAAGGTTTTCAGCTTTTAAATGAGCAGCCAAAAACGGGAGCAGATAATAAGTTAGTAGTATTTATGCATCCTAAGGAAGCCAATGGAGTTTTAATTGAACTTTGCCAGGAAATTAGGTAAACTTTGCTAAAATAGTTTATTGGCATTCGTAAAGCCTAAAATGCACAAAAGTATATGCTGAAATTACAGGTTTATAGCTCCTGGTTTTGTGTATAGCTTATTTATTATCAAAAGTTTAAATATTTATTGAAGAGTAAATTAAAAAAATGTTTGGCGTATAACCGGGATTTATCTAAATTTGCGCACCCATAATTAATTTTGTGGACTGGTCCTATAGCTCAGCTGGTTAGAGCACTTGACTCATAATCAAGGGGTCCCTGGTTCGAGCCCAGGTGGGACCACCAGTAAAATCAAGCCTTACAGAGATGTAAGGCTTTTTTGTTTCTTCTTGAGTACAACATATGTACAACATTTTAGTAATCATATTTTATCACATTTTCAAATTCTTTTTGAGAAATAGCTTATAATTTTATAATCTAACTCGGTCAAATTATTGAAAAAGGTACAATTGAAATAATATAGGAATTTTAAAAAAACAGGTGGCAATTATCCTTAAATGGCACCCGTTAATCTGTTTATTATTTAAAAAAATTAAGAATTTTTATCCAAAGCCAATTTCGCTCTTTGTTTGTTACTTTAGAGTGAGATTTATTTTTATTTCCATGACTTTTAAAGTATTCAATAGTTTCTTGCCGATCTCTTTTACGCTTTTCGAAAACTTGATGATTTGACCAGCTTTCGGCCCATATTATTTCACTGTTTATAATCCAGTAATGAGAACGGCAATCAAAACTCCAATTTCCTATCGAAGGTTCTAAGGAGGTTTGCTTTCCATCGTAAATCAATTTCCAATTTGTAGGAGCTAAAGGAGTGTGAACCTTTTCGCCGCATCCGCACGCACATTTATGAATTACAGCTCTATATTCTGGAGATATATACAATACACCTTCATCTATAATTTTTGGCATGTAGTGTACGAATTTAGTCCTTAATCTCATTGTTGACAATTTTATTAACATCAATAGAAAAACTACTATCCAATTCAAAACTTAAGTCAGAATAATATCCATAATATTTTTTCCACTTAATAATAGCAAAATCTGCGTTAAGAGAATTTAATTCACATATCTGAATATTAGATGAATATTCATCTTCATCAGGACTCGAAAAACTTACTCTGCCTTCCCAAACGTGACTGCGTTGATTTTCATAACTAATTGTAGTTCTTGTAGAACCTCTTAATTCATCGCCTTTTCTTCTTATACTAATACCACAATCAATAAATGGAGTTTCAAGTTGCTCTAACTTATTAAAAATAAGTTTTTTTGCTTCTCCATTATCAATGGCAATGAAAACGAAATCAAGATTTTTAAGCATCCCCACATTAGTTTCATCTATATATTTAGGATACGGTATTATATTCTTGTGGAGTTGAGAATACATTTCTGCTAAGTAATCAACTTTAAAGGAATTTTTATCGATTTTTTCTTTGGACACTGCCCCTGGAATCCTAAATGCATTATGTTGTTGAAATCTATCTCCATCAAAAAGAGAAATTTCTTTAACCATCGTTTTAGCAACTTTGTCAAGAATATAAGAGCCTGTACCTCCAAGTCCAATAATCCCTATATTCAATCCTGATATTTTAGAGTTTATGGCATCAATCTCTGCTCTGGAAGAGTTTGTGTCACTGTAATAGAAAACGCTATTACTTTCATTAGATTCAATGACCTTTCCAGTTTTAGCACTGGCCTTAGGAAAATAATGTTGAGCAGTAGCAGACAAAATATTTATGTATGTAGTCATTTTAGCATAGTAAGTTGGATACATAGGTTTTGGTTTATGCGAAAACATATGATTAATTACTATGCCATTTCCTAAATTTTGGATGTTACTATTATTTATCAATTGAGTCATAATAGATCCATCAATATTACATGGTGGATTTCCAATAAAATAGCACACGTGATTTCTCACTTTTGTGGTAGACACGTTGGAAACCAACGTGCCTAATTCCAATTCTTTTTTTGAATTTAGATAAGGAACACTGTGTATTAACAGAAAATTCCCTCTAATTTCAACTTCATAGCCTGAATTACGAAGTTGATTTATATCTGAATTAAGACTTATCTGTGCACCCAACATTGAATATCATTTTATTTTTAACAGAAATTACATCTCCTTTCACCATACTACCTTCGGGTTTGCTAGGAACCCCGTTAAAGTAATTTACAGTATAGATTACATTGGGGTTTTTTGAAATACTTCCGTACTCAAGCATAACAACTTCATCAAATGAGATTGTTTCTTTAGACCACGCTTTTGGATCACCTTCAACAATCACAAATTCAATTTTTCTATCAATTTTAATAGATTTAAAAACTGAATGTTTTGTAATTGCAATTTTATGCTCGACGTCATCTTTGTAAGTTACTTCCATTCCACCATTTCTAGTCTCCATAAGGAACTGCTTATCAGAGTCTATCTCAGCTAATTTCATTATTTCTAAAGGAGTCATAAATGATTCTTCCACCTCAATTTCGATATCATTTATCTTTATCCTTATCGGTTTGTAAGGAAGAGCTCTAAAACCTTCTATACCAGCAGATTTTAGATCAATTACTTCATTCAATTGAATAGGAGTGAAACCTTTTTCATTTATCTTGTAAAGTAATTCGTAATCCTCTACAGGTTTAAGATTTGCACGATTTAATAAATCTCGACCAGTTAATTCTGATTCGTTCGATTCAAACTTTTTATTATTAATTTTAAAAAAATACATAATTAATGTTTAACATATAAAAACACCTTTTTGTAGGCAAAGGATTTGGCCTGCTCGTAAGCTTAAAAGTAGGTTGAGCAACTACTCAGGCTCATCATATGTTAAACAACTTGGTTAATAACGAGATCGTTATTATATTTGTAGACATATGACAAATTAAGGAATGTATTTTTCGTTCGGTGACTAGCCGCGAAAAAAGATGTTGACTGCATTATTCCGATAAAATTAGATCCAATTCGTTGTGCCACCAATGGATTGGATTTTTTGTTTTTATTAGTCTTGATATTTTTAAGATTAATATGGCAAATATAGTAAAATATATTTTGTGGTAACAAAAAAGTGAACAAATAAATTTAATTTAATTATTTGATCTCTATACAAAAAACATATACAATTTTTTATGTTTTTAAATACATTTATGTTTATAAAAAGTCGCAACATATGCAAGCTGAAAATTAAAATGTTGTTAACATAAAATTGTTTATTACATATATCTTCATTACATTTGCATTAATAAATATATATAATCATTTATGTCAAAGGAAGTTAGGCATCCAGGAGAATTTTTGAATAAGTTAATTTCAGAACGAAATTACAGTCAACGTGATGTTGCAGCTAAATTGGATATAGCTCATTCCTTATTAAATAACATTCTTAAAGGGAATAGAAATATTAATATTAAGATTGCTATTGCATTGGAGTCGGCTGGCTTCGAAAATGCTAAAGAATGGTTAACACGTCAAGTTAAATACGATTTATATTTAGCAGAAAATGATCAGGAAACAATAAAGAAAAGAAAATCAATTAATGATTGGAGTCAAATTGAAGATTTAGAATTAGTTCCACTTTCATTCTTCAAAAAACAAAATGTTGGTGTTAATACTTCAGAAGATGTTGATAAGATTTTTGAAATATATGGTGTTGAAAGTGTTCAGGACTTAAAAATAAGAGTAGAGAAGTTTAATCCAACTTACTTCAGGAAATCTTCAAAATTCAAAGAAAATAAAAATCATGTAATAGCTTGGTCTTTATTAGCTAAATATAAAGCTTCTCTATTAAATATTTCTAATTTTAAGAGATCATATGAAAAGGAGCTGTTAAACGCATTAAAAGAAGTTTTTTTTGAAGGAGAGAATGTTATTGTCAAAACTCAAGATATTTTGCATAAATATGGTATTAAATTTTTTATTTTAGATAGACCTCCTCAAACTCCTGTTGATGGTAAGTCATTCATGTCAGAAAGTAATCCGGCTATAGTTCTATCCTTAAAGTATAAAAGATTAGATAATTTTGCTTTTACTCTTTTCCATGAATTAGGTCATGTCTTCGAACATTTAACTAATCCAAATAGACCGGAATTAAATGAAGAAGAATTCTTTATTAATAGTTCTAAAACGGATCTAGTTGAATTTGAAGCTGATAATTATGCTCGGAATAATTTAATTAGTCAAAAACTTTGGAATGACTTTATTAATCTAAATGAAGATTATTCCGATGAAATAATTCTTGAGTTTTCAAATAAAAATAGAATTCATCCCGGTATTGTTAGAGGTAGGGTGTGTTTTGAATATAATGAATACTATCGTAAGCGTTCAATTATAACAGGGTTAAATAAATTAGAAGCTCTATAAATTCAATTTTCAGTTAAATTTTACTTCCAATTTATATATTATGTATTTATTAAGGTCTTATAGATAATTATGGAGAAGTTCATTCAGATCTCAGCAAAAGCATTGGCTCAATTGAGGTCTGGATTCAACTATTTTCTGGAAGAGAAAGTTCAGGCTAATTCTACTAATTTAATTCTTTTTCTTCTGTCCCTCTTTGTTTTATTTTTGCTAAGCTTCAGCCTTATACTTGGCTTTCCAAACGTTACCCAGATTCTTATCATTATTGCAGTTTTAGCAGTTGTTATGCTTGTTATTCTTGTGGGACTTGCTATTTACTATGAGTCTAATAGACATCTTACTAAAGGACACCATAACTTTAAGATCGAACCCATCAATAAAAATCGTATCCGTTTTGATCTTATTCAGTTGGATAAGGCTTCTCAAAAGGAATTCATAAGGCTTATGAGAGGTAAACGAGTCAATCAAAGAATCAATTTTACCATGGGAAATAAAAGTGGAGATTCGGCCAATCATAAGATCCTTTTTGTTCTTTTTGATGAACTATTGGTAGGAGGGATTCAGGATCTTGCTGGTGAACGTAAGCAATACTTTTTTGACTTACTTATGGAATCATTTTTAATGAATAATGCTCCACTTAAAGCCTCCACATTAAAAAGCAGTTTTTCGGCCTGGAAGGGAGATCAGGAAAAAATAAACTCCCGAAATCAACGAAAATTAATTAAACAGGTGCTGCGGAAAGACTGAAATTCAATACTTTTATTCCGAATTTTTCAGATCACATACCTATAAGCCTTACTTCTTTCTTCCTTTTTCATCTGAACTTCAGTTTATAGCATAATTAATGAATAATATCTTATTGCTTTAAATTATGGTATTGATTTACAGGTATTTGCTTTCTTAAGTTTGCTTTAGCTAAAATTATAAGAGGCCTCTTATGCAGTTCTAATTTTAAAGTAAATACTTATGAATGAGCAAGAAAAAGTGGTGGATTTACTACAGGAAATTAAAGTACTGTTATCCCACAAGAAGAAAGTTATGAATGTTGAAGACCTGTCTATTTACACCGGACTTTCCAAAAGCAAAATATATAAACTTACCCATCTTCAGCTTATCCCAATGGGGAGCAACCCTAATATTCGTCAAAAGTTTTTTGATAAAGATAAAATTGATGCCTGGCTGTTAGGGGAACCTGATCTATCGGATCAACATATCGAGGAGCAATTCAATAAAACATTATTGAAAAACAAGAAGTAACCTATTCACTTAATTTATTTACTATGAAGAGTATACCATATTTAAGGGTAGGGACTTCGTATTATAAAAAAGTCAAAGCACCTACCATTGCCGGGCACTTCAATGAGCTTTTGCTCCCCTGGAGTGTAGAGACCATTCGACAGGATCATGGCAAATCATACCTGAGTAAAATTGCTAAATATGATGGGTTTACCTGTATTCCCGATCACCTGAATTTTAAACCGGTCTATCATAATTTCTATAATATCTATTCCCCGTTAAGCAATATCCCAATGCAGGGCGAATTAGGTTTTAGCCTGAATTTTGTTAGGCATATTTTTGGGGAGCATTTTGAATTAGGATTGGACTATCTACAACTTTTATATACCAAACCGGTGCAAACCTTACCGATCCTTTGTTTGGTTTCTAAAGAACGATCTACCGGTAAAAGTACCTTTTTAAAATGGCTGAAAAGCATCTTTGA
>NZ_ARYN01000011.1 GCF_002094855.1 Zunongwangia atlantica 22II14-10F7
TTTGTTTGTTTTGGTCTAATTGCCCGGCATTAGTAAATAACTGAACCTGGATTTATGGTATGTTAATGCACCAATAGGAATTTCCTAAGTGAATAAATCTCAACATCGCTTAGGATGTTTATGGTTAAAAAACTTAGTATGAGTTTATCATTTTAATCGAATTCAATTATATATGGAAGGCCATTGATTTTGGTGAACTTTTTGTCTATTAATGTGGAATAGAGTAAAATGAAAAGAACTACAGAATCTTTATGGTTACCTCGAGTATAGAAATTAAAAGATTAAATGTCATTACCGGCGTCTAATCGGTTTGATAATAAAACGGGATACGGGGTTATAGGGTAATCAATAAATCATAAGTGATCTAAAGCCTTTTTCTTAATAAAATCTTCCTTCTCCCATTTAACTCTCGTAATTCCAATTGCAATTTTTCCTTACTACCCAATACAAATTTGGGCAGCACATATACTAACCGTACCGATTTGCTGTTATAGATCTTCGAAGGCATTTTGTAGGTATAAATCGGTTTCATTTCCAGTTTTTGAAAGGAAGATTTTCTTTTTTTGTTGCCACTAACGCGATATATCTTCAGAAAATCTATTTCGAAGGTAATTCCCGAAGTATTGGTAAGTTCCATTACCAAATAGGTTTCTGAAGCATTGTAAGTTATCCTTTGTAACTGAAGCTTGATACCTCTCTTACGTTTGGTCTTGGACTGTTTTTTTCCTGATTTCATCAAATACTCTGAAAACCGTTGAAAATATTCCTGTCGCTTTTCCAGACTATACTTCTTTTCTTTTGAAGGCTTAGGAATTACTTTGGCTGGGATTTCCGTTCCAATACTTTCGTCTGCGGAAATAAAGTAATTTATCTTGGGAAGTTCTTCGGTATATTTCAGCATATAGGAAAAGACCTTTCCGTCATCGGTGACCACTAAAAGGTTACTTTCTTCTCCGGGTTGAGCCTGTAATAATCCAAAATATTGCCGTTTTTCGCGGTTATATGTAAACACAAAATTGGATGCTCCGGTTATGCCCTGTCGGATAGCACTCGGAAAAAACAAGGCTACGTTCTTTTTATCATTCGCATATAAGGTGTCTAAAGCCTTTTGGGCATTGACTGGACTTACAAAAGCCAGTAATAATATAATAGTAAATGTTCTCATAAGATTTGATTTTAAGAATGTTCCTGTGGTATTTTTAATAGTAATTGATAGCCGTCTAGTACGGTCACTTTAACCTGACGGTTACTCCTGTTAAAAAGCTGTTTTATACCGCTCACCTGTGGCACTCCCGGCACTTCGATTTCATCCACGACATCACCTACTATTTGACGGCGCACCTCCTCCCGGAAACTGTTTTCGATATAGATACCTTCACTGCCATCGGCCAGGTCATAGGCCTCATAGGAAACCGGTCTTCCTTTAATATGCTCGATAGTAAGTAGGGTGCGATTGGGTTTAAAACTCACAAAGCCATAAAGAAGGGTATTTTTGGTAACTAATTTTCCATCGATCAGTGCAGCGCGCGAAAGCCTCATTCGAAGCCGGTAATGTTGTTTGATGGTCTGGGTACCATCGACTTGGACATACAATTGCCTATCGGTGTCTTGTACTATAGTATTTAGATTCTCTTTTGGCTCCGAGGCAAAAAACAGTTGATGTTCCAACCCCATTTCTTTGGCGGCCGCTTCCCGTTTTTTTTTATCGATTTTCTTGGGTAACGTATCGTTTTGGGATGGAGCAGAGGGTAGGGGAACTGCCTGCTCTTGCCGGTAGTTGCTGCTGGCATCGCTCATCGGTCCCTGCGAATAAATACTGTCGATCATCCGTCTTTTTTCTTTATCCCTTAAGTCAGGATCATAATTCCCGGTGGCATCCAGCAATTTTTCATCATAGATGCTCGGTGCATTGGTCTCGCGTTCCTCTTTGATGTTTTCCAAGGCTTCCAATTTTGTTTCATATTGTTTTTGGTCGCCCCCTAATTTGGGAACCGGTACCTGATGATTATCGATAGTATTTTCTTCTTCTTTACCAAAAGTAATGATGGAATAGGCAACGATAAACAGGACGACACTGGCCACAATCAGTATCATTACGATTTTATTCTTTTGAATTTTCATACGTATGGATTTAGTAATAAGTATTATTCAGGATTAATTTTTCGAAGGCTATTTTCAAAAAAGTCGGTGATGAGTAGTCCGTGCGGGTTGTGCGGAAAATTGCGGTCGATCTGCAAGAGTTGTCCAGCCGTTTTCAATTCATAGCGGTCAGTTACCGAACCACGGTTAATCTCAAAGATGGTGGTGGTACTAAATTGGTAGGGTTGATTTTGAAGGTCAACCTGTGAATCAATACTAATGATCTTTTGTACTAAGGAATACTGCAATAGTCGGTTAAAGACCCCTTCGGCCTGTTTTTGCTGATAGATGTCGGATACGGAACTATTTCCCAGCCATAAGCTCTTTTCGATATTGTTTTTGTAATTATTGACATTAAGCCCATAAAAATAGCGATGGAACAATTCCAGATGTGCCAGGGCTTCGACCTTCAGGTTTTCCCGCTGCTTTACTAATTTGAGGGGAATGATACTGCCTTCTTCATTAATTACGAAAGCATTGTTCTGGGATTCCCGATGGAGTTTGATAACCATTACTACGGAAATGATACAGACCACTGCCGAGCAAATTACCGAGGTAAGTACGATAAAACGATTGGTACGTAAAACCTTGTAAATATTTTGATAGGGTATTTTCATTTTATGTTTGATTTATACGGTTCTTAAAAATATTAGCCTCCAGTAAACAGTCGTAGGGTAAAGGTGCTGGCCTTGCGGTAGAGCTTAAATTTGAGCAGGACGATAAAACCGATGGAGGCACATTCGATGACCGGAGCAAAAAACTCGCCTCCCCAGTCCGTTCCAAAGAGGTCACTCCAAAAATGGCTGTTGATTTCGGTATAAAGGTTATTGATAAAAATATTGACCAGAAAGAAGGCTGGTACGAGCATATACGCTCCAGCATAAAGCTTAAAAAATGTATAGGCCAGCGAGCGGAATTTCTCAAATACGGCCAGGCTAATCACCAGAGGAAAAAATGCCTGCATTATTCCCAATAGAAAATAGCGCTCGGCCAAAAAGAGCGGATAGATAAACAGGTCCAAAAGCCATAGGATTACCCCAATAATAAACGCAAGAATTTTAAGTCCGTATAGCGGAGTTACCAAGGCTTCGTATAACATTGCCATTGCTTTCTTGGCGGCCTCCAGGGCACCTACATCCTGTTCAAGATCAACATCACTGAGCTGCAAGGGGAGGAGTGCCGGGGCCGTATCCCGATATTGGGCTTCTATGACCACGAGAATATTATCAAATACATCCAATACCTGTGTGGAGAAAATAACTAGTAGGACAATGGCAAAGTTTTTAAAAAGTTCCGTCGGGTTTAACCCCCAGGTATGTCCATCGGTAGCAGCCACACCTTCATTATATTTTTTAAGGATATTGATCAGAAAAAACAATACAGCCAGTGTTTTCATTCCAGTAATCGCATACTGGGAAAAATCACTGTCTTTGATCGTTTGAAAGACCGTGTCTACGTATTCGAGTCCCATTCCCATCAGAATTCCGTTTCACGATTATTGATATTGTCCTGCATTTTCCGAAATGAAATAATTTCCTTGTACCGGCGTGTTTTGTTCTGCACTTCGGCGACCATCTCATTGGATCTTGTTTCGTAATCTTTTAATACGGTTGCTCTTTCCGCATCGCTCATTTTTAGATAATCACTGGTTAGGATTTTATTTACATAATCCACACTCTCCATCGAACGGTCAATAATCTCCTCAAAGGATGCCGTCACCCGGTTGATTTCATCGGGTTTGATATACGGGGAGTTGAGGATTTCTTGCAAATCGTCCTGCACCATATTAAAGAGGTACTGGTTATTCTGAATCAGTTTTCCTACGGCATCCAATTGCTGAATCACATTGCTTACCTGTTCGATCCGTTCTTTCTGTTGTTTTAGAAACTCGACGGTCTTCAGTAAGTTCGAGGTTTGCTTGGCTGATTCGATTAATTGTTTTGCCAGGCTGATAAAATTCGTATTATCATACACCGGCATCCCCTGGGCCACAATGTGGCCTGATGAAAAGAGAGCAAGGGATATGGTTACCAAGAATTTTTTGATGTTTCGATTTATAGGATATTTCATAGAATGTTGATTTTGGATTATACTTTTTCTTTAAGGAAGCTTTCAATGGCCTTTTCCATATCATTAGTTTGATTATAAATGGCGATTATGGTCTCGTTCTCGCTACCATCGGTCAGATAGGCCGCATAGACTTCTGGGGGGACTTCCAATCGGAAAACGTTGCTTTCTTTCCCTATTTTGATAAACATTTCGGTGTATTTCCGCTCCCCGGTAAGGTTATTCCGAATGGAATATAATTGGTTCAGGTCGTGTGCAGAGAGGTTGAGCCTTTTCTGCAATTCTTCATAACCTTTTTCATTACGAAGGCTATAGATTACCTGTGTGTTTTCCAGAATACTGGCCGAAGTTGAATTGTTGGGTAACTGATTGATGGATTGCAGGATGATCCCAATAGCCCCATTCTGTTTTCGGATGGCTTGGTAATAGAATTCCACACTTTCCAAAACATTGTCAAACTTCAGTTGCTTGGCAAACTCATCAAAAAGTATGATGCCTTTTTCCGACCGGTTTTGCCAGATGGTTCGCTGGATGGCCGATTTAATCAGTTTGAGCATTACCGACAGGATTTCCTTATTATCACGGACTTCATCCAGTTCAAAAACGATCATCCGTTTGTCTTCAATCTTATAGGTTTGGTCGGCGCCCTCGTTAAATAAAAAGCTATACAGGCCTCCCTCCACATATTCCGAAAGGATATGCAGAAAATCATAGGTACTGAAATGTGCCTCCCGAATTCCTAATCTTTGTATGAGCGTGTTTTTATTGTCATCTACAAAGTGGTATAAAGAAACTAATGAATGCTTTTTACGGATTTCCCGATAATACTCTAAGAGTACCTTTTTCATTGCTACTTCTTTGCCTTTGGATACTTTTTGACCTTCGGCCAGAAGTTCCAGGAGGAATACCGACAGATCTTCCAAACGTTCGGGAGTTATATCGGCGTCATTGGAAATATAAAATGGATTAATTCCTAAGTTTTTTCCCTGCTCATAGCGTAAAATGATATGATCGTCAGGATAGAGTTTGGCGAATTTGGAATAGGAACCGCCCAGGTCGATAATGACCAATCGGACACCGCTTTCGAAATATTGACGAAGGATGTTATTGGCTAAAAAAGATTTCCCTTCCCCCGTGGGAGCGAAGATGGCAAAGTTGCGTGCCTTAATACGTTTCTTTTTTTCATCCCATACATCCTTTAAAACCGGGATATTATGTTGGCGGTCATTAAAAATAATCCCGATATGATCTGAGCGATAATTGGTGTTATTTATATTTAGGCATAGGGCGTGCTTAAGATCGGTTACATAAAGATCTTCATTAGAGAAATTGGAGGCAAAACAAGGATAAGAATTCAAAAAATAATGCTTACGCTCTTCTCCTTTGGGATAATATGGCAGCATATCCAGCTCCTTGAATTCGGTTTTGATTTTAGAAGCTATACGACCAAGTTGTTCCGCCTGCTGAGACCAAAAAATGATGTTGAGATGGCCACGAATAATCCGAGAGCTATCATCTTCATTGATGCGATTAACGATCTCACGGATTTTCTTTAATACGACTTTGTTCTGAGTTCCGAAGTTGGAGCTCTTAGAAAGCTCTTCGATTTTCTTTTCCAATACTTTTCGCCATTTGTGCTTATCATCCAGGTAAATGATATGATTGATGATATGGTCTTCGTCCAAATCCAATCCCAGTCCATCGATAAAGCCCTGATGAAAAGTGAAATGATCAGAAGTGAATTTTTCATTGATCTTACTGCTTTGTAGGCTTTCCCCAAAGCACTGTTCACTATTGATTGCGAGCACATCAAAATGATGATCACCAATGGCAATTCCTTTTTGATCTAGCCTGATATCTGTATCCACATCTTTATGGAACCCATTGAAATAAGAGTGGGTGTATTCCAAAATTTTCTCTCGTCCTAAGGGGGAAATGTTTATTTTTCTACTGTTATTGATAAAGGATACAGCATCCTTCACGGCTCCAATAAACTCTTTGACCTGATGATCTAACTTTTTGTGAATGCTTTTATCGGTCTTCCGAAATGGGTTGACATATTTGGAAGCTTTTAGATGCTTATCCAGGGGAAGCACAAAAAAAAGGTAGCTTTGGTGCTGTAAGTACTCCCGATTTTTAAAATAATGATGCGTAGCTTGTTGCAGGAAGGTTTCGCAAGGAAGTTTTTCAGCCGTATAAGTTGATTTTCGGTAATTATCCTGTTTCTCGATAACGGTTCCAGCCGGAAGTGATTTAAAGGCTTGGAACCAATTAGCGTGTAGGTCTTCAAAATCTTTTTCCGAGAGGGAATAGATTTCAGGCAGCGATACCCGATATCCCAGTACCACATTGCCATTGGACGCAAAAACCACATTATCCTGGATATTTAGGATGGGATGGTAAGCCGAAAGGTTAATCGTTTTCATCATAGAATGGGCTTAATTTCTTGTTACTGATATTTTGTGGAAATACCTTCTGGAAATGGAATAGTCCCGGATTTTGAACAAGTTTGCTCAGCAAAACATACAAGGCTATATTCCATAGCAGTATCGTTACAATCATCCCAAGGCTAAAAGAGAAAATGATAAGCAGTAGGGAGGCGATCACCGAGATCATTTGCAGGGCAAAAAGGGCGAGGGGAAGCCCTAAAATCATTGCCCGTTTTCGAATGTTCTTATAGGGAATAAAGGTTTTCATAATTAAAATTTATTTTTAAATGCCCCTTAGGGCCTTACACCACTATTCCGATGAGATAAGTAAAGATGCCTACCACGGCACCTGCGATGAGTACAAACACGAGCACACGGGTAATCCCTTTTTTCAGATCGGCATTTTCCCCAAAGAAATGCCCGGCATTAAATAGGAAACCCACCAAAAAGATGACCCCCAGGATAATGGGGAATATGGATCGGATGGTATTGGAAATATCATTAACGGAATCTTCGATACCGCCAATTTGGGCAAATAGGGAAGTGGATAGTAGCGAAAGCAAACTCGCCAGGTAGATAGATTTTTTCATAACGGAACGTTTTAAATTTTTGATTCGTTTTCGTTATGAGAAAAGTAATGATTTAGTATTTTAAATTACTGAAAAACAATTTATTGTGAATAAAATATTATTTGTGTGGTATTGATTTTCAGTGATGTTATTTGCCATCAAATTTTATGAAATTTGGAAGGGATGCTGTTAATAACTCGAAAAGTAAAAATGAAAAGAGTACCTGAAAACGTCAGATTGTTGGTTTTATTCAGGGAAAATGAATCAATTATATCATATCACAATAGCGTAGGAAACTAAATACTCTTATCTTTTTAATAAGATTATTCTATTTGATTTAACTATTTTTTGATAGCCCATATTAGAGATTTGAAGAAATCTCAAGACAATTTATATAATTCTAATCTGATTGGTTAATACTAAAGAGTTAAAGGTCAGTAAATAATAATTCGGAATAAAATAATGCATGAATTAGTTTCTATTAATAATTTGAAGAGTTGGACTGTTTTAATTTGCATAGATATCAGTTCCATAAAATGTATATTCCTTCAAATTCTTAACAAGTATATTTACTGACCTCTAAATGAATTAAGGCACCATAAAATAACCCTCACTTTCCAAAATTGGTAGCGTTAGGAGGGCAGATAAGGTTACTTCCCAAGATGGATTTAATTCACTTTCTTCAAAGTTCATTCCTGCCAAAGTTTGTTCGCAGAGGTATAATTTTACCCCAGCGTTATTAAGTGCTTTTACCAAATCTGTATTAGGATTTTTCTTATGATAACGTTTTTTGTAGGCTTTATCCGTCAAACTTATGGCAATGGCTTTTCCGTGAACCACGGCCGCTATTTCTATGTTCTGATCGGGAACCCCTGCGGCTTTCAATAGATTAAGTTCCCGGGCAATTTTCCATAGTCTCATATTTACTCCTTCCTTTTCAGCATCATTGTCTATATTAAAAACTAATTTATAGGTCTTATTTATATCGGGCTGGAAACTTAAATTTTTATCAAAATGTATTTTTCCATAGCTTTCGATTCTGGGAGTACTCCATTTTTGTGCTGTAATTATTTGTGTTAAAAGGAGTGCGATACCCCAAAAAATATGCTTCATACTATTCATTTTTAAATATGATTATTTTATAAAATATTACTTTTCTAATTTAATTGATTTTGTTCTGTTATAGCGTTTATGGACATTCCGTTTTTGAGGGTGGAATTTCCTTTCAAAATAACCTGATCCCTGCTATCAACATTTCCGAATATTTCTATCATTTTTCCTTGGGTAATTCCAGTAGTTATAGGAACCAATTGAATTTCTCCAGATTCTACTTTTGCGATCAACGTCCTTGTTGTAGTGGTGATAATACTACTTGCAGGAACTTTGAGGGTAGGCTCGTTCCGCTTTAATTTTAACGTTACTTCTGCATAAGCACCTGCACTTAAAACATTCGATGAATTATCAAAATCAAATTCAACCATCATCGAGCGTAACTTGGGATCAAGTACTTTACTACTACGCGAAAAGTTTACATCAAATTTTTTTCCGGGAGCGGAATTCAGGGTAAAACTAGCTTTACTATTTGGAGAAAGTGCATTTGCGTGTTTGGAAGGGATAGCCACTAGCAGACGCAGTTTATCTTCTCGAGCCAATTTTAAAAGTGGTTCCTTTCCACTTCCTACCAGGGCACCGGGAGAAACCATTCGGCTAGTGATCACTCCGTCAAATGGAGATTTTATATTACGATATTCTGCCAATTGTCCGGCGGCCGCTACTTCAGCTTTTACGGCGCTTAAAGCGGCACTGTCCCCCATAAATCGGGTTTTGGTCTGTTCCAGTTCTAAAGATGAAATTGCACCTTCAACCTTAGAGGCTTTGTGCATTCGTTGGTAGTTTTGAGCACTAAAACTTAGTTTTTCAGCTATTTCTCCCTGTTTTGCACGTGCGGCCAATAACTGTTGTTGAATTTCTGGAGCTTCAATACTTAATAGATGCTCCCCCTTTTTTACCACATCGCCCCGATCTACATTTAACTTTTCTACAAAACCTTCAACTTTGGCAAATAAAGTTACCTCTTCATAAGGTTTTAGTTCACCGGGAAGGGTAATTTCATATTTCAGCGTATCACTTTTTACGCTGGTAACCTGATAGTTGGGTTTTGAAGATTTATCTTCCTTTTTTACATTGTTTTCAGCATTACCGCATGCCATTAAAAGTAGGGCAAATAAGGAAAAAGAAATGGATTTTATATATAATTTCATTTGTTATGATTTTAAGTTTTTTTGATAGTATTTACTGTGTAGGTCGTCTGGATCTAACGAAACTTTTTTAGGTTGGGTATTGGCATAAGCAATACTATACATAAACGGTAAAACCAGTAAAGAGCTAAAGGTTGAAAATACCAAACCGCCAATTACCGCCTGTCCCAAAGGGGCCACCTGAGATCCGCCATCACCCAGTCCCAATGCCATTGGTATCATCCCGGCGATCATCGCCAGGGCTGTCATCAAAATGGGGCGAAAACGGGAAGCTACTGCCAGCCTGGAAGATTCAGCCGCATTTTCCAGTTTCTCTTTTCTAAAGAATTCTGCCTGATTTATAATAAGTACTGCATTGGATACCGACACTCCAACGGCCATAATCATACCCATATATGATTGCAGGTTAAGTGTACTCCCCAATAGTGATAAACTTAAAAGGCTTCCTGCCACCACAGCAGGTATAATCCCCAAAATTACCAATGAGGTCTTAAAAGATTGGTAGTAGGCTGTCAGCATCAAGAAAATTACCACAATAGCGACCAGCAATCCGGATTGTAAACCTGATAAAGTCTGGCTAAGCACATTTACCTCTCCGGCCATCCTTACACTATAGCCTCTTGGTGGGGCGTCCAGTTCGTCAAGGACTTTGCGTACTTTTTTGGAAGCACTTCCTAAATCAGAGTGATTGGTGTTGGCAGTTACCGTTACAAAGCGGTTAGGCCCTTTTCGGTTTACCTGTCCCGGTTCAGTTGCCAAACTCAAATCCGCAACGTCATCCACAATAGGAGTTGCAGCCCCTGGTTTAAGAGGAAGGTTTTTAAGTTGGTTTAATGAGTTCAACTGGTTTTCAGGTAATTGTACCTGAACCTGAAAAACCAGTCCGGATTTTGGATCTACCCATACATTTTTGTTCACAAACCGGGAAGAAGAAGTCGCCGTGGTAAGGGCTGTACTCACCTCGCGCATTGTTAGTCCAAGTTGCGCCACACGTTCACGATCTACATTAATTGAAATACTGGGATAGTCAATGGGTTCATTTAAATATACATCGGTAAGGTAATCCTCATCTTTTAGAGCATCTGTGATTTTACGGGCATATAAAGTAACCTGATCCAGATTTCTTCCCAGGACTTCAATGGCAATAGGAGTGTTGTAGCCTTGTCCCATAATTTTTTCTACCAGTTCCATCGGTTCGAAGGTGAATTCAAGTTCAGGAAACTTATTTTTAAGACTGCTACGCAAATTGTCTTTGAGCTCATCTACGGACCCTTCAAAAGATTCCGCTAACGAGAACTGTAAAATCGCCTCCTGAGACCCACTTGTAAATAAAAAGATCGGGTTAATTGGCGTGTTTGGAGAATGCATTCCTACAAATCCTGAAGTAACTTCCAGGTCTTCAGGTGTAATTTGTTTTCGAATGTGGTTTTCTACAGCCAGCACATACTCTTCCGTTTGATCTAAAGCAGACCCTATCGGAGCCTTAATCCGCAATTGTAAATCTTTAGAACCGCTGGGCGGCAGGATATCAGTTCCAATGAAAACGAACAAAATTCCTGATAAAGTGATTACAACAAGTGAATACCCAAAGAAAATAGGTGTTTTAAGGCGTTCATTGTGAAGAATAAATTTCAGGTATCGCTCTTTAAACCTATCAAACCGGGATTTCTTTGTAGCAGAATGTTTTTGAGGATGCTTTTTCATTATCCAGTTGGCCACCACAGGAATAAATGTTTGCGAAGCCAAAAACGAAGCAATCATTGCCGAGCCTACCGCAATAGATAAAGGCATAAACATATCCCGGGGAATTCCAACCATCATAAATGACGGAATTAATACCGCAAGAATACACAGCAAAATCAGTAATTTTGGTATTGAAATTTCCAATAAGGCGTCCAAAATCGCCCGCTGTTTAGTCTTTTCAGTTTCAAAATGTTGATGGATGTTCTCAATAGTGACCGTGGCCTCGTCTACCAAAATACCTATGGCTAGTGCCAGGCCACTTAGGGTCATAATATTGATGGTTTGCCCCAGTAAGTACAACATAATTATAGCGGTGAGTACCGCAATCGGGATGGTAAGCACTACAATTAAAGCTCCCCATTTATCTCCGAGAAACAAAAGTACCATTAGGCCGGTAAGGACTGCCCCTAAAATACCTTCGTGTAATAGATTGGAAAGCGCATTTTCAATGTAGGTAGACTGGTCGAACACGAACTTAATTGATACATCTTCCGGCAAGGCATCCGATAGCATCGGCATAGCTTCTTTTAAGTTATTTATGGCCGCCAAGGTTGAGGCATCTGCTTTCTTAATGATGGGGAGATAAACAGTGCGCTTTCCATTAGCCAGTGCATACGCGGTGGTTTTATCGGCACCATCAATAACAGTGGCCACATCCCGAACAAATACCGTAGGTCCCGAACCGGTTTTGACGGGTGTATTCATAAAGTCTTCGCGACTAAGTTCCAAAGTATTGACCGGGGCCATATAATTAGTATTCCCTATCTGCACATTCCCGGCAGGGGAGGGGAAATTATTTTTAGCTACCGCCTCTAATATGTTATCAGCGGTAAGCCCATATGCCTGCATTTCCTCAGGTTTTACATTAATTACCATCGTTCGAACGTTTCCGCCAAATGGTGCCGGTGCGCTAATTCCCGGAATATTTACAAAAGAAGGTCGAATACGGGTAATTGCCAGGTTTTGCAGCTCTCCGGTAGAGCGCTGGTCACTCTCAAAAACTATTTGGCCAACCGGTTGTGCACCGGCATCAAAACGCACTACTTGAGGAGGTACGGCTCCAGGAGGTAAAAAAGCCATAGCGCGGGATACCTGGGTGGCCACCTCGGCCTGTGCCTGTGCCATATCGGTACCGGGATAAAAACTTAACTTCATTAAGGTTAATCCTTGCACACTTTTAAATTCCATATTTTTAACACCACCTACAAACACGAGTACCTTTTGAAACTCATTGGACATAAATCCATCCATGTAGGCAGGGGAAAGCCCTCCGTAAGGCATCGCGATATAAATTGCCGGTGCTTCTACTTCCGGAAAAATATCTACTTTAATTTTTTGAATGGCCATTACCGAAAAATAGAGCAGCGCAAGAACTGTCACGATGATGGCTATCGGTTTTCGTAAAGCGAATCTGATTATATTCATTCGTTTTTCTATTTTTTAATTGAATATTGTGGTAAGCATTGAAAAATCGGCTTGTGTATAGGCATAATTGTTCCAATATTGCCAGTAATCGTAGTAAGCCTGAATTCGTGCTTTTTCGGTAAACTGAAGACTTTGCTGGATTTGCAATAAGGTGGTAAGGTTTATCAGTCCGCTTTCATAACGCACCTTAAACAATCGGTACGATTCTGAAGCTGAACGATAGGCATCTTCTGCTTCCTGAATTTCTTCTTTTGATTTTTCAATATGAAACTGTAGTGAATTTTGCTGTTCAGTTATGGAGCGTTTTACAGCTTCCTTTTCCAGAGAAACTCGTTTTTGTTCCTGTTGTACTTTTCGTGTTTTTAATCCTTTGAAATACCATTGGCTTAGATTCCATGTTAGTCCTACACCCACCAGGTAATTACTGATGGGTAATTCGTAACTGTCCTGAAATGCCCGGCTATTGTCACCATAACCTATTCCTCTTAAAAGTCCACCCGCAATCAGAGAAATATCGGGTAACACCTGATGGTCCACTATCTTTTCACGCACTTTGAGTGCTTCATCTTGATATTTTTTTTCTGTCAGTAAGGGATGATTATGGACTAAATTGTTCATTTCAGCTTCCCTGATCGAAAAGAAAGATTTTGGTATATTTTCAATATTTACTGCTTTTCCAGTATATTCCAATAGCTGATTTTTAAAATGGTTAGTTTGTCCTTCCCATTTTTTCTGTTGCGCTATGGCCTGCTTAAGTCTTGTTGATGCAATTAAGGAATCGGCAGCAGCGACCAGTCCAGATTGCACCAGGCTGGAAGATAACTTAACTAAGCTTTTATTGCGTTCGGCTTCCCGTTTTGCCCAGACTTGCATAGCTTTACCATGAATCCAACCAAAATACGCTTTAGTAATCTGATGTCTTAGTTCGAGAACTTTAATATCAAATCCTGTTTGTGCCTGTTTCTGGTTTACCTGGGCTAGTTCAATCTGGTCTCTGTATTTGCCAAAGCGGAGAAAGTCCCATTTTAAAGTAGCCGAGGCAATAGTGTTTACCGCGGTATTTCCATTAATACCTTCGCCACTTACATTAAAAAAGCCAGGTAATGGTACAAAAGCTCCGGCGGCGCCTTCAAAAGTTCCAAATGTATGTTGTGCCTGAAGATTAAGCTCTGGTAAGATTTCTTGTTTGGCAAGTCTATAATCATAATCTGCAGTTCTAATAATTGAGGTTTCTGCCTTAATACCTGGATAGGTAGCAGCCTCCTGATAAAGTTTTGATAACGGAATATTTTCTGAAGTTTGTGCACAAGTAAGTGAATACGAGAGCAGGAAGCATCCCATTATCAGCATTCCATATTTCATAATGCTATATTTTTTAAAATGATAAATAAAAATCAAAGGGAGTTCATACCGAAAAATACGGTATCAACGAAATAAAAAAGAAAAGAATGGAATGCTTAAGCGTAGTACTGTAAACGCTGGAGTTGGATGTAGAGAGGTTCCTTAAAACAGGAACGTATAGCTAATGTGAAATTTCGTTTAAAACGAAATGAAATATGGATTAATCCAATTAAAAAAGCTCCATAAAGTGAAAATAATAAAATTGGAGCATCTTTTAGAACTTTCAGTAAATAGGAAAAGTTATCCGAAAGGGTTTCAATAGCATTTTTAAAACCAATTTTGCAGGACGATAAAGTATTAAATGAAAGCTTGGGAAGTGATTTTTCTGAATGCTGGTAAAAATTTTCTACGTGACCGTTGGTTACCAAATTGAGTGCACCCTTTTTTAGGACACACGAATTGGTGAGGATCATCCAGAAGGAAAATAATATGAGAATATATTTATTCATAAAAATCGTAACACAAATTTAAGCGAAAAAATCAATTAAAAAAGTGAATTAGTCTTGTTTTGTTATTTCCTCTTATCCCTACTTCCCTTATCAAAAGCAACCAGATTAAATAGCTCCCGCATCCGGCTACGAACGCGATTACCATAGCGTTCTTCCAGTTCTTGGGCATTAAGATTGGTGGTGGCGTGGGTTTTTATTTTACGTTGGGTATCTAAATAAAGCTCGTAGCGCGATAATAGGACTTCACCCATTACATTGCAATCTTTTCCATAAAAGCGGCCAGGAGGTTCCACGCCCAGATCATCAAAACAGAAGAAACTGGAATTGCCATAATCCTCAATGGTTTTATAGCCTAAATGATTAAAACCGAACACTACATTTCGGCAGGGGATCATTTCATAGGGGCGTTGGTGCGGCACCATATGCCTAAGCAATTTCATCAGGCTTGTTTTACCGCAGCCGACAGGACCAGAAATCAGAAGACCCTTTTCAATATCAATTCCAAATTTCTCACAACCATCACGGTCTTTGATGAAATAGGAGCATAGCTTGTATAAAATCCTTTGGTCTTTAGAGTGAATTTTAAACTTTTTGCCAAACAATAATTTTCCTTTAGCGTCCAGATAGATAAGCATCTTTTTAAAATCATACTGGATCTCCTGGTTGCGGAGTTTTCCAAGTTGGTAGGCGACGCCACCTTCGGTAATAATATGTGGAGCTTTATATTTCATAGGGGGTCATCATAATTTTTATCGGTACTGGTCTTAAGGTTGTCCTGATATGGGACACTAAGCTTTTGTTTGTATCCATTTGCACTTTGAAAATTTGAATTTTTAAAATCCCCATGTTTGTTATTGTTTTTAGTGTTTTGCATAGTTTGTATATGTTTATTTATAGATACCACTGCTTGTCCATTACTTGTCCTATTGTTGGTACTGCTTTGGTTCACTACTTGTCCGGTACTTGTCCCAAAATCGAACATCTTGATTCTACTCCCTTTAAAAGGATTATGTGAGGGGATATACAAGATATAGTTCCAATGGCTCAACTCTTTAAGGCATTTATGGTAGGTAGATTTAGAACCAATTTTTGCATACTCCATTACTTCTTCCCGATTGATATAGAATTCCTGTCGAAAAAAATTACTGTTCCACAGTTGAAATAAAGCAACGTAAAGGCTGATGTGGGTGGGGTTCAATCGGTTGTCTTTAGAAAAATGTTCAAACACTGCATTTAAATGTTTGATATAATTAATTTCTACAGACATCAGAACTTAGTATGTACGCGATTGTTTTCCAGTACTTCCATTATCTCTCCGTAATTATAATAGAATACTCCTCCCATTTTCGTGTATGGAATAGTACCATTAATACGAAGGTTTTGGAGTGTTCCCGGAGAGATTTTGAGTAGTTTGAGAACATCAGTGGATTTCAGCCATTTCTTGTTAGGCAGACCATTTTGACTTTGTAGTAATTCTTTAATGTCTTCGAGCAGTTCCATTTTGAATTCCCGAAGATCGTCGGTAGTAATAATAGATGTTGGCATAATTGAATAGTTTTAAAAAGGAGCCATCTCATTAAATCATCTAATTCGATGACTCCAATAATTACACTTTCCTTAATGCAAACTTCAATGCTTTTCTTGGGAATATTTCACAAGATATACGTAATTGCTAATCAATTTTAACACTTTAATATTACTGGAATTTGGGTTGTTTTATGCTAACATTGTTTAATTGTAAGTAATAAATAAGCATAAATTTTATGGTAAGTTTTGTCGTAGCTACTGTTCGTAATTTCATCGTAATTACGAATACTTTTTTTGATGAATCTTAATTTCCATTTGAAAAATCATCATCCTTTTCCATCTTTTCATTAAACCGCTCTACTAATTCTTCAAGAAAGCGTGTTCTTTTTCCTTTTCTGGCTTTAATTTCAAAATAAGTTTTATAAAGATTGTCTAGGTTGATATCAAATAGCATTTCAAAATTAGCGGCTATTGATTTAATATCATCTTGTCCATTATTTATAGCTCTTGTAGTGTAAAGCGCATAAATAAGTTCTGTAAGAGCTGCCTTTGAAGAAGTCCATTGTAATGGTTTGGTAAATTGATGCTTAGAATGTTGCTCTTTACTTAGGGACTCAATTTCTTTAATTAAGTTTTTCACATATAAACTAAAACGGTTCATTCCTCTTATTCGAGCCCATAGCATATCTTTTGAGGTGAAAAATTTTGGATCTAAATAGCAAGCTTCTGGTAATGCATATACCGGGAATTGTTGGTTTTCTCGGGTAAAATATTGGTTATCCAAATAGTTTAATTCCTGCTCCATGTAATGCACAAAATCCCAATTATGATTAAAAAATTTATTGATACGACGGATTTTCTTTTTAAGGAAGGATAATTGGTTATTAACCCCAATTTTAGGCATTAAAAGTTCACAAGAACGGACTTCACTAAAATAAACTAGTAAACTAAGTGGTTCTGATTTGATGCTCTTAAAAAAGTGAATTTCTGCCTTAATATTATCAAACCCATGCTCTTCGACAATCTCTTTTAAAAGATAAAGCGCATTATTGCAAAGATGAATGCCTTCATTTGATTTTTTTAACGAAATTCTTTCGGCCAATAGTTCATCGTTCAACTTTTGGTTAAACTTATCAATTATATTTTTAAATTTTTCATTCATCCGCAACTAACATTAAATAAGAAAATTAACTCCGAATACTGATAACTAGAGAAGAAGAGGAGGAATGCTATAAAAATATAATATTAAAATCATTTATTAGCATCCATCATTTCTAAGAGTTCTAAGGAAAAGTTATCTTTCGCTTGGATGTAAGCGCTTTTTTCTCTGATTTCAGCTCCAACTTTTCGTTTTTCAAAACCAGCAGTTAATCCAAAATCAATTGTCTTAAAACCTAGTTCACCTGCTCTTTTTACGGTTTGAAATAGTAGCTGCCGATATACTTGATGATTAAAAGCATAATTATAATCCATACCCACAAATGCAGGAACATAGGTTTTACCTTCATTTTTATAGCAAAACATTACTCCTACAGGAATATCCTTCCTCGTATCTACAAATGATGCTTTCAGTATTAATACTATAAATTCCCACTCATCGCTGGCAGACATTAATTGTATCATATGCTTTGGAAATCCAAAGGTATTTAGCCCAAGGTTATTTTTTCTAACGTTTTCAAAAAGCATATAAAATTTTTCTACCTGATTTGATGGAACTTTATTTAAGATTTCAACTTCGAAATGAGCTTCGAAAGGTGCTATATCATTTTTAAAGTGTCTTCTTGATTTTGAAGATAAGGAACTCAAATAATTCTCTACACCTGTCCATTGTAGGTTTTCTATCATACCGGCTTCTGGCATCGATACTTTAAAATATCCGTGATTGTGAAAAAACTCATTTAAAATTTCGACGTTATCAAAATCCCTTAATACAATCATTGATGGATTCAATAAGTCATCTAATTTTTCAAGTTCTTTAAATAATCTATGCATGGCATCCTGCCACATGGGGTGATTATTATCCAAGTAAAGATGTGATCCTTCTGTAAAAAGAGAACCCATTGCTAAAACATATGAGGTCATATGATATGGATGTTTTAACCTTATATTTTCAATATTCTGAGATACCGAAGCTGGAGCAAGCATATCTTCTTTCCAAAGAGCATAAGTAAAATAAGTTGCTAATACAGGTTTACCCAATTGATCTCGAATTATAAAATAATAAAACTCCCAATTTTCTTCAGGTTTTTGGTTTTCTGAAAATGTTTGCTCTAGAAATTGAAGTCCATTCCAATCGAAAACACCATGATTTGCAAAAAATGAATTCCATAGACTTTTTTCTATAGAGGAAATACTACGTTCTGTCTGAACACTTAATGCTTCTGATTCATATTCAATAGCGGTATGTAGGGGCTTTTTTGATAAGTTAAATGCTTTTCGAACCCTGTCATTATTTGTAAAGGTATCTGCTAATGCTTTAGGGAAATGGTGGACCATAGCTTCTACTAAGGCTTTAATTTCCTTTTTTTGGTTATGTCTGGATATGGTTATTCTAATACCAGTGTTTTTAATCGGAACAGCTGGAAAAATTCCAAGATTTACAAAGAAGCCTTCTTTCATTAAACGATTTACAAAATTATATCCTGTGATGGGCATTCCTGTTCCAATATAAAAAACGGGAGAGTCATTGCGCTTTATAAGTGGTAAATCAGTTTTGGCAAGTTCGGAGTTAAAAAAATTAATACGAGTCAATAAATCCTGTTGTAGCTTATAAATTTCATCAGATAAATGAATTTCAGCAGAAGCTATCGCGGCCGCTACTGATGCGGGTTCCAATTGCGCTGAAAATGTGAGAGGACCTCCAAAAGTTTTAATCTTATTATACCTCTTTTTATTAGCACAAACTAATACAGAACCACTGGCGCCAAAGGTCTTACTCAGTGTACCAAATAACAATACATTGTCTGGCAGTTCTTTTAGTTTACTCATAATAAAACCCGTACCATTTTTGCCTGTCCAGCTCATCCCATGAACATCATCAAAATAAAAATGTAGTTGTGGATATTTATTACTAAGTTCCATAAGTTCCAATATGGGGGCTTCATCACCATACATTGAATATAAGCCATCGGCCATGTACCAAATTTTCCTATATTTTGAGGAAAGCTTTTTGACTTTGTCTTCGAGCATATTTAGACTATTATGTCGGATCATTTCAATTGGGACACTCCTTGTTTTTAGAGTTTTTGCCGCACTTTGAACACTCCAGTGTACTTGATGATCTAAAATAACTGCATCTTGATCAGACACCGCACTGGGAATAACTCCCATATGTCCCAAGCTAGTGTTTTTAGTAATAATTATAGGATGTCCATACATTTGATTTACTTTTTCTTCCAGACTACGATACAGAGGATGAGAGATATAGGTTTTTGAAAGGGGGAATTGTGTACCATACCGATATATAGCCTCTGCGGCGGCTTTTTTAAGTCTTTTATCTTGTTCTAATCCCAAGTAACCGGTGGTCCCGAAATGAAATAGTAGTTTCTCATTAACACTTATTTTTCTGCCGGTAAAAATATCTCCATCTGCATACAAATGCAGTACCCCTTGTTTAGTTGCATCAGTGAATACGTCATTGACAGTGTCTAAAAAATTGTTGCGTCTTATTTTAGCCATATAGAAATATATTTTATGAATTTAACAACTCACTTGAATTATGATATGGTAATTATCAATGATTTAAACTAATTATTATTCATGAGTTGGAAAGCTGTAAAACTGATATGTGAAGTTATTAATCCCTTACAGACCAATTAAAATCCTTTATAGATAAATTATAGAACATTAAATCTATGGGGTAAATATATTTTTTGTTTAAAAATCATTAATTTAATGAGTTCGAAAAGTACCAGTTATGAAGATTGAAAATAGTTTTGCATCATTGTGGGAAGAAAGTGGTATTTTATATTTTATTTATAATGATGATGTCATTATAGATTTAGCCGCTGCCATGCAAATTGTAACCGATAGGTTAACAGTACAAAAGGGAAAAGATTTTCCTATTTTATGTGATACTAGAGGAGTAAAAGATATTGATATCAGTGCACGTCGATATCTCGCCAGTGAAGGGGCTTTATTTATAAAGGCTATCGCTTTATTACACGACAATCCTTTATCGCGAATATTTTCTGAAATCTACGCTCAAGAAAATAAACTATCTATTCCTACTAAAATTTGCACCGATATAGAGGTTGCTTTACAGTTCCTTCAAGAGTATTTATAAAATAGAATTAAATTGTTTTAGTGCTTCATATTCAAAAGCAATAGCTAAGGTTCCTGTTTAATTTAGAACAGACTTTCAATGGTATTTTTCCAAGAGCTCAATCATTTTAATTATTAATTAAAACCTATTAGCTTATGTGTACCAAGGAAAATGAAAAGCGTTTAGAAAAAATTTATCTCCAACTGTTAGAGCTGTCAAAGGGTAATTTTTCCACCCTTATAGAACGAACCGGATATAAAGATGACCTAGAAGCATTAACCGCACTTGTTAATATGGTCACTGAAGAAATTAAAGATTCTTTTTTACACCAAGGTTATGTGAATTTCCATGATTCCTATATTCTCAATACTCAGTTGTTATTAGTTTTAGATGAAGATTTTCGCATTCTGGAAGTCAATAAATTAAGTCTTTCATACTTAGGTTTTAAAAATAAAAATTTAGTAGGGGAGCCTTTCGAAATTTTAATTGCTGCAAGATCAAAAACAAAATGGAAGATCATTATGAGTGCTATAAATAATTCATTATTTACCGAAAAATCTTTACAATTAATATTTCTTACTCATAACAACTTAGAACTTCCCGCTTTTTGTAGAATCATTCATTTTACCAATGATAACTTGTTTAAAGGAAAAACAATTATAAGTAGCTTTGATATGGTGCAAACCCGAAAATGTATTGAAAAAAGAACTCAGAATAGAATTCGGAGCCGTTCCTATTTTTATAAAACAAATAAAAAAAAGCAAACCGTTCTTCAACAAAATGATATCGAAAAAATAAGAGCAGTGGGAGAACACATCAAAAGTCATCTAGATGAGGATTTACCTTCATTAAAAGCTATGGCCCTTCAATTCGGGACCAATGAATATAAACTGAAAAAAGGTTTTAAAGAATTATATGGCCTTACTGTTTTTCAGTTTTTAAAAGAAGAGCGACTTCGAAAAGCGTATGTTTTAGTTGAACATTCCAGTGAATCATTCAAGGAAATTGCTAAAATAGTAGGCTTTAAAAATTCCACCCATTTTTCAAGAGAGTTTAATATTCGATATGGGTATCGACCAAGCACATTGCGAAACACTAAGGATTAGTTGCAATACTAAGCAAGAAAATAATTAATCCCTTATAGACTAGTAATTATACCATTGAGATCAATCTACCTTATTAATTTTATGCTATTCGATATCAATTTGATCTAATAAGCATGAAAGGACATCAAAAACATAGTAATCTTATTACGGAAATTATCAGTATGCTGTTCTTACTGTTATTTGTTTATGCGGCTGTAAGTAAACTATTAGATTACCAAAAATTCAAAATACAATTAGTTCAATCTCCGTTGCTTGCAACGTATGCTAGTATTTTAGTTTGGTTTATTCCGACTTTGGAACTAATTATAGCCATGATACTTTTATCAAAGTACAAATCATTAGGATTAAAACTATGTCTTGGTTTAATGATCGTATTCACAATTTATATCTGGTATACATTAAACTATAGTGATTATATCCCATGTTCATGTGGTGGTATTATAAGTGATTTAAATTGGACAGAACATTTGATATTCAACCTTTTTTGGATCGTATTTGCCATCATTGCAATTTCAACAAATAAAGGTGCAAAACATACTACGTAGTGTTAGGGGAAGACCGAAAACCTAAAATAGAGTAGGTCATAATTCTTAAACTGTAAAATTATGAAAAGTAATTTTTTAAAACCAATATTACCAACTTTCGTTATGCTGTTGGCTGTAGGCTTGGCTTTTGCCAATAATAATTCAAGTGATAGCGATCCAGATTATTATGATGATCCTTTGGTGCCTGGAATTCAGGTTATTTCTGAAGGAGTTGATTGTCCAACTACCGGTGAAAATCCTTGTTTGTATGAAGGATTTCAGGTGTATGATGACATGGGACTTACCGTTGAAAAACGATATAATCAATAAAATGTCGTCCCTATAAAAATGAGAAAAGGTGTCCCAAAAGACACCTTTTCGATTTTCGAAAATGGATTAAATTTTATTCTATTCCATCCAATTTTTTTAAAAGTAATTTTAGATGGCCATAAGTGTCAGGCTTTGTCTTTTTATCTAAAGATCTAGTTAATGCTGATTTTAAATTCAATAAGTTCACAGTAATAAGACTTTTTGAATGGGCACTATAATTTATATTACCAGTAGCATTTAATTGCCCTGATCTTTGCTGAATTCCTGCCAAAAGCGCATCTACATATAATTGCTGTAGCTCTTGCTTTCTATCATTTATTTGAACCACTTCTGTATTTAACTCATAAAACAGGCTTCTTTGAAGTCTCGTTAAAAATTCAGCTGTGATCCCTTCAAAACCTTTATGATTCTGTTCTAAATACTCTAGACGTTTCAAACGTCGTTGGTTAATGCTTTCCATTAATAAGCGTATCTGAAAATCCATGAGCTTATCTGGGTAAGTTGAATAATGATTCCTTGTTTTCCATTCTGGACATGCCAACCAATTAGGCGTTCGAAATGCATGCTTTACAAAGAAATCAAATGCATCTTCCTGTATGTCTAAACCTATTGGTGTATAGCTATTTCCGCCCTGTTCTCCTGATTGATAGTAAATGGTATAGCCTCCAATTAAAGATAATACCTGGCGCATTTGTTTAAACCATAATTCCAATACCTTTTCATATAGGCGATCAATCAAGGAGTGATCACTTTGGTTTTCATTTATCTTAGGCAATAGCTCCAAAACCTTTTTTATGTTTTTTAACCCCAGCCTTGTACTTTCAATAGGGTTGGTACTTTCTACAACTTCATCAGTTGCACCCGGTCCTATAAGTTCTTCTTGCCCAATATTGTATCGGTACCAGGGAATTGAATCTTGTTCTCGAACAATATTCTCCAATGCTTTTTTTTCTTCATCTAATGAAAAATCATCAAGTGGCGTATATGCCCATTTGATACTATAAATATCGGTGGGGCCGAGCTTTGGAATTAAAAGTGAAGGATCAATACTGTCTTTTGGTTGAGGAATAAAACTATATCGAGTATAATTCATAATACTTGGGCTGTATCCCATATCTAACAACCATTTTTCATCCCTCATCTTCTCAAAAGGATAAGTATATTCTCCATAATTTGCATCTTTTAAACCAAAGGCATGACCAGCTTCGTGAGCTACTAAAGCTTGAATCAATGCTCCTAAAAGCTCATCTGGTACAGGATATTGCTGCGCTCTATCATCTAAAGCCCCACATCTAATGATGTATTCATCCATAATACTTTGATAAGATGAACCTATTGAAATGTTTGCGCTTAAAATCTCTCCTGTTATTAGGTCTGTAATTACATAAGCTGAAGAGCCTTTTTTATTTTCATATCCCCTTACATTACGTTTGTCACCCCAGGATATCAAATTACGGTGGATACTATTAAAATTTAGATCAGAGTCATTAGCTATATCTTCTTTTACAACAATTGCATTTTCAAATCCTGCAGCTTCGAAGGCAGGTAACCATTCCAAAACTCCTGCCTTAACATAGGGTTTCCATTTTTTTGGAATAGCATCAGTAAGTATAAAAGTTATTGGTTTTACCGGATTACTAATTAACTGATTTTTATTCTTTTTCTCCAATCGCCATCTTGAAATGTTCGCTTTAGGTGTCTCTGCTTTATAATTGATAGGATTAAAGTTCATATAATCTGCACTAAAAAATCCTATACGATGATCAAAAGATCTTGATTTCATCGGCTTAGGCAGTAAGTAAAGACTATAATCTACTTCTTCACTCCAGGAACTTGACTTACCGGTATTAACTATGAATGTTTTTATAACGAGTTCGTTTTCAAAGAAATTGATTCCTTTTATATATGATTGGTTTTTTGCTGTACCTTGGCTAATTGTAGCTTTCCATCCCGATAAAAGCTTTTTTAAAAACATATCGGTAGCGTTGATCCAATAAATTTTTTCAGTGCTTTTTTCTTCGATAATTTCAAAGACGGCAATGATTTCGTTGCGCATAGAATTATCAGCAGTCATTGGAATTAAAACTCCAGAAGATGATTTTATAACTCCTGGTGTCTCCAAAAACAGATTACCAGCATGTTGTTTCCAATGCACGTATTTATTTTCCAATCTGGCACCCTCCTGATGATTTATGAATAGCATTGGTTGACTTAGAAGTATTTTAGGTATTCCTAAATAAAGTCTATCATTCTCAAGTTTTGCTTCGATAAAATTATCTAGGATATTATTTTGCTGAGTATCAGTTGTCACTAATGATTCCTTGCTGAAATTACCTGCAAACATCAAGACAGGAAATATTAGCATAAAAATTAAACTCCGATTTTTCATAACATCAGTGTTTTTTAAATTAATATCCTGGATTTTGTGGCAATAGATTAGGATTGAGTTCTAATTCTGATTCCGGAATTGGCCATATGGTGTCGGTGGTTTTCCAGTTTGGTTTTATTGATTCTAAGTTCGCTCCTGCCATTCCGGTTCTTTTTAAATCAAACCACCGGTGACCTTGTTCAGAAAACAATTCGACGAAACGCTCCTGAAATATCGCAGCTAATAAAGTGGATTGTGTCCTTGCAGCTGTATCATCAAGACCTGCGCGGTTTCTAATATTGTTTAAGTCATTTTGTGCACCTGAAATATTACCTAGCTGCGCTCTGGATTCCGCTCGAATTAAATATTGCTCTGCTAGTCTAAAGACAATGGAGTATTCCAATGATTCTACTTCGCTGAGTAATGCTTTATATTTATAAGGGAAATACAAAGATGTCGATCCATCTGCGCTTGTAAAATTGCCTACCCATTGCTCACGTCTTAAATCTTCCTCTTCAAAACTATTCATAAGCACGTTAGTTAATGCATAATGATTTCCAGAACTAGTTTGTATAATAAATTGATTAGCCTCGCTGGTATTTCTAATGTTCGTAGGATCAGGTTTAAATTGCCATATGGTTTCTACTGATTCCTTTAAAAAAACATTGCTCAAATTTGTTTCTAATTCAAACTGATCAATAAGTATTGTGGAAGTTGATTCCGCTAACTCCCAATTTTCGGTATACAAATAAACTCTGGCTAGCAAGGCATTTGCAGCAGCTTTGTTTGGTATTACCCGTTCTCCTGTGGGATCTGAAGCATCCATTAAACTTACGGCGAGAATCAAATCTTCTATGATAGCCTCATTAACTTCATTTACAGGAGTTCGTCCGGTAGTATTATTCATTCGATAATCGGGTGTGGTTATTAAAGGGATATCTCCAAATATGTTTACTAAAGTAAAATGAAGAAAGGCACGTACAAAGAGCGCCTGACCTTTAAACGTAGCCTTCTCTTCGACACTCAAAGCACTTGAATCTTCCACGCCATTTATAATATCATTTACGGCATAAATCAGAGTGTAAGCGTTATTCCAATAATTTGAAACATTACTGTTAATTGGGGTGATGCTATGAATATAAACCGATAGGTCATTGGAATTTGATCCGTAGTAATCCATTTCATCAGCATAGATTCCCATATCGGCTGACAAATCATAGCCCACTATACCCTGTTGTCTCATAGTGTAGTAAACATTTGCCAATGCAGATTCTACAGTTGCCGGATCCTCAAAAACAGTTTCAGAAACTAAAATGTTTTTTGGAGGATCGACTTCAACAAAGTCTGTACAGGAATTTAGTCCTATAATGACTAAAGCCAAAATATAGCTCTTTACAAACAAGATTTTGCGTTTTGAAATCGGAATGTAGATTGATTGTATTTTGTTGTATGTCATGATCTTATTTTTAAAAATTAAACTGTGCTCCTAAGGAAATTTGACGTAGCGGAGGTAATATGATATGGGAAGAATGTTCAGGGTCGGGACCATCGAAATTGGTCAAAGTCCATAAGTTTTGACCCTGTAAGTAAACATCGACAGCAAACTTCTCGCTCGCCTGATTTGGTATAGTGTAATTTAAAGTGGCATTACGAAGTCTGATAAAAGAGGCGTCCGATACTGCCATGTTACTTTGCCTAAATTGATCACGACTGGGATTTAAACTGTAATTAAGTCCTGATGTAGCGATCATTAAAGGTGTGTCATCTCCTGGTTGCTGCCATCTATTCAAATACGAGACTGAGGCATTTTGCATAAGACCCGGTGCAGCTTGCTGTCTATAGTTATTAAATGCCTTTTGTTTTTTAAACTGAAAAAGTAAATTTAAGGACAGATTTTTATACGTGAATGTGTTGCCTAAGCCTCCATAAAATTCAGGAGCTAAATCTTCGATCCACTGGCGATCTTCTAAACTGGTTATAACGCCATCATCATTATAATCCTCAAATTCATAAATCCCAGTTTCAGGATTGACGCCTGTAGCTTTATAAAGTTTTCGAATGCTAATAGGTTGTCCAACAACATAGGTAGATGCAAATGTAGAATTCTCTATATCGGGAAATGCTAACAGCTTGCTTTTAGGTATTGATATATTAAATGTTGTTGTCCACTTGAAATTTTCATTTAAAATATTCCTTGTATTTAAATCAATTTCCCATCCGGTATTTTGTACCGTTGCATCTAAATTACCCGTTAAACTGGTAAAGCCTGTGGTGGCAGCCAAAGGAATACCTACCAATTGATTGGAAGAGCGGTTTTGATACCAGGCTGTATTTATTAAAATACGATCCTTAATAAATCCAAGTTCTAAAGCAACCTCTAATTTCTTATTGACCTCCCAACCAAATAGGGGATTAGAGATGCCAGAGGGTTCCAGTACCAGAGTTCCGTTATATTCATATCCTGTTACATTGTAGGTGCTTAAAAACTGGTAATCTCCAATATTATCACTTCCGGTAGTCCCATAACTTCCCCTTAATTTTCCATAACTCAACATACTATCAGAAGGCATAAAATCTTCTTTGGTAAATAACCACGCCGCTCCGATGGCTCCAAAATTACCAAACTGTCTACCTGGGCCAAACCTGGAAGAACCATCCCTTCTTCCAGTAAAGTTTAGTATATACTTATCCAAAACTTTAAAATTTACCCGTCCGAAAAAGGCTTGATAATTATATACACTATTAGTAGATGATCTTATTTCTAGGTCACTTGCCGCAGCAATGTTATTGATAAGACTATTATTAGGAAAACCGGTACCATTAAGAACTAACTGATCGGTAGTTTGGCTTTGGAAAGTGCTTCCTATCAATACGTTAACCTTTAAATCTCCCCATTCTTTATTCCATTGTACCTGAGGTTCAATAATCCAGGAGTCTCTAGAAGAATCATTTGTGCTAATCGATGAATAGCCTTCAGGAGTAAAGCCAAAACTTGGATTTCTGGAGCTACTTAGCAGTAATCTATAGGAAGCAATCTGATAGTTATTATATCCTAAGTTACCAATGAGCTTTAAGTTTGGTAAAAGTTGATAAGACAAATTTATGTTTGCCGCTAAATTGTTTATTTCAGCAACATAATCATCATCCAAAACGGCCAGTGGGTTGTCCCATGTGTTATTTTCCCAATTAATATTGCCATCTTCGGTGTATAACTCAGGGGCATTGGGAGGTAAAGTATAGGCACTTCTGGTTAAATCGGTACGTGGCATCTGATTATATTCCTTCGTATAATTAGCCGTCATATTAAAAGTAAACCTCTCGTTCTTCGATACATGATTGATATTACTATGTAGAGAATATTTTTTATAGTTAGCATCCCCGGGGAATACCGTTGTTTCCTTTTGGTATGCTCCACTAATTAAAAATTGAGTTTGGGCACTACCTCCTGATATTGATAGTTGCGCTAAATTTCTAACTGCTGTACCGCCAATCAACTCTTTTTGCCAATTGGTATATCGGTTTTGATCCCAGGTTTTAAGATCAGGCCATACAAAGTCATAAGCTGAATTTTCCAATTGTGTACCATAGCCATCATTAATAACGGCTTCGCGTCTTAATTCTAAATATTCAGGAGTTTTCATAAGATCCAAGAAATGGGAAACCTTTCCCATAGAACTACTCAGATTGACTTTAAACTGAGTCTTGCCCTCAACTCCTTTCTTAGTAGTTATTAATACGACACCATTAGCACCCCTAGATCCATAGATGGCTGTAGCATCAGCATCCTTTAGCACTTCAATACTTTCGATATCTGTAGGACTAATAGCGTTTAAAGGACTTATATTTGCATTATTAATGCCTGCTGATAGTTCGGCAACTCCCAAAGATTGCGAACCCCACGGCACACCGTCAACGATGTATAAAGGTTCTGTGTTTCCGTTTATAAAATTTCTTCCGCGGATTTCTATATTATAGCCACCACCCGGCACCCCGGTGTTTTGTACAATATTTACTCCCGGCATATAACCCTGTATCGCCCCTAAAGGATTGTTAACCGGTTGTTTTTCTATCTGTGCAGCAGATACACTCGATATACTTCCCGTTCGTTCTCGTTCGGTAGTATTGTAATATCCGGCATTCACTACCACTTCGCCCAATGCCGTAACATCTTTATCAAGAGTTATATTAAGCGAGGTTTGGTTATTCACCAGTATTTCTTTGGCTTTATACCCCAATGCTGAAAAAACCAGGGTGTCATTTGTTGAAGCTTCGATACTATAGCTGCCATCAAAATCTGTTATAGTTCCTATATTGGTGTTTTTAATTTGGATACTTGCACCAGATATGGGAGTGTTATTTTCATCAGTAACTTTGCCCTTAATTTGCTGCTGTTGAGTGATAAATATCATCTCCTTAGATGTGGATCTGCTAAATACTTGTGTGGTGAGGAATGCAAAGCTCACGATAAGAGTATAAATAAGCAATCCCTTTACCTTGTTGAGAAAGGTATTTTTCATAATTTTGAATACGTTAAATTAAACTTTGTTTTAATTGAATCGCCCTCCAGTAACCCGTCAAAGTGATTGGAGGGTTTCTTTTTGCTGTAAATAAAGCCAGCTCAAAATAAGAATCGTTAATATTTTATCATAAGAGATTTTTTAGTTGATATAAAATATCATTAATCAATAGTAAAAGTGTATTCAGGCAGGCGATATGTAGGGTGAAAGCTGTGTTAACAGATTTTATACCTACCTGATACACATAGCTAATTCAGAAGTTTACCATAGGCAATTGTTTTTAAATGAATAGATAGCACACCTTAGCTTTGTAAGGTTTATTAATTATTTTGGGAAAACATGACATGGCCGGATACCATGAAAATAGGTGTAGTGGTGAATTACAGGAGAAAAAAGTATTGAAGTACCGGAGGCATTGTCATCACTAAGCCACTAATTATAATAATTGGCTTAGTGAGCGAATAGCCCAAATTATAGCGTCACTCCCGTAATATAGTAGTTTCCTATATAGGACACTTTGGTTTTTTAGGAAAAAGAATATGATGTATCGTGAAGGCTACATTATACTGTGCCTTACTAATAATAAAACTTATATTCCTAATACAATTCTTTATTTGGTTTATCATATTAAAACCATAAATTTTGCAAAAATCCAATTGAAAAATTAAACTCACTCCCGGGTAATGAGTAAAACTGCTTTTCACCTCATTATCTAAAAAGTACCAGTTTTTATTTAAAGGTTTAAAGCAATTATTGTATAACTCTTTCTATTTACAGATGCAATTAGTTTAAAGTTAAACAAATATAATAAAAAATCGGTTATATACAACCTGATTATATACAATCCTTTGTTTGCAATCTGATTGTTATAATTTTCTTATTATGAAAAAGGATAAGAAAAAAGATTACCATCCAATTGTTGAAGTCCTAGGTAAAAGAATAAAGGATGTAATAAAGGCATCATCGCTAGTACAAAAAAATGTTGCCCATGATGCGGATATGGATGTTGAAAATCTTCGGAAATACATGAGAGGAGACCAAGAAATGAAGATTAGCACTCTTATGCGTATAACTTCTGGATTAAATATTACTGTTAGTGAATTATTTGAAGGAATTGAAGAAGAAGTAAAAAGAAATAAACTTAAATAAACCAATTTAAACCGATTGGCTTTTTGTATTTTAAAAGTTCTAGAACAGCATTATTTATATCACTTATATGGGAAACCGTAATAATGGATATTAACCAATAATTATTTTGAGGTAGGAATAATTTAATTTTCGATTGCTATTTCAAAGAAACCTGTTTTTAGTGTTTGAAATCTATTTCGCATACTTGAAATAGAGCTACCATATTTTTCTACAAGCAGGAATTTCTCTTTTTGCTTCTATTTTTGTTAAAATTATATTTAAGTTTACGATATAATTTGACCCTATCTATTTAAATAATGGCAAAGAAAAAAAATGAAAAGACCAAAGCAATAGAAGAAACTCTTTGGCAATCGTGCGATAAATTAAGAGGTTCAGTTGACCCGGCAGAATACAAACACGTGGTGTTGGGTTTGATATTCCTAAAGTTTGCCAGTGATAAATTTGATGAACGTAGAGAAGAATTGATTGCGGAAGGTAAAGAAAAGTATGTAGAAATGAGAGACTTCTACAATATGAAAAATGTATTCTTCTTAGAGGAAATTTCTCGTTGGTCATATATTAGTAAGAATGCTAAACAGAATGATCTAGCCTTAAAAATAGATACGGCACTTCATGCCATTGAAAAAGATAACCCAGCTTTACAGGGAGCTTTACCCGATAACTATTTTTCTCGCTTAGGTTTAGACCGTACCAAATTGGCGTCATTGGTTGATAAAATCAATGAGATAAACACCTTAGAAGATGAATCCCAAGACATCATAGGTAGAGTTTACGAGTACTTCCTTAGAAAATTTGCCATAAAAGAAGGAAAAGGAAAGGGAGAATTTTACACGCCTAAAACCATAGTAAACTTAATGGCAGAATTGATAGAGCCGTACAAGGGAATTATCTATGACCCTGCTTGTGGATCTGGTGGTATGTTCGTACAGTCTATAAAGTTTATAGAAAGCCACCAAGGAAATAAAAAGGAAGTTTCTATCTATGGCCAAGAATCTTCCCCTACTACATATAAACTGGCAAAGATGAATCTTGCTATAAGGGGAATTTCTGCAGATTTGGGAAAAAAACACGCTGACACTTTCCATGACGATCAACATAAAGATTTAAAAGCTGATTTCATCATGGCAAATCCTCCATTCAATCAAAAAGATTGGAGAGGAGCAAATGAGCTGCAAGACAACCCACGTTGGAGAGGCTATGATATACCACCAAAGAGCAATGCCAACTATGGCTGGATCTTAAACATGGTGAGTAAACTTTCCGAAAATGGTGTAGCTGGTTTTATCTTGGCTAATGGAGCCTTATCTGGAGGTGGTGAAGAGTATAAAATTCGAAGAAAGTTAATCGAGAATAACTTAGTCGAGGCAATAATTATCATTCCAAGAGATACCTTTTATACCACTGATATTAGTGTTACCCTTTGGATTTTAAATCGTAATAAAAAGCAGCGTACTATTACTATTAATGATAAAGTAAAAATCTATCGTAATCGTGAAAAGGAAACTTTATTTATAGATTTGAGACGTTGGGGAAGTGAATATGAAAAGAAATATATTGAACTTACTCCTGGAGATATTAAAAAAATAGCAGAAAACTATCACAATTGGCAGCAAAAAGATTGGGAAACTACCTATAAAGATGTTCCTGAATATTGCCAATCGGTACATTTTGATAAGATTGCTGAAAACAATTTTTCTTTAGTACCAAGCAAATACATCCAGTTTGTAGATGGCGATAGCGGTATTGACTTCGATACCGAAATGAAGCGTATTCAGGGTGATTTTAAAGAGCTATTGCAAGAAGAAAAACAAAGTCAAGAACAACTCATAAATGCTTTTAAAACTTTAGGATATGAGTTATAAACCCGTTGGCAAATACATACAACTGATTGATAACCGTAATAAAGATTTAGCGGTTACCAATTTATTGGGTATAAATATCACGAAGAACTTTATGCCTTCGGTTGCCAATGTATCAGGTACAGACCTTTCAAAATATAAGATTATAGAAAAAGGGCAATTTGCTTATTCAGCTATGCAAGTTGGTAGAGACGAAACCATAAGAATATCACTTTATACAGATGACGAGCCTGCAATTATTTCCCCTGCTTATTCTGTAATCGAAGTAATAGATGAAAAAGAGTTACTGCCGGAGTATATGATGATGTGGTTTCAGAGACCAGAATCTGATAGGTATGGTTGGTTCATTAGTGATAGTAGCGTTAGAGCAAGTTTGGATTATGACCGTCTTTGCGAAATAGAAATCCCTATACCCCACATAGATGAGCAACGCAAATATGTAAACCTCTATAAAGGATTGCTGAATAATCAAAAGACCTATGAAAATAGCTTAGAAGATTTACAGCTGATTTGTGATACCTACATAGAAGATTTAATCAAAACCCAAGAGTCTAAAACATTGGGTACTTACATCCAACAATCTGATGAACGCAATACGGATTTAGAGATTGATAATTTACTTGGAATCAGTGTGAATAAGGTTTTTATGCCTTCTAAAGCAAATCAAAATGGCTTAAATCTATCGAACTATAAAATAGTCCGAGAACGTCAATTTGGATATGTGTCGGTCACCTCAAGAAATGGCGAAAAGATATCTATAGCCTTATTGGAAGGAGAAGCAGGAATAGTTTCAAGTACCTATACCGTCTTTGAAGTAATTGATAAAACAGTATTACTTCCAGAGTATCTGTTTTTATTCTTCAAACGAAGTGAGTTCGACCGTTATGCACGTTTCAATTCTTGGGGAAGTGCAAGAGAAACTTTTGATTGGAGTGAAATGTGCAGAGTTCAATTACCTATTCCAGATATAAAAATACAAGAAGCCATTGTTACTATTTACCACACCTTAGAAGCTCGTAAACGTATTAACAAGCAGTTAAAAGACAGTATCAAACCATTATGTCCTGTATTAATGCGAGGTGTTGTGGAGATGTTGGAAAGTAACTTAAAAGAAGTTAGCTATGAAATATAAATATCAACTCATAACATTAGGTTCAAATGTGCCTGAAAGACAAATAATAATTGACCAGATAAGAGTGGAGTTATGGAATCTTAAATTGCCTGAAGAATTCATTAAAGTCATTCCGGCATCCTCTATTGAAGATGAATATAAGGGTAACCAACCTGCATTTGCGCTGTATTTTGGAGACACTAGTAGCGATTTTAAGGATTTAGATGTTACTCAGAGGCTTCTGAAAGATGGTACGATGATTCTACCAATCTTTTATGACAGTTTTGAGAACGATATACCATGCGTTTTAGAAAATCAAAATGCTGTTAAATATTCAGAAAATGAATTAAATAGGATTACTAATGTTGTCTTAGAAGCTTTTGAATTGTTAAGAAGTACAAGAAAAGTATTCATCAGTTACCGAAGAGCAGAATCTACCGGTGTAGCTATTCAATTATATGAGGCTTTAGAATCTTATAATTTTGATGTATTTCTCGATACGCATTCAATTCAGAAAGGGGAACCTTTTCAAGATGAATTATGGCATCGTATGACAGATTGTGATGTTATTGTACTACTAAATACTCCTGGTTTTTTGGAAAGTCATTGGTGTAAAGAAGAATTTGCAGAAGCAAGTGCAAAGCAAATAGGAATTGTTCAGTTAGTGTGGCCGAATCATCAAATAAAGGATATTGACAAATCTTCTTATATCAGTTATCCAATTCAATTAACAGAAGATGATTTTTTTAATAAAGAGTTAGATAGTAAAGGTCGGTTTATTGAAGCAATGGTAGAACGTGTGCTTACTGAAGTGGAATCTGTTCGAGCAAGAAATTTAGCAGCTAGACAGGATAATTTAGTTACTGAATTTAGAAACATAGCAGGAAAAAATAAAAGAAAGGTAACTGTTCAACCCGAAAAGATTTTAACAGAAGATTTACCCAACGGAGAACATATAATATACATCCCTACTATTGGTATACCCCAATCTACAAGTTGTCAATCAGCTGAGATAAAAAAAGAGTTGATGGGATACGATGAGGTGTCTATACGATTGATATATGATGATTTACGCATACGTGATAAATGGTTGAAACATTTAGAATGGTTAAATGACAATTTCAGAAAGGATATAAAAACATTAAAAAAACAAGATTTTGAATTATGGCTACAAAAGGCGTAAAGAATATATTTCTATCTGCTAGTATTCCCCTGCCTAGTAGAGATGCAAAGTATATAGAAACAGCAGACATTATTGCAATTCGGGATGCAGTTATTGCATTGACAACAGTAGCATTGCCACGCCATAGAATAATATGGGGAGGTCATCCCTCAATAACGCCATTAATTTATTACGTGATGGAAAAATTGGATATGAATATCCAAGAACACGTAAAGCTGTACCAGTCAAAGTTATTTGAAAAGTTTTTTCCTGAAGATAATAATAAATTCGAAAATGTAATATTGACTGATATCATTGATAATGATAGAGATAAATCTCTACTTCACATGAGAGAAAGAATGTTGAATGAGTCAGATTTTGCAGCAGGAATTTTCATCGGAGGTATGGAAGGTATTGAAGGAGATATGCAAAAGGAAATTGCAGGGGAATATCAAATGTTTATTGAAAGACATTCTGAAGCTATTATAATACCTGTTGCTAGTACGGGTGCAGCAACTAAAATGATTTATGATAATTTCTTTCCAGAGGAATTGAAAAACACAAGGTTTGAAAAGGATTATGGGTATATGTCCTTGTTTCAAAATTTTTTAATGGATAAAATTTAAAAGTATGGCTAGAAATGTTTTTGTCTCTTATAAATATGGTGATATTAAAGTACCAGACCTTAATAAAACAGAAATAGGAGTAAATGTTTTTGGACAATTAACATATGTGTCAAGACCAACGAGGGTAAGGGACTATGTTGATGAATTGCAAGAAATACTAAATGATGAAGACAATATAAACCTTGGAGAAAAGGACGGAGAAAGTTTGGCTGAGTTTAAAGAGTCCACAATTCGCACCGCTTTGAAGAAAAAAATCTTTAGAAGTAGTGTTACTATAGTTATGATTTCAAAAGGGATGGTTGATCCTTTTAAAATTGAGATTGATCAATGGATACCCTGGGAGATTTCTTACTCATTAAGACAGATTACAAGAGATAATGGCTCTAGTAGAGCAAATGCAATTTTAGGAATAGTACTTCCTGATGAAAACAATTCTTATGATTGGTATTTAACTTACGATGCGGATTGTAATTGCACAAACCATAACACCTCTATACTTTTCAAAATAATCAGAGACAATATGTTTAATCAAAAATACCCAACTAGAACAATATGCAAAGGTCAACAAGTCTATTCAGGCGATTATTCCTATATTCCCAATATTCGTTGGGACAATTTTAAAACCAACCCAAATTACTTTCTGGATAAATCTATTGAAATAAGAGATAAGATCAAGGAGTATGACGTTCACATAAACTTAGATTAATAATGAGTTTTATAACTGAATCACAACTTAGAAATCAAAGAAGATCCTTAAAATCATCTTACACTACACTTAATGAAAGCTTAAACAGTTTTAAAGGAGAAAATAGTCTTTTTAAGACTAAAATTTTTCTCTCTCATAAACATGATGAAAGAAATTATTTGGAAGGGGCAATTTCATTTTTAAAATCTTATGGCGTAGATATTTATGTTGATTGGTTAGATGATGGGATGCCTAAAACAACATCAGGAAGAACTGCAGGTAGAATTAAACAAAAAATTAAGGATAATCATAAATTTATTTTGTTAGCTACAGAGAGGGCAATAAGCTCTAAATGGTGTAATTGGGAGTTAGGTTTAGGAGATGCAGCAAAGTATATCAACCACATTGCAATTTTGCCTATTAAAGAAGATTATTCAGATTTTTCGGGTAGTGAGTATTTAGAAATATATCCTTACATATTTAACGTTGATTATTATCAATATTTCAAAGGAAATTATAGGACAAAAGGAACTTATGTTGTATTTCCATCGATTAATGGCTATGATAAAGTTGTGCCTATTAGTGAATGGTTGAATAATAGAAATTAAGCAGTTATGCCAGAAACCAACCGGATAGAATACAAAGCACAACTCACCAAAGATTTAGATTTGGAAAAAGAAGTGGTAGCCTTTTTAAACTACCACGAGGGCGGTTTGGTCTACATCGGTGTCGATAAAAACGGCAATACCCTTGGTGTAGCAGACCCGGATGCCGATATGCTTAAAATAAAAGACCGCATTAAAAACAACATCGCTCCTTCGGCTATGGGCTTGTTTGATGTGGTGGCAGAAGAAAAGGATGGTCAGCCCATCATTAAAATCATTGTGGCCAGTGGTAGCGAAAAACCCTATTTCAAAAAGAAATACGGAATGACCGAAAAAGGCTGTTACCTCCGCATTGGCACAGCGGCAGAGCCTATGCCTCGAAAAATGATTGAGGAATTGTTCGCTTCTCGTACCCGTAATTCTATCGGTAAAATAAAGGCAAACCGACAAGACCTTAGTTTTGCGCAACTGCGTATTTATTACGAAGAAAAACGCAAACCACTCAACCAACAGTTTAAAAAGAATTTAGAGCTGCTTACTCCACAGGGCGATATTAATTACGCAGGCTATTTGTTGGCAGACGAAAACAACGTTTCGATAAAAGTAGCCAAATACAAAGGCACTACCCGTGCAGATTTAGCCGAAAGCAATGAATACGGTTATGGTTCACTCATTAAAGCTACCAAAAGCGTACTCGATAAAATAGAACTGGAAAACCGTACCCTTACCCAAATTACCAGTAAGGAGCGTTTAGAAAAAAGGCTTTGGAATAGAATTGCCTTACGTGAAGCTATTATCAACGCTTTTGTGCATAATGACTATACCCGAGAAATAGCACCCAAGTTTGAAATATTCCAGGACCGTATAGAAATTACTTCGGCTGGTGCTTTACCCGAAGGCTTGAGCGAACCTGAATTTTTTGAAGGTTACTCTGTTCCTCGCAACAAGGAGTTAATGCGCGTCTTTAAAGATGTAGACCTGGTAGAACAATTGGGTTCAGGCATTCCAAGAATACTGAAAACTTATGGTAAAGAATGCTTTCAGTTCTCTGCTAATTTCCTGCGTATGGTCTTTCCATCGGCAGAACCCGTCAACACCACCGACCAAGTTACCGACCAAGCAAGCGACCAAGTCGATTGGCAAAGTTTAGTTGATACGTATTTAGCAATAAAAAATGGAGTAGAACCAAATCAAGTAAATTTCTTAGAATGGTTGCAAACCAATATTCAAATCATATTACACGAACTTCAGGAAAGCTTCAGGATAACTTCAGGAAAGCTTCAGGAAAGCTTCGGGAAAGGATTTGAAATACCGAAAATACTAGGTTCAGAAAACACATCAGGTAAACCTTCATATAAGAAGCTGCCAAACAGCTTTATTATTTTGATGCTGTTGGCAATGGATGCCACTATTACGGCAGAAGAGATTTCAGTATTAATAGGTATTTCAGAACGCGCAGTGTTTTCAAACTTAGACAAACTCAAAAATGCCAATTTGATAGAACGTGTAGGTGGTAGAAAAGAAGGCTATTGGCAAATTATAGAACAAGAATGAAAAAATTTACAGAAGCCAAATTAGAGGAAGCATTTATAGAGTTATTGGGTAATGAGGGCTATCCGCATTTTATAGGAAATACCGTAAGCCGTATGCCCGAAGAGGTGTTGATTGAAGAAGACATAATCGAGTTTCTATTAACACAATACAAAAAAGAAGGACTAACCATTACCGAAGCTAAATCTATTTTATTACAGCTTAAAACCTTACCTGCTTCTGATTTATACGAAACCAATAAAAAAATAATCCAATGGCTGTCTGATGGTTTTATTTTAAAACGAGAAGACCGTAACCAAAAGGATATTTGGGTGTCATTAATTGACTATACAGGCTTAGACCGTCAAATTCAAGGAAAAAACTTAGACACTCTATTTGTAGGCGAATCCCAGGAAAAGTATGGAGACAATAACATCTACAAATTTGTCAACCAACTTGAAATTGTAGGTACAGAAAAACGCATTCCTGATGGTATTATTTACGTCAATGGAATACCAGTAGTAGTGTTTGAGTTTAAAACGGCTATTCAAGAGAATTGCACCATCCATAACGCTTATGTACAGTTAACAACACGTTACAAAAGAGATATACCGGAGCTTTTTAAATATAATGCCTTTTGTGTAATAAGTGATGGGGTAAATAACAAAGCAGGCTCATTTTTTGCTCCCTATGAGTTTTATTATGCGTGGCGCAGAATATCAGGTTTATCTAAAGATGTTGATGGTATTGATAGTATGTATACTCTTGTTCAGGGAATGCTCCATCAAAACAGATTAAGGGATATTATTCAAAACTTCATTTACATACCTGATACGTCTAAAAAGGATGAAAAAATAGTATGTCGTTATCCACAATACTATGCCGCTAGAGCCTTATACAACAATATTAAAATAGCCCAAAAACCAGAAGGAAACGGAAAAGGAGGAACATATTTTGGAGCAACTGGTAGTGGTAAGAGTTATACCATGCTTTATCTCACCAGGCTCTTAATGAAGAGTGCTTATTTTGAAAATCCAACAATCGTACTAATTACAGATCGTACCGATTTAGACGATCAGCTTTCAGGACAGTTTACCAATGCCAAAAAATATATAGGTGATAATACAATTAAAAGCGTAGAAAGCAGATCTGAATTAAGGGAGTTATTACAAGGTCGTGCAAGTGGAGGTGTTTTTTTAACTACCATTCATAAGTTTACGGAAGATATTGAACTATTGACAGAGCGTACCAATGTGATTTGTATTTCTGATGAAGCACATAGAAGCCAAACCAACTTAGATCAAAAAGTTAGAGTTACAGATAAGGGCGTGAAGAAATCCTTTGGTTTTGCCAAGTATTTACACGACTCTCTGCCCAATGCTACCTATGTTGGCTTCACAGGAACACCAGTTGATGCGACTTTAGATGTATTCGGTAAGGTAGTAGATGCCTATACGATGACCGAATCGGTTAAAGACGAAATTACAGTCCGCATAGTCTATGAAGGTAGAGCAGCAAAAATAGCCCTTCAAAATAGCGAATTAGAAAAGATAGAGAAGTATTACCAAGAAGCAGCAGAAGCTGGAGCAAATGAATATCAGGTAGAAGAAAGTAAAAAGCAATCTGCAAATATGAACGCCATTCTTGGCGACCCGGACAGGTTAAAAGAATTGGCAGCCGATTTCGTAAAGCACTACGAAAATCGAGTTAAAGAAGGAGCTACGATTAAAGGAAAGGCCATGTTTGTTAGTAGTTCTCGTAATATTGCTTATGAATTTTATCAGAATGTACTAGCATTAAGACCTGAATGGAATGAAGTAAAAGTTGCCGAAGAAGGTGCAGTGCTTACAGATAAAGATAAGAGGGAAATCAAACCTATGGAGCGTATCAAAATGATTATGACACGTGGTAAAGACGACCCTAAAGATTTATATGATTTATTAGGTACTAAAGAATATCGTAAAGAATTAGACCGGCAATTCAAAAACGAAAAGTCAAATTTCAAAATAGCCATTGTCGTTGATATGTGGCTAACCGGTTTTGACGTTCCTTTCTTAGATACTATATACATAGACAAGCCAATTCAGCAACATAACTTAATACAAACTATATCTCGTGTAAACCGTAAGTTTAAAGGTAAGAATAAGGGTTTGGTGGTAGATTATATTGGTATTAAGAAGCAAATGAATTTAGCCCTAAAAAAATATTCAGAGGGTGATAAAGACAATTTTGAGGATATACAACAGTCATTAATTGTAGTAAGAAACCATTTAGACCTATTAGCGAAGCTTCTTCACAAGTTTGATAGCACAAAATACTTTACCGGTTCTGCGTTAGAGCAATTGAATACACTTAATATGGCAGCTGAATTTGTACAGTTGACAAAAGAGATGGAAACCCGCTTTATGGGCTTAGTGAAAAGACTAAAAGCGGCCTATGATATATGTGCAGGTAGTGAAGAATTGACACAACAGGAAAGAGATTACACCCATTTCTACTTAGCGGTTCGTTCTATTGTTTTTAAACTCACTAAAGGAGATGCGCCAGACACTGCTCAAATGAATGCCAAAGTAAGAGAGATGATTAAAAATGCCTTACAAAGTGATGGTGTAGATGAAATCTTTAAAATGGGGGAAGAGACCGAAAAAGAGCAAGACATTTTTGATGAGGATTATTTAGCCAAAATTGATAAAATTAAATTGCCCAATACAAAGATTAAATTATTACAGCAGCTATTGGCAAAGGCTATTGGAGAAATGAAAAAAGTCAATAAAGTAAAAGGAGTAGACTTTTCTAAAAAAATGGAATTTCTAGTACAGAAATACAATCAAAGAGATGAAAATGATCTTTTACGAAGTGAGGTGTATGAAGAAATGGCTGACCAATTAACAAACCTTATATGGGATGTGTATAAAGAATTTAAAGCAGGTGATGATTTAGGGATTAATTTTGAAGAAAAAGCATTCTACGATATTTTAAAAGAACTATGTATAAAATACGATTTTACCTATCCTGAAGGTAAACTAATAAAGTTAGCCCAAGCAGTCAAAGATTTAGTTGATGGGCAGGCTAAGTTTCCAGATTGGAATAAAAGGGACGATATAAAATCTGCTTTAAAAGTAGGTCTAATTCTTTTATTAGATGAACACGGTTATCCGCCGGTCGAACGGGATGAGGTATATCAAGAGATTTTTGAGCAAGCCGAAAATTTTAAGAGAAATCGATGAATCAAGAAGAAATAAATAATTTGATCCAGGATCAATGGATCCAAAAGGTCATTGCCTCTAATGAGTTCTTTTTTCAAAAAGGCCAAGACACTTTAAAGCAGTGGCTGGAAATGGAGGTGGATGATGAGCTAAGAGAATCATTAATCAATTTCTCTACCGATTATACTCAATTTTTAGAAATTTCCGAATTAGAACCAAATTTTGAAAAGATCAAAAATTTGCTTTTTGAGATCATTTCCTATTGTGATGATAAAGCTCGCGATAAGCATTTATATAATCAATATGGTGATAAAAGAATTCTAGCAAAAGCCAGTGTGAGGATGAACAATTGGGTTGACGGCTTAATAAAGTTAAAATTTAAAAATGGTGAAATTAAGGCTGCTTCTATTCGTAATGCTTTTGATTACTTACTTTCACCACAAGACAATTCGACGATATTAAGTAGTAATCATCGAGAGATGATAGCTGAGAACCTTCTGGATAAGAAGTTGGATCCTCAGCTCTTTGTCAAGGAGTTAAAAGACTATTTCAAACCATTCAATCTCAATGTTAAAAATCAAGATAATTATACTTATCTCTTATCTTGTATAATCTATTCAATTAAAGATAAATGGCAAGATGAGGTTGTGGGGTTAATGGCTTCAGATAGTACGGGTTGGCAGGCAAATGAACTCAATTTAGATGCTAAATGGGAAGGTTTGATTTTATGGAACAGCAAAAAACCAACCAGGGGGCCAAAGGTTTTGAAGTTTCTAAAAAATAAAATAGAAGATACAGGTTATTTTCCTCTTTATTATAGTGTGAATAAAGAAGCTATCTATTGTGCTAATATTATTGATTTAGCTATTAATCAGAAAGAGCTCGATACCATAAATTCAAAATATAATACTTTAAAGAATTTTAATTCCGATTTTAATGGATATACTGATGGTAAAAAATCAGCAAGAATTGTATTTGTAGCAGAGGGAATGGAAAAAATTGCACCAATCCCGGTTTCAGATTTTGATTTTTATAAATGTAAAGCTCCTAGACAAGATAATCTATCTCCAATTAAAAATATTCTTGAAGTTCAAAAAAGAACAATTCATCATACCTCTGATAATATGCCTAAAGAGCTCAATCAAATACTTTTCGGTCCTCCAGGAACCGGAAAAACATATAATACTATTAACAAAGCATTAGAGCTTTGTGGGGAAGATTTGAGCGGACTAAGTCGTAATAACATCCAAAAACTCTATAAAAAGAGGGTAAAAGAGGGTAGAATTGTTTTTACAACATTTCATCAAAGTTTTAGCTATGAGGATTTTGTAGAAGGTATTAAACCAGTTTTGGATGAAGCTGATAATAATACGATTAGTTATACCATAGAAGATGGAATATTTAAAAAATTATGTGAAAAAGCTAAAGTTTTAAAATCAGAGCAATTAGATTTCAACTGGGAAAATCGTTCATTTTATAAAATGTCGTTAGGCGGCAAATCTAATCCAGAAATACATTCCTGGTGTTTAAATGAAAATAAATTAGCACTTGGTTGGGGAAGTGATAATGACTATTCAAATTTAAAAAAGATAAGTTCTTGGGAACAATTCAGAACAAAGTTCAAACAAGATTATCCGGAATTAGAAAAAGAATCAACATTTAATAAATCTGCGATATTCCGTTTTTTAAAAATGAAGGTTGGTGATGTTGTGGTTGCTACTATAGGTAATAAAATCATAGATTCTGTTGGTGTTGTCACCGGCGAATATGAATTTGATGAAAATAACGAATTTGGATTTCATCATATAAGAGACATTCAATGGATTGCTAAAGATCTGTATGTATCCCCTGAAAAATTTTTTAAAAAAAATATATCACAGCAAACCATCTATGAGTTCTATGACAAAGATATAATCCTTGATTCATTTAAAGAATTAACTACAGCTGAGGAAAATGAGCCTAAACCTTACGTTTTAATAATCGATGAAATAAACCGAGGGAATGTCTCACAAATTTTTGGTGAATTGATTACGCTAATTGAAGCAGATAAACGAATGGGTAAAGACGAAGAAATTAATGTTACACTACCATATAGTAAGGTTTCATTCGGAGTACCGAGTAATTTATTTATTCTAGGAACAATGAATACAGCAGATCGAAGTGTCGAAGCTTTAGATACTGCGCTAAGAAGAAGGTTTAGCTTTATTGAAATGCCTCCAAAACCTAAACTCATTAACACAGAAGGTAAAGCTGAAAATGGAATGGTAAACGGAATAGAACTTTCAGCAATATTAGAGAACATTAATAAGCGAATTGACAAGTTATTGGATAAAGACCATATGATTGGTCATAGCTATTTTTTATCAGTAGAGAACCTAAATGGATTGAAATCAGTTTTTCATAATAAGATAGTGCCTTTACTTCAAGAATACTTTTTCGGAGATTATGGAAAAATAGGGTTGGTGATTGGTTCAAAATTCTTTGACATTCAGAGTGATCAGGTAGATGAAGATTTCTTCGCACCTTTTGATGATTATGATAGTAGTCCATTAATCGAAAGAAAAGTTTATCATTTAAAAAATATTCAAGAAATGAGTGATCAGCTATTCGTAGATGCTATAAACGACTTACAGCGTAAAAACAAATAATTGAGGAAAGGGAAAGAATCTTTTACGGTATTCGAACATGATTGTCTTCGTATAGGTCGAGGCAAGCAAAAGCTTACGAATGAACAATTAGAAGCCCTGCAATTATTCTATGGTGAAAATGGAGTTCCCTTTTATTCTTTAATTCATCATGGTGTTCGTTTCAATGAATATGTTGGTGTAATTCAAGTTGGCAAAACGGTTATAGAAGTGCTGCCTAAAGCAGATAAGGCAAATCCCAATGATGAAAGTGTTAAAACGACTTGGAGAAACGTCTTAATTAGTATGCTGTATGCGGTGGGTATATTTGACATTCATGCTCCAAGCAATAGTAATTTAAGATTACGCTCAAACTCTATTCTTGATCTTTATTTCGATTTATTCATCAAAGAAATCGAATATCTACTACATAGAGGACTGGTGAAAAAATATCGTAAGACATCTGGAAATAGAAGCGCATTAAAAGGTAGTATTCAGTTTGGTAAGCATATCAGTCAGAACTTAGTTCATCAGGAACGATTTTATGTAAGGCATACCATTTACGATACACAGCACGATATACACGCAATACTCTACAAAGCCTTAAAATTACTAAGTTTTATTAATACCAATGTACAGTTAAGCAGTAGGCTAGGAACTTTATTACTAGATTTTCCAGAACTTTATGATATCAAAATATCGGAATACCTATTTGATAAAATTGCATTAGACCGTAAAACGGAACCCTACAGGAAAGCACTGGAAATAGCCAAGCTTATTTTACTCAACTATCATCCCGATGTAAAAAAAGGGACTAGTAATGTATTGGCCTTAATGTTTGATATGAATCTACTTTGGGAGCGATTTGTTTATGTTAGTTTGAGAAAACATAAATTAGCAAACACAAGCATCGCAAGTCAAAATACAAGAAACTTTTGGAAGCCCCAATCAGGCTATCGCAGCAAAATGAAGCCCGATATTGTTTTAAATAAAGGAACTGATAAATGTTTGGTGCTAGATACTAAATGGAAAAATTTAAACGGCTATAATCCATCCCCGGAAGATTTAAGGCAAATGTTTGTATACATGAAATACTATGGAGCAAAGAAAGTAGCTCTAGTATACCCGGGAGTAGAAAACATAAACCAATCAGGACAATATTATGATCATAGCTCGCAGGATTCAATGCATTTGAGTAATGAGGAATGTAGCGTTATCTCCATTAAAGTTGAAAAGGACGTTAAAGCATGGCAAAAAAAGATTTATGAAAATATTAGCCAGTGGTTTTATCATTTTTGAATTAGGAAATTTTAGGTGGATTTTTCAATCTGTTTTTCACTTTTGGTCAATGAAGTTTCGTAGCATATATTTAACTATGGATTATATCCAAAATTATGGAAATATACCTAATTTTGAAAACTCGTATCATTATGAGTTATGAAAATTTACAAAAATTATTCTTTAGTTGTACTTCACTTACCACTGTTTCATTGTGGTATATCAGCAGGTTTCCCATCACCTGCAGACGATCATTTAGAAGATAGAATTGACCTGAATCATGAGTTTATTAAGAACAAGGAAGCCACATTTTTTGGTAGAGCCGAAGGGGATAGTATGGAAGAAGCAGGTATAAGTAACGGGGATTTACTGGTTATCGATAAAAGTTTGAAACCAAAAAGTGGACAGATCGCCGTTTGTTTTTTAGATGGTGAGTTTACAGTAAAGAGAATACGAATTGAAAAAAATGTTATTTGGTTAATAGCGGAGAACAAGAAATATAATCCCATCAAAGTAACCGCTGATAATGAATTCGTGATATGGGGAATAGTTACAAACGTCATTAAATATTTATAATGTTTGCACTAGTAGATTGTAATAATTTTTATGCTAGTTGTGAGCGTGTATTCAACCCCTCACTTTGTAATAAACCTGTTGTGGTACTATCGAATAATGATGGTTGTGTCATCGCACGTTCCAATGAAGCCAAAGCTTTGGGAATTCCAATGGGGGCACCTGCATTTCAGTTTGAGAAAGACTTTGAAGCCAAGGGAATTCATGTTTTTTCGAGCAATTACACCTTATATGGTGATATGAGTAATCGAGTTATGAATATCCTCTCTACGTTTACACCGGAAATAGAAATTTACAGTATTGATGAGAGCTTTTTAAAATTCGAAGGATTTGAACTTTATGACCTGGAAACATTGGGAAAACAGATGATAGAGAAAGTATATCGCCATACCGGAATTCCAATTAGTGTGGGTTTAGCTAAAACTAAATCTTTAGCCAAGGTTGCCAATAAAATTGCAAAAAAATTTGCTGAAATAACAGGAGGGGTTTATGCTATTGATTCAGAACTAAAAAAGGAGAAAGCGCTACGCTGGACTAAGATCGGAGATGTTTGGGGTATTGGACGTCAGCATGAAAAACGTCTTTTAAATATTAAAATTTATAATGCCTGGCAATTTATACAATTGCCTAATGAATATGCCAGAAAGGAAATGAGTGTGGTCGGTCTTCGGTTAAAAAGAGATTTATCCGGAGAGTCTACTTTGGATTTTGAAGAAATTAAAAACAAAAAAAATATTGCCGTGACACGTTCTTTTGAAAAAATGTATGAGGATTATGAAGATCTACGGGAGCGTGTGAGTACCTATGCAGCAAAAGCCGCTTATAAATTACGGAAGCAGGATAGCAATTGCACGTTAGTGTATGTCTTTCTACTTACGAATAAGTTTAGAAAGGATTTAAGACAATATAAAGCGAATTTGGTGGTCAACTTATCATATCCATCAAACTCTACTATAGTATTAACTAAAGCTGCTTTATACGGATTAAAACGAATTTATAGGAAAGGTTATCAATACAAAAAGGCAGGAGTAATTATAATGGGGATAAGCCCGGCCTCAGAACGACAATTATCACTATTTTCTAATGAAGATCCAAGGCATCATGTTTTGATGAAAGTGATTGACCGGTTGAATCGTACTGAGAATGGCAAGGTTAAATTTGCAGCTCTGGATCTTGGAAGGACCTGGAAAATGAAACAGGAAAGACTTTCAAAAAGATATACCAGTAGAGTAGATGAGATCATAAGAGTGAAATGTTAAGTTTTATTTAGGACTACTCTATATAAAATTGAATTATTTTAACCTAATGATAAATAGGTGTTTATGTTTTTTAGTCCTTAGTTTTTATTGTCATTCGTTGATTGGCCAACATTATACTTCTCCGTTTACACATTACCTGACCATTAATGAATTTGATGTAATTGATAGGGAGATCGATATCGATACCACTAAAAAGGAAATGAGGCTTACGACTTTTGATAATAAGGGGGATATCCCAACAAAAATTGTTCAAGCCTATACGATTATGGGAGAGGTGGAAGATTTACCTGATGGAGGGAAAGGTTATTTATTGGAGCATAAAATGGGTAAATTAAAATACAGAGCCATGTATCTACCTAATGATGGAGCTCCTTATTTTCTGATGGAGCGATTTGAGGTACCTGCGGATCATTTGGAACGGATGGTAAGGTTTTTATTGGATTAGCGAATTGATGCTATAAACTTCGGAGTTATATAAGTCATGCCAATATTTAGTTTAAATTATTTGGTGTTGAAAGAATGACTATTTTGCTTTCTGTCAGGATTGTAAATTACGACCTTATACATTCCTCGTGGTAAATTAACCGTAAGTCTATCAGAAGTCGAGTAGATATTGAGAATGGGAACAGCATTTTCTTTGTAGATAGAATACTCCTCCTGATTATAGAATTTCACTAATGCCGGATTGGATTTTGGAGTGATTGTGGCTGTTATTTGAAAATCTTTTTCCGGGTACACTTTTTCCAAAGAAGGCTTTATATGATTTATAAGGTAATAGTCATTTATTTTTTTGGTTTGACCTTTAATAAGTTCGAATGGGATAAGGCTTAATTCGTGGGAGGAATCCCCCACAAATTCTACCTGGTTAATACTAAGCGGATCAATAGACGACATTTCTTTAAAAAGCGTAGCCATGCGTTTCCCGTTTTCGGTAGGGGATTCGAGAATATGATCAATACCAGCATGTACCAATACTTTTGCATTTGGATCTGCAAGAATTTCCATAAGCTGCTGCGCTTGTCCTAATTCCCTATTGATTTTCGGATCTTGATTTTCATAAGACACCAGCTTAAAACCTAATGCTGCAGCTTTTCGAACAAGATGTGCAAAATAAGCTTCTTGAATATAATAGCCCGAGTTAAGGGTAGGGTATGGACGCGTTTCATTAATTTTGGAAGCCTGTAAAGGATTGGTCAGTGCTTCTAATGCTAAATGAGTATAGCCTATTTCCTTTAGATCTTTTAATAAAGAAGTGGTGAATATCCGGTGTTTTGGATACCAGTGATTTTCGTTCACCATGACCACCCGGGTGTGCTTTGCCTCACTTAAAATCTTATCAATGACTGCATCTCCGTAAAATACTTTCGTGGTATCCAGCTTTGAAAGCATTTCAGATTGTTTATCTATCCTTTTACGCTCGTATTGCTGTATCAGGCTGTCCTGAGTTGGATTGTTCTGCATAAAAGAATTAATGGTAGCAAGATATTGAAATTGCATCCATTGTTGTTGTAGGCTATCTGAAACCGGAGCATCGATAAGTGTTTTAGTAGCGCTTAAATAATTGATATCCTTGCGTACCTGATTGAATACATCAGCATAGGAGAGGGCATTAGTAGAATCAATACGAAAGCTAACCGAATTCATGATATCTGCACCATCCTTAAGCATGCTTTTCAGTCCCTTGTTGTCGTTCATCGCTTGCATAAGCATGAAAAGCGATTGATCATCCTTTTGTAATTTATAAATTAGGCTTAATCGTGTCGAATCTACAGATAGAAGCCTTAGGGAATCATTGCCTTCTTTTTGACTGGATAAAAACAAAAAGGTTTCATATTCAGGATTGACATTGGTTTTGGTATAAGCCAGCAGGTTTTTTAGCTTGAGTTGATTGTACGGACGTAATATAGTTTTAATATAATTTTTATCGACCTTTTCTAAATCTTGAAATTTGGTATCACCGAAGTATTTAATAGTTAGGGGAATTTCGGGATTTATTAATCGTGAGCCGTTGGTATAATTATATTTCAAAAGAGGATGGTAGGAAGTACAACTTGTTATGGCCAGGTATAATAGAATTATTATAGATTTTGATAAGGTGCTCATGTAAAGAATTTGTTCAAATATATAAAACTAAATGATTAGTTGAAATAAATTAGTTATATATCCAATTTTTGATCGGGGATTACAAGACACATATGTAAAATAAATTTTAAATATCAAGAGATTTTACAGTATCAATGAAATTGGCCCTTAAAATCAAGAAAAAACCATTCGAATATCATTATAGATTTGTTGCAGGTTAAACTGAAGGTCTTTGTCTTCGACACTCAGTGCGGATTGTGGTACCTGCTTTTCAATTTTCGGATGCAGAAAACGTACCAATTTATCCTTTCCATCCGCAAAGGCCACAAATTCCCCTTGTTTCAATCGAAAAAAAGCATCAGCCCTTCGTTTAGAGATTTCTCTTTCCCCTTTGGTAATTCGGCTTTCGTAACTAAAGCCACTGCTTTTACTCACACTTTTTGTTGGAGCTTTAATGATCTCAAAAAAGCGTTCGTAGTATTTAGCCGTATCGGGGTCATTCACCTTTCCAAAAAACTGGTAGGAGAGGTTGCTTAGGATCGCTTTGCTGGCTTTATCGCCATACAACAGATCGTTCTGTACCTTGTCCTGCATCACATAGACGGTAGAAATATCATAGCTCCGCAACGTAGCCGGAATGCGATGCATATTGGGCAGTTTAAGAGTCGGCGCTTCTTCCAGAAGTAAAAAAGAGGATTCCCGATGACGGATACTCATTTGTTTGATAATTGTATGCATTATCATTGCAATGACAGGAGAGTAAGCCCCATCGTATTTTGGATGGTTGACTAGGGCGATCACCGCCGGATGTTCCGGGTGGTTGATATCCAGGGGCACTTCATCTTTAGAGAGTACATAGAACAGTTTTTGTGAGCTGATCTTTTTAAAAGCATTGGCCAGGGTGCTTTTCACTCCGGCAGTCTGTTTTTCTGATTCTATTCCATTGATAAAGGCGCTGGCCATACTGCGCGCCGTAAGATCTGACTTTAAAAAGGCGACCAGTTTTTTAGTACTGACCAATTGAAACAAGGCAATAATGTGGGGCAGGGTGCAGCAATCAGGATAAGCGGTTTTCATCTTCCAGATCATCCCGCTTAATAAGCCTTCGACGGCATCGGAGAAAAACTTATTACTGCCAGTGCTAGCCGATAGGTTTTGTTCTAGCAGGTTTTCCATCAGGACCCGGGAAACCTCATTCACACTTTCCTCATTGGGCAGGTATTTTGGGGCAATAGGATTGACCCGATAATGGATCTGATCAAAAGCGATGGTATAGAAGTTCAAGTTTTTATTTTTGAATAGGGGATAGGCCATTTCCGTGAGTTCAAAATCTTTATAATCGTGAATCACTCCACAAAAACCATATTCACTAAAATGCTGCAAGAAGTTATAGATTACGCTTTCGGTCTTTCCACTTCCTGCCGAGCCAATGATGGAGGCACCCCGGCGGATATTATCCGCTTTAAAATTTCCGTTACTCAACTGAAAACGCACCTGGTATTTTTTATCCCCTGGTGCTTTGCGCTCCGCGAAAAAGAGTCCGTATACCACCGCACCCAGGAACAAAGCCGGGGCGAAGATATAGAGGGTAATATGTTCCCATAGCCAGTTCATATCCCGATCGATCCTGATTCAATAGCTTTGCCCACCCCTTTTTTCAGTTGATTTAGGGCTTTTATCGCCAGCTGAAACTTATTTGTAGGAATGCTTAGTACCGCCGTATTCACTCCTGATTGCTGTAATAATTTAAATGCCATTGCCTTTTCATTGGCCGGGAGCTTTGTAATCGTAGAAAAATACAATTTCGGATTTTTAAGAAAGGTTTTTCGAGCGGTATAGCTTTCCACATAATTACGCTTATAACGGAATAGTTGATCAAAGGTTTTCTCTGAATTTTTGATAAAAGCATTACGATCAAACCCCCGTTTAATCATCTTGCCGTGCATTTCTACTTCTGAGGCTTTGTGCTTGCTTCCTGGGGAAAGACTGTAGCGGTTGGAGGCATCCTTTCGGCTTACAATGATATGGATATGACTTTGCGATCCCGGTTTGGCCATTCCCCGCACGATGCGTTTTCCGTCCAATTGATAGGGTGCTGCTGCTTCCAGCCGTTGGATTTTTTGTTGAAGCGTCTTAGTATTCCCAATTTGCTCTCCCCGGTTGATACTTCGGATATCATTTTTCAATTCCAAAATCTTCGTTGCATAAGGCTGATTTTCCCGAACCTGCTTATCGGTCCCTTTAAACGTGCGCTGACGTTCTACCTTGGCGTAATATTTAATATCCGTAATAGCCACTGGGCGACCATCAATTTCCCGATGAAAAGCCTTGGCATATTCCTTCATCGCTTCCCGGGTATAGCGTTTGAGGGCTTCCGGGGAATCCTGAATGGCTTTAAGTTCCCGACCGCTTGGATTTAGGGTAATGGAATAGAACTTGGGTTCTTTATTTTTAAGTTTAGCCGTATTGTCATCGATTTCCCGGATGACTTCTTCGGCAGCTATTTCATCGTGCTGCTGATCAAAAAAATGTTCCAGTTCGGGAAGCGGTTTCCCTTCATTTTCCTTTTCCAGGTAATCCACAAAATCGGCAGCACTTTGCGCATAATTACCCTGCACTTTCTGAGCGGTGATGGTGATGTACATTATTAATTTTTTTATTGAGTTCTTTTTTGAGGTGTTCCAATTCCTCTGTATTCATATTCAGCTTATAATATCCCTTCCCAAAAGTCCCTTTCACATAGGATAAATGTTCCAGTAGGTTTTTTGTGTTATTTCGGTAGGTGTTGAGCTTTTGTTGCATCTGTTCATAGCGGTTTTTGTAATGCTCCAGTTCGCTATCGCGTGAGAAAGGTTCCGGTGTCCCAAAATCAAACTGTTCCGCTTCCTTTTCTTCCTCGTCTACCTTGTTCATTTCCTGAAATAAGGTATCCAGCATTGCCTTGGTAGGCAGTGTCTGTTGCTTTTCAATATTCCGTACAATAGCAATCAGGGCATTAATCCTTTTTTTGGTCGCATCCGTTTTTACGCCAAGATTGTCATTAGGGTCAAGATTGTTCCATTTGAAGAAGTTCAACATTGCCTCCAGGGTTTCCGAATGCGACTTGGAAATGTCTTTGGAAAATGCCCGAAAACGCTCGGCAATATCTTTTTTGATATTGATCCCTGAAAAGCCGTATGTTGAAAATTTCTTCATTTTTGCTGCAAAAAAGTGACTGTTTACAATGGGTTCCAGGGGTTTTGCTGCAAAGTCCTGAAAATCAATATAATTTAAACATAATTAAACAACTGATTATTAGTGATTTACATAGAAATTGGCAGCCGAGACACCGCTATGCGTGTCACCCTCTTGCTCTTCCAATTTCCGTCCCGCAGGGACCCAAATTTCCAGACATTCCACTAAAGCGGAACGCCTTTATTATTTTATGGATTGGTCATTTAAGGAAAGTCAAATCACCCAATAATTGGGATTAAATAATGACCAAAAGTGTTATTTGTCAACCTTCTAAAGATACGATTTAAAAGAAATAAGCCATAGAAAAAGCCCTCATTTAATAAGGGCTTGTTTGGTGTTTTTTAGTCTTTACATATTGAATACAAAATTATAATTGTATAGATTTCGTATCGCTTCCTCTTCCAACAGGGTGTCGTAATTAACGTAGTGTTGTTGGGCATAGCTCTTTAACTGCTTTCCGAAACGATTTTCTACTTCTTTTTTAGACATCGAAAGCAAACGTTCCTGTGTTTCACTATCAAGGTTGGTATAATTCAAATAGATCATCATCAAATTTTAAATTACAACAATCCATTATCGGCGAAACTATAATAGTCCCCATTGGGAGCGATAATGATATGATCCAAGACTTTCACGTCAAAAAGCTGTGCTGCCTCTTTAATTTTACGGGTCAATCGCTTGTCTGCTTCACTAGGTACAAGTTTATAGCTTGGATGGTTATGAGCAAGCAGGATTCCCACGGATAAGGTCTTCAATACAATCGCAAAAAGGATGCGAATATCAACTAAAGTACCCGTAATACCTCCAATGGATAAAGGATAAACCCCTTTCACTTTATTGGAATTATTCAATAACAGGATTTTAAAGCTTTCCTGTAAACCTATGGTTCCTTTATCCCAGTTATTATAAAGTAATTCCGCTGCGTGCTTAGAACCTTTAATCGGGTCAGATTTTAATGTTCCGATTTTTTCCCGGTAGCTTATCTGTATTTCATTAACTTTGTCTTTCATTATTAGCTTATTTAATGGGTTAATAATTAAAAGAGGGCGCAATTTTCGACGGTGACGCCCTCTTTGTTTTTAAGAATTAGGCGTTACCACCCATTAATAGGATTTCAGAAGCTAGCACTTCGGTAACATATCGTTTTACCCCTTCCTTATCCTCATAGAAACGGGAAGTTAATTTTCCTTCCACGGCAATCTCTTTGCCCTTGCTTACATAATTTTCAATGATTTCAGCGGTCTTGCCCCAAGCCACGACCGTATGCCAGTCGGTAGCCTGTACCTTTTCGCCTTTACTGTTTTTGTAGTTTTCATTGGTCGCCAATGATAAGCGGGCTACTTTTTTGCCATTGTCAAGCTTGGTTGTGCTAGGTTCTTGCCCTACATTTCCGATTAACTGCACTTTGTTTCTTAGATTACTCATAATTAAAAGTTTTAGAGGTCTGCCTTCTAAGCAGACGGTTACACATTGATTAAAAAAATTGATTTACTTATTATATCCGGTAGCGTTTTTCTTTTTTTGATTTTTTTAGTTTCCCTTCTGGATCGATATGTTATTGATGATTTCATATTAAACTGTTTTGATTTACTTCCCATAGAGCCGTATAGCTGTTATCTTTTTTTGATGCTTACACGATTTCAATATTTTGGATTGATAAGGACTTATAAAAGCGAGTAGGGGAGCGGCTTATGCAGTCCGGTTCAACTCCAAAATGTTGGTGTTTTGCGACCAAAAAAAGAATAACTGTACGGCGTGGGTGGGAATCAAAAACCTAAAATGAAGAATCAGTAACCTTCAGGAAGGGAAACTAAATGCAAGAATGGAAATTAGAAATCTCAATTATAAACCTGATCGAAAATATGTAGAGGTTATTAATGAATTGTGTGGATTTAAAAATATTTATTTCGACCTATCTCAATCTATATGAGATAAGCCTCATTTAATCTTAAACATTCAGTTTAAAAGAAAGTTAGACTTTTAAATTTTTGCAGAAATTCAGAAATCTACCACCACTTAATGGTGAAACAGTTAAAAATGATCTTAAATATTAAACTTAGAAAATGACGTAAGAGTTATTTTCTCGATTAAATTTTCGGAAAAAACTTAGAATTTGGTTTCAATTGCTATCAAATGAGATCATTCTAAATCACTCATTTTAATTTATTTGAAATACGTAAAATTCTGTACTTATTCTGTACTAGGTGTAAAAAGAAAAAGCTTCACATCTCTGTGAAGCCTTGATTTTCCTAGTAGCGAGACCGAGATTTGAACTCGGGACCTCCGGGTTATGAATCCGACGCTCTAACCAACTGAGCTATCTCGCCGTGTTGTGCAGTATCACTGCCTTTACAAAACATTTGAGCTGTACTGCAAATGCGGGTGCAAATATAATAACAATTTGAAATGCCACAAATAATTTTTTCGAAAATATTTAAAATGTTTTCTTTTAATGTTACCAATTAATATATATATTGCTCAAAACTAATAAATCAAAAAATGGAAGATAAGATAAAGTACGAAATGGAATTTCCAATTCACGCTTCTCCTTCATTGCTGTATCAATATATTTCAACTCCCTCAGGATTAAGCGAGTGGTATGCTGATAATGTTAATTCACGCGGAGAGTTATTTACTTTTATCTGGGAAGGTAGCGAAGAGCAGGCAAAGCTCGTAAGCAAAAAAAGTGATGAGCGTGTAAAATTTAGATGGGCAGAAGAAGAAGGCACGCCCTATTATTTTGAAATTCGTATTCAGGTAGACGATATTACCAAGGACGTTTCTATAATGATCACCGATTTTGCTGAAGATGAAGATGAGGTAGAAGAAGGTAAAATGCTTTGGGAAAATATGATTTCAGACTTAAAACAGGTACTGGGATCGGTTTAATATTCGATATTTAAAACTTACCTTTGCCCCGCTTATAAAACGGGGCTTTTTTATGATCAATTTTAACGGACAAATACTGCAGGAGAGCGAAGCGAATTTATCGATAACCAATCGAGGTTATGCTTATGGGGATTCTGTATTTGAAACCATACGTGTAATTAATGGCAAAGTAATGTTTTGGGAAGACCATTATTTTAGATTAATGGCTTCTATGCGTATTATGCGAATGGAAATTCCGCATGAGTTCTCACCAGAGTTTTTGGAAGAACAGATTATAGATCTTATCAAAGAAAATAAGCTTCAGGATAAGCCGGTGCGTGTAAAATTTTCAGTCTTCAGAAAAGAAGGAGGATTGTATACGCCAGAGGTTAGGGATATCGAATATTTTATACTTACTTCAGAAATTCAAAATTCATTTTACACGCTTAATGAAGATTTTTATGAAGTTGAACTTTTTAAAGATCATTATATAAATTCTGGTTTGTTGTCTACAATTAAAACCAATAATAAAGCAGTAAATGTTTTAGGTGGTATTTTTGCGAAGGAGAACGATTATCAGAACTGTTTGCTGGTAAACGAAAAAAAATCTGTTGTAGAGGCTTTAAATGGAAATCTTTTTGTGGTAAAAGGAAATAAAATTAAAACTGCACCACTTACAGATGGAGCCCTAAATGGTATTACCAGAAAGCAATTGGTAAATATGATTAAAAAGTTGCAGGAGTACACTTTTGAAGAAGCTTCTGTTTCCCCTTTTGAATTACAAAAAGCAGACGAACTTTTTATCACGAATGTAATTGTTGGGATTCAGCCAATATCAAAATACCGTAAAAAAGAATATAAAAATACGGTGGCTAAAGATCTTCTTGCCAAATTAAATGCAAAGGCAAGATTGGGTTAATTAGTGGTCAGGCTAGGAGAGAAGGATTCTATTTCTAGTTGTAACTAGGGTTTTCTGGTGCATTAGACCATAAAACATAGTCGCCGCCCAGTTGCATCATCTGGTCTTTCCAGAAAGAATCATAAGGACGTTCGATAATACTTTTTTGGTCTTCGTTGGTTACAACAATCCACGAATTTGCATCTAATTCGTTATTTAATTGTTCAGCGTCCCAACCAGAATACCCCAGGAAAAATCTTATTTGGTTTTCATCGATCATATTTTGGGAAATTAGCGTGGTTACGGCATCAAAATTTCCTCCCCAATAAATACCATCTGCGATTTCTACGCTATCTGGAATTAGATCTGGGATTCGATGAATAAAGTAAAGATTATCCTGTTCTACGGGCCCTCCATTATAAATCTGGAAATCTACATTTAAACCAGGGATTAAATCATTAAGAGTGAAGTCTAATACCTTGTTTAAGATAAATCCTACAGAGCCACGTTCAGAATGTTCGGCCAAAAGTACGACAGACCTGTTGAAGGAGATATCTCCAATAATCGAAGGTTCTGCTATTAAAAGGTGGCCTTTAGAGGGTTTAAGTGCAATCATAGGCATACTTTTTAACTAATCTAACTAATTATTCTTAACCTTACAATAAATTTTAGAAAATTATGCATAAAAAAAGCTTTCCTTGTGGGAAAGCTTTAATACTTTAACTAAAATAGTGATAATTATTAGTTTACAGCTTTTTGTAAATCTGCACCAGCTTTAAATTTCACTACATTTTTAGCAGCAATCTTAATTGTTTTTCCAGTTTGTGGGTTTCTACCTTCACGTGCTGCTCTTTTAGACACAGACCAAGATCCAAAACCTACTAGAGAAACTCTGTCTCCTTTTTTAAGAGAAGATTCGATTCCTCCCAAAAATGATTCTAATGCTTTTTTAGCCGCAGCTTTAGAAATACCTGCGTCCTCAGCCATTGCGTCGATTAAATCTGTTTTGTTCATAATTTGAATTTAAATAATTGTTGGTTAAACATTCTGTTCAATTGCTCTTACAAATTTATATGGATTTATCGCCTATGCAAGTAATGGCGTGGGAAAACGAGGTGTTTGTTGATAACTTTGGCAAAATGTTAATAATTGGGAGGCGAATTTATTGATTTTTTATGATTTCAGTATTTACAAGGGCTTAGAGCATATAAGCATCATTTTCTAGCCTTAAACCGTTTAGCAAATCTTTTACCTTCATTTTTCGTTTTCCGGGAAGCTGAATTTCATTAATAAGAACATAACCATCTTTAGTGGCTACTTTAATTTGATGATTATCAATACTTAGCTTTCCTGGCTTCTCTGTATGCTCTTTTAAAATCATTTCGCTATCAAAAACCTTAACGTTCATTTTGTCTCCATTTTGCAAAAAGCACCATGCGGCTGGATATGGATTTAAACCACGTATAAGATTAAAAATAGTGCTGGTACTCTGTGTCCAGTCGATTTTGGTATTTTCTCGAGTTAATTTTGGAGCGGGTTTAGGATCTTCCTCTTTATTTTGTGGGATAGTTTTTACCTCGCCACTTTCAATAAGTTTTAGCGTATCTACAATAAGTTCCCCGCCAAGTTTCATTAAGCGGTCGTGAACAGATCCTACATTTTCGGTAGCCTCAATTTCGATCTCTTTAGACTGAATTATATTCCCGGTATCGATCTTTTCATCTATAAAAAAGGTAGTTGCTCCAGTTGTTTTTTCACCATTAATCACCGCCCAATTTATCGGTGCAGCACCGCGATATTCTGGTAAGATTGAAGCATGTAAATTAAAGGTTCCATATTCCGGAAACTTCCATACTTTTTCTGGCAACATTCTAAAAGCAACTACAACCTGTAGATTAGGGTTTAGTTCCTTAAGCTGTGCTTCAAATTCATCAGATTTTAAATTGGTTGGCTGTAAAATGGGCAAACCTTTGGTTAAAGCGAATTTTTTTACTGCGCTTTGGTTTAATTTTCTACCGCGACCCGCAGGGCGATCTGGCGCGGTAACTACACCAACAACATTATAGTCGGCTTCTAGAATTTTCGCAAGACCTTCTACAGCAAAGTCTGGCGTTCCCATAAATAATATTCGTAAATCTTTCATTTTATTGTGCTTTGTAGGTATTGGTTGGTGTTCTTTTTATTCGGTTTTTTTCTACTAAAAGGCGTAAAACTTCAAGAATATGTTCTTCAGCAAAAGGTAATTGTGCCACCAACTCTCTAGAAGATCTTTCTGCGGTTTTTAGTAGTTTGATAATTTCAAAATAGATGATATTCATTAAATCTCGAGTTAACTTTCCGGATTGCTTTTTTGTACAAACCGAGCAGATTCCGCAGTCATCAATCTCTTTTTCTCCAAAATAAGTTAAAAGTTGCTTACTACGGCAGGTTTCATTTTTATCGATATAAGTTAAAACCTGTTCTATTTTTTCTTTTTTATTCTGAAGATATTGCTCGATGAATTTAGTATGCGGAATTAACGTTCGTTCATCTTCACGCGGTACCAAAAAAGTGACCGAGGCATCATGTTGCGCATATTCAAATTCAATAATCTCATCTTTTTCTAATTTCTGAAGAATACGCAATGCTTCAGCATCTGAAATATTAGCTTTTTCAGCTAAAGAAGATAAATTAATAGCGGTAAGATTTTCAAAAATACCACCATAAGTTCTTAAAATACTTTTGGTAAATTCTGAAACTTCAGGTTGATTGTTTAAATAGGTATTTAAAGTGCCCGGAAAAACCTCGAATTTCACCAAAGTGCGTTTATGAAATTCTTCGCTTAACTTCAGTATAGAACAACGTTCTAAAATTTGCAATGCTGCGTAAGTTTTATGAATATTGAAGTTGTATTGCTTGCAAAACAGGTTAAAATTAAAATTAAAAGCTTCCTGTTCGCCTTCTCCATAGGCGATTCTAAAATAAGCGAGGATCTTTTTGTAGACTTCTTTAATTTCTAAAATAGATGGTAATTTTGCTAAAAATTGATTCTCTAAAACAGGAATATCGCTTTTATTGGTGATTATGCTAGCTTCCGCATATTTGCCATCCCGCCCGGCACGGCCTGCTTCCTGAAAATAACTTTCCAGGTTCTCGGGTAAATTTAAGTGAATTACATGCCTAACATCTGGTTTATCGATTCCCATTCCAAATGCAGTGGTCGCTACCATGATCCTAAATTTATTCTGAAGCCAATCTTCCAGTTTTCGTTTTTTATCGGCCATTTTCATTCCGCCATGAAAAGCTTCAGCTTTATAATCCTGAGATTGTAGGTAATTCGCAATTTCAGTAGTTGCATTTCGGCTTCTTACATAAATAATGGCAGTTTCTTCAATGGATTTTAGCAGCTTAGAAACTTCATAGAATTTATCTTCAGCATAAATAACATTATAGGCAATATTGGGCCTGTAAAAAGATTTTTTGTGCAACTTAAGATTGGGCAATTTTAGCTGCTCTTTTATATCTTCGATAACAGGCGGAGTTGCAGTTGCTGTTAATGCGATAAGCGGAACTTCTGGCTTTAATTCGTTAAAAATGGATATATTTCTATAAGCTGGTCTAAAGTCGTGCCCCCATTGTGAGATACAATGCGCTTCATCTACCGCGATTAGATTTACATTCATTAATCTAATGCGTTCCTGCACCAATTCCATTTGAAGTCTTTCAGGAGAGAGGTATAAGAATTTATAATTTCCGTAGATACAATTATCAAGTTTCTTATCAAGATCGGTATAAGAAATGCCACCTGTAATGGCCATAGCTTTTATGCCTTTAGCCTGTAAATTACTTACCTGGTCTTCCATTAAAGCGATAAGCGGAGAAACTACAATACAAATACCGCTACGCATTAAAGCAGGCACCTGAAAACAAATGGACTTTCCACCACCAGTTGGTAGTAGTGCCAATACGTTTTCGCCTTCTAAAACCGAAGCAATAATGGGCCACTGTAAAGGTCTAAATTCTTTGTGCCCCCAGTATTTATTTAGTATTTGTACAGCTTCCTGCAATATTATACCTCAATATTTTGTAAAATAAAATCGGCTCGTTCTTTAACTGTACCCGTTGGCACAATTAAAGGTTTGTAACCGTAATCGATATAAGTGTTAGAGAGGTATTTCGAGATTTTTACAGCTTCAGCAAAACTTTCGTAACGTTCGTTATCGCTCTGGTAAATCTCTTCCCAGGGAGGCAACATAAAAACCTGATCGTATTTTCGATCTTTACAGGTAGATATAAACGGCTCACCATATTTGGTATCAAAATAATCCATATAGGCTACCACATCGTGCACGCCCCGATCTATAAAGATAATATTTTCTTTAGATTTTTCAGCTTCGATAAATTGGGCATCTCTGCCTTCCAAAAGTTTTTCGCTAAACAACAAAGGTTGTTCTAAAAAAAGCTGGTCTATACCTTCTTTTTGAGCATCTAGCGTTACCTGTCTTGAAATTTCGTGCAGGCAGGTATAGCCGCGTTTTTCTAATTCGAAAATAATCGAAGATTTTCCTGTTCCGGGGCCACCGGTAATTACAATTTTCTTTGCTTTCACGCCGCAAATTTCGACATTTGATTTTGATTATAAAAATGGTATAAAGCTTGTATCTTTGTATCCTTTAAATTTGATGAAGAAAAATAATATGAGTGCATCCAATAATCCAGACGAATTTTACGCAAAACTGAAAACACAGCTTCAGGATACGGCAATGTGGCCTTCAGAATATCTATATAAATTTATTGTTCCTTCAAAAGAAGAAAAAATTAAAAGTGTAGAGAATATTTTTGATAATATGGGCGCTGTGATCACCACCAAGAAGTCTAAAAAAGGAACCTACACCAGTGTATCTGTAAATGTTAGGATGAAAAATCCAGATGCCGTGATCGAAAAATATAAAGAAGTAGGAGAGAAGGTAGAAGGCGTTATTTCGCTATAATAAGCCAATATTAGAGGTTTTAAAGCTGAATTTTCAGCACATATTTTCAATTGTTTTAAATTGAATTTACTTAAGAATCTTGTGGATATTAGCATCTTTTTTGTGCTTTTCTAGCCTTTAAAGCGATTTTTAATTGAAAATGATCTACTTATGCGCTTAGTTTATGACTTTATAGCGTTAAAATTTTGATTCTGGATTAAAAACCCGGGATCTTTTATACACATTAGTTAATATTTCTTATTTTGCAGGCAGAATTAACTTCTGCAATTTAATATTACCTAATTTAAATCGATTTTTTTTGACAAACGCATTAGAATATAACTCTGAGAGGAGTACGTTGATAATTCCTGAATATGGCAGGCACCTGCAAAAAATGGTAGAGCATGCTGTAAGTATTAAGGATGATGAAGAGCGAAACCGTGTAGCTAATTCTATAATCGCGGTAATGGGGAATATGAATCCGCATTTGCGTGATGTGCCAGATTTTCAGCATAAACTTTGGGATCAATTATTTATAATTAGTGATTTTAAACTAGATGTAGATTCTCCTTTTCCTAAACCAAGTAGGGAAATATTAGAAGAGCGTCCAGATCCTTTAAATTATCCTCAAAATCATCCAAAATATCGTTTCTACGGAAATAATATTAAACGAATGATCGACGAGGCTAAGAAGTATGATGATGGTGAGTTTAAAGATGCTTTGGTTTTAGCGATCGCTAACCACATGAAGAAATCTTTCCTTAATTGGAATCGTGATACGGTAGATGATAACGTAATTTTTGAGCATTTAAAAGAATTGAGTGAAGGAGCTTTAAATCTTAAAAACTCTGATGAAGATCTAAGTGATTCTTCTAACCTTATGCGTGGTAAAAAGAAATATACCAAGAACAATAATCCTAAAAGAACAGGCGGTCGTAAAAGCCGTAAACGCTACTAAAATTTAACCAATTTCATGGGAACTTTTCAGATAGAAGGAGGGCATCAGCTTCAAGGGAAAATACAACCTCAGGGAGCAAAAAACGAAGCCCTGCAGATTCTTTGTGCTGTTTTATTAACTTCAGAAGAAGTAATTATCAATAATATCCCAGATATTATCGATGTAAATAAACTTATAAGCTTACTAGAGAATCTAGGTGTTAAAATTCAGAAGTTAGGAAAAGGAAGTTATTCTTTTAAGAGCAACGAGCTGAACTTAGATTACCTGCAAAGTGAGCAATTTAAGAAAGATGGTAGCGGTTTGCGTGGTTCTATCATGATCGTTGGACCACTTTTGGCAAGATTTGGTAAAGGTTATATTCCAAAACCAGGCGGTGATAAAATAGGTCGCCGTCGTTTAGATACGCATTTTGAAGGTTTTATAAATCTTGGAGCCAGTTTTAGATATAATAAAGAAGAACGTTTTTATGGTGTAGAAGCACCAAACGGACTTAAAGGTAAATACATGCTTTTAGAAGAAGCATCTGTTACCGGTACCGCTAATATTGTTATGGCGGCTGTAATGGCTGAAGGTACTACAACAATTTACAATGCCGCTTGTGAGCCTTATTTACAGCAACTTTGTAAAATGCTTAATTCGATGGGAGCTAAAATAAGCGGAGTAGGTTCTAACTTACTTGTTATCGAAGGTGTTACAGAATTAGGGGGATGTGAGCATACTATTTTGCCAGATATGATTGAAATTGGATCGTGGATTGGTCTTGCCGCCATGACCAAAAGTGAGATCACTATCACGAATGTGAACTGGGAAATGCTAGGATTAATTCCTACCACTTTCAAGAAACTGGGAATTACGATAGAGCGTAGAGGAGATGATATTTTTATCCCGGCGCATAATAATGGTTACGAAGTGCAGAGTTTTATAGATGGCTCGATCATGAATATTAGCGATGCTCCCTGGCCAGGTTTTACACCCGATTTATTAAGTATTATTTTGGTGGTAGCAACGCAGGCAAGAGGTAGTGTACTAATACATCAAAAGATGTTTGAGAGTCGTTTATTCTTTGTAGATAAACTTATCGATATGGGAGCAAAGATCATCCTTTGTGATCCACACAGAGCTACCGTTATTGGGCACGATTTCCATTCGACATTAAAAGCGACTACAATGACGTCTCCAGATATTAGAGCCGGTATTTCGTTGTTAATCGCAGCACTTTCTGCAAAAGGAACGTCTACAATTCATAATATCGAGCAAATTGATAGAGGTTACGAAGATATCGAAGCGCGTTTAAAAAGTATTGGAGCTAAAATAGAGCGTGTAGATTAATTAATAATATCAACAAAAAAACCTCGGGAACATATTTTCTCGAGGTTTTTTGTTTAAAATAGGCTGCCCGTTATAAGAAGAAGGATAGGTTATGGGATTCTTTGTGAGCAAACGATATTGAACCCAAATTCGATGTTTTTCACATCTTTTTTCTTATGTAAGGGCAGCCATTCTTAGCTAGGTTGGCTAAATCAAATCAGGTTTTAAAGGATTTTCGTCAATTTTTTATTTATTTCTTCGGAAAACAATACGTGGCGCAATGCCAAATAAATTCGTAGTCTTCACCTTTATAAGTACCGGGTACATTTTCGTTTTTGGTGGTTTCTACCGTATATTTTGTATTCCACGGAAGTTTAAAAGAAATTTTTCCCTCAGCATCGGTACTTAGAGTTTTCGACCAAAGATCTGAAACGTAGATTTTTACCTCCTGTTCGCTAACTGGTTTGCCATGATAATAAACCTGAAGGATTTTTTCCTCATTTTTAGTAGGGAGTTCTTTGATGCTCAATCCTTCTTCAGTTATTTCTGAAGCTTTTGTAGCATTTCCCACATTTACTTTAGCGAAAGACTGATAATAAGTTTTAAAAATTCCGAAGTCATACTCTGTATAATCGATCACATCGATATTATCATTTTTAAGCTGAACGGTAAATGTACCTTCCTTTGTAGGAGTGAAATGTCCTAAATAATGATCGGCCTTTTTATCCAATTTTAGCTGAGTAGAAGTTCCATCTGGATTAATTACCCAAACTTCAAATTCTGAAACACTTTTAAAAGGATCGCCATCGGTTTTTTCAATGACTCCGTAGGTATATTCGCCATAATGAATTTTTACTTCCTGCTCTTTATTCAGTTTACCTGTTGGATTGGTCTCGATCCATAAATAATGGGCAAAAGAGGAGGTATAGCAAAGTAAGAATAGTAAAATTAGGCTCAGTTTTTTCATTAAAATAGAGATTTAAAGTGTTTGTTTTTAGTGTTCTGACTTTAATAATTAGTCTTAAAATTTATAATTCAGGCTTAATCTAAAATTTCTACCGGGTTCACTTTGCCAGTAAACATAAGTACCATAATCTGCACCCGAGTATAAGTATTCGTTTAGAAGATTATTTAGGTTAAGAGATACGCGGAAGTTGTCGTTTTCCCAGCTTAATGCACCGTCCATTCTAAAATAGTCTGGTAGATCTGTCTGGCCATCGGCTCCCCATACCCAAGAAGAGCGATCTACTAAATACTGGTAGCCCAGTGATACTCCAACTCCTTTTAAATTTTGTGTTTGAAATGTATAATCTAACCATCCATTAGTAACATGTTTAGAAAAGCCGGCAATTGGGTTTCCGTCAGCATCTTCTACATTGGTATAGGCGTAATTTAAAATAAGGTTTAAGCCTTTGGTAATTTCACCACGTGTATCAAATTCGAAACCACGCGAAGTAATATCGGTATCTACTTGTATAGAATAGTTAGCATCCTCTGGATCTGTAACCAGAAATTTATCTTTATGGATATCAAAATAAGTAGCCGTAGCATTCCAATTACCATCGGAAAATTCAAATTTTAATCCACCTTCGATATCTTCAGCCGTTACAGGATCAAATGGCTCACCGACTCTATTAGTTCCCTGTTCTGGTAAGAAAGTCTGGTCGTACATTCCGTAGACAATCAAATTATCTAAGATCGAATAGGAAACCGCAACACGTGGCGTAAATACTTTATCATCTGAAGGTACACCGTAAGCACTGCTTTCAAATTCTGTATATCTTCCTGCCAAGGTAAGGCGAAGATCATCATCTAAAAATCCTAATTGATCCTGAATGTAATAAGAAAGATAATTAGATGTGATAATTCCGCTAGCACGTTGTTGCAATGCTGTACTTCTGTCGAATTCTGGTATAATAGCAGCAGGTTGAGGATCGTAGATATTAAAAGGATTATCTTCTGTATCTATATTTACGGCTTGTGCCCAATCTGCGATATAATTTTTATTTCCGTAGTCTAAACCACCTAGGATCGTGTGGGAAACATCGCCAGTTAATTCTTTACCATTAATAAATACCTGTCCTAGTTTTTGCTCTTCTTTAGCGTCCCAGATACTAATACTTCGTAATAGATCACCATTTTCTTTAACTCCAAATGCGCTGTCTAACCAAAGACTAGAACCTTCGTGCTCATAATTAATGTAACTAAGCTGCGCGGTTAAATTCCAATTCTGATTTATCTGATGCTTAAAATTGATAAATCCATAATGCTCTTTCATAACCGCTGGCCCAAGTCTTGGATCAGATAATGTGAAATCTCTGTCTACATCGGCATACTCGTTTGGAGCGAAAACGTACGCAGAACCTATAAGTTTGGTTTTGTAGTATTGATAAGTATACTGGGCAGTTACCGATGTTTTATCGTTAAAATTGTATTTAATACTTGGTGCAATGGTATAACGATTTTCTGGCTCGTAATCTCTATGAGATTCTTTGGTTGAAGCCGCACCTACAAATCGATATTGGAGTTTTTTATCATCAGATAAATTTCCTTCGATATCTGCGGTAGCACGCAGCGTACTGTAACTACCGGTAAGAATACCAATTTCACCACCGGTATTTCCTGTTGGTTTTTTGGTAACCACATTATAAAGTCCGCCAGGTTCACCGCTAGAAAGCATAAAGGCAGATGGCCCTTTAACTACCTCAATTCTATCTACCAAAGCAAGATCCTCGGCCATTGGGCCCCAGGTAGAAAGAACATTCATTCCGTTTCGAAAAGGCGGAATTCTAAAGCCGCGCATATTGATTCTGGCAAAATTTCCCCAGTGTTCTATCATTTGTGCTCCACTTACATTTCGTGTAACATTTTCCATGATAGAAATAGTGGCCTGATCTTTTAAAACATCGTTGGTAATGATCTGGATATTTTGTGGAATATTAATTATTTCTTCATTTAATTTAAGAGAAGGTGAGACTTTACGAGTGCTGTATGAAGTTTCTTTTTCTCCTGAAATCAAAACGTCAGACAGCGAATTGATCTCTTTTTGAAGCTTAATCTCAATGTTTTCATTGGATTGAATATTGATCTTCAGTTCTTTTTTGATAAATCCGATTTCAGAAATTACAATCGTGTATTCTCCTTTTTTGATATTATCTAGTTTAAAAGAACCATCCTTATTGGTGTAGGTGCCGTAGGTTGAGTTTTTTAAATATACATTGGCATTACTAATGGGATTTTCTTGTTCATCAAAAACAAATCCGCTAAGTTCTACATTGACGTTTTGTGCATAACCGACGTAGAATCTACTTAGAATAAGAAGAAGTAAAAGTAGCGTTCTCTTCATTTTATTTTTATTTAGATTAGTTATAAATAATAAAACAAATGTATAAAAGCAGAACGAAGAATCACAAAAAAAGAAAACTTATTTTTAATGATTCTAGATAATGTTTTCACTAGTGAAATTTATATTGAAGTAAATTATTGAATTACAGTATTTTGATAATCGATAAAATTGAAGTGAAATTTTAAGTAAGTGAAGTTTTTCGATTAAGTCCGAAAAAAAAGCGATCAGATTACCTAATCGCTTTTCTATATATCTTATAACAAAGATTAGACTTTTTGAGCCTTTTCTTTATTTTCTTTATAATGAAATAAGTTTTGTTCTTTGATCATACTTGTGGTTTTTTCTGGTAGCATATCTTCCCACCCTTCTTTACCATCAGTGATCATTTGTAGCACTTCTCTAGAATAAATATCCAGAATATCTGGGTTATAATTTTCGATATCTTCTACACGGCCATTGTATTTAAAGAATTTATATAATTCTTTCATACGTGGGTGTACCATTAAGTTTTCACTTGTTGTAATTTCTCCAGTTTCTGGATCTTTTAGTGGATATAGATATACTTTAAGATCTTTAAAGAACAACTTACCAAATGCTTCAAGAATGCCTCCGCTTAAATGACGATAATATTTTTCATCAAAAACGTCTACCAGATTATTTACACCCATAGCAAGACCCATTCTCATCTTAGAATATTTGCTAAAGTATTCTACCACTTTATAATATTCCTGGAAATTAGAGATCATTACCGTTTGTCCTAAAGAACAAAGCAGTTTTGCACGATCCATAAAGTCTTTTTCATTAATCTCGCCTTCAGCTCTTAAGTTAGAAAGTGTAATCTCAAAAATTACTTCTGTATCTTCTTCAGAAACTCGGTTTTCACTAAAGAATAATTCTCGAGACTTCTCGAACATATCCATGTTCACTTTTGTCACTGGTCTAAAACTACCACGAAGTGCAAGGATATTTTTCTTGTAAAGAATTTTTGCCGGAAGTACATTGTTTCCATCTGGGCTAAACATTACCGCATCGGTCATTCCATTTTTAACCAGCTGTAAACTCATTAATCGGTTATCAACGCGTTCAAATCTTGGTCCAGAAAAGTTTATGGTGTCGATCTCTATTTGATCTTTATCAATATGATCGTATAAATATCTAAGTAATTTTTTAGGACTATCGTACTTGTAATAAGCACCGTAAATAAGATTTACTCCTAAAATCCCTAAAGTATTTTGTTGGTGACGGGCATCGTTTTCTTTAAAACGAATATGAAGACTAATCTCGTTATAATCTTCCTCTGGACTTACCTGATAGCGAATTCCTACCCAGCCATGTCCTTTATATTTTTTTGCAAAATCTATGGTTGCAACTGTATTGGCGTAGCTAAAGAAAAGTTTATTTGGGTGCTTTTCTCTGGAAATCCTTTCCTCAATTAGATTAATTTCATGAGAAAGCATTTTCTTTAGTCGGGCTTCTGTAACGTATCTTCTGTCGTTTTCTACGCCGTAAATAGCATCACTAAAGTCTTTATCGTAGGCACTCATCGCCTTCGCAATCGTACCAGAAGCACCGCCAGCTCTAAAAAAATTTCTTACAGTTTCCTGTCCTGCGCCAATTTCAGAAAAGGTACCATAAATATTTTCATTTAGATTGATGCGGAGTGCTTTACTCTTTATCGAAGGAACATTCTCAAATTCCTTGTCGCCCATTATGGTGATTGGCATATTTTTCCTTTTAGATGAATTTCCTTTTTACGCAGCCAAAGGTACTAAAACAGTAAAGTAAACAAAAAATAAATACCTAACTTTGTAACAAATATAACATTCTTGAAAGTTACATTTCTAGGTACAGGAACATCTCAGGGAATCCCCATCATAGGCAGCACACACCCAGTTTGCTTAAGTGAAAACCCTAAAGATAAGCGTTTAAGGGTCTCTGTAATGGTAGAGTGGGACGGGCTTAATATTTTAATAGATTGTGGTCCCGACTTTAGGATGCAAATGCTTGCAAACAATTTTTCCAGGCTGGATGCCATACTTTTTACCCACGAGCATAACGATCATGTAGCAGGTTTAGATGATATTAGACCCTTTTTTTTTAGACAGGGAGACATCCCAATTTATGCGCACCAACGTGTTTTAAATTCTTTAAAAAAACGCTTTGATTATATTTTTGTTACTGAAAATAAATATCCAGGTGCGCCCGGAGTAAAAGAGCATATTGTTACTGATAATGACTTCGAAATTGAAGGAAAGATAATTACTCCGGTAAGTTATATGCACAATAGGTTGCAGGTTTACGGTTACCGAATGGGTGATTTTGCATATTTAACGGATATAAAATCTATTTCTGAAAAAGAAGCCGAAAAATTAATGAATCTTGAAGTTGTAGTGGTAAGTGCGCTGCGAATAGAACCACATCATTCACACTTTAATCTTGCTGAAGCATTAGCTTTTATTGAGAAAATTCAACCAAAAAAAACTTATTTAACGCATATTAGTCATTTGCTGGGATTTCATGAAGAGGTCGAACAATCTTTACCTGAAAATGTTCATTTAGCTTATGATAATTTGAAAATTACTATCGATGAAAAATAAGATCCTACTATATTTATTCATTTTCGCCGCATTGTTTGCCATTTTCATTTATGTAAACGACAAGAAAATTCTAGACGATCAAATCGAAAAAATCGTGAGTTTACAAAAACAATTAGATGAAATAGAAGCTGAAAAAGAAAATGCAAAGACGACGGGATCTGAAGATTTTTATGATTTTAGCTTAAAAAGAAACGAACCTGCGATCACTTATTTTGAAAATATGGGATTAGAAGCAGCCGAAATTGAGCGTAAAGTTCAGGATGTTTTAATCGATATGAATAAAAGCAGTGAGGACAATAAAATGGTTCCTTTTGAAGGAATGAGTGGCCCAATGCGCATCAATAAAGTAAAGCTGCTAAATCACAAATGGCTTATCGCAAACTTCACCGATGGCGAACACTGGGGAGAAATTTTATTGAAGTATTACATCAACGAAGATGGGAGCATAGAATTTGAAGCTTTAAATTCATTTTTGTACCCTTCGGAATAATTTTTTATAGATAAACGTTAAGAAAATAATTATTTAATACCTTTATGGGAAATCTCTCATAAATGCAGAATTATTTACACTTTAATCGTTTAATTTTCTCAATACTTTTTATTCTAATTTTTGGTTCCTGTGATCAGTCAAAAGATGACGATGTAAAGGATAAGACAATTTTAGAAGGTACTATTAGGCAAAATTATAAGGATAGAACACTATTTTTAAAATATATTAAGGACGGCAATTTAGTTACTTCAAGCAAAACTCCATCAGAAAATGGAAAATTTGAGTTCGAATTGGATAGTATTTCAGAATATCCATTGCTTGCTACCCTATCTTTTGATACAGTTAATCATGCGCCAAAGGTTCCCCTTAAAAATCAATTTTTAGGTTTTGCAAATTTTCAATTTGGACTAAGTAACCCTGCCCAATACGGTCACGCTACAGATCGAAAAATTTTTATAATATCTAAGGGGAAAAATAAAATAGAAATAAAAGACTCATTAAAAACATCAAAAGTTTCTTCTAAAATCAATACAGAGTTAGATACTCTTTATCAAAATATTAATTTTTTGAAGGATATCAAAATGGAAAATACTAAGCTTTTTAATGATACAAAGGATGTAAAATATTTAACAGAGAATTCTAAGCATGATAAAAAAATTAATAATTTTCTTGATGCATTTATAAAGGATCATTCTAATTCTTTTTCTTCTGTTTTTGCCTTATATACTAAGCCATATTTACAGGAATCTGACACCAGTTTGGTAAAGGCTATTGATCCAAAACTTAGAAATCATTCTTTGATTAAAGATCATCTTACTGAGATTCAGAAAAAAGTGAACTCTGTTGAAGCTGGGGATACAATCTCTAATTTTAGTCTCAAAGATCAAAATGGAAAAACTATAGAATTTAAGGATATAAAAGCAAAATATGTGCTTGTAGATTTTTGGGCTTCCTGGTGCGCTCCTTGTAGAAAAGCAAATAAAGAAATAGTAAAGTTCTATTCAGATTATTCCAGAGAAGATTTTGAAATTATAAGTGTATCTGTAGATTCTGATGAAGAAAAATGGAAAAAAGCTATTGCTCAAGATAAGATAAACTGGATACATCTTTTGGATGAAAATGAAAAAGTCAATAATAAGTTTACGGTCTTAGGTTATCCAACCGCTTTTCTCTTAGATCCAGATCGTGTGGTTTTAAATGATAAAATTCATCCAGAAGAATTAAAGAAGAAATTGGACGAATTGTTAAACTAATTTTTCCCTGAAACAAATCTTTACCTGATTCGTCTTCAAAGAAAGACATCAATCATGAAAAGATTATCATCAGTTATTTTAGTTTCTTTATTCTTTATTTTTCAATCTGTTTTTGCTCAAAATCAGCAAATTTCAGCAGACTTAGATGCTATTTGGAAAACCGATCAGGGGATAAGAATGGAACTCATTCAACTTCAGCAACAGGGAAAAACGAATACTTCAGAATTTAAGGAGCTTATTGGCGCAATGAAAACACAGGATTCAATCAATCAAAAAAAAGTGATTGAAATCTTACAAAATGGATGGCCAGAAAACCTGAATTTGCAGCAAAATCAAACCATATTTTTAGTGATTCAGCATGCCGATGTAGATACGCAAAAAAAGTATCTACCTATTATCGAATCTGCGGTTATAAATGGTAAAACCTTAGCTTCTAATCTTGCTTTGCTGAAAGATCGAATAGCTTTAAGGGAAGGAGGGAAGCAAATTTATGGTAGCCAGGTGTGGTATGATGCAAAAACCGGTAAAAACTATGTTCAGCCTATCGAAAATCCTGAAAAAGTGGATAGTTTACGAGCAGAAGTTGGTCTTCCAGATATGAAAACCTATCTTCAGCAGGCTTTTCAGATGAATTGGAGCCTGGAGCAATATTATAAGGATCTACCAAAGCTAAAAGAATTACTTTCGAAGAAATAATTATAAAAATACAACTTAAAAAATAAGCTCAGATTTTAACGAATCTGAGCTTATTCAACTTAACAGATAAATATATTAGTTCACCAAAGCATATGACTGCTTGGCAATCTCTAATTCTTCGTTGGTAGGAACAATTAAAATTTGTTTCTCTGCATCAGGGGAATTTATTGGACGAATCGTTTTTCCACGAACATCATTTTTGCGATGATCCAGATGAAGTCCCAAATATTCCATATCCTCTAAAGCTATTTTTCTAATCACGCTACTGTTTTCGCCAATTCCGGCAGTAAAAATAACAGCATCTACACCATTCATAGCCGCGATATAAGATCCAATATATTTTTTGATCTTATAACCATTGATGTAAAGTGCAAGTCTGCAATTTTCGTCACCTTCAGCAGATCGTTCTTCGATATCACGCATATCGCTATAGCCGGTAAGGCCTAACATTCCGCTTTCTTTAAGTAAAATATTATTAACCTCTTCAGCAGTGTAACCAAGTTTATCGATTAGATAAAAAATAACCGATTGGTCGATATCGCCTGCACGAGTTCCCATTATCAATCCGTTTGCAGGTCCCATTCCTAAAGAGTGGTCGATGGCTTTTCCGTTTTTGATAGCGGTAATACTACAACCGTTACCAAGGTGAACGCTTATGATTTTTTCTGAAGGAAGTCCTTTTTCGTTTAAATATTCGATTGCTTTTTCAGAAACATATTTATGGCTGGTTCCATGAAATCCATAGGCTCTAACATCATGATCCTCTAAAAATTTCTTCGGAATTGCATATTGATAAGCTTTTTGAGGCATGGTTTGAAAATAAGCCGTATCGAAAACTACTACTTGTTTTGCTTCAGGAAAAACACTTTCAGCAACCTCGATTCCTCTTAAATTGTGAGGATTATGTAATGGCGCTAAAGGAAAAAGATTTCTAATTTTTGCTTTTACATCTTCGGTAACTTCAACAGTTTTAGAAAAACTTTTTCCGCCGTGAACCACACGATGTCCTACAACTTGAATATGTTTTTCATCCTCAACAACACCCACTTCTTTATCCATTAAAAACTGAGTGATTTGCTTTAAACCAGTTTCGTGATTAGGGATATCTATTTCTTTAGTGAGTTTAGTTTCGCCAGCTTTATAGTGAAGCAAAGAACCCTCTAGACCAATACGTTCTACGAGTCCGCTTGCTGCCACCGTTTCTTCTGGCATTTTTATAAGTTGGTATTTTATGGAAGAACTCCCTGAGTTGATTACTAAAATATTCATATTAAATTCCTTGTGCCTGGATCGCGGTTATTATTACGGTGTTAAATACGTCGTCTACGGTGCAGCCTCTACTAAGATCGTTAACAGGTTTGTTAAGCCCCTGTAACATTGGGCCAATAGCCAAAGCTCCGGTTTCACGTTGTACAGCCTTGTAGGTATTGTTCCCGGTGTTAAGATCTGGGAAAATAAGTACGCTGGCCTGTCCTGCAACTTCAGAATCTGGTAGTTTGCTTTTTCCTACCGTAGCATCTACTGCAGCGTCGTACTGAATAGGACCTTCAATCTTAAGATCTGGGCGTTTGCTTCTTACAATTTCTGTAGCCTCCCGAACACGATCTACATCTTCACCTTTTCCAGAGGTTCCAGAAGAGTAAGACAGCATCGCAATTTTTGGTTCGATACCAAAGGCTTTACTACTTTCTGCGGAAGAAATAGCGATTTCAGCAAGCTCGGCAGCATTAGGGTTTGGATTGATTGCGCAATCACCAAATACTGAAACACGATCTTCTAAACACATAAAGAACACTGAAGAAACTACAGATACCCCTGGTTTTGTTTTGATGAATTGAAGCGCCGGTCTAATGGTATGCTGAGTGGTATGTGCAGCTCCTGAAACCATCCCATCGGCATCACCTTTATGGATCATCATAGTTCCAAAATAAGACACATCTGCCATCATATCGCGAGCCATATCCATATTTACATTTTTATGTTTTCTAAGCTCGTAGAAGGTTTCAGAATAGTCTTCGTATTTATCGGAATGTACAGGATCGATCACGCTAACTTTACTTAGATCGATATTTAAACCAAGATCTGCAATTTTATTTTTAATCTTATCGATATTTCCAAGAAGGGTAATATCTACAATGTCCAGAGCGATTAAACGCATAGTCGCAATAAGAATTCGTTCATCTGTTCCCTCGGGAAGTACAATGCGTTTTCTAGATTGTTGTGCACGTTTATAAAGGCTATACTGAAACATTTTTGGCGTAAGCGCTTTTGGCTGAAAATTGAATAGTTTTTCGGTAAGGCTATCAAGATTCAGGTATTTATCAGACACCGCAAGGGAGGTCATGATCTTTTGCTTACTGTCCTTATAAATTTGGGATTTAATGCTTCCAATCTGGTTAGTCACTCCAAAAGTACCTCCTTGTACAGATACGATAGGGACAATTTGAGAAAGTCCTTCAATAAGCTTTAGAATGCTGTCTTCAGGAATTAATCCTCCTGTAAGTATAATTCCTGAAATTGGTGGATAATTAGCCGAAATATGAGCCTGTAATGCGCCAAGAATAATATCTGCACGATCTCCCGGAGTAATTACAAGGCTATTTTCTTTAAGCTTGGTGATATAATTTCTAAGCTGCATGGCACCAACGCCAAAGCTACCGGTTTGATTATTTAGGTGTGTTTCACCAAAAAGAACCTTACCATCTAATTCTTCTACGATTTCCTTAATGGTTGGATGCAAAAGAGTATTGATCATTGGTACGATAGAAACTTCTACCTCTTTTGGGAAAAATTTATCCAGATCTACCTTGACCTTTTCTATATTTTCTTCCTGAATTTTATTGGCAACAACACCAATAACTTTTACATCACGATTATTAAAAGAACTATATGCAAAGTTTAGCGCATCAACCAGTTCTTTCTGAGTTTTATCTTTTCCGCTGGAAATAATGATTGTTGGTAATCCCAGGTTCTTTGCCACTGTTACGTTGGTGTCGAACTCGAATACATTTCCCTTCACAGAAAAGTCAGTCCCTTCAACCAAAACAAAATTAAACTGTTCTTCCAGATCCTTGTATTTCTGGATAATTACGTCGATGATTTCGCCAGCTTTGCCTTCGTTTCTCTTATCTACTAACTCTTTACGGGTAACTCCGTATGCTTTTTCATAAGGGATTTCGATATCAAAATGGGAAAGAATAGTTTCAATGTGATTGTCTTTTTGACCTTCGGGGAAATCGTCGATGATGGGTCTAAAATATCCTACTTTATCGGTTTTTCCCAAAAGTGTTTGCATTAGCCCCAAGGAGATTAAAGACTTTCCACTGTCTTCTTCCATGGTAGCAATGTAGATACCTTTATTCATAGTGCTTATTTTTTCTCACTTAGTGAGATTTTTGATGCTAATTCCCTGTTTTATGGGGATATTTAACAATTAAATTAGTTTCAAAACACTTCTATTTTATTTAGAAGTGGTACAAATTTACCAGTAATTTGAAGCATGAAACCTAATAAATGTCATATTATAAAGTTAAAATAACTTTAAAAGGGATTCGAATTGATTCATTAAATTTACCAGAATAAAAAACTGAGTGTAGAAACACCTGTATTTAATTTTATGAAGCGAATTAAACTTAGCAAGAATAAATGGTTCTTTTATACGATTTTTATTCTAAGTATTTTATCGATGATAAGGACCTTTATAATCCCTCTTCAGGCAGATGAAATTACTTATTTCCAAATTGCTAAGAATATTTTAGAAGGTAGATATTATCAAGTAGATAATCCATCGACTGTAGCTCCTGTAATGCCTTTAATTTTGGCTTTCTTTTACAGTTTAGAATTTCCTGAGCTTTCAATTTTGATTGCTAAAATTTTCCCCATATTATTATTTTTGGGAGGACTTTTTTTTCTTTATAAATTTTTAAAAAACATAGAACTTGAAAAAAAGATTATTCTAACTATTATTTCTCTAACAATAGTTAATCCCATAGGAATAGTCTTTTATTCTAGTTTTTATCCAGAATCAGTGCTTTTCGTATGTTTTTGGGGGCTTATGTATTATTTATCTAAAAAAGAATATTCTGTTTCTAATTTTTATAAGATTGTTCTATTGTTCTTATTGATTTCTTTAACAAGGTATTTATATTTTATTCTTGGAGCAATAGTGGTTTACGATTTCATAATGGTGATGAAGCAAAATAATTTAAGAAATAGAATAAAATTATGTTTGTTTATCTGTATCGCCTTAATGCCAATCATTTTATGGTTTAAGTATGTATATATGATAGAACTCTCTAATTTATCTGAGATTAGCTATTTCAACAGGTTCAAAACTGAAAGCAAAACTCTTTATAATATAAAAGCAGGATTAGGGCTAATTCAGCATGAAGAGGTAAACAAAATTAATGGAATTCCTGCCTTTATTTCTTTGTTTTTACCGGTGACTGGATTACGGGATTTTTTTTCAAGCCTACTATTGATTTTTACTTTTATTTTAGGTTATATTTTGAACTTCAATTATCTAAGTAAAGGAATTCGAGTATTGTTTTTTGCACTTATTCTAACTATGTTAGGTTTAATTTACGCAGGAACTGGTTTTAGCCGATATTGGTTAATATTATTACCAGGATTCTTAATCGGATTTTATTTATTTTTTGATAAAATAGACTTTCCTAAAAAATGGTTTATTATTGTATCGCAGTTAATCTGTATAGTTTATGTCTTAAATGAAATAAGGATTGATATTCTGTATTTTGAAAGATATTTTTAGAATCTAATGATAGAAAAATCTAAAACGCTAGTTTATATACCAGCATTTAACGAAGAAAAAACCATTGAAGGTGTTATCAAATCAATCTTTAATTTAGATTCGCTTAAATGTGAGGTTCTTGTCGTGGATGACGGAAGTAATGATCTAACAGCTAAAGTTTCTAAAGAAGCAGGAGCCAAAGTCATAAGCCATTACTCTAATAAAGGAGTTGGTAAAGCATTTGAAACTGCGCTAAATTACTCTGTCAATAATAGGTATGATTTCCTAGTGAGTATAGATGCAGATGGACAATTTGATGTAAATCAGATATTGGATTTAGTAAATCCAATTATGCTTAAAGAAGCAGATTTTAGTATAGGTGATAGGTTTTACAATAGAAGACCTAATGAAATGCCAAAAATTAAATATTGGGGCAATAAAAGAATTAGTAATATTATTTCGGTTATTACTAAGATAAGAATTAGTGACTCTTCCTGTGGTTTTCGAGCATATTCAAGGGAATGTTTGATAAGTTTAAATTTACAGGGAGCGTTTACTTATACCCATGAAACAATCCTAGATCTTTTAGATAAAAATTTTAGAGTAGCTCAAATTCCTGTTAAAGTGAAGTATTTTGAAGGTAGGGTATCTAGAGTTGCTAACAATCTATTTAGATATGCTTTTAAAACGAGCATAATTATTTTTAAGGCATTGAAAGATTATAAACCATTTCAGTTCTTTTTTACCATAGCTTCAATAGTTTTTTTACTTGCAGTCATCATAGGTGGGTTTGTATTCTATCATTGGTTAGATACAGGATATATAACACCATATAAGAGCTTAGGAATATTTTCTTTGGCATTATTAGGGATGTCCGTATTACTGGTTATACTTGCTCTTATAGCAGATATGTTAAACAGGATAAGACGAAATCAAGAAAAGATTTTATTACTTCTTAAAAATAAATAAATTGGAGAAATTTGATCATTCAACTTTACAGGCTACCCCAGAGAACGAGGATTTTGCAGGTAAATATGAAAATAATGGTTTTATAGCTAAAAGATTAGTACATAACTATTTTCGATCTGTTGAAATATTAGTGAATCGAATTCCTGAAAATAATAAATCTTTGATAGCACATGAAATAGGTTGTGGAGAAGGCTTTTCTACAAAAAAACTTAATCAATTTAAGTTTAAAAAACTTTCTGCTTCAGAATATGTACAAAAATTAGTACCTAAAAGCATAAAAAATAACCCTACTTTAAATATTTTTCAGGAAAGCGTGTATCAACTAAAATATGACAGTTCAAAAGTAGATTTAGTTTTTTTACTAGAAGTTTTAGAACATTTAGATTATCCAAAACAAGCTCTTAAAGAAATTTCAAGAATTAGTTCCAATTATCTAATATTAGGTGTCCCGAGAGAACCATTATGGAGAATTCTTAATATGTGCAGATTAAAATATCTCAATAAATTTGGTAATACGCCTGGGCACTTAAATCACTGGTCAAGAAAAGGAATTATAGAATTCGTAGAAAAATATTTTGGAGAAGTGATCGCCGTTCAATCTCCTTTACCTTGGACAATTCTATTAGCTAAGAAAAGAAATGAATGAGTTTTTTAAAAATAATAGACTTTTATATAGATACATTTTTATTAGCATTGCTAGCTATGCCTTCGTTTTTATTAGCTTATATCTTTTTATTGAGATTTTAAAAATAAATAATCAAGAAGCTTTTTGTTTAGCTTATGCATTAAATTATATTCTATTATATGTAGTTCAGCTAAAATACCTGTTCAGAACCAAACATGATAATAAAAAATTATTGAAGTTTATTGTTTATATATTAAGCTTCTATGGGCTAGCTAATGTATTGTTTTTTCTTTTTTCAAAATTGGCTATTCATTATTTATTATGTACTATGTTGACAGTATCTATCCTAATGCCCTTTAGATTTTTAATATCTAAAAAGATAGTATTCTCAGATTAACTACCCATTCTTCTCTAACCATTCCTTAAGCTCATAGAAATTTTGTGGAGCAACACCATGACCTACGGGAAATTCAGAATAAGTGTTTTTGATAGTTAATTGATCCAGGAAAGGTTTGGTTTCTCTTGCCCATTCGATTGGGATTACCTGGTCTACCGTTCCGTGAGAACAGTAAAAATTTAAATGCTCAAAATCGTTATTTTCGAAGCCGTTTTTTATGATTGCTTTATTCACGTAGCCGCTTAGCGCAATAACATTTTTCACTTTTTCTGGATATGAAAGGGCAACAGCATAACTTAAAATACTTCCCTGGCTAAAACCTAAGAGCGTAACTTTATTTTTGTTTATAGGATAAGCTTCAATCGCTTCATCTATAAATTTAGCAATTAGATCTCTAGATTCGATCGCTTGCTCATCATCACTAAACTTTCCTTTTACATCATCAAAATAAATGGCGTACCAGGCATTTCCGCTGGGCTGCATTGGGTAGGGCGCTTTTACCGAGATCACAAAAAACTCTTCTGGTAACTCACCAGCAAAACTAAAAAGGTCCTGTTCATTGCTACCATAGCCATGAAACATAAAAACTACCGGAGCTTTTTCGGTTTGTCCTTTTGGTTGTTTAATAAGATGTTCTAAAGAAAGATTTGCAGTTTGCATTAAGTAATCGATTTAAACCATTTTTGAAAATAAACTCCGATATAAGGGATCATTTTAAATTCTCCCTGAACAGCAGCAACCAAACCATAAATCCAAATAATTACAGAGACTAAATAAAAAGCTGAAGGAATAAAAAGATCGCTAAACATTGAAGCTACAGCTCCTAATAAATAAAAGATGATATGAGCTCCAAAGGCCTGGCGAATATGAAAACTAGCCAGTTTATCTTTATCGTCCATATTCATAAATATGGCAATGATAAAACCTATGATTGTGATATAGGCGACGATAGCCGTGGTTTTTCCGTTTTTAGAAGTATTTTGGGCTTGATTCATTATTTCAGAATTACTCTTTAATAATTAATTGATTATTATTGAAGATCCCGATAGCTTTTCCTTTTAAAGACTGACCTAAAAATATACTGTTTTGTGAGGTAGAAAGAATATCAGATTTCTCGAAAGTATATTTCTCTTCAGGTAAAAAGAAACTCAGTTTCGCCGATTCTTCTTCAGCGATTTTAGAATTTTCAGCTTTAAAACGAACTCTTCCACGGGTTAAGATCTCGATAGTTTCTTCCGTAGAAAAAATTGTTTGTAAAGCTCCAAAAGCACTTTCTAAACCAATACTTCCGTAGCTGGCATTATCAAATTCTACTTTTTTATTCTCTATATCGATTGGATCGTGATCGCTGGTTACAAAATCGATCGTTCCTTCTTTTAATCCTTTAATTAAAGCTTTTGTATCGCTTTTAGTCCTTAGTGGAGGTAATACTTTTGCCCGAGTATCAAATTCGCTAAGTAAATCATCGGTTAATACAAGATTGTGAATGGCAACACTACAGGTGACATCCAGACCTTTTTTCTTAGCTTCTTTAATTAGCGCAACAGATTTTTCTGTAGAAACGGTTGGGATATGGAGTTTCCCGCCGGTATATTCTAAAAGATAAAGATCACGTGCAATTTGTAGATCTTCAGCAAGATTAGGGATTCCTTTTAAACCTAAAAGTGTGCTGTTATGATGCTCGTTTACAATTCCCTTACCAGCAATTTTCTTTTCTAACGGAAAAGATTGCACCAATCCGTCAAAATTTTGTGCGTATTGCAATGCAATTTTTAGAAGATTAGGATTGCTTACCGGTTTTTTATAATCTGCAAAACTCACCGCACCGGCATTGCTCATATCGTAAAGTTCGGCTAGATCTACACCTTCGGCCTTTACGGTTAACGTACCGGTTGGCAATAGATTTACCGCATTTGCATGGGCCTTCGCCTTTACCGAATATAATGCAGCACTATTATCGATAGTAGGATTACTTTGCGCATTTAAAACTACATCTGTAAAACCGCTAAAAGCAGCTGTTTTTAGTCCGTTTTCTATCGTTTCACGTTCTTCATAACCCGGTTCTCCAAAACTCACGCTGGTATCAAACCATCCTTGCGAAACGTGCAATCCTTCGATGTTAATTTCTTTATCGGCTTTATCTTCAATAGTATTTCCGATTTTTTTGATAACGCCATCTTCAATAAGAATATCGGCTTGTTTTAAATGATAATCGCTTTGCTGGTCTACGATTGTGGCAGATTTTATAAGTAGCTTCATTTAAAGAATTTTAAGAGGAGCATTTCTATGGTTAAAAAGATCAATGCAAAAATAACAAACCATTTCCAAAGCACATCGATTTGTTGCGCAGCTTTTGCACTTTCAAAATAAGTATTTAGGTCGGTTTGCTTTTCGATATTTTTAAATTCGTTAATATCCAGATAATTAAGGTCGCTTTCGTTTCTTGGATAATTATAACTAATTGGTAAAATTCTATTTTGTTGATACATTATCATGTAATTTCCTGCATTTTCAGGCAGCTCTGTGGTGGTTACCGTAATTTTATCTGTGGTATTTTGTTGATGCGGAATAAAAGCTTCTCCTGAATTTTGCTTAATTTCGACTACCTGATCGCCACTTCCTGCAATGTTTACATCGAAGGTGTTTTCTTTGCCAACTTCAAAATATAAGCTTGCCATTTTTAAGGCTGAAATTCCTAAATTATAAAAAACAGGAACGATTAATGGAGAATTCTGGAAGTTGGAGTTCTCCTGATTTATGGCTGCTGAAAATAAATAGCTATTGCCAGAATTCATTAAAAAGGCGTTCCTATTTTGAAAGGATAATGCCGCTGAAGCATCTTTATTAAAATTATAAAAGCTTTGTACTTCAGGATATTGAAAGTTACTGATCTCTTTTTCAAAAGTATCCTCAAAAAGTGGATGCTGAAAGGCAATTTCAGTAATTAATAATTCCTTATTTTGTTTATTCTGAATCATTGGTAAGCCAAGATTCGATAAAAACGGGTTGTAATTTTGAAGCTGAAGAGTAGAAGCCGGGATGATGCAAACCAAAGTTCCTTGCTTTGCTTTTTCCAACACCTGGTTTTGTAAAGCAGTGTTTATTTGTTCTACTTCGTTTAAAATGATCAAATCTGCTGCGCTAAAAGCACTAAAATCGACCTCATTTTCATCAAAATTCGTGTAAATGAACTGGTCTTCAGTAAAAATTCGGCTAAGAAAGTCGGCATCGGTGCCAGAAACACTCAAAACATTGATTTTTGGCGTTTCAGCATAACTGAAAAATAGTTCATTATCGTAATAAAGTCCGTTATCTTCAATAGAAATAATTCCGTTTTCAATTTCTTCGGCCTGTAATCGAAATTCGATTCCCTGTTGCTTATTTTCTTTAAAATTGATGCTCTTTTTAGCTAAAATCTGCTCGCCGTTTTTCAGACTTATAGGAATATCGCGATCTAATTTCTCAGTAGTGCTAAATTTGGTTTTTAATGTAATCTGATTTAGGTTTTTATCGATCACAAAAGCCGAATCTATACTGATATTGGCGATATTTTGGGCTTTGTTTTTTATAAAGTGATATTCTACGTTTTCAAGCTTATTTAAATCGCCAAAGTTTTGCTGAAAATCTGAAATTAAAACCAGCCTCTGGACATCTGCCGGATGCTCATTAAAAAACTGTCGGGCTTTTAAATTAATTAGGTCGAAATTCATCGAATTTGAACTGTAATCGATGTCCTGAAGTTCAGATTGATTTTCTGCAGGAGAAATTATTCCGAAGTCATTAGAATTGGTAAACAATCCAAAAGCCTGGTTTTCCTGATTACTTTCTAAAAGTTGCTGAATATTATGTTGCAGCATTGGCCCGTGTTCGCCACGCAGCTGCATGCTAAACGAATTATCCAGATATAGCAGGGTAGAGGTGCTTTGTTTTGCCGTTTTCCCCGATGGAATAAATGGCTGCGCAAAGGCAAGGATCAAAAAGGCCAAAGCTAAAGTACGCGCTGTAAGAATCAGCCATTTTTTAAGCTGATTGCTTTTGCGATTTTCCTGAACTACTTTTTTAAGAAATTTTACGTTGGTAAAAGCCTCTTTTTGAAATCTACGAAGCTTAAATAAATGAACAATAAAAGGGATAACCAGTAAAATTAAAGCATATAGAAGTTCTGGATATTTAAACTGCATACCGATTTTTAAGATACTTCAAATATAAAGAAATTGTATGGCAGGGAAACTTGATAATCAAGATTAAATGTTGCGCATTTAATTTATGCGATAATCAAGAATTTATGCATCTTTTTTTCAGTAAAATTTCTAGTGAATTCAACTAAAATTAAGCACGTTTGATGTCGAATTTAAAACTGGTGTTTTCACCCAGGACAGAGGATACACTAATCTTTCCGTTTAAAGATTCCACCAGCTTTTTAACCGTTGAAAGTCCGATACCGTTCCCCTGGTTGCCCTGCCTATCGGTAATATAAAGTGTTTTAAAAAGTTTAAAGATATTGGATAATTGATCTTCAGGAATACCAATTCCGTTATCGGTTACTGTGAAGTGATAATAATTTTCGTCCATAGAACTTTCAATATCAATTACAATTTTTTCTTTGTTGTTGTATTTAATACTGTTGTTTATAAGGTTTATGAAAATTTGCTCTAAAGCTGATCTATTGCATTTTAGAAACATATTTTCTTGCGGAAAATTGATCTCACAGTTATCATTAATATTCAGTAAATCAATAATATCTTCTAGTAGATGATGAAGATCAAATTCAACTTCTTCTGAAGCTACAATGCGATCACTCTCGTAATGATTTAAAATCCCATTGATATAATCACTTAATTTTAATGCCGATTTTTTAAGATTTAAAAGCAGTTCCTGGCCTTTTTCGTCTACTGCATCTTTATACCTTACTTTAAGCAAATCTGCAGTAATAATCATATTTGCCAAAGGCATTTTCATGTCATGTGATACAACGCCGGCAAAATCTTTTAATAGCGAGTTGTGATCGTCCAACTGTTGCTTTATTTTTTCCAGATACAGGTTTTTTCGGCGTAACTCAAAAAGTTTTTCTACCTGTTTAGCCAGAGTTTTCAGCGCTGTTTTTTGCTCATCATTCAGCTTGTTAATTTTGGTATCCAAAACGCATAAAGTTCCTAAGGCAAAACCTTCATTGTCGATTAACGGCATCCCGGCGTAATAAAGGATGGGCAGCTCTGGATTTGTGGTAAAAGGATTATCTCTAAATCTAAGATCTTTACGCATATCTTCAACCTCCATTAGATCGTGAGGTTCTAAGATTGCATGGCCGCAATGAGAATATTTTCGTTCAGATTCAGTAATCGGCGGCCCACCGTGATTGGATTTAAACCAGTTTTTTTCCTCTTCAACCAGCGTAATTAAAGAAATAGGTGTTTTGCAAATGTAAGAAGCCAGTTTAGTGATATTATCAAACTCCTCTTCAGAAATTCCTTTAAGAAGCTCGATCGAGTTAAGTGCATTTAACCGCTCTTTTTCATTTATAGGTTTAGCTGGATGAATCATTGGGATTTATCAATTTTTAAGATGAAAAACTGAGGTAATATTAACTGTTAAGACAAATTTAACAATTATTTTGGAATTGATATTAACAGTTTTCTATCAATATTTTTCGAAAGCTCCAAGGCCAAATAAAGCGAAATCATATTTCACAGGATCCTGGTGGTCTAGCCTTCGCAAAGCTGTATCTAATTCAGCCAAAGCTTTTGCGTCGTTTTGTTTTCGTTTAAGCAGCTTTAATTTTCTCGCGATGTTGCCTGAATGTACATCAAGCGGACAACTAAGTTGTGAAGGAGAAAGTGATTCCCAGATCCCAAAATCGACACCACAATTATCCTTTCTTACCATCCATCGCAAATACATATTTATACGTTTTGCAGCGGAATTTTTTAGAGGATCGCTTACGTGTTTTTGCGTGCGTTTTTCATGCGGAAGTTCAAAAAATATCTTCTTGAATTCGTGAATCGCTGGTTGAAGCGAATTTGCCGAAGCATGAGTGTTAAAAATCGCTTCTAAACCATCGTGATTTTTATAAATGTTTTGAAGCGCCAGCATAAAATAGCAAAGATCGATGTTATTAAAGGTTCTGTGAACAAAACCTTCCATGCCTTCTATGTCTTTTTTACTGAAATTCAGAATAAAATCATGCGGACTATTTTCCATACGCAGCATAAGATCATTGGCATTTTTCAGGATGCTTTTTCGATTTCCCCAGGCAATAGTTGCCGCCAGAAAACCTGCAATTTCGATATCTTCTTTTTTGCTGAATTGATGCGGAATCTGAATAGGGTCTGTACCAATAAATTGCGGATTGTTGTATTGATCTACCTTAAAATCCAGAAATTCTTTTAACTCGCTTTTCTTCAAAAACTTATCTTTTTAATGCTATGATCAGTCGAAAATTGATGCGAAAATTACACAATTTCGCCATCTACCATGGTAAGTTTTCTATCGGCCATATCGGCTAGTTCTTCGTTATGCGTCACAATTACGAAAGTTTGCCCAAATTCGTCTCTTAACTTAAAAAACAATTGGTGCAAATTCTCTGCAGATTCACTATCTAAATTCCCAGAAGGTTCATCGGCAAAGATCACGGCAGGATTATTCATTAGTGCCCTGGCAACTGCAATTCTTTGCTGCTCACCACCACTTAAGGCGGAAGGTTTGTGATGCGCTCTATTTTGTAACCCTAAAAAGCCCAAAAGTTCCATCGCTCGCTTTTCTGCTTCAGCTTTTGGTGTATTTTTTATAAAAGCAGGAATGCAAATGTTCTCTATCGCGGTAAATTCTGGCAATAATTGATGAAACTGAAATATAAAACCAATATGATCATTCCTGAATTTCGCCAGGCTTTTTTGGCTTAGACCATAAATATCGGTTTCATTAATAATTAATTTTGAAGCTTTATTTTTTTCAGGCAAATCTAAAGTTCCCAAAATTTGAAGTAAAGTGGTTTTTCCGGCACCTGAAGCCCCTACAACCGAGACAATTTCGCCTTTTTCAATATGAAGATCTACACCTTTTAAAACATGTAAATCACCATAATATTTATGAATATTTTCAATAGTTATCATAAGCTCTGTAAAGTGCCCGAAAATTAGCCAAATAAATCGCCAACCCCAAGTTTAAAATATTATTAATTGGTTTTGTACAATTTCAGCAACAATTATTTATCTAACATATGCTAAAATTAGCCAAATAGCCTATGCGTTTTTTTAGCTATGCCTTACATTTGAAAAAATCATTAGTGTTATGAAAGAACAGGTAGCGACATTAGCTGCAGGATGTTTTTGGTGTACAGAGGCTGTTTTTCAGCGATTAGAAGGTGTAAACAATGTAATTTCGGGCTTTACGGGAGGTTTTATTAAAAATCCGCCGTATCGTGAAGTGGTAACCGGTAGAACGGGGCATGCTGAAGGAATTCAGTTTAATTATGATCCTGAAATTATAAGTTTTCAGGAATTATTATTAATATTCTTTTCTACTCACGATCCTACGACTTTAAATCGCCAGCAAAATGATGTTGGGACGCAATATCGTAGCGGGATTTTTTATCATTCTGAAGAACAAAAGCAAATCGCAGAACAGGTTATTGCAAAATTGGAAGCGCAACAGGTTTTCAAGGATCCTATTGTTACTGAAGTTACCGAAGCTTCTCCCTTTTATGAAGCTGAAGCAGAACATCATAATTTTTATAACGAACATCCTAGTCAGCCATATTGCCAATATATTATCGATCCAAAAATCCATAAATTACAATCGCTTTTTGCTGAAAAATTAAAGAAATAAATTTCCGATATGGCTTATCAAAGTTTTGAAGAATATTCGATAGAAGTAACCAATTCCTTAAAGGATAATTATAAAAGTATTATTACTGAATTGGGAGAAGATCCCGATAGGGAAGGTGTTTTAAAAACACCAGAGCGTGCTGCCAAAGCAATGCAATTTCTTACGCAGGGTTACGAACTGGATGCTGAAAAGATCCTGAAAAAAGCCATGTTTAAGGAAGATTATGACGAAATGGTGGTGGTAAAAAATATCGAACTTTATTCACTTTGTGAGCATCATATGCTTCCGTTCTTTGGAAAAGCTCATATCGCCTATATTCCAAACGGACAAATAGTTGGATTAAGCAAATTGCCAAGAATCGTAGATGTTTTTGCAAGGAGATTACAGGTACAAGAACGTTTAACGCACGATATTTTAGAATGTTTAAACAACGTATTAAAACCACAGGGAGTTGCAGTAGTGATTGAAGCACAGCATATGTGTATGATGATGCGCGGAGTACAAAAGCAAAATAGTACCACCACAACATCTGGATTTAGAGGACAATTTGAAAAAATAGAAACCAGGAACGAGTTTTTAAAACTCATAAGCTCAGACCTTTCGTGAAAACTGGCATCTTATTTGATTCTATAGAATGAATCAACACAAAAAAAGATGCTAAAAGATAAATTATTTTTAAAGGGTTTAATGTTAGATGCCATTGGTATGCTAACAGTTGGTATTCCAGTAATAGGTCCTTTTTTAGATATTGTATGGGCACCATTCGCGGCTCGTAAAATGAGAGAAATGTATCCTGGTAAAAATGGAAAATTAGCTTCTGTGATCGTATTTATAGAAGAGATTTTACCTTTTACAGATATAATTCCAACCTTTACTTTAATGTACTTATATACCTATGTTTTCAAAAAGGAAAGCAGAAAACAAGTACGAACAATCGAAGTAGAAAGTTATTAAACCAAGAATCCCCTTATAAAGCGAAAGCCTGTTTGAGTTATTCAAACAGGCTTTTTTAATTGCTTTCAATTTATAGGTTTACAAAAACCATTGTAAAGAAACCATGATATTTCGGCCAATATTGGCAATACCATCGGTTTTTAATCTTGATAAATGAGAGATATAAGTTTTGTTTAAAAGGTTATTTCCGTTAACCGAGATCTGAACTTCAGAATCTGCTAGTTGTACGCGTCCACCAAATCCCGCTCCTAATAAAGAATATCCACCGGTTCTGGTTTCAAAACTACTGGTATTTTCTTTATCAAAAACATTTTTAAGACGAACAAAAGCATACTTATTTTCGATAATTTCACCCTGATTAAATTCAACTCTAAAAGTATTGGTGATACTGTTTGCAGGAATTAAAGGAAGATAAGTGTTATCATTTCTTTTTCCGGTAACTGTTTCAAAACTACTTTCTATATGCATCCAATCCCAAGGATGTGGGTGAACGTGTATCCCAACTTCACCACCGTATAATTCAGCATCGTCCTGAACATAATCGTAAACAGGATTATCATCAATACTTTCGCCTGTTGGCGATAAATAAATATAGTCGTTTATGGTATTATGGAAAGCATTGGCAAAAGCTTCAAAATGCTCATTTCTCCATTCTAAAGACAGATCTACCTGGAAGTTTTGCTCGTTGTCTAATTCAGGATTTCCAACTTCGTAGCGGTTTGCACCATGGTGAGAACCATTACTGGTAAGTTCAGCTAAATTGGGCGCTCTAAATCCGCTTGCAAGATTTAATCTCGCATTTAATTGATCAGAAAATTGATATTTCGCTCCAAAAGCTCCATTTACACTATTAAAGCTTCTGTCTACCGCTTGCATATAACCGGTTTCGCCTTCGTGACCATGAGTTTCACTATCGATATTACGGGTGTCATAACGTAAACCCGCCTGAAAATCCCATGCACTTAAATGCAAATGTGTTGTAGCAAATACACCAAAATCTACAGTATTAGCATCTGGGATTAAGATTTCTTCGCCGGTATTTACATTGCTTTGCCACATTCCCTGGATTCCGGCAATGGTTTCAAACTTCCCTAATTTTGGAAGATTGTATTTAATATTATAATTAAAGGTTTCCAGTTCCATGTCTAAAGCAGGATGTAATTCCTCACTTTCTTCATCATGTTCATCTTCGTGCTCATCTTCATGTTCATCTGCATGATCTTCCTCATGTTCGTGATCTTCTTCAGCATGTTCTTCATCATGATCATGATGATCTTCAAATTCTTTTCTGTTGTTGAACTGATATCCAAATTTCGCATCCAGGCTAGAATTAGCGAAATAGATCTTATTATCTAAACTCAAAATATGGTTATCAATCTGCTGATATGGAAGCACTAAAGTTTTAGAAGTGGTTTGTTCACCAATTTCTTCAGGAATACCAAGTTCACTTCGATTAAAGTTATAGCGAAGATCAGATTTAAATTTTTCGTTTTGATATGCAATACCTGTCTTTAAATCTTTTTCGTTGAATCTTGTATTGGTTACGCGTTCACCATCTCCAGTTTTGTAATCTGAATGTTCAGCCAAACTTCCGCGAGCAATAAATTTTAATTTTTCTCCGGAAGTTTTAGCCATTGCGCTGGCCTGATATCCCAAAGTATTACTGAAATAATCACCATTAACTTCAGCACTAGTGGTTCCGGCTGAAGCATATTGTTCGGGATTTAGATAAAGCACACCACCAATCGCATCACTTCCGTAGAGTAGGGAAGCAGGACCTTTAATAACCTCGACGCTTCCAATACCTTTAGAACTAATGCCAAGACCATGTTCGCCACCAAATTGCTGATTTTCCATACGAACACCCTGGGTGTAAGTAAGTACACGATTAGAACTTAAACCACGAATTACAGGTTTTCCTATACCAACACCGGTGCTTAGATTTTCTACTCCGGCCATTTGGGAAATACCATCAGCTAAAGTTACAGCTCCTTTTTTATTTAATTCTGAAACACTTTCGCGTTCTACTCGCATTACGTTTTCGCTTTGCAACTGGTGAAAGGGAGTAGAAACGATAACTTCTTCCATCTCTACTGCTGAAGGTTTTAATACCAGCTCAAAATTATCTGAAGGTATGCTAACTTCCTGCGAGTAAGAAGTAAAGCCTATAGAGGAAACAACGAGTTTATAATTTCCTGAAGGTAAATTTTTCATAGTAAAATTACCGTCGATATCTGTAGTTGTTCCTTTTTCTAATTTTGGAAAGTAAACGGTCGCGCTAAAAACAGCTTCTCCTGTTTCCTGATTTTTTACATTTCCGCTAAATTGATTTTGCGCAAATAGAATAGGGGATACCGCTAAAAATAGCAGTGTAATGAGTAAGTTTCTCATTGTATGGGATTTTAAACGATTAAATAGAATTTGTCCTTTTTCGATCATGAAAAAGGATTGGGGTAAATTTGATTAAGCAATTATAGAAGGTGGTCCTCTAAGCTCGAATAATCGACGTTGATAATCGTTTAAAAATTCGTAGAAACTAAATATATGTTTTACCTGCTTTGTAAAAACAACAGGTTCAAAATGTAGAATTTCAAGATTTAATGCTGGGTTTTGATGAAATTTGTGAAGATTACAATCCAAATCTGGATGATGAATATGCTGCTTGGCATAATTATCACAAAGTCCATGTTGGTGACCGCTAAAAATATGTGCAAAGTTGGCAATTGCCGGGAATACGATGATAAACGCCGCAAAAACAAATAATATATTTTTAAGCGTTTTTTTCACTTATTCTTTAAATAATTTACCTAATCCCAATCTGCTAAGCATTTTCTTTTCAAATGCCCAGAAAAACTCAAATTGGCCAAAAATCCAGCCAATTACTACCAGTAAAACCTGGTAAATAGGAAACAAAAAAAGGATTCTTGCAGGCCAGTAAATATACCATTCGTGCTGCGGAGTAATACCTAACATTGCTGTTACTGGTGCCGCTAATTTTGCAGCCGTAGATCCTGTAATTGCAAAAACTAATAGGATAACAACCAACTGGCGGTTAGATGTTAATCCCCAACGTTCTTTTAATTTCTCCATGCTGCAAAGATATTAAAAGGAATTAAGTTTTAAAGTCTTAGGCACTTAAATACGTGTGGGTATGCTAAATCGTTGATTATACTGCCTGCTTAGGTAAACAAAATAGTTGTATAGTAAATAATTTACCTCGTAGCCGTAATCTATTTGTGGATTGTAATTAATTTCCTGAACATAAAGATTGGTGTTGTAACGCATAGGCTGGCGAACACGATTATTATAATCGTTTACCAAAATCTGATTTTTATTCTCTAAATAGCTTTGTGAGTAATAGCCTTCTGGTCTTGCAATACTATTAATAAACAGATTAAAGCCAGGTTCGATAATAATAATTTCATATTCCAGACTATCATTAGCGATTCTTACCGTATCATTTTCAGTAGCATTATTTCTACCGCTTCGGCCATTATTTTTGGTTAAACCGCAGCTGTAAACAAACAGCACCATCAAAATTATGTAGAGTACATTTTTCATTTCGGCAATTTAGTTAAAAAGCTTTTTATTTACCACCAGTGTAACCTTTTAAAATACTTTCTTTTTTCTTTTCTGAATTTAAAAGAATTTCAGAAGCTTCAAGAATGATATTAGGATCTTCATTTCTATTAAAAATCGTTTCGAAAAACGAATCATTATATTTAGAAGAACTTCCCAAAGCACTATCAATTAAGGTTTCGATATCTTTATTTTGAATGTTCTCTTTTTGTTTCTGAATGCTTAAAATGGCGATTACAACCGGAGTAGCAATTTTAGTAATTTTTTGTACCGCATCTTCATCAATACTTAATGAAGCACTTATAGTTTTTGAAATATTATCGAAGTTTTCGCCCAAAATGATTTCGCCATAATCATTACCGCAATCCAATAAATCGTTTGTTTCTTTTTCTGAAAAAACCTTCATGAATTTAAAAGGATCTGGAGCTTCTTCCAGCATTTCGATTAAAGCTTCTTCATGGCCTTCCTGAATTTTATTTTTGAAGTTTCCTAAAATCAAAGGAAGTACCATTCCTAAAACAGAAGCTACTTTTTCCTTTTTTTCTGTAGTTTCTTTAGAAGCTTTGTGTATAAGTTCCTTTCCTAAATTAGTATTTAAAACATCTAATATTGAAGCCATTTAAATTTAATTTTTAGAATTCGCTGTTTGAAATATCAGTATGAGATACCTTAAGCGTACTATTAATAATAGTTAGCGTATTGTACTAAAATTAATCAATAAAAATTGGGCTGGCTGTTAAAGCTTTATTATAATCTGATTTTGGAAATAGAATTTTTTAGGAAGAGCTAAATAAAAACCCGGGCTGAAAATATCGATTTTCAGCCCGGGTTTTTTAACTATTTTAGGTAGCAACTAAGCTATATCGAATTATTTAAAAAAATCCATTCCCGATTTTCCATGAAATTTGGCAATAATTTCTTTAGCGATTAAATCACCTGCATTATCTGTCGCCGCACCTGTTAGTCCGCCAATATGCGGCGTTAAAGAAATACGCTCATTCATTAAAAGTTTTATGGCTGGTGTTGGCTCGTTATCGTAAGTATCTAAACCGGCAAATTTCAATTTAGCATCCTCTAAAGCTTCAATTAGAGCTTCTTCATCGATCGCATTTCCGTTAGAGATGTTTACAATTCCTGAATTTGGTTTCATTAGTGCGATTTCCTTTGCACCAATAATTGGTTTTTTCTGCTCAGAAACACTTAAAGAAATGATATCTGAATTTTCTAAAACCTGCTCTAAATTCACCGTTTTTAATCCAATTTCGATATTTTGATCCTGAATTTTAAGTTGAAGTTTAGCACCGACTACATTTGGATCTGTAGCGATAACCTTCATCCCGAAACCTAAGGCGATTTTAGCTATTTCCTGGCCAATTTTTCCAAAACCAATAATTCCTATTGTTTTTCCCTGAAGTTCGATTCCGCCAGAATAGAAGTTTCTTAGATCCTTAAAGTTCATATCGCCTTCCAGAGGCATATTCCGATTAGAATGATGTAAAAATCGGCTTCCACCAAGAATATGTGCAAAAACAAGTTCAGCTACAGATCTTGTTGCCGCAACAGGAGCGGTGATAAACTGAATCCCATTTTTCTCGGCTTCAGCAACAGAACTTACTACCTGCTCATCACCAATTACAGCGATAAATTTTAATTGTGGCGCACCTGTAATAACTTCATTTTCTATAAATGTTGTGCGAGAAATTATCCCTTCAATGTTTTTGGCATTGATATATTCTTTTAGCTGAGATTGGGCAACTTTCACAGATAAAACATTAAACCCAGCTTCAGTTAATTGAGAAACTGCGGCTTGTGAAAGCCCATCGGTAACTAAAATATTCATGAATTTTTATTTTTCTTATTTATGAAATCTTTTCAAAATGCTGCATCACATCAACCAAAACCTGCACGCTTTCTAAAGGCATCGCGTTGTACATCGAAGCACGATAACCACCAACGCTTCTATGACCGTTAATTCCGTTAATATTGGCCTCTTTCCAAAGTTTATCGAAAGTTGCTTTATCGGCAGCTTCGGCAAGGTTAAAGGTTGGATTCATGGTAGAGCGATCTTCTTTTTCAGCAAAACCTTTGAATAATGGATTTCGATCTATTTCAGCATAAAGCAAGTCTGCTTTTTTATTGTTTAAATCTTCAATTCCTGCAATTCCTCCTAAATTTTTAAGCCATCTTAAATTCAGTAAAGAAGTATAGATCGCAAAAACAGATGGCGTATTAAACATACTGTCTTTATCGATATGAACCTGGTAATTCATCATCGATGGAATTTGACGCTCCACTTTTCCTAAAATATCTTCTTTTACCACGGCAAGTGTTACACCCGCTGGTCCCATATTTTTTTGTGCACCGGCATAGATTAAATCAAACTGACTAAAATCCATCGTTCTTGATAAAATATCGCTACTCATATCGCAAACCAATGGCACATCGGTTTTTGGGAAAGATTTCATTTGCGTTCCATAAATAGTATTGTTACTGGTGCAGTGAAAATAATCTGCATCTTCAGGAATGCTGTAATCTTTAGGAATATAGTTGAAGTTTTTGTCTTTAGAAGAAGCAACTTCCTGCACTTCTCCAAACAATTTAGCTTCTTTAATTGCTTTACTGCTCCATGTTCCGGTATTGGTGTAGGCAGCTTTTTTCTGCAATAAATTATAAGCAACCATTAAAAACTGCATACTGGCACCGCCATGTAAAAATAGCGCCTGGTATCCTTTATTCTGAAGTCCTAATAGCTCTAAAACCAAAGCACGGGCCTCTTCGATCACAGAAACAAAAGCTTCACTACGATGCGAAATTTCAAGAATCGAAAGTCCGCTATTATTAAAATCCAATACTGCTGCAGAAGCTTTTTCGAAAACTTCTTGAGGTAAAATGCAAGGTCCTGCGCTAAAATTATGTTTTTTCATATGGTATTTAGGTTAAGCTTTTAAATGGAGCTTTTCTTTGCTGTATGTCGTAAATTTTGAAATTACTTTCCAAAATTCGATAAAAACAGCGCCAAATTTATTGGCGCCGCCAAAGGGTTTAATATAACGAGGCTTGCCTCGAAATTAAAAATTTGTTTCTAACGATAGCCTCGTGGGTTTGCCCCGAGCTAGTTTACTGGTTTAAATCTATTAAAAATTGCAACGTGTCTACACCATCTGCATAATCCCAAAGGTGTGGTTGCTGAGTTTCGCCAAATTTCACTTCATTTTTTGCAGAAGCTTCCTTTCTTACCACACATTGCAATTGATCTGCTTTTTCTTCTAATTCTTGCTGAAGTTGTGCTTCATCCTCATAATATTCATAGAAAAGTACAGAAATTGGTGATCCAAAACCTTCATCTTCTTTCAGCATTAAAAATCCGTTATCCAGAATATTAAATTCACTCATTAAATACACGGCTTTATTATAATCGTAGTTATTGGCGTATTTATTTTGATTAATAATATCGTTCCAATGATAAATTCCTTTATAGAAATGGTCAAAATCGTAATTTTTAGGCAAAAATAATTTAGAGACATTACGACAACCAAGTCCGTAGTATCTAAAAATATCTTCAGCTAAGCCCTTTAATTCGGTTTCGGTTTCATCTCCGCGAATAATGGCAACCGAGTTTCGGTTTTTACGAATGATATTAGGTTTATTTTTAAAATAATATTCAAAATAACGCGCAGTATTGTTGCTTCCGGTAGCAATAACAGCATCAAAATTCTCTAATTTCTCCTGAGTGAAGGTGATCTTGGATTCGAATTCGCTATTTAATTCCGCTAAATAATTGCACAAAATCGGCAAAAGCTGCTTATCATTATCAGAAGGTTTTATAAGTACATTATTGCCAGACATTAAAACACTCAAAAAATCATGGAAACCAACCAGCGGAATATTTCCGGCCATGATGATAGCAATGGTTTTTGGTGAAATATCGTCTTTAATCACATAATCTTTTACCCAGGCTTCAAGATTAGCCGTAGTTAAAGCTTCACTCCATTGTTTTAGAGCGAATAGAACATTGTCTTTTGTAAACCAGCCGTTATAATGTACTGCTGAATTGATTTTGTATTCCAGTTCGTCGAAATATTTTTTATCGATTTCTGAAAGATTTAGCGCTGAGTCACTTTCAGCATTAAAATTCTTAAGAAAATCGCCCAATTTTGAAAAATATGAAATACGTTCTTTAATTGTCATTCGTAATTTGGTTATGAAAAGCCTTCACGTTAAATTTGTAACGGCGAAATTAAAACTTCCTAGCTGGAAAAACTATAAAATTTCCTAAAACTGGAAGTAAAACTGAAGAATCGCCTTATTTTTACAAACTAAAAAAACAGCTATGGCAATCATTATAACAGATGAATGTATAAACTGCGGCGCTTGCGAACCAGAATGCCCTAATACAGCAATTTACGAAGGAGCAGATGACTGGCGTTACGCAGATGGTACAGAACTTTCTGGTGATATCGTCTTACCATCGGGTACCGAGGCTAATGCTGAAGAAGCCCAAGAGCCGGTAAGTGATGAGTTTTACTATATCGTACCAGATAAATGTACAGAATGTAAAGGTTTTCATGAAGAACCACAATGTGCGGCGGTTTGCCCGGTAGATTGTTGTGTTCCTGATGAAGATCACGTTGAAAGTGAAGAAGAGCTTTTGGCAAAACAAAAGTTTATGCACGATTAATCGCAAAACTTAATTTTCAGAATATAAAAGTCCGTTTTCTTAAACGGACTTTTTTTATGAGATATTTACACGTAGTTCGTTTCTATACTTAGAAGGAGACTTGCCGGTAAATTTTTTAAACTGCTTATTAAAATGACTAAAGTTATTAAAGCCGCACTCAAAACAAATATCGGTAATACTCATTTGCTCTTCATGTAAAAGTTTGGCTGCGTGTGCAAGGCGATATTCGTTAACAAACTGCGTAAATGTTTTACCTGTGATCTTTTTAAAGAATCTGCAAAAGGCGGGTACCGTCATACTGGTAAGCTCGGCAACTTCTTCTAAAGGAATCGACCTTTTAAACTCTTCCTTTACAAAATTAAAGATTTGATTAATACGATTATTATCCTGAAGCTCGGTTTCCAAAACAAAACCCTGTGCATTAAGAATGGTGTAATTCCTGGCCTCTTCTAAGTGTTTAAAGATTTCCAGTAGCGCTACCAGGCGGCCAAATGGTGAGCGGTGTTTTAGTTCTTCAATTTTTTCCCCTATGTACCTTTTATCTTCCCCATGAAAAACAATTCCTTTTTTTGCCGTTTCTAATAAGGTGACAATATTTTTGGTTTCAGGAATATTAAAAAAGGTTTTTCCCAGAAAATCGGGATGAATTTGGATCACCGTTTCTCTTTCGTATCTATTTAATGTATTTGTAAAACCGCAATGCGGTAAATTAGAACCTATAAGTATAAGATCTCCCTGGCGATAATAAGAAACATGGCTTCCAATTTGTCTTTTTCCTGAACCACTACTTATATATACCAATTCAATTTCTGGATGGTAATGCCAAAAATTGTTGTTTTTATTCTGGTTGAAATAGTCAAATGTTTTGTATTTAAATGAACTACCAAATTGAGGTTCAATCTTTTCGAAAACTGCTTTTTGTGATTTTATCATATCGATAACGTTTTAGCTGAATTGGGACTTCAAATTATGGATATTTTAATATGTCGAAAATTAACCTAAAAATGTTCTCATTACAAAATTAACCATTTACGATAATATTTTCGGTTAAAATAGCACATATTTTAGTTTATTTTCTATTAAGCTTCACATATGTTTCGATATATATTTGTTGACGGATAATTAGTAATTTAACAAAAACGCCGAAAATCATGAAAAATCTATTAAGAGTAACAGTTTTGGTTTTAGCATTAGTATTAGGAAATACAGTAAATGCTAAAGATATAGACGTAAAAGTGAGCGAAGAAAAATTAGTAGTTGAATTAGAGAACACTCAGGAAGGTTCAACTTTAATTTTAACAGATATGGATGGTGAAGTTCTTTTTAAAGACGCTCTTATGGAGTCTTCTTATAAGAAAGCTTTGGATCTACATAGTATCCCTACAGGAACTTATTTCTTAAATTTTGAGAAAAACGATAGTATCTTAACTACAGTAATCACTAAAGATGCTGAGGGAGTAACTGTAAATAAAACAGCTTCTAAAATTTTCTTTAAGCCTTTCTATAAGACTTTAGAAAATAAAGTATTAGTTTCTTTTACTAATCCAGGTTACGAAGATGCAACTTTTAGAGTATATGATGCTGAAGGTACTTTAATGACTTCTTCTACAAATAATGATTTAGTTGTTAAGAAAACTTTCGATTTCTCTGAAGTTCCAGCTGGAGAATATGTAATCTCATTAAAAGTAGGAGAGCGCACAATTACTAAAACTATCACATTAGGATAAGATATTGGATTAATATCCAAACAACTTAAAAAAAGCCGACTAATTTTAGTCGGCTTTTTTGTTTTATAATTTAAAGGAAAACCCATCTTCGGTTTTCCGTTTATATTTTTCCTGATCAAACTTGTAAAGAAAGCTTCCTTTTCTGGAAGAACTCATGTCTTTTTCATCCAATTTCACCAAAATATCAAAAGAGTTTATTTTATTGATAAAGTTACGTTTATCTAATTCTTCTCCTAAAATAGCTTCATATAATTTTTGAAGCTGGCGCATGGTAAATTTTTCGGGAAGTAACTCAAAACCTATAGGTCCGCTAGAAGCACGATAACGCAATCTACTAATTGCATGTTGCACCATTTTGCCATGATCAAAAATTAAAGAAGGAGCTTCAGATAGCGTAAACCACTTAGCAGAGTAGTTTTCGGTTAATTCGGTATTATGTTCCGCAATATTGATAAGGGCAAAATAAGATACCGATAAAGTTCTTTCTACCGGATCACGATCTACCTTACTAAAATTATAGAGTTGCTCCAGATAAACATTATTAATTCCTGTTAAGTGGTGTAAAATTCTATTGGCGGCATGATCCAGATTTTCATCCTTCTTAAGGAATCCACCCATAAGCGACCACTTGCCACGTTCAGGTTCAAAATCTCTTTTAATAAGTAAAATCTTAAGTTCTTCTTCATCGAAGCCAAAAATGATACAGTCTACAGCGAGTAGAACTTTATCTTCAGAACTATAATTATGAATCATTGGTAGAATTTAAAAATTGCCAATTTAGAATAATTTAAAAGTAAATCATAATAGAAACCGGTTTCTAAAGTAATTCAAAAAATTAAGAAATTAAGCAGGACACCACAGTACGGTAGGAATAGAGTAGGATAGAATTATGAAATTCGTTTATTTGATATACTAAAGTTAAAAATATGTAAAAAAATATTTGCTTTTTTAATGAAACTTTAATTAAATTTGGAAATGTAAAATTCACACTTATAAAACTAAAGTTTAACTTATGCTAATTTCAAAATTACTAATTAGCGCATTGGGAAAATCACGAAAAGGTTTTCGTATTTTTTCATATTCATGATGATGTTGGGGATATCATCATTCGCGCAATCGCAGGAATTAATTACTGGTATGGTAACATCTGAAAGTGATGGGATGCCTTTACCAGGAGTTAACGTTATTATTCAGGGTACTTCTACAGGAACAGTTACTGATATTGATGGTAATTATTCTATAGAAGCAAGCGAAAACGATATACTGGTATTTTCTTTTTTAGGTTTTAAACAACAGGAAATACAAGTTGGAACTCAAACGGAAATTAATGTTTCTTTAGCTGAAGACATGAATGCTTTAGAGGACGTTGTTGTAGTAGGTTATGGTACGCAACGAAAGGAAGATCTTACCAGTGCGGTTTCATCTGTAAATTCTGAAGATTTTATTCAATCTAACGTTACTGATGCAGGACAGTTGATCCAGGGTAAAGTTGCTGGTCTATCTATATCGATGCCTAGCGGTGATCCAACAGCTAGTTCGCAAATTCGATTGAGGGGAACAAGTTCTATACTGGGGAGCAATACCAACCCTTTGATCTTAATTGACGGAATCCCTGGTGACCTAAAAACTGTTCCTCCAGAGGATATTAAATCTATTGATGTACTTAAAGACGGTTCTGCAGCAGCAATATACGGTACCAGAGGTACAAATGGAGTTATTTTAATCACTACCAAAAGAGCTTCGGGAGCTTACACTAATCAGGTTGATTATTCAGTAAGCTTAAGTACACAACAAATTTTTAATCAATTAGATGTTTTATCGGCTAGTGACTATAGAAGACAAATTGAAAACGGTACGAGAGACGCTTCAGCTGATGCGGGTAGTAGTACAAATTGGTTAGACGAGATTACACAAACTCCTTTTACCCAGGTACATAATTTAACTTTAAGAGGAGGAAATAACACAACTAATTATTTGGCGACGATCAATCTTAGAGATCTTGAAGGAATATTCTTGAAATCTGATAATACCATTTTTACAGGTCGTGTGGACATCAATCATTATATGTTTGATGAAAAACTTAAAATTAATCTAGGTATTATAGGGCGCTCTGTTAATTATACAACTACCGGAGATGGATCAAGCTTTAACGGATATACCTATAGACAGGCACTTATCAGAAATCCAACAGAACCTATAAAAAATCCTGATGGTAGCTGGTATGAAGTTCCTGGAAATTTCAATTATGATAATCCCGTTTCGAGATTGAATGAATCTGATGGAGAAAACAAGTCTCAGTTTTTAAGATATAATGCACAACTTACCTATGAGCCTATAGAAGACTTAAAGCTTTCAGCACTTGGATCTTTATCTCGATATAATCAAACCAGGGGATATGCAGAATCTAAAGATCATATCTCTAACGTAAGAGGTGGAGTAAATGGATTTGTTTCTAATGGAACCCAAGAAACTGAAGATCGCTTGTTAGAGTTAACCGCACAATACTCTAAAACACTATTGAACGATCATGATTTTAATCTTTTAGCAGGTTATAGTTATCAGGAAAATTATTACAGAGATTATTATATGACGAACTCAGATTTTCCTACAGATATTTTCACGTATCATAATATAGGCTTAGGTAGACGTTTAGAAGAAGGTCAGGCAGGTATGGGAAGTAATACCTCTAAAACTAATTTGATAGGTTTCTTTGGAAGATTAAATTACAACTATAAAGATAAATATTTATTGATGGGTAGTGTACGTCACGAAGCAGCAAGTCAGTTATATAAAACCGACGAACCATGGGGTACTTTCCCTGCATTTTCTGCTGGATGGCGAGTTTCTGAAGAAGAATTTCTAAGAAATTCGAACATTATCGATAATTTAAAACTAAGATTTGGATATGGTGTAACTGGTATTCCTAATCAGCTTGGTTTTGGAGCTGTCGCTCTTTTAGGGTATGGCCAATATTTCTATTATAATGATACATGGGTAAGAACCCTGGCACCATCGCAAAACCCTAATCCAGATCTAAAATGGGAAGAGAAACATGAATATAACTATGGTATAGATTTTACGCTTTTCAATAATATTGTTAGTGGTAGTATAGATTATTATAATAGGAATGTACAGGATCTTTTATTCGATTTCGCGGTTCCAACACCACCAAACCTTTATGGTACAACAAGAGCTAATGTTGGGGAAATGAAAAACTCTGGGTTAGAAGTAATGCTGAACATTAATCCAATAAACAAAGAGGATTTCCAATGGAGTACAAATATTGGTTTCTCTACGAATTCTAACGAATTGGTAAGCTTATCGAATAATCTTTATCAAACCGAAAATGATTATTTCACGACAGGAGGTACAGGAGAGCCTATTCAAACTTTTACACATAGAGTAAGAGTGGGTGACCCAATTGGAAACTTCTATGGTTTTAAAGTAGTAGATATTGACGATGACGGTAGATGGATTTATGAAACTCCTTCTGGAGAAATTCAAAATTATGATGAATTTGGGCATTCTTTCGAAGATAAACAGGTGCTCGGTAACGGATTACCAAATTACTATGCTAACTGGAATAATACTTTTAAATATAAAGACTTTGATCTTAGCATTACCATGAGAGGTGCTTTCGATTACCAAATATTAAACTTTGAAAGAATGTACCTTGAAAATCCTACAATAGATAATTATAATCGTCTTCAAAGCTCTGAAGATCCTGTGTTTGGTAAAACAACATTAACCTCACCTTTAGAGTATAATAGTTACTATATTGAGGATGGAGATTTTTGGAAGATTGATAATATTACACTAGGATATAATTTTAGTGAGATTGGTAAATACATAAAATCTGCTAGAGTCTATGTTTCAACATTAAATACATTTACATTTACTGGATATGATGGAATAGATCCAGAGGTAGATCGATCTGGTTTAGCTCCTGGAAATGACGGAAGAGATAAATATCCAACAACTAGAACCTATACTCTTGGGTTTAATGTATCATTTTAATCTAAAGCATTATGAAATTTAATAATAGAATATCAATAGCAATTCTAATATTGTCCCTAGGTATTAGCTGGGGATGTACAGAGTTAGAAGATAGAAACTATAATACCATAGTTTCAGAAGAGTTTGTTCCTGAAGGGGAAGATGTCGCAGCCTTAGTTGGTGCAGCTTATGTACCTTGGAGATCTACCTTGTTGGAGTGGAATGGGATATGGCGGACTCAGGAAGTGACTGCAGATGGTTTTATTATACCGGGACGCCCTAATGGATGGGTAGATGGTGGCGTTTATAAACGGCTTCATCAACATGAATGGTTTGCAGATGATGATCCAGTGAATCAGGCATGGAATAGAACTTATGGAGGGGTTACTAACTGTAATCGTTTGATCTACCAAATAGAAGAAGGTTTAATTCCTTTTACAGAAGACGAAAGAATCTCTACGTTAGCTGAATTAAGAGTCCTAAGAGCATCTTATTATTATTTGCTATTAGACTTATTTGGAAATGTGCCTATTGAAACGGAATATGATGTTCCTGAAGGTTATTCCCCAGAACAAAATACCAGACAGGAAGTTTATGATTTCGTGGTTGATGAAATTACTGAAAATGTAGACAATCTAAGTGAAGATTCTGGAGTAGAAATGTATGGTAGGTTCAACAAATGGGCGGCTTATACTTTGCTTGCTAAAGTTTACCTTAATGCCGAGGTATATACGGGAACACCGCAATGGCAAAATTGTATTGATGCCTGCCAGCAGGTGATCGATTCCGGACTTTATATTTTAGAAGAAAATCAGAAAAATAATTTCATAGTTGAGAATCAAAACTCCAGAGAAATCATATTTGCATTAGCTTTAGATGAGGTTTATACTGATAATTGGAATGCATTCGATTTGCATATGCAAACTTTACAACCTGCAAATCAGGCCACCTATAACTTATTGCAAACACCATGGGGAGGTATTTGTGCTACACCACAATTTGTTTCCTCTTTTGATCCCGATGATAGTAGATTATTAGATAATTTTATTTTTGGACAGCAATATTCTTCTGCAGGCGACCCTCTAACTGTGCAATTAGGAGCATTCAATGGTCAGCCTTTAAATTATATTAATGAAGTGCCAAGTATAGACGGGTCTGAAGCTATACACGGCTATCGTCTTGGGAAATTCGAAATTGCCCAGGGTGCAACCAATATACTTAGTAATGATTTTCCTGTTTTCCGTTATGCTGATATTTTATTGATGAAAGCTGAATCTTTACTTAGAAGTGGTAGTAGTGATGAGGCCGCACAAATTGTGACTTCAGTAAGAGAACGTTCTTTTAGAGATACTCCTGAAAAAGCTGAAGTTACTGGGGCCGAGTTGATGGGAGGTTCTACCTATGATTATGGCCTTAGAAACGAAAACACAAGTACAAATGAAGGTGGAGATGATATCGCTTATGGAAGATTTTTAGATGAACTTGGATGGGAGTTTCATCAGGAAGGACACCGTAGACAAGACATGATAAGATTTGGAGCTTTTAGCCAGAAATCATGGTTTTCTCATTCAGCTAGTGAAAATTATAGAACTTTATATCCAATACCGCAACCAGCTTTAAATAGTAATACAAATCTGGAACAAAACCCAGGATATTAAATTTAACTAAATGAACACCATTTATAAATTATAAATGGTGTTCTATCCTTTGATATTTAATAATTAGAATTATGAACAGAAAATTTATCCTTTCTTTATTCCTGTGCTTTCCACTAGGATTATTTGCCCAAACAACAGTATCCGTAAAAAATGATCAGGATGCACCGGTTATTAACCGTAATATTTATGGTCATTTTGCAGAACATTTAGGAAGATGTATCTATGGCGGATTGTACGTAGGTGAAGACAGCGAAATTCCTAATATAGACGGAGTTCGTACAGATCTTATTGAAGCACTTAAAGATCTTCAAATCCCTATTCTTAGATGGCCGGGTGGTTGCTTTGCAGATACCTACCACTGGAAGGATGGAATTGGTCCTTTAGAAGATCGTCCAACTATTGTAAACCAATGGTGGGGAGGAACAACAGAGGATAACAGTTTTGGTACTCACAACTTTTTAAATCTTTGTGAAGAACTTGGTGCAGAGCCTTATCTTGCTGCTAACATTGGGAGTGGTACAGTAAAGGAATTTGCAGATTGGATCCAATATGTAAATCACGATGGTACAAGCCCAATGGCAGATCTTCGTAAAGAAAACGGAAGAGAAAAACCTTGGGGTGTGAAATACTGGGGTGTTGGTAACGAAATGTGGGGTTGTGGAGGAAACATGACACCAGAATATTACGCTAATCTTTACCGCCAGTATGCGACTTTTATGACAAGCTGGGATAACGAAACCGGATTGTACAGAATTGCTTCTGGGGCAAACGTAGACGATTATCACTGGACAGAAGTTCTAATGCGTGATGTGCCTAATAGTTTGATCGAAGGTGTGGCTTTACACTCTTATTCTTTTGTAGAATGGGGAGATAAAGGAGATGCTGTAGATTATAATGAAGCTCAATATTTCTCAACTATGCAAACAGCGCTAAAGATGGAAGAGCTAGTAACGAAGCATAGCGAAATTATGGATAAATACGATCCAAAAGGAGAGATCGATCTTATCGTAGACGAATGGGGTGGATGGTACGAAGTCCAGGAAGGAACAAATCCTGGATTCTTATATCAGCAAAATACAATGCGTGATGCAATGATCGCGGGTGTTTCATTAAACATTTTCAACAATCATAGTAAGCGTGTGAAGATGGCTAATTTGGCTCAGACAGTTAATGTTTTGCAAGCTGTTGCTTTAACCGATGGAGCTAAAATGCTTCTTACACCAACGTATCACGTGATGGAAATGTATAAAGTTCACCAAGATGCACAATTACTTCCGGTTGAATTTGATTCACCAGAATATACATTCGAAGGAGAATCTTTACCAGCAGTATCAGTATCTGCTTCTAAAGATAGCACTGGTGTGGTACATATTTCAGCAGTAAATATTGATTCTGAAAAAGAAAATGAAGTAGAATTTGACCTTTCTGGATTCGATATTGATGATTTTAATGCTGAAATTTTAGTTTCAGAAGGGTTACAGGATCACAATACTTTTGATGAGCCAAAGAAAATAACTCCTTCAGAATTTAAAGATTTCAAGTTTAAAAAAGGAACTCTAAAAATGACACTACCTCCTTTCTCTGTAGTGGTTTTAGAGAGTAAATAAGCCTATGTTTATTGTAAATAATATAGTGTTTTTAAAAAGATTAGTATTGATTTTAATCATCATCGGAGCATTTAGTTGCTCTGATGATGATACTTCATTTACAGGGATACCTGAAGGTGAAGAAGATGAGGAAATTGAGGAATCAGATTTTGATGGTCCAACGTATAGTGATGATTATACTTCTATGGCATCATGGGCAGAACGGTCTTCATGGAATTTAGCAAATGTTCACGATCCCAGTATTACTAAGGATGGTGATTATTTTTATATGTACCAAACCGATGCTTCTTATGGTAATTCGCATGCAGGTAATGGTCATTTTCCATACAGGCGATCAACAGATCTGGTAAATTGGGATTTCCAGGGAATGGCTTTTCAGGAAGTACCATCCTGGGTTAAAGATTCATTAAACAGTCTTAGAGCACAAATGGATCCACCGCTAGATCCAATTGAAAATCCAAATTATGGATTTTGGGCACCAGAAATTGCAGAGATTAACGGCACTTATCGATTGTATTACAGTATCGTAGTTCATAATCCTATAATCGGTAATGATAATACCGAATATTGGACAGAACGTGCTTTTATAGGTTTAGCTGAAACAAACGATCTTTCTTCAAACCAATGGGAAGATAAAGGAATGGTGGTAAGTTCTGTGCCAGATGGGCGAGAAACTTATACTCGGAATGGTGGAGGTGATTGGAGTGGTTATTTCAAATTTAATGCAATAGATCCTAGTTTTATCGAAACTCCAAATGGTAAACAGTATTTAATTTATGGATCGTGGCATTCTGGGATTTCATTATTAAAATTAGATCCTTCAACGGGAAAACCTACCGAGTTAAATTCTCTGGAAGATTATGGCACAAGAATCGCAGGTAGAGGAGATGTGAACAATAATCGCTGGCAGGGATTAGAAGCTCCGGAAATTATTTATAACGAAGAAACTGGATATTATTATTTATTTTTAGCTTACGATGAGTTATCTGTTGCGTATAATACTCGGGTAGCACGATCAGAAAATATTGAAGGACCTTACTACGGAATTAATGGTGGTAATGTTACCAATGGAGCGGAAGCTTTTCCAGTTTTAACCCATCCTTACAAATTCGATAATCAGCCTGGTTGGGTTGGTATTTCGCATTGTACGGTTTTTAAAGATGAAGCTACAGGAAAATGGTTTTATAGTTCGCAGGGGAGATTACCAGAAGGTGTTCCAGGAATTAATGCATCAAATGCGGTGATGATGGGGCAGGTTCGTGAAATTTACTGGACAGAAGATGGCTGGCCGGTAGTGGCTCCAGAACGTTACGCAGCGGTGCCAGACGAACCGGTAACCGAAGAAGATTTATTGGGGAAATGGGAGCAAATCACCTTACAATACGAATATAGGACAATGCAAACCTCTGTAGATATCGTACTTAATGAAAATAATACTTTAGGCGGTGCGCTTAGTGGATCATGGTCTTTTGATGAATCTACACAGATATTGCAAATAAATGGAAACGATTTTATAATAGATAAAGCATGGGATTGGGAAGCTTCCCCAAGAAGAACCACAATTACCTATGCAGGAATTTCTAATAATGGATATTCTATCTGGGGTAAAAAATCAAAATAATTAATTACAGAATGAAAATTAGAATTCTCAGTTTAAAAAAAGCAGGATTAGTTGTAGGATCGCTGATTCTTTATACAAGCGCTTTTGCGCAACAAAGTCAGCTTTCACTTTTCGATCTTAAGGACGTAAAGCTTCATGAAAGTATGTTTGAAGAAGCAATGCATACAGATTTGGATTATATCATGCAAATGGATCCAGATCGTTTGCTGGCGCCTTTTTTACGTGAGGCTGGTTTAGAACCAAAGGCAGAAAGTTATCCAAACTGGGAAAATACAGGTTTAGATGGTCATATTGGTGGCCACTATCTAACCGCCCTCGCTCAAATGTATGCTTCAGCGGGTAGCGAAGAAGCTTTAGAGCGATTAAATTATATGATCGTTGAATTAAAAAAAGCTCAAGATGCCAATGGAAACGGTTACGTAGGAGGAATTCCTGAAAGTGACCGAATTTGGAAGGAAATTTCAGAAGGAAAAATAAATGCAGGCGGATTTAGCCTTAACGGTGGTTGGGTGCCGCTTTATAATATTCATAAAACCTATTCCGGATTGCGTGATGCTTATCTTATTGCGGGTAACGAGGACGCAAAGCAAATGCTTATCGACCTAACCGATTGGATGATCGATATCACCGCAAATCTTTCCGAAGCACAAATTCAGGAGATGTTGGCTTCAGAACATGGCGGTTTAAATGAAACTTTTGCTGATGTTTACAAAATGACCGGCGATCAAAAATATCTTGATCTGGCTTATGCTTTCACTCAAAAGCAGGTTTTAGATCCTTTAGAGAATGAAAAAGATATTTTAAACGGAATGCATGCAAATACGCAGATTCCAAAAGTAATAGGTTTTCAAACTATTGCCGCTTTAGATCAAAATAAGGATTATCATAATGCGGCAACCTATTTTTGGGAAAACGTGGTGAATAATCGAACTGTTTCTATTGGAGGAAATAGTGTTAGAGAACATTTTCATCCAGCCGATGATTTTTCGAGTATGGTAAGTAGCGTACAGGGGCCAGAAACCTGTAATACCTATAATATGCTGAAGTTAAGTGAAAAGCTGTTCTTAGCTGATGCTGAAGAAAGATATATGGATTTTTACGAGCAGGGATTGTACAATCATATTCTTTCTTCGCAGCATCCAGAAGGCGGATTTGTATATTTCACACCAATGCGTCCCGGCCATTATCGCGTGTATTCTCAGCCAGAAACCAGTATGTGGTGTTGTGTAGGTTCAGGATTAGAAAATCATGGGAAATACAACGAAATGATCTACGCACACAGTGAAGATGAGTTGTATGTAAATCTTTTTATTGCTTCTGAAGTAAATTGGTCAGCCAAGAATTTTAATCTGATACAGGAAACCGATTTCCCAAATTCAGAAGAGACTTCTTTTAAAATTGAAACTCGAAAATCGCAAAAATTGACTATAAATCTTCGTTATCCATCCTGGGCAGGCGAAGGTTTTAATGTTGAGGTAAATGGCAAAGAGGTGAAATTCGATAAAAAACCGGGTTCTTTTATTTCTATCAATAGAAAATGGAAAGATGGAGATCGAATTTCGATGAATTTGCCTATGAATATTTCTTCGGAAAGACTACCAGACGATTCTAATTACGAATCTTTAAAATATGGGCCTTTAGTTTTGGCTGCAAAAACCGGAAAAGAGGATTTAAAAGGACTTTTTGCAGATACAAGTAGAGGAGGGCATATTGCTGAAGGTAAAAAGATCCCACTTTCAGAAACACCAATGTTCCTTTTAGATAATTTAGATAATCTTGCTTCTAAAGTTGAAGTAGATTCTAAAAAAGAGCTTCGATTTTCAGCAAAATCGGTTTTATATCCTTCAGAATTTCAGGATCTGGAATTCGAACCTTTTTATAAAGTGCATGATTCCAGGTATGTTATTTACCTACCGGTACAAACTCCAGAAAGTCTTGAGGCTATTCAGCAAAAAAGAAAAGAACAGGAAATTGCTGAACGTGAGCTAGAAGAAAAAACGATCGATTATGTAAGCCCCGGTGAGCAACAACCAGAATCAGATCATTTTATTAAAACCGAAAATTCGAATGCGGGTGTAAATCAAGATCGTCATTGGCGTGATGCCACAGGTTGGTTTAGCTACGAATTTAAAGATTCAAATAACGAAGCTGCCAGAATTAGACTAACCTATTTTGGGCAAGATAGTGATCGAAAATTCAAGATTTTGGTCAATGGTGAGTTGGTTGCCCGTGAACATCTAAAAGGTGAAAATGGAGCCGAATTTTTTACAAAGGATTACGAGTTACCTAAAAAGATCGTAGAACAAAAAAATGATACCCTAACGATACGCTTTGAAGCCGAGGCTGGTTCTAGAACTGCCGGAATTTATGGCGTAAGACTAATGAAAAAACAATGAGAAAACTTACAAAATTAATACTTGGTGGTGCGCTAATGGCGACTTCAGCGGTTACGCTCGCACAGGAAGACAACTTCAATAATCCGATTATTACAGATAAATACACTGCAGATCCTGCTGCTTTGGTTTATAAAGATTCGGTTTATATCTATGCTGGTCACGATCAGGCGCCAGATGATAGAGATCGTTACGAAATGCACGAGTGGTTGGTGTACAGCTCAGCCGATATGGTGAATTGGAATGAGCATCCTGTACCATTAAAACCAACAGATTTTGAATGGGCAACCGGCGCAGCCTGGGCCGCCCAGGTTATCGAAAGGGATGGTAAATTTTACTGGTATGTAACCGTACAGCATGACGAAACACATCACGGGAAAGCAATTGGTGTAGCGGTTTCAGATTCACCAACAGGACCTTTTAAAGATGCTCGCGGTAGCGCAATGATCACTAATGATATGACAACCGAATATACAGGGATTTCCTGGGATGATATCGATCCAACAGTTTGGATCGAGGATAATGGCGATGCTTATATGTATTGGGGAAATACTCAGTTATATTGGGTGAAATTAAAGGATAATATGATCGAATTTGAAGGTGAAATTCAAACGGTAGATCTTCCGCATTTTACCGAGGCTCCCTGGATTCATAAAAAAGATGACTGGTATTATCTTTCGTATGCTTATAAATTTCCGGAGAAAACAGCTTACGCGATGAGTAAGTCTATCGAAGGGCCATGGGAATATAAAGGCATTTTAAACGAAGTTGCCGGTAATTCTAATACCAATCACCAATCGATCATCGAATTTAAAGACAAATGGTATTTTATTTATCATAACGGAAGCATTCCAACGCACGGCGGTAGTTTTAGACGTTCGGTTTGTATCGATCGTTTGTATTATAACGATGATAATACTTTAAAGAGAGTGATCATGACTTCAGAAGGAATACAGGAATAATGACAGCTTCAAAATATCTAATATTGGCCATTTTGCTGAATAGTTTTTTATTCTGTTCAGCACAAGAAAGAATAACACCAACCGAGGAAACCATTGTTCACGATCCGGTGGCAATTCAGACTAACGGAAAATATTATATGTTCTGCACGGGTAGGGGAATTTCAATGTTTTCTTCGGAAGATCTTAAAGAATGGAAACATGAAGCTCCTGTTTTTGCTGAGAAGCCAGCGTGGACAGACGATGTGGTTCCAGATTTTGGAAATCATATCTGGGCACCTGATATTACTGAATTTGATGGTAAATTTTATTTGTACTATTCAGTTTCAGCATTTGCGAAAAACACTTCAGCAATAGGATTGGTAACCAATGAAACTTTAGATGTAGATAATCCTAATTATAAATGGGAAGATCAGGGGATCGTTGTTCAGTCTATCCCTAACCGTGACTTATGGAACGCCATCGATCCTAATCTTATTTTTGATGAAGAAGGAACACCTTGGTTAAGTTTTGGTTCGTTTTGGGAAGGGTTGAAATTGGTTAAATTAAGCCCCGATTTAAAATCGATTGCGCAACCACAGGAATGGGAAACGATTGCCAGAAGAGAACGCTCTTTCAAGATCGCCGATAGTAATCCTGGAGATGCTGCTTTAGAAGCACCATTTATTTTCAAAAAAGGAGATTGGTATTACCTGTTTATTTCCTGGGATCTATGTTGCAGAGGAGAAGATAGTACTTATAAAGTTGTTGTAGGTCGTTCAAAATCTGTAAAAGGTCCGTTTTTAGATAAATCTGGCAAATCTTTATTTAATGGTGGCGGAAGTTTGGTTGTAGAAGGAAATGAAAATTGGTATGGCGCCGGTCACAACAGTGTTTACTCTTTCGATGGTAAAGACTATATGTTTTTTCATGCTTATGATGCTGAAGATGGTGCAAAACCCAAACTTAAGATTAAAGAACTAAGTTGGGAAAACGGATGGCCAAAACAGCTAAAATTGAAATAAAAAAACTCACACGTAAAATCAACAATATGAAGTACAAATCATTATTAAATATGGTTTTAGCGGCACTTTCCATTTTTGGAATGGCCAGCTATTCGCAGATACATGCGCAGGAAACATCTGAAGGTGAAAATTTTGTTAGATCTAATGATCCAATAGTGCTTCAACGTGCAGATCCTTTTATCTATAAGCATACAGATGGTTACTACTATTTTACCGGTTCTGTACCTACTTACGATGCCATTGAAATTAGACGAGCAAAAACCATAGAAGGTTTGCAGGACGCCAAACCCGTTAGAGTTTGGGAAAAGCACGAAAGCGGACCTATGAGTCGGCATATCTGGGCGCCAGAAATTCATTATTTAGATGGAGAATGGTACGTGTATTTTGCAGGAAGCGAAGAGAGCGACATTTGGAAGTTAAGACCTTATGTTATTAAATGTTCAGGACAGGATCCTTTAAAAGACGATTGGATCGAACTTGGACAAATGCAGGCTGCAGATAATGATCCAAAAAGTTTTACTGATTTTTCTTTAGACGGAACGGTATTCGAACATAACGGAAAGCGCTATTTCTGTTGGGCTGAAAAAACCGGCGGGCAGTTCGCAGCTTCAAATTTATATTTAGCTGAAATGGAATCTCCAATTAAATTAAAGACCGTTCAGTTTATGTTAACTACGCCAGATTATGACTGGGAGCGTATTGATTTTTGGGTGAATGAAGGGCCTGCTGTGATCAAGAATGATGGTAAGATATTTATCACTTTTTCTGCAAGTGCTACCGGTGCCTGCTACAGTATGGGAATCATGGAAGCTGATGCAGATGCCGATCTATTAGATAGAAATTCGTGGACAAAATCCAGATATCCGGTTTTAAAAACAAATGAAGCGAAGGATATTTATGGGCCAGGTCACAATTCTTTTACTGTAGACGAAAATGGCAATCCATTAATGATCTATCACGCCAGAGATTATGAAAAAGCAGTTGGTGATCCTAAAATGGTACCTGAATCAGATAAAAGATCACTGGAAGAAATAAAAGCCGATCCTTTGTACGATCCTAATCGACATGCCAGATTGATGGAAGTAAAATTTGATGAAAATGGGAGACCTGTTTTTGAATTTTATTAATCTCCAAAAATGAAATTGAATATATAAAGTATTGATATTGTATAAATAAAAGCTCTTTTTTATTGGCACCGCCAAATGGTATAATACCCGGGGCTTACCTCGAAATTAAAAATTTGTTTTCAACGAAAGCCTCGAGGGCTTGCCCAGAGGTAGTTTACTCAATTTTTAAAATAGCATTCTTTGAGAAAGAGGTAAAATTACTGAGCTTAAAAACCATGAAATTGAAGCCTTATTTATTTAACGAATAAAAATTAAAGAAATCTTAAAATTATAAGTGTTTTTATTACACTTAATAAAAACTAATTTATATATTTGTTTCAGACAAAAAGTTAGAATACATGGAAACATATGTAATAGGACTTGATTACGGGACAGATTCGGTAAGAGCTGTACTTGTAGATACCACCAGTGGAAAAGAACTTGCTTCAGATACATTTTGGTATCCTCGTTGGAAAAAACAGCTTTACTGTGATGCTAGCCTCAATCGATTTCGGCAACATCCTTTAGATCATATTGAAGGTCTGGAGAAAACAATAAAAGGAGTTATTGAAAAAAGCGGAGTTAATGGCGAAGCTGTTAAAGGTATTTGTATAGATACTACAGGTTCTTCACCTGTTCCAGTTACCGAAGATGGTACTCCTCTGGCTCTTGTAGAAGGATTTACAGATAATCCAAATGCAATGATGGTACTTTGGAAAGATCATACCGCAATTAAAGAAGCTAATGAGATCAACGAGTTGGCAGAAACCTGGGGTGGTGAAAACTACACCAAATACGAAGGAGGAATTTATTCTTCAGAGTGGTTTTGGGCAAAAATAACACATATTGTTCGTGAGGATGAAGCGGTGAAAAATGCTGCGTATTCCTGGATGGAACATTGTGATATTATGACCTATATTCTTATTGAAGATACAGATTTGGCTTCATTTAAAAGAAGTAGATGTGGTGCAGGTCATAAAGCTATGTGGCACGAAAGCTGGGGCGGTTTACCATCAGAAGAATTTTTAGGAAAATTACACCCATATTGTGCAGATTTACGATCTAGATTATATAATGAGACTTATACTTCAGATGAAGTTGCGGGTAAGATCAGTAAAGAATGGGCTTCTAAACTAGGCCTTTCTGAAGATACTGTTATTGCCGTTGGAACATTCGATGCACATTCTGGAGCGGTAGGAGCAAAAGTAGAGGAACATGCATTAGTACGTGTTATGGGAACTTCAACTTGTGATATTATTGTTTCTCCTTACGATGTGGTAGGAGACAAGACCGTTAGAGGAATTTGTGGACAGGTAGATGGTTCTGTAATTCCTGGAATGGTTGGATTAGAAGCAGGACAATCTGCGTTTGGAGATGTGCTGGCCTGGTTCAAAAATGTACTTTCCTGGCCTTTAAATCATTTAGTCTATAATTCATCAGAAGTACTTTCCGAAGAACAAATAGCGGCATTAAAAGAAGAAGTAGATAAGAAATTTATTAAAGAATTAGCTGCTGAAGCTGAAGCTTTAGAACTTAATGAAAGTATACCTGTAGCTTTAGATTGGATTAACGGTCGCCGAACTCCAGATGCAAATCAGGAGTTAAAAAGTGCGATAAGTAATCTTTCTTTAGGAAGTAAAGCGCCACATATTTTTAAAGCTCTTGTGAATTCTATCTGTTTTGGTGCTAAGGAAATCGTAGATCGTTTTAAAGAAGAAGGTGTAGAAATTAAGACAGTAATTGGTATTGGTGGTGTGGCAAGAAAATCTGCTTATATCATGCAAACTCTCGCAAACACTTTAAATATGCCTATTAAAGTTGCAGCTTCAGATGAAGCGCCAGCATTAGGATCTGCAGTTTATGCTGCAGTTGCTGCAGGAATTTATGAAGACGTGATAACCGCCAGTAAAACTTTAGGTAGTGATTTTGAAGCCGAATATTATCCACAACCAGAAATGGTAGGAGAGTTTGAAAAACAAATGGCTGCTTATAAAGAATTAAGTCATTTTGTTGAAGAAAGCATAACTAAAAAATCATAGATCATGAGTTCTAAATATCAATCTTTAAAAGAGGAATGTTACGAGGCAAATATGCAGCTTGATGCATTAGATCTTGTAATTTACACCTTTGGTAATGTAAGTGCAGTAGACCGTAAAGAAGGAGTTTTTGCTATAAAACCCAGTGGTGTGCCTTATGCCGAATTAAAGCCTGAAGATATCGTGATCCTTGATTTTGATAATAATGTTATCGAAGGAACTATGCGACCATCTTCAGATACAAAAACACATGCATATTTATACAAAAACTGGGAAAATATTGGGGGAATTGCTCACACCCATGCAACATATTCTGTAGCGTGGGCCCAGTCCCAGTTAGATATTCCAATTTTTGGAACTACCCACGCCGATCATTTAACGGCAGATATTCCTTGCGCGCCTCCAATGAAGGATGAACTTATTGCAGGAAACTACGAATATAATACTGGTATCCAAATCCTGGATTGCTTCAAGGAAAAAGGTTTGTCTTATGAAGAAGTACAGATGATCCTTATTGGTAACCATGGGCCTTTTACCTGGGGACCAACTGCTGCTAAAGCGGTTTACAATAGTAAAGTCTTAGAAGAAGTAGGCAGAATGGCTTATTTAACTTTACAGATTAATCCGAAAGCACCTAGATTAAAAGATTCTTTAATTAAAAAACATTATGAGCGTAAGCATGGTAAAAATGCGTATTACGGTCAAAATTAATAACCTTAACAAATTATCCAATGATTGCTATAGAGAGTAAAGAAATCTGGTTTATTACAGGAAGCCAGCATTTATACGGACCTGAAACTTTAGAACAGGTTGCTAAAAACTCAAAAGAGATTGTAGAAGGCTTAGATGCTTCTGCAGAAATTCCGGTTAAAATTGTTTACAAAGACACGGTAAAAACTGAAGATGAGATTGCTGCAGTAATGCGCGAAGCGAATAATTCAGAAAAATGTATTGGTCTTGTTGCCTGGATGCATACTTTTTCTCCAGCTAAGATGTGGATAAAAGGTTTAACATTACTAGGTAAACCAATTTGTCACTTACACACTCAGTTTAATGCTGAAGTGCCGTGGAGTGATATCGATATGGACTTTATGAACCTCAATCAATCTGCTCATGGAGATCGTGAGTTTGGATTTATGATGTCCAGAATGCGTAAAAAACGTAAAGTTATCGTTGGGCACTGGAAAAGTGACAGAGTACAAAAGAAACTTGGTATCTGGTCTCGTGTAGCTTTAGGCTGGGACGAAATGCAAAATCTTAAAGTTGCACGTTTTGGAGACAACATGCGTAATGTAGCCGTAACCGAAGGCGATAAGGTTGAAGCACAAATGAAATTTGGAGTTTCAGTAAATGCTTATGATTCTTCAGATATCGTTGCGAAAATTAATGAAGTTACTGAAGATGAATTGAATAAATTATTAGATACATATGCGACCGAGTATAATTTAACTGATAGTTTAAAAGAAGGTGGAGAAAAGAGACAATCTTTAATAGATGCGGCAAAAATCGAATTAGGTTTACGCAAGTTTTTAGAAGAAGGTGGTTTTAAAGCCTTTACAGATACTTTTGAAAATCTTGGAGAATTAAAGCAATTACCAGGTCTTGCTGTACAACGTTTAATGGCAGATGGCTATGGTTTTGGTGGAGAAGGAGACTGGAAAACAGCTGCCTTAACCCGAGTGATGAAAGTAATGGCACAAGGTCTAGAAGGTGGAACTTCTTTTATGGAAGATTACACTTATCACTTTACTCCAGAGAAATCTTTGGTAATGGGATCGCATATGTTAGAGATTTGCCCAAGTATTGCAGATTCAAAACCATCTTGTGAAGTTCATCCTCTGGGAATTGGCGGAAAAGAAGATCCTGTTAGATTAGTATTTAATTCTCCTGTTGGTGATGCTCTAAATGCAACTTTAGTTGATATGGGTAACCGTTTTAGAATTATTGTAAACGAAGTTGAAGCAGTAGCACCAGAGCAGGAATTACCTAAATTACCAGTAGCCAGAGTTCTTTGGGATTGTAAACCAGATCTTGAAGTTGCTGCTACAGCATGGATTTTAGCTGGTGGGGCTCATCATACTGTTTATACGCAGGCGTTAACTACTGAATATATGGAAGATTTTGCCGATATTGCAGGAGTAGAGCTTCTTGTTATAGATGAAGATACCAAAGTAAGATCTTTTAAAGATACAATTAATGCCAATGAGGCATATTATCATCTCTTTCAACATAAAATGTAATAGTACACTTAAATTATGAAAAAAATAAAGCATACGGTATACTTCCTATGTCTTTTCAGTTTTCTGTTTTCCCTTACAAATTGTAAGGGAGACGGAAAGTCTGACAAGGAAAAAGAAGAGTTAACCACAACAGTATCCGAAATCGATTTCTTAACCAAGGAAGATTACGGAACTACCGCCGATGGTGAAAAGGTAGAACAGTATACCTTAACCAACGAAGCAGGTATGGAAGTAAAAATTATTACTTATGGTGGGCGTATAACTTCACTAAAAGTTCCCAATAAAAATAACGAATTTGAGGATGTAGTTTTAGGATTTGATTCTATTAGCCAATACACTTCAGATCATCCATATTTTGGAGCTTTAATTGGTCGTTATGGAAACAGAATTGCCGGCGGTAAATTCAGTTTAGATGGTGAAGATTATCAACTTCCGCAAAATGATGGCGAAAATTCGCTTCATGGTGGGGATAAAGGCTTCGATAAAGTAATCTGGACGGCAAAATTACCTTCTGATAGTACTTCTTTAGTTCTAAATTATAAAAGCAAAGATGGTGAAATGGGGTATCCAGGAAATCTGGATGTAACAGTTACTTATACTCTAAATGACGATAATTCTTTAGATGTAGCTTATGAAGCTGAAACAGATAAGAAAACCATCGTAAATCTTACACAACATGCTTATTTTAATTTAACTGGAGATTTTAATAAAACTATTTTAGACCATGAAGTGGTTTTAAATGCAGATGAATTTTTACCTGTGGATGAAACTTTAATTCCTACTGGAGAATTGAGAAGTGTTGAAGGAACTCCGTTTGATTTTACTGAAGCCAAAAAAGTAGGTAAAGAAATTGAAGCCGAAAATGAACAATTAGAACTCGGTTTAGGTTATGATCATTGTTGGGTGTTAAACGATCAATCTGATGATATGCATTTTGCAGCTTCAGCTTATGATCCAGAGAGTGGACGTTTTCTTGAAGTTTCTACTACAGAGCCAGGCATTCAGTTTTATACCGGTAATTTCCTAGACGGCACTTTGCCACAACAGGGAGGTGAAGGAACTTATGCACAGCGTTCAGGATTTTGTCTAGAAACTCAGCATTATCCAGATTCTCCAAATCAGGAAAAATTTCCCTCAGTAGTATTAAATCCTGGAGAGAAATATAGCACGAAAACAAGTTTTAAATTTTCAGTAAAATAAGAATATGCAAACATTCGATACTTTAGACTGGATCGTTATAGGTGTTTTTTGTCTTATGCTTATTGGTGTAATTCTTTATGTAGTAAGACAAAAATCTAACGATTCTGCAGATTATTTTCTTGGAGGTAAAGATGCTGGCTGGATTGCCATTGGTACATCGATATTTGCTTCTAACATAGGATCTGAACATTTAATTGGTCTGGCAGGCGCAGGAGCTTCAAGCGGTATGGCCATGGCGCACTGGGAAATCCAGGGATGGATGATCCTTATTTTGGGTTGGGTTTTCGTACCTTTTTATAGTAGAAGTATGGTTTATACCATGCCCGAATTTTTGGAAAGAAGGTATAATAAACAATCAAGAACCATACTTTCAGTTATTTCTCTTATAAGCTATGTTCTAACCAAAGTAGCCGTAACGGTTTATGCTGGTGGACTTGTTTTTCAGGAAGTTTTTGGAATAGAAAAATTATGGGGAATCGATTTCTTCTGGATTGCAGCGATTGGTTTAGTATTAATAACTGCTCTTTATACCATTTTTGGAGGTATGAAATCGGTTTTATATACTTCAATTCTACAAACACCAATCTTACTTTTAGGATCTGCCATTATTGTGGTTTTAGGTCTTAAAGAATTAGGAGGATGGGATGAGATGATCGCCATTACAAGTGCTGTAGAAGTTAATGATTATGGTGATTCTATGGTTAATCTTATAAGAAGTAATAATGATCCAGATTTTCCCTGGCTGGGGGCTTTAATTGGTTCTTCTATTATTGGATTTTGGTACTGGTGTACAGATCAATATATCGTTCAGCGTGTACTTTCAGGAAAGAACTTAAAGGAGTCACGTAGAGGTACCATTTTTGGTGCTTACTTAAAATTATTACCAGTATTTCTATTCTTAATTCCTGGTATGATTGCTTTCTCAATTCATTATCAAGATATTTCAGCAGGAGGTGAAGGATTCTTACCATTTTTAGACAATGGAGTTGCAAATGCAGATGCTGCCTTCCCAACCTTAGTGGCAAAATTATTACCTGCAGGGGTAAAAGGTTTAGTGGTTTGCGGAATTTTAGCGGCTTTAATGAGTTCTTTAGCGTCGTTGTTTAATTCTTCAGCAATGCTGTTTACAATAGATTTTTATAAAAAATTAAAACCAGAGACACCAGAGAAGAAACTTGTTAAGATAGGACAGGTTGCTACCCTTGTAATCGTGGTTTTAGGTATTTTATGGATCCCAATTATGCGAAGTGTGGGTGATGTACTTTATACCTATTTACAAGATGTACAATCTGTACTTGCACCGGGTATTGCTTCAGCATTTTTATTAGGGATTACCTGGAAGCGTACCAGTGCTAAAGGAGGTATGTGGGGATTAATTTCTGGATTAATTATAGGATTAACCCGTCTTGGAGCAAAAGTTTATTATAGTAATTTTGCTGATGCTTCAGATTCTTTATTTAAATACTTATTCTATGATCTTAACTGGTTATATTTCTGTGGTTGGATGTTCTTATTCTGTATTCTTGTAGTAATTGCAGTAAGCTTAGCTACTGAAGCTCCTGAAGCTTCAAAAATTAAAGGATTAGTTTTTGGAACAACCTCTAAAGAAGATCATGAAGAAGATCGTAAAAGTTGGAATAAATGGGATGTTGTGCATTCTGTGATCATTTTAGGTCTTACAGGTGCTTTTTACTGGTATTTTTGGTAATAAACTAAAGAACAGTTTTTATATAGGGCCGATAATTTTAATTATCGGCTTTTTTTATAATAAGAAACAATATTAGCTAAAAGGATTAACTTAAAATTTTATATTTTGTCTTGAAATTATAGAATATCAATATTTGATAATTTTTTATCCTTTTAGTTTAGAGTTGTTTAAGTTGAAAAAATATAGTTGCTAAATTGATAAATTTAAATGAAGTAAAAATGACTATATTGCAACGCGTCAAAAATATGAATTAATCGTAGGCGACTGTATTTTATATTGATTCATCTGCTAATAATAAATGATTAGCATTGGATGAATTTAATTAATATTATAAAGAAAACTTAGATTTTTTTTAAATGTGAGTTTTGTAATAGGAGAGAATAGCTTTGGCATTTTCCCTGATCTAAGAAAAATAGAATTTTGTGTAATGGCTTAAAAATGTTTACTTTTAATAAGTAGGCTAGACATTTTTGAGCTCACTGGCGGAGTGAGAAAATATTGTAATTTTTAAATGAAAAAAAAGCGTTATTCTTTAAAAGATATAGCCAAAGAATTTGGTGTTTCTTCAACAACTATTTCCTTCATATTAAACGGAAAAGCAAAAGAGAAAAGAATTTCAGAAGAATTAACTAATAAGGTTTTAGAGTTTACTACTAAGATAAATTACCGTCCAAACCAACTGGCACAAAGTTTAAGGACGGGAAAAAGCAAGATTATCGTTGTGATGCTTGAAGATATTTACTCTAGAATAGCCAGAATTATTGAAGATCAGGCGTACAAAAAAGGATACAGGGTTTTGTTTTGTAGTAATGATAATGAGGATAAAAGATCTATAGAATTAATTAACCTTTTTAGAAACAGGCAGGTAGATGGTTACATTATTGTGCCTTCACCTGGTATAGAAAAGGAGGTGAAATCTCTTGTAGACGAGGGTGTTCCTGTTATTCTATTCGATAGATATTTTCCTAATTTAAATGCCTGCCATGTGACCTCTGCGAATATGCAGGCAACCTATACAGGTGTGAATAATCTTATTCAAAATGGATATAAGAACATTTTGTTTGTTAGTACAGATGTTAAACAAACACAGATGCTTGATAGGAAACAGGGTTACGAATCTGCCATAGCTGAGAATGGATTAACTCCCAATATCCTGGAAATTCCATACAGAGAAAAAGATATGTCTAAGAGGAAACAAATGTTTAGACAAAAAGTTGAGAATTCGGCTAGTTTTGATGCTATTTTCTTTGCAACAAATTATTTGGCAGTTAATGGCTTAGAATTTTTGCAAGATGAATTCCCAGATTATATTGATACCAAAGGTTTCTTTTCATTTGATGATGTTCCACTTTTTAAATTATTCAAACCATCTATTTCAGCAATATATCAACCGTTGGAAAAAATTGGTGAGCAGATCATGTCTTTGATGTTAGAAAAACTGAAGTCTAAAAATGGAGAAGAAATTATAAGAAAAATAGAACTTGATTGCGATATAAGGTATAGAAGCAGTTCTTTACCAAAAACTTAAACCAACTAACTACTACAATAGATACTAACTAAACAACCAAACCAACTAACATGAAAAACAAAAGACATTCTATAAAGGATATTGCGGCTGCCCTTAATGTCTCGGTAACTACAGTTTCTTTCGTATTAAACGGAAAGGCGAAAGAGAAAAGAATTTCAGAAGAAGTTACAAAAAAGGTTTTGGAGTATGCAAGATCCATTAATTACAAACCCAATCAACTTGCACAAAGTTTAAGAACTGGTAGAAGTAAGATTATTGTAGTAATGGTAGAAGATATTTCTAACTATTTCTTCTCTAAGTTGGCCAGGATTATAGAGGATATTGCTTATGATAAAGGCTATAAAGTGCTATTTTGTAGTAATGAAAATAAGGACGAACGTTCTAGAGAATTAATTAACTTATTTAGAGAACGCCAGGTAGATGGTTATATCATCGTGCCTTCACCAGGAATTCAGGAGGATATTTCTGAATTAGTTACAGATGATATTCCTGTGATTTTGTTTGACCGTTATTTTCCTGAAATCGATACCAATTATGTGATTATAGATAATTCTGAAGCAGTTCATAATGCTAGTCAGCATCTGGTAGATAATTCTTATAAAAAAATAGGCTTTATAACTATTGCTTCTAATCAAACACAGATGGAAGCCAGGCAACGTGGGTATCGTGATGCGATGAAAGAAAACAACCTGGAAGAATTTGTTTTAGAAGTACCTTTTTACGAAAAAAATACAGGTAAAGTAAAAGCGCTAATTGCAGAGTACCTGTCAAATAATGATTTGGATTCTATCTTTTTTGCAACCAATTATCTTACTCAAATAGGTTTAGAAGTAATTAGAGAATCTTTTCCTGATAAAATAAACGAATTAGGTATCATCACCTTTGATGATAATGATCTATTCAAGATTTATTTTCCACCAATAACCGCGGTTTCTCAACCATTAGAAGAAATAGGAAAGGAATTAATGAATACTGTACTTAAAATGTTAAAAAGTACACCAGAGAAACCTTATAGAAATCAAAAAATACTTCCTGCTTCATTAATTAAAAGAAATTCATCATTTCCAAATAAAAGGCCTTGAGGCAAGGCAAATCCTGACTTTTATGTCTGAATTAATATTTATTTAATAATTAATTCGGAATAAAATAACATTTTTATTTTTTAGCTAAATCGTTTTATTTATATTCGCATAGTAATAAAGTGTGAATTCTAACTAAAAATTAGCATTAATGAAAAAACAAAAACTACATTATGCTAAATCGATTTACGGAAAACGATTTAGTAAATTATCCTTTGTTTTAAAATCTTTACAAATGCTTCTGTTGGTTGTTCTTTTTTCAGCTTTTAGCACAAAAGCTGTTGCACAAACAACTGTAGAAGGAAATGTAACGGATAGCGATGGATTGCCTTTACCCGGGGTGACCGTAAGGGTAGAAGGTACAAGTATTGGTACACAAACAGATTTCGATGGAAATTATGCTATCGATGTACCAGAAGATGATTCGGTTTTAATATTCTCTTTTGTGGGGATGACGACCGTTAAAAGAACTTTTAATGGTAATACTACCATTAATGTGACTTTAGAAAACGACCAACAGGCTTTAGATGAAGTTGTAGTTGTTGGATATGGTACACAAACAAGAAAATCTGTAACTACGGCAGTAGCTAAAGTTTCTGAAAAGGATTTTAATCAAGGTGTAGTAACATCTCCTTTAGACCTCGTACAGGGTAAAATTGCTGGTTTATCTGTAACAAGAACTGGTGGCAATAACCCTAATAGTAGTGCTTCCATTCAATTACGTGGATTAACTTCTATTACTGGAAATACAGATCCTTTAATTGTAATAGATGGTATTCCTGGTGGTAATCTTGATCTTATTCAGCAAAATGACATTGAATCTTTTGATGTCTTAAAAGATGGAGCGGCTTCTGCAATTTATGGTACTCGTGGTAATAATGGAGTTATCTTGATAACTACCAAAAAAGGTAAAAAGGGAGTTTCTCAATTTGAATATTCTTCTTATGTTTCAAGAGATTATGTTCAAAATAAGCCTAATTTTCTATCTGCCGCGCAATATCGCAAAGCTATTGAGGATGGCGTGTCATCTAAATTAACAGATGCTAGCGATTTCGGGTATACAACAGATATTTATGACGAATTAGTAGATGATACAAACCTAAGTCAATACCATAATTTTGTAGCTGCTGGTGGTGGTGAAAAAAGTAATTACCGAGCTTCCTTATATTATCAGAAATTAGATGGTATAGCCTTAGAAAACGATCGTGAAGAGTATGGTTTTAGAATTAACTTTAATCAGTCCGCTTTTGATGATAAATTCAACTTCCAATCGAGTGTTGCCACTAACTTTAACAATGCTAATCTGCAAGGGGGTGGTCAATTTGGAATTATTACAGATTGGAATCCTACAACTCCTATTTATGCTGAACCTGGAGGAGATTTAAATAATCAAGGTCAATTTGGGTATTATCAACCAAGTAATTTATATAATCCTTTTTCAGAGTATGCTAATCGTTTCAACCTAAGGAAACAATATACTTTTTCTGGAGATGCAAAAGCTACTTACGAAATTGTAGAAGGATTAAAGATAGCAGCTTTTGGTTCATACCAAAGAAATGTATGGAATGATAGATATTACGAGTCTACTGAAGATTGGGGAAACATAAATGGTGATTATCAAGGTACAGGATATGCTAGAAAAGGAAATCATGTAGATTTCACTAAAACTTTTGAACCAACAATTACATTCGAAAGGAATATAAATGATCATTCTTTCAATTTATTGGGAGGTTATAGTTATCAATATAGTACAACAGAAGAATATTCTATGAGTAATAGTGGATTTAACACAGATTCATTTTTGGATTGGAATATGGGATGGGGTAATGCTATAATTGATACAAACTTACCTAGACCAGGTCTTAGTAGTTTTAAAGAAGATAATACATTAATAGCTTTTTTTTCAAGAATTAATTATTCTTACCTAGATAGATATTTCCTAACGGCTTCTATAAGGCGTGAAGGTAGTTCTAAGTTTGGGGAAAATAACAAATGGGGTAATTTCCCCGCAATATCGGGTGCTTGGGTAATTTCTGATGAAGCATTTATGGATAGGCAAAATATTTTCTCTAATCTAAAACTTAGAGTAGGTTATGGTATAACAGGAAATCAAGGAATTCCAAATTATCAATCGCTTGTAACTTTAGGTACAGGAGGGAAGTATCCAATTTTTCTAAATAACTCGTCAGAGCCTACATATTATCAAACTTTAGGTGCAGCTAAAAATCCAAATCCAGATCTAAGATGGGAGCGTAAAAAAGAATTAAACCTTGGTATTGATTTTGGTTTCTTGTCTAATAGAATTACGGGTTCTTTGGATATTTATAGAAGAACAACTGAAGATCTACTTTATAACTACACTGTTCCTCAGCCACCTTATGTTCGTAGTAATATTTATACAAATGTAGGAACCATTAGAAATAGCGGAGTAGAACTTGCTTTAAGTGCAGCCGTTATTAATAAAGGAGATTTTAAATGGAATGTTGATGCTACAGGTAATTATCAAAAAAATACCTTAGTAAAGCTTTCTAATGAGCAATTTATAGTGGCACAAATTGATGGAGGAAATATTGGAAATCCTGGTAATTTGGGAAATGCTATTAGAAATACTGAAGGTGGCACTATCGGGAATTTTTATGGTAAGCGTTTTGCAGGTTTCACTCGCGATGGGGACTGGTTATTCTATAAAGCAGATGGTTCTGTAGGCACTTCAGATCAAATGGCTGAAGAAGACAAAACTATTATAGGAAATGGAATGCCGAAATATTATGCTTCTTTAACAAATACATTTACTTATAAAAATTTTGATTTAACAATATTTTTGAGAGGTAAATTCGACTATGATATTCTCAATACTGTAGATCTCTTCTACGGCAACCAAGAGTTATTGCCAGCAAATGTATTAACATCAGCCCTTGGACAATATAGTCAAATTAAAGAGGCTCCTCAATATTCAGATTATTATTTGGAAAGCGGAGATTTTATAAAGCTGGATAACTTAACATTAGGGTATAATGTTAATCTTCCGAAAGAAGGAAACTTTAAAAGATTAAGGTTATATGCGAGTGCTAGAAATTTAGCTACAATAACCGGATATAATGATGGTAATAGAGATCCAGAAGTTCAGGATACTGGATTATTTCCTGGTATTGATTATAGAGATTTTTATCCTAGAACAACAACTGTTTCTGTAGGGATGAATGTTAATTTTTAAAAAATAGAATTATGAAAAAAATAATATATAATAAATTCTTTATATCTTTTTTCGTTTTTATTGGTATTGTTAGCTGTACGGATCTAGATGAGACAACATATTCTGAACTTTCTAAATCTAATTTTTACAATAATAAATTAGAGATTATTCAAGCAACCTTACGCCCTTTTACACATATGCAGGCATGGCTTGCATTTACTGGGCAAAATGGTTATTATTATCATAATGAACTTTCTGCAGATCAAGTTGCTTGGCCTCAAAAAGGACGTCACGCTTATGATAATGGGGATCATATTAGACAACATTATCATACCTGGACCACAGAGGAAAGTAGACTGTTAAATACTTGGTCTTTGATGTGGACTGGGTTAGGATATGTTAATGCAGCTATTGAGGATATCCAAAGTGTGGATCCAGAAGCCGCAGGTATCACTCAGGAAGAACTAGAGTCTTTTATAGCTGAATCTAAAGTATTAAGAGCGTATCACTATATGAAGATTATGGATCTTTGGGGTAACGTACCGATCGTAACTCAGGTCGGTATGCCAGAAAATCCTGAAACGCAAAATAGAGAAGAAGTTTTTGCTTTTGTAGAAAAGGAGCTATTGGAAAATGTTGAAAAACTTCAGCCTTTATCACCTCAATTATTAGGACGTGTTTCTAAAGCTGTTGGTTATGCAATGCTTTCAGAGTTATATTTAAATGCGCAAGTATGGTCAGGAGAGGCTAGATGGGCAGATTGTGTTGAATATTCTAATAAAGTAATTAATGGTGATGGTGGTGCTCTAGCAGGTTCTATGATGTTAGATCAGGATCCATTAGGTCCATACAATAACACAAATGAAAATTCTCCCGAAAATATTTTTCAATTTCCATTTAGTAGACAAAATGACTTCGGTTATAGTTGGGCTTCATTTTACATGGGTTTCAGTAATATGAGAGATGCTCTTAATGTAACTTATTCCGGAAATAATGCATTTGTAGTAATTCCTTCCGCATTTGATGCTTATCAGGAAAGTGATATTCGTAAGCAGGAATGGTTTTTATTCGGTCCTCAATATGAATATGGTACTACAGTGCCTATATTAGGAACAGAGGAATATCGCGGACAGCCCTTAGTTTATGTGAACAATATTCGCAGAAATACTGAAGGTCAGACAGGAGAAGGAAGCATGACAGATGGTGAAGAAAATAGTGGTGCACGATTTCATAAATATCGTTCAGGAACTCAGGATGATGAAAACTATCTTGAAAATGACTTTGTGATCTATCGCTTAACAGAAATGTATTTTAACAAAGCAGAAGCTTTAATGAGACAAAATGGTGGAGTAGCAACTTCAGAAGCGGTAGAACTTATTAACGAAAGTAAAAGCAGATATTTCACTGAAGAAGACTGGCCAACTGAGATGTACACTGCTGCTAGTTTAACTTTAGATGAATTATTAGCTGAAAGAGGTAGAGAATTTATTTTTGAAGGAAAACGAAGAACCGATTTAATACGTTTTGGGAAATTTACCACAGGTTCATGGTGGGATAAAATACCAGATTCAGATGATCATGTTACCATTTATCCAATTCCTTACAGGCAGGTTCAAACGAATCCAAACCTTGAACAAAATCCAGGATATTAATTTCAATATTATGAGAATAATGAAACTTTTAAATATAAAACCTTTGTTATTTGCTCTTGGCCTATTGTTGTTAGGAGCTTGTGACGGAAGAAGAGAATTTCCATCACTTACAGAAACGGGTGTAACTATCGATCAGGATATTATCTTATTAATATCTGGCGAAACCTTAGATGTGAATGCTCGATTTATTCCAGATATCTTCCCAGCGCGTGATTATACCTGGGAAGTAGACGATCCAAGTGTGGCAGATGTAATTACAAACGAAGATCAATCTGTATCTTTAACAGCAACAGGCTCTGGTGAAACTTTATTAAGAATTACATCTTTAGATGATGATGCTTTAACTGCATCTGTGCGTCTTCAGGTAATTTCTTCAGCACCAATCGATATTACAGATCAGGCTACCTTAACTGTTAATAGAGAAAATAATGGCGGACCAGACGCAGGAGAAGGATCTCCAAAACTTGTAGATGGTGATACTTCTACAAAATACCTTTCAGGATACTTAACTCCTTTCTATTTAACGTTAGAGTTTGATTCCCCTAGGGTAATCAACATTTATAGATTTACTTCAGCTAATGATGCTGCAAGTAGAGATCCTAGAGACTGGCAAATTTCAGGATCTAATGATGGTGAGAATTGGGAAGTATTAGACGAAAGAACAAATGAATTTTTTAATGATCGTGCTATGACAAGAGAGTTCTATTTCGATAATAATACTGCTTATACTCATTATAGATTAGATATCATCAGCAATAATGGAGCATCATTATTCCAGATGGCTGAATGGGGAGTTTTCGAATTCCCAGAAGATTAGAAGAATCAAAATCCGATCCTAACTAAATCCTGTGGAAACAGTTAATTTCTAAAGGTTCAAATTGTATAAATTTGAGCCTTTTTTTAAATTAATTTGCTAAAACGATTTAACTTTACTATTTTCATTGAAATTATAACTATTTTAACAAATTAGCAGTCTCATGCTAGAAATAGCGATAACGATTGCATTTTATTCTTATCCGAAAAAATGAATATTCAAAAATTAAGTTTAATCGCTTTATTTTTTACAGGATTGCTACACGCCACCACAGATCCTGTAAAAGATCCTGTAGAGTATGTAAATACTTTGCAGGGAACAAATTCGAAATTCGAATTAACAAGAGGAAATACTTATCCCACAACAGCATTACCTTTTGGGATGAATACCTGGACACCGCAAACTGGAGTTAATGGTGATGGTTGGAAATATCAATATTTTAAAGAAGAAATTAGAGGCTTTCAACAGGCACATCAGTGCAGTTCGTGGTCTAATGATTACGCCGTATTTTCCTTAATGCCGGTAACTGAAGATTTAAAGCTAAATGATAAAGAGAGAGCCAGTAAATTTAGCCACGATAATGAGACAGCAAAGCCATATTATTATCAGGTTCAATCAGAAAATGGAGTGAATACTGAAATTTCACCCAGTGACCGTGGTGCACATTTAAGGTTTAGTTTCCCTAAAAATAAAAATGCCTGGATTGTTTTAGATGGATATACAGGAACCAGCGAGGTAAAGATCGATAAAAAGAATCGAAGAATTACAGGTTTTGTACGCAATGGAAGAGGTATGGATCGTATTGAAGGTATGAAGAATTATTTTGTTATTCAGTTTGACAAAGACTTTCAGGCGTCCGGCATCTGGGAAAATAGAGAAAACAAAAAATGGGAGAATAGTAATCATAAAACAGGTGAAGGTATTGGAGCCTTTATTCAGTTTAAACCAGGACAGGTAGTTCAGGCTAAAGTCGCTTCATCTTACATAAGCGTATCACAGGCTGAACGAAATCTGGAAACAGAACTTGGTAAAGACAGAAAACTTGAGGTTACTAAAAATAAAGCTAAGAAGATCTGGAATGAACATTTAAGCAAAATACAGGTAGAAGGAGGTTCAGAAGAGCAGTTAAAAACCTTTTATTCTTGTTTTTTTAGGGCAAGTTTGTTCTCAAGAAAGTTCTATGAAATTAACGAAAATGGAGATCCATTTTATTATAGTCCGTATGATGGGAAAGTCCATGATGGTTATATGTACACCGATACTGGATTTTGGGACACTTTTAGAGCACAGTTTCCTTTAAATATCTTGCTTTATCCAGAAATGCAGGGACGTTATGTATCGGCGCTATTGGATGCTTATGAACAATGTGGATGGTTACCTTCCTGGTCATTCCCTAGTGAAGCCGGTAGTATGGTAGGGAATCATGCTATTTCTTTGCTTGCAGATGCATGGGCAAAAGGTATTAAAACTTTCGATCCTAAAAAGGCTTTAGATGCCTATTGGCACGAAGCCACGAATAAAGGACCATGGGGACCTGCTAATGGAAGAGATGGATGGAAAGATTATTATACCCTTGGTTATGTGTCGTATCCATCAACAAGAGAAGCTACAGCAAAAACGCTAGAATACGCCTATGATGATTTCTGCGGATATACTTTAGCCAATATGACCGGTAACACATTCTATAAGGAACGTTTTGAAGGTTCAATGTATAATTATAAAAATGTCTTTAATCCTGAAACAGGTTTTATGCAGGGAAAAGATAAGTCTGGAAATTGGAACGATAATTTTGATCCTTACGAATGGGGAGGACCATTTACTGAAGGTAACGCGTGGCATTACTTATGGTCTGTTTTTCAGGATCCTCAGGGATTGATCGATCTTATGGGAGGAAGCGAAAACTTCAATAAAAAATTAGATTCGGTTTTTAGTGTTTCTAATAAAGTAAACGTAGGAACTTATGGCGGAAAGATTCATGAAATGACTGAAATGCAAATGGCCAATATGGGGCAATATGCACACGGTAATCAGCCAATTCAACATATGATCTATCTTTATAATTATGCAGAACAGCCCTGGAAAGCCCAATATCACGCCAGAAATGTAATGGAAAAATTATACGATTTTACTGAAAATGGTTATCCAGGAGACGAAGACCAGGGGCAAACCTCTTCATGGTATGTGTTAAGTGCACTTGGTTTTTATAGTGTATGTCCGGGGACAGATCAATATGTTCTAGGAAGTCCTGTTTTTAATAAGGCAACCATAAACTTAGAAAATGGAAATAAGTTTATAATTAATGCTCCAGATAATGATATGGATAATGTCTATATTCAATCGGCTTCATTAAATGGAGAGACTTATACCAAAAACTTCATCACTTATGCAGATATACTAAACGGCGGAAGCTTTGATCTAAAAATGAGTGATTCCCCCAATAAAAATAGAGGAATAAACGAAAGTGATAAACCCTTTTCACTTTCAGCAAATAAATAATAAACCCCAATAATTAAAATGAAAAAAATTGTAATTGCAGCCGGCTTACTAATAAGTACAATGGGATTTTCTCAGCAACAAGAAACGTTCAAGAAAAAAGGAAAGGTATTAATTTTTACCAATCACGATCCTAATTTAAATCAGGATACTAAAGACGGTTTGGTAAAGACCTTCTTTAAAGTATATCCAAAATTAATAAAGGATTTTAATCCTGAATCTATGGATACCATCAGGGTGAAAATCGATACTGAATATGATGGTGTTGCTTATGCACACAATGGTCGTATAACGATTAGTTCAGATTGGTTAGAGAAAAAACCGGGAGATATCGATGTGATCACTCACGAGGTAATGCACATTGTACAATCGTACCCGCCAAATAGTGGCCCGGGATGGTTAACCGAAGGTATCGCAGATTATGTTCGGTTTAAATACGGTGTAGATAACGAAGGCGCAGGATGGAGCCTACCAGATTATAAACCAGAAAATTCATATAAAAACAGTTATAGAATTACAGCAAGATTCCTGTATTGGTTAACTAAAAAATATGATAAAAAAATTGTTCAGAAATTAGATAAAAACATGCGAAATAAAACCTATTCTGCAGATCTATGGAATCAATATACAGGGAAGTCTTTAGATGAACTGTGGGCAGAATATAGTGAGTCACCGCAAATAAGTTAAGAAACTATGCAAAGAAGAAAATTTATCCAAAACTCGGCTTTATTTGGGTCGTTAGCAATGATCAGTCCAAAAGTATCATTCGCATCCAGCTTAGAAAAATATCCTGTGGTTAGAACACCAAAAGGACAGCGAAATTTTGAGAGTAAAGCAATCGAAAAAGCCATAAAAGAATTTGGCAAAAAAGTAGATGATGAAGAACTGGCCTGGTTATTTAATAACTGTTTTCCTAATACTTTAGATACTACAGTCACCTATACTACAAAAAACGGAAGACCAGATACCTATGTGATTACAGGAGATATCGATGCCATGTGGTTAAGGGATAGTTCTGCACAGGTATGGCCTTATATGGCATTTGCAGATGAGGATAAAGATCTTCAGCATTTAATTGCGGGAGTGATCAATCGCCAAACGCAGTACATTCTTAAAGATCCTTATGCGAACGCTTTTTATGATGATCCTTCAAAAAAAGGGGAGTGGACAACAGATCATACAGATATGAAACCTGGTGTACACGAGCGTAAATGGGAAATAGATTCTTTATGTTATCCTATTCGCTTAGGTTATAATTACTGGAAAACTACTGGAGATACGGCACCTTTTGATGCGGAATGGCAAAAAGCGATAAAAGAAATTTTAAAGGTTTTTAAAGATCAGCAAAAAAAGAAGGATCGTGGTTCTTACCATTTTCAAAGAGAAACGGCAAAAGCCACAGATACTCGTGCATTACATGGTTATGGTTACCCGGTAAATCCTGTAGGATTAATTTGTTCGGCTTTTAGACCTTCAGATGATGCAACAGTATTTTCATTTTTAATTCCGTCTAACTTTTTTGCAGTAGTGAGTTTAAAACAGGCTGCAGAAATGATGACCGAATTGGCAAATGATAGCCAAACTGCCTCAGAATTATTAAGTCTGGCAAAAGAAGTAGATAGCGCCTTAAAAAAGCATGCTATCGTAGATCATCCAAAATACGGTAAGATCTATGCATTCGAAATCGATGGTTTTGGCAATCATTTATTAATGGACGATGCCAATGTACCTAGCTTACTTTCCCTTCCTTATTTAGATGCCATGCCGGTAGATGATGAGATTTATCAAAATACCAGAGCATTTATCTGGTCTACAGATAATCCGTTTTTCTTTAAAGGAAGCGCTGCAGAAGGTGTTGGTGGGCCACACGTAGGGATGGATATGGTTTGGCCAATGTCTATTACCATGCGAGGTTTAACCAGTACCAGTGATAAAGAAATTAAAGACTGTATTAAAATGCTTAAAGCTACGCATGGCGATACCGGATTTATGCACGAAACTTTTCATAAAGACGATCCTACAAATTTCTCAAGATCATGGTTTGCATGGGCAAATACACTTTTTGGCGAATTTATCTGGAAAACCTATAAAGAAAGTCCAGAGCTTTTAGGATAATACTTAAAATTTATACTGAATGAAAGTCTCCCAAAACACCTCAGTACAACTGATAAAATATAGCCTGATATTATCGATTTTGGCCGTGCAATTTGGTTGTAAATCCAGAACAGGAAAAACTGAAGAGAAAGCAAATCTTACCAGTTATGTAAATCCTTTTTTGGGTACGGCACCACTAACCGATACTAGTATTATTGGATATACTCCACCAGAAGGCTGGCGTGTTTGGGCAGGCTTAACTTATCCTGGTTCGTCTCTGCCCAATGCAATGGTGCAACTTAGCCCAATTACAGAATTTGGGAGTGGTGCCGGCTATGAGTACGAGGATAACGAGATCTATGGTTTTACCCACACCAATAAAGGACATTGGAATCTTTGTAATTTGCCTATTTTACCTGTTTCTGCGGAAGCAAAATTTCCGTTTAAGTCGAAGTTTTCTCACGCAAATGAAGAGGCCTCGCCAGGATTTTACCAGGTGTTTTTAGAAGATTACGGAGTAAATGTAAGATTAACTTCAACCTTAAGAGGAGCCATTCACGAATATACCTTCAATAATAATAAAGATCGAAGCATTGTTTTTAAACTTGGTAAAGCTAATAACGGAGTGTCAGATTGGGATATTAGTACCAGTAACCGAAACCAAATTTCAGGATATCAACGAGTAGGCGGAGACAAGGTTCATTTTTTTGCGAAACTGAGTCATGATATTAAAAACATAGCGATCGAGAATCAGGGAGCGCCAGAGGGATATGCAAAAATTGAACTCGAAAATGGCAAATCTGAGGAAGTGATCTTAAAAGTTGGTATTTCTTATGTGAGTATAGAAAATGCTAAGAATAATCTTGAAAAAGAGATCGCAAATAGAAGTTTCGATGAGGTTCACGAACAAGCGATCGAAACCTGGGAATCTTTACTGGGTTCCATAAAAGTTAAAGGAGGAACCAAAAAACAAAAGCAAATTTTCTATTCTTCTTTGTATCGCGCCTTTCTGTGGCCAGCTTTACGAAGTGATCTTAATGGCGAGTTTAGCGATGCTAAGGGCAATATTAAAAAAGCCGATTTTCGATATTATACGCTACCATCTTTTTGGGATACCTATCGTAATAAACTGGTGTTGTTAAATATGCTTCAGCCAGATGTTGCTAAAGATGTGATAAGCTCGGTAATCGATAGAGGTAAAAATAACGGATTTATGCCTACATTTTTTCATGGCGATCACGCTGCTTCATTTATTTCCGCAGCATACAATATGGGAATTCAGGATTTTGATGTTCAAAAAGCTTATCAATTATTACTGAATAACGCTTACAAAGAGGGCGGAACACGACCTTATATTTCAGAATATATCGAAAAAGGATACATCGCTACTCCGCAAATCGAAAATCCGCATGTAGAAAGTAAAGCAAAAGCTGGAGTGTCTAAAACCTTAGAATATGCGCATGACGATTATTCTTTGGCACTATTGGCAGAAGCACTTGGTGATAATAGCCATTTTGAAGATCTTATGAAACGTTCTAAAAATTACCAGAATGTGTTTGATAAGAAGACCAATTTTATGCGAGGAAAATTAGAAGATGGCAGCTGGGTAAGCCCTTTTGATGCAGAATATCCCTACTACGAATATATGTATCGCGAGGCTAATGCATGGCAGTTATCTTTTTACGTTCCGCATGATATGCCGGGATTGGTTAATCTCTACGGAAGGGAAAAATTTGAGGAAAAATTGGATTCACTTTTTACTACACCGTGGAATCCTAAGCATATTGCCAGAAATGTGTCTGGTTTTATGGGCTTATACAGCCAGGGAAATCAACCCGATCACGAGACACCTTTTGCCTATTATTTTATTGATAAGCCAGAAAAATCACAGGCGATTTTAGATAATTTGATGCAAAATTATTTTGGTATTGAAGAAGGCGGGAATGCATTATCTGGAATGGACGATGCCGGGGAAATGTCTTCCTGGTACGTTTTTGCTGCCAGTGGAGTGTATCCATTATCACCAGCAGATGCCGAATTTCTGGTGACTGTGCCTATTTTTGATAAAGTTACCTGGACGATGCCCAATCGTAGTACACTAAACTTTACCCAAAGCGGTAAAGGCAGAAATCTTGAAGGAATCAATGTAAATTCAGATGTTTTGGAGGATTATTTTATTCCTTTTCAGTTATTTAAATCTGGAGGGAACGTAGTGATCCAAACTACTAAAGAATAATTTCGGAGAAAATCATCCTAACCAATCAATCTTCGAAATAACAGGGAACGTCTTGCGTTCCCTGTTTCATTTTATTGGCACAGCCAAAGGGTATATTACTCTTAGGCTTGCCTCGAAATTAAAAAATTGTTTCTAGTGAATGCCACGTGGGCTTGCCCCGAGGTAGTTTACTAAAATTATAACCGATTTTATATAATTTCAGCACATATTTTTAAGTGGATATTCATTATCTTTTCTGTCTAAATTCAGAAAATCAAAATTAAGTTAAAGCCAGGTTTATTAATGTATGTAAACGAAGCAATGATTTATATTTGTCTTTCAAGCTTAGTCATTTTTAAATGAATTTTCATGATCTGCCAAAACAACCAAGTATTTTTCTATCGTACTGGAATGTAGGAAAGCTGTTGTATGGCGCATTACTTCTTTTTATTATCGAAACCTTGTTTTATTACGCAAAGTTTAATGAATCGCTTGTAGCCAATGATTTGCTTATCATTGGCTTTTGGCTTTGGTGTTTACTTTTCTCTTTTATTCACATGTTTTTGGTAATGGCCGATGTTTGGTCGCGATTTCAGAATTATAAAAGAGCTAAAGATCAAATGTTTCAGCATGGATTTAAAACAAAGATCGCTATAAATTATACCGGTAGTAAATGCCAGCGAATGGCGTTTATGGCCGCAGCCAAAGAGTTGGGAATCGATAAAGATGTGCAGCGATTTTATCAGAAAATGGGAATTAGCTGGTATCATTTTATTCCGACTTTTATGATAAAAGATCCATTATTTCTCTTCCGTAATTATTTTTGGTCACGTACTTTTTTAGAGCGCTACTATGCGCCAAAATTCGATTTTAGAAATCAGCAAAAGCTACTTTCGTGATCTTAGAGGCCAATAATTTAACCAAAAGCTACAAATCTGGTAAAGCAGTAGATCATATTTCTATGCAGCTTAAAGCCGGTAAAATTTACGGGCTACTAGGTAAAAATGGTGCGGGTAAAACCACCTTGTTTAAGATATTGTGCAATTTGGTAACGCCAGATTCTGGTACGCTAAAAATTTATTCAGAGAAACGAAAGTCTATAGGTGCGATTATCGAAAATCCCGGATTGTATGGCTATTTAAATGCCTACGAGAATCTAAAGATTTTTGCTGAAATTCAGAATGCACCCCGGGATAGAAAAAGTCTTCAGGAATATTTGAAAAATGTAGGACTTCCGTTAGAGCGAAAAGATGCAGTACGTAATTTCTCGATGGGAATGAAACAACGCCTGGCTATCGCGATTGCCTTGCTAAACGATCCTGAAATTATCATTCTGGACGAACCATTTTCAGGATTAGATCCTACGGGTGTTTCAGCATTAATTCAGCTTATAAAATCATTAGCGGTTCAGCATAAATCCATTTTAATTTCCTCACATTTAATGACCGAATTGCAGAATTGCTGCGATTATTTATACGTAATCGATAGTGGGAAATTGGTAAATCAGGGCGAAACCAATGCGCTTTTTAATAAGCATATTTCCAGGTTTACAATAAAAGGAATCGGAGTAGGGCAGGCGAAAAACGAATTTCCAAATATCATTTTTGCTGAAGATCATAGGATCGATATTCAATGTAATTCTACTGAAATCTCTAATGTTTTAGAAAAATTGGTTCAAAAAGGATACAAAATCACTGCCTGCGTTCCCCAGCTTACGTTGAACGAACTTTTAAGTCCGCTACCACATGATGTATAAAATTTTAAAGGTAGAGCTATTTAAGTTGTTTCGAGAAGCAAAAACCTGGTATGCGATCGCGGCAGTTCTAATAATCGAATTTATCATTTTGTTTGCCGCATATTACCAGGGAAAAACCATTTTAGAGCTATTATTGGATAATTTAAGGCAATCTTTTTATTTCGAAGGAAACCTGCTTAACGGTAATTTATTGTTATACATTGTTTTAAACTCACTTTGGTTTAATTTACCTTTAATTTTAATGATCGTAAGTTCAGCTTTAATTACTGAAGAATACAAAACCGGAACTTTAAAAACTCTGATGTTGCAAGCGGTAAGCAAAAAGAAATTGATCACCGCAAAATATATTACGTCTGTAATTTTTACAATATCGATCTTAGCGCTTTTAATGCTTAGTAGTTTTTTATTGGCTTACGGTATTTTTGGAGATGGCGATTTGGTAGTGTATTTGGGAACTTTAAATTTTTTCCCTGCGGAAGAAGCCTTCTGCAGGATTTTATGGGCCTTTGCGTCTGGCACTTTAAGCATGATCTTTTTTACAACAGTAAGCGTAACTTTAGGAATTATCCTGAAAGAACCTACCAAAACCTGGATTGCTTCAGCTTTGTTTCTAATTTTAAGTTCGTTATTTATAAAAGCCGATTTTGGTAATTTTGGCGACTATTTTTTTCCGAAGTTAACTAATTCATGGCAGCGATTTTTTGCGTACGATCTGGATCATTATAGTATTTGTCAAGACAACATAATGCTTTTAGGATATACTGTTTTATTTGCTTTTATTGGAATTTATAAATTCAGTAAAACCGATATTGGATGAAATTAAGGATCATTTTTTTGCTGATTTTAATGCTAAGCGTGAGCTTACAGGCGCAGGAGATCGATAAAGATTTATTGCGAATTAAAGAGAGAATGGAAGAGGTTTCACATTTCACCGCAGATATTGTGGTAGATGTGGAAGCGCCCTTTATAAATATGCCTCCAAAAACGGCCTCGATGGAATATAATCGAGGCGAGAAAATAAAGTTTAAGAGTAAAGATTTTTTAATCTTTCCAAAACGCGGACTAGATTTTACGTTTTCTGAACTTTTTGAGCATCCTTTTATCAGTGTAGATCGTGGTTTTAAGACGATCGATAATCAAAATTTGAAAGTTTTAAGCGTGATTCCAAAAGATGAAAAAGCCGATATGGCGATGGCGACTCTTTATCTGGATATTGAAAATGATCATATTATAATTTCTGAAATTACCACTAAAAATCAGGGAAGCTATACTTTACAAATGCAGTATAATGCTACTGAAATATTACCAGAATATATTGAAGTTTCTTTTGCGATCGAAAATCTAAAAATTCCACTTAATTTTATGGGAAGCGATACCAAGATCGATCGTAAAGCGATGAAAAGCAATGAAACCAACACCGGCACGGTGAAATTACAAATTAAAAATTACGATATAAGCATTGCACGCTAAGGCGAATAAAAAATTAATGATGAGAATATTGACTTTTTTGCTGCTTTTAATTTTATCTATTTTTAAAAATCACCGATAAAGAATGCGACGGAATTATGATTATTCAACTAAAGAAGGAAGAATCATTTTAAAAAGGTGAGGTTTATCTAAATCCGCTTGAATAAAAAAAGCGATCCAGATACTATCCAGATCGCTTTTTTGATAAATATATTGAACGATATTAGTTCAGTTTTTCAACTAAAATTTCAGCAACCAGTTCAGATGATGCTGGATTTTGCCCGGTGATCAATAAACCGTCTTCAACAGCATAAGGAGCCCAGTTTTCTTTTTTAGAATAAATACCACCATTCTTTTTAAGCATATCTTCCACTAAAAAAGGAACTACATTGGTAAGTTGAACCGCTTCTTCCTCTTCGTTAGTAAAACCGGTCACTTTTTTACCTTCCACTAAAGAATTTCCTTCAGCATTTTTAGTGTTCTTAAATACACCTGGGGCGTGACAAACGGCAGCAACTGGTTTGTTATGCTTATAAAAATCTTCAATAAGGGCAATAGAATGTTTATCTTCAGCTAAATCCCATAAGGGTCCGTGACCACCAGGATAGAAAATCGCATCAAAATCTTCCTGATTTGCATTTTCTAACTTCATAGTGTTTGCCAAAACCTTCTGCGTTTCTTCATCATTATAAAAACGTTCTGTCGCTGGAGTTTGCGCATCTTCGCTTTCACTTTTGGGATCTATAGGAGGCTGCCCACCTTTTGGAGAAGCTAAAGTGATCTCAAAACCTTTATCTTTTAAAAAATAGTAGGGAGCTGCAAATTCTTCGATCCAAAAACCTGTTTTTTCTCCGGTTTCGCCTAGATCTTCATGACTTGTTAATACAAATAATACCTTTTTCATTTCGTTGTTTTTTTTAAGGTTCTCACTATTTGTTGGTTCTACTTGTGCTTCTTTTTTAGCGTTTTGCCCACAAGATGACAATAAAACCATAGTGAAAATCGCTGTTAATACTCTTTTCATTTAAGCAATTGAATTAATTTATATAGGCAAATGTAGCGTGAAGAAAGCCCTTAAAAATTGATGTATGATAAGAAATTACTTCTTGGCATTCTCTCGTCTTATCCTACTTAAACTCTCGGTTGTGATTCCAAGATAAGAGGCAATATGATAATTCTTTACACTTTGTTCGATATTAGGATATGTAGTAATAAATGCTAAATATCTTTTTTTAGCTGGTTGCGCCAGGCTTGCTAAAATTCTTTTCTGAAAACTGGCAAAAGCTCCTTCCATTTTTTTCCTGAAGAAAGTTTCTAGTTGTGGTATTTTCAGAAATAAGTCTTCCATACCTTTTTTAGAGATTTTATATAGAATGGCATCCTGAATACATTCAATATTCATGATCGCCTGGGTGCTACTAAAAAATGCAGTATAGTCACTTATCCACCAATCATTAATAGCAAATTGCAGCGTATGTTCTTTACCAGCTTGATCTATAAAATATGTGCGTAAACATCCCTGGGTTACGTAATATTGGTAAAGTACTGTTTCATTAGCTTCTAATAAATGTTCACCCTTTTTTAATTCTAGTTTTTTAAGATGAGGGATGATTAAAAGAATTTCTTCAGAAGAAAGGGATGTACCTTTAAAAATATTTGTGACTACAGAATTTTCGATAAGTTATAAGTTTTAAGTAGCGAGGAATGTGATGTATTTACAATTTATAATATAGGTATTAAAACCTCCGATCTTACAAGGATCTAAATTCATTTTAATGAAAAATTAATGTTTGTAAATATAGTGATAAGTGATATTTAAAATAAACTCCTTTAAGCTAAATTTTCAATAACTAAAGATTTGATAAATAACTGAAATAGAGTTGTTTTTAACTCAAAAATAAAAACAGAATCTGATGATAACTCTAATATTGTAAAGTATTTAAGTCAATTATTGCAGCACTTTTTAAGCATTAATGCCCAAACCTGATAACCAGTTTACTTAATCCCAAATCGGTTATTTACCAAATCGATCACAATGGTATTATTCATAAAAAGATCGCTGCCAATCACCGCTTTTAGGTTTTCAGATTTCAGGGTTTTACTAACTTTTTCAGCTTCAGTAAAAAAGGCTTTTTTATTATTAATCGGCAGGTTAACATCTGCAATTCTAATTTTGGTAATAATATTACTTCCGGTAAAACTAATTTCTTCGCCCCAAGATTTCAATTTCTTTATTTCTGTATTATTTTCTTCGGTAATACTTTTAAATAAGTCGGCATCGATTGTAGCCAAAGGGAACATGCTGGCCTGAGTGTTATAAACCACGGCATTTTTACTTCCATTCGCAATTAGATCTAAATACAGCTGATTATTTTTAAATCGTAGTGGCGTATAACTAAAAGAATCTGCTTCCCAATCTTCTAATTTCTCAGTAATCACTAATTGCTGAGATTTAAAATCTATAAGTAAAATTTTGTTTTTGATCTCGTTAGCTCCCAATGTCCCAATGATATCAAAATCTTTTAAGTTTTCAGATTTTCCAAAATTCTTCTGAACCATTAAGCTATCCTGAGCGATTGGTTGCTGATTTCCAAAATGGATTTGGTTATAAAAAACATCGTAACCTTCTCTATGCTGAATATTATTTTGTAAGGCCGGATAAGCCGAAGTAATCGCCCTTAAAGTATCGCCGTAGATCACATTATGATCGATACCAAGATCCAACTGCATTTTAAAAGTCTTGTCTATTCCTTCTAATTTCACCGGAATAAGAATTGCGCCGTGATTAATGGTAAAGCCACCCTGTTTTAATTTTTGCCATTGAAAATTGATCGTATCTGAAGCTATTTCATATTCATTTTGTACAATTTTCGCATCATTTTTACAGGCGAAAACCAATGATATAAAAATACTGTATACAAAAATTCTGAAAGGTAAATGTTTAATCATAGCATTGGTATTGGATTGAAAAAGCAATAATTTATGAAATATAAAACATTTATAGAAACTCAAATATTACCATAAAAGTATAAGCGATCAGGAATTATTCTTCTTCAATATTTTAATGATGCGGTTATAGATGATTTCGTGCAGGCTCCAGTTATAACCTTCAAAATCTACGGTATTGGTAAACTGAATAACGACCGTGTCGATATCTTTATGATATTTGGCAATGCTTTGATATCCTGGAATCAAACCCGTATGCTCATAGCGGTAAATCGAAGAATAAATCTCTTGTTCTTTTTCATCTTTAAAAACAGAGCCATCATTTAGTGCTCTAATAAATTTTCCCAAATCTTCTGCTGTAGCCAGCATCACATCGATATTATCGTATTTAAGATCGCCTTCGTAGCCTACATAATAGCCACTCATTACATCATCTATGTCTACATCTTGAATGGACGCATAAGTATTTTTAAGCTGAAGTGGATCTAGGATTTTTGCCTGAATATAATCGAAAGTATCGTAACCTAAAACACGCTGAATGATCCTGTCGATAAGCAGATAATTGGTGTTTGAATATTCGTAATCTGTACCTGGTGCAAAATTAGCAGGCTGGTCTAATACCAAAGCCAAATTTTCTTCAGCGGTTTCTTTTGGTGCTGCCCAGTACATATATGTATCGGTAAAATTGGGAATCCCACTGCGATGTTGTACCATCATTCGCAGTGTAATTGTTTCAGCATTTTCGATCCTTTCCTTTAATTCTGGTAAATAATCAGCAAGACTTTTATCTAAAGAAAGCTGGTCTTCTCGTACTAATTTCGCAATCGCAACAGCATGATAAAGTTTACTTACACTTGCTATTTTAAAAATGGAATGTGGATCTGCCGGAATTTTCTCTTCCTTATTTTTATATCCTGCCGCATAGAATTCAGGTTCATTACCTTTCTTATCTACATACACAATAATACCATCAAAGCCAAGACCTGTAGCCCGATTTACCTGTTCCTGTACTGTATCTGGTAAAGGCATTAACGAGGCTTTTAAAATGATCCACGGAACAAAAAAAAGAGAAGTAATTGTGCCGATAGCCAAAACTACCCGAATAATCGTTTTAGATTTTTTAGAACTCATATTTTAATACAAGCCTATAGAGTTTTGGGGCAGTTTAAGGCTTAATTTTATTATTAATATGAGGCTAATTTAGTTAAAATAAATGTTTTCGGAAATGACGAATATTGATATTCAGGATTTTCCGAAGCAATTTATTAGAAGGATTGTTGTAAGCAGTTTTTTATTTATAATAATAATACCAATTACTCTTATAATTATCATCAAAATTTTGCTTTGAGTCTATTTCGATTCCAAAGTTTTTTCTTTTCCAATAATTGAATTCATCGTACTCTTTTAACAGGTCGAAATATTTCTCTTCAATCAGCTTAAATTCAGTTGAATTTTTGATTTTATCCTTTTGTTCGTCTTTAAAAACGAACAAAGTTGCACTTCCTTGGGAACGAGAAATTGTCCATATTTCAGGAAGTTTTAAATCCTTATATAATTTCTCAATTTTACTGTCAGGTATAAGTTCATTAACTTCATCTCTGGCTATTGGTTCAAATGCAGAATACGAAACAAATATCTCATTTACTTCGGGATTTCTTTTAACAAGCTTTCCCCAAATTCCGCTAGCAGGTATTTTTAGCAATTTGCCATTTTGGATATATTTTTCCGCAATTTCATTCTGTTTTGTAATGTCAAAGTCAGACCACCGATCATTTCCATTTTTAAATTCCATTACTTCTTGATGAGTTTCTAAATGAACAGCAATTTCCACTTTGCCATTATGTTTCATAAACTCTTCTTGAATATCAAGAACATTCACTTCATATTTATCTGAAATCCATTTGGCAAGGTTTTCAAATTTTTCAGCAATACGCTTTTTTCCTTGCTTAATGAGTTTCGTCTTTTTGTATTCAATGTCTGATGGTGCTACCAATTTTTGTTTCGGTTAAATTGATTACAACTTTTGAAAATAAAATATTCCTACCGAAAATTAACCAGGGAACCAGCCAACTTCTCGATCTTCGATAAGTAAACGATCTATGGTTCTTTGCTCCTCGTTTATTTCATTCTGGAATACTACATTTTCTAGCAATAAGTCTATTGTGTAATAAGTTGTATTTCCCTGTTGTGCTGTAACTATGGCAGAAATACTTATAGTTCCAGAAACAGCTTGCCAATTTCTTAGTAAGGCTACATCTCTAGAATCTGTATCATTACAGTTATATCCCATCATGGATTGATCCCATACGCCAATAGCCATTTCGATTTCAAGATCGGGTAATTCAAAAGTCTGAAATTCTTCAGTAAGATTTAAACGCTCTCTGGAAGAACCATTGATGCTTAAAACCACATTAGGATGTTCGATATCTAAAACCTGGTAAACATTAAAATCACTACAGCTGGAAATAAGTCCGATAAAATTTAGTTCTTCAGGTAAATTTGTGTCTATTGTTTCTTCATTATTATCATCATCATCATCACTACAGCTGGTAAAAAAGCATAGTGCTAAAAACAGGCTTAAAAATATTTTTTTCATTATATCTGATTAAGATTAGGTTGTTTTTAAGGCCATTATTGGGACGTAATGATCTAAAACACGTGATAAATATAGTAAAAAAAGATCCTGATTTTATCTAAAATCAACACTAACTTTTCCGTATAAAATAAGAAGGGATAGTGATTCAATAAATGTAAACTATCTATAGGCAAGCCCATAAGGTAGTTGTTTGAAAACCTTCTTTATTTCTAGGCAAACGTCGGATCTTTTCATCTCGATTATCAAGTAAAAAGGCACCGGAAATTTCCCGTGCCTTTTCTTAAAAGAAGCTAATTTATTTTTTAGGCTTATTCAGCAAGGCCAATTTGCTTCATAAAATCCAAATTATCATAGAAAAGATATTCTTCTGTCATTTTTCCATTTTCCCAGTGACCAATAGTAGCCATTCTAAGTTTAAATTTTTTGCCGGTAGGAGGGATGTTTTGTCCATTTCCAATTGGCATAGGCTCTGTAAAAGTACCTTGTAATTCACCTATGACGGCTGTATATTCCCCTTTTCCAAACTTTACCGGGTGCTTTTCGATTTTGGTATCTGGCGCAAAAACAAACATAGGTTTAAGATCGTCGATATGGTTTGGGTATAAGCCTTTGCTAATACTACCATCTGCATTATAAACAACGATATCACTGGCGTGGCTATGGCTAAAGTTTTCCCATTTTTGATCGCTATAAAATTCGAAATCTAAAGAATCAAAAGCTTTAAGACGTTCCTGGTTTATGGCTTCATCGTCTTTATAAACCTTTAGCTGTTTTTCTAATTGTTGTACTTTAGATTCTAATTGTGCTACTTTGTTATTGCTACAGCTTGAAAAAAGGGCTATAGAAACTAATAAAAGCAATATAGTATTGCTTAAATGTTTAATTTTTGGTTTCATCGTACTTCTGATAATTAATTAAATTATTACTGGTGCAAAGATGAAAACAAGAGATGCTTTAAAGATTATAGTTTTCGGAAAAGAGCAGTTAATTTTAGGAAATAAGTACAGATTAAAATATGGGCGATTGCTGCTTAAAATTCCTTTTCAGGTTTTTGTTTTCAGTATAAAACTGCAGGGAAAAGTGGTGTTTTTATAGAGTCGATTTTCTATAAAAATAGATTTAATTTTTTAAGATTGAATCCTGATTTGTCTTAAAGCAAAAAACTCGAGAGCTTTTGGCCCCCGAGTTTCTACTAAGCTAAAATCAAACTTAACTATCTAAATCAAGTTGTTTTTTTATGCGTTTAGCAAGCTCAGATAAATGAGTTCTTGTGGGATCATCTAACCTGGAGCTTTTGCTTAATTTTTCGAACATCTCTTTTTGCTTTCTCAACTCATTCAGGATAAGTGTTTGTATATCTGAATTTGTAGTGTTGTATTGAAAGTTACCAATAATCAAATTTGGTTGTTCTTCTCGCGTAACTTGCTGTATAAGCCTGTTTACATAAATCTTCTGAAGGTTTCTTCGATAAAAATCGACACTTTCTTTTTCGTGCAATTCCCTAAAGATCATCTGGTTTAAATCGTCGAACAAATTTTGAAGGGTATAAGCTTCTTCCTCGTACTCATATTGAGCATTTAGAAGGTTACTCATTTTTATTCTTGCGATTAATCTTTCGATATTCATTTTCTGAATACTACTTAATTCTATTCCAAAAGAAAAGTCTAGTTTGTTGAAAATCGATTTTTCATTTAACCAATTAGGTGTATCAAATAATTGATCTGAAATAAACTGAATAGCTCTTTGCTGTTTTTCTTTTTCTACCGGATGGTAAACAGGAGAATCATCTGATGCTAAATGAACATCGTGATAAACACCACCAATATTTTTTAAGGCATGTCCTAGATATCTGTTATACTGGGCAAAAACACCACCAAAAACATCTTTTACCTCGTTGTAGCCTTTATAGTCTACACTGTTCCAATCAATTATTTGCGGTACAATTCTCTTTAAATTTTTGATACCATAAGTACCGGCAAGAACAGCATCGTCACCTAAATCTTCATTTTGGCTTCTAGGATCAAAAGGCTCAGCCTCAGATCCAAACCATAATCTGTGATTTGCAGCCAGGCTATCTGTAACGATTTTAGTTAAGGCTTTTTGTTCCTCAAATTCGTTTTTAAACTCAGGGCGCCAACGATATCCCCAGGTAATTGCCCAGTTATCGTAATCGTTAATTCTTGGATAGATGCCTGCAGTACCAATATTATCTTCTGGTTGGGCTACATAATTAAACCGGGCATAATCCATAATAGATGGAGTGTGTCCATTTTTTTCTACCCATTCTTTATCTCTAAGCTTTTCTACAGGAACAGTAGAGCTAGCACCAAAATTGTGTAATAAACCTATGGCATGGCCAATTTCGTGAGAGGAAACAAAACGAATAAGTTCTCCCATTAGCTCATCATCTAATTCTGGTTTTCTGGCTCTTGGATCGATAGCTCCAGCCTGAATCATATACCATTCTTTAAGCACTTTCATTACGTTATGAAACCAGAAGACATGACTTTCTATAATCTCTCCGCTTCGTGGATCAGAAATACTTGGCCCCATTGCGTTAGCAATTTCAGAAGGCCTGTATATGATAGCCGAATAATTAGCATTTTCTAAACTCCACGTACTATCTTCTTCTGCCGTTGGAGCTTCTTTACCGAAAATAGCGTTTTTAAAGCCTGCTTTTTCAAAAGCTTTTTGCCAATCATTAACCCCCTGAATTAAATAAGGAACCCATTTCTTTGGAGTTGCAGGATCGATATAAAATACGATTGGTTTTTGTGGTTCTACCAATTCACCTCTTAGATATTTCTCTTCATCTTCAGGTTTTGGTTCTAATCGCCAGCGTTTTACCATCATTTTTGCAGTAACGCTTTGCGGATTAGTATTAAAGTCCCTATGGCCAACACTAAAATACCCAACACGCTCATCTACCAATCTTGGTTGCATTGGTTTTTCTGGCAATAAGATAAATGATGAGTTTAACTCTAAGGTGTAATTTGGTGCTGTAGGGTTTTGTCCTTTTGCGTAAGTTTTAACCGCTCTTATTTCTAAATTATTATCATAAGATCGCATATACTTCACAAAACTTTTCTCGTTTTGCTGGCCTGCAACCCCAGATCTATCTTTCATTTTTTGATTGGCGAAATAAAGAATGTCATTATCGCTATCTAAAAATTTAGTAACATCGATAATTACAGCGGTAGAATCTGTATTATAAGCTTCTATAGGAAAAGCTTCAGCAATGGCCTGTACATTATTTAATTTAATACCATCATACAGGGTTTGGGTACTATCTTTAGCATATTCTGTAAAGGAAATACGTCTAAGGAATAATTTTTTTCTTGGTCCTTCCTCAAACTTATAAACAGCTTCCCCAATTTTATCACCAACAAGACCAAAAGATCCATTTCTCATGTCTGTTGATGCTTTAGCGATACGGTTAACTACAAGAATGTCTTTATTAAAAACATCTTGTGGAATTTCCATGAAATATTTAAAATCTGTAGTATCTGTATAAGTTGTAATAAAACCATTGTATTTAATCATTTCTGGCTTTATAACATCCTCGTATTTTTTTAGCTTAAATTTTTCCTCTTTTTTAGCATTCGAAGTAGAATCTTTTTGTTCGGTTTTATTCTTTTCTTCGTTTTTATCTTGCTGAGCAAAAACTAAGCCCTGACTGCCAACAAGGATGCCGGCAATCAATAGCTTTTTTAAATTAATCATTTATTTTTCTTTTTCTGAATTTATCTTGGGTTACTTTCAATTTCAGGATTTCTCTGAATGTAGATAGGATTTATCTGAAAAACATATTCATTACTATTTGGCTCTAAAGTGTAAGTTTCGCCTCTAAATTCTCTAGTAATGGTTTTTGCAAATTCAGGTTCTTTGTTAAGACGTTTTAGATCTAACCATCTTAAGCCTGTACCAAAAGTTTCTCTTCTTCTTTCATCAAGAACTTCCTGAAGAACATTGCTAACATTCTCTAATTCCTGATAATCTTCTGCTCTAAAACGGTAACTTCTTAGGGTGTTAAGAACGCTTATCGCTTCATCAGGATTATTGGTTCTGGCAAGACATTCTGCTCTTATAAGCATCATTTCTGGGACAGATGGGCCAATGTGAATTCCCTGAGATCTTAATCTCGGTTTCCAGTATCCTCTGCCTTCAAAAGGACTCCAGGAATAATTAGTACCCGGTGCTGTAAATAACTCGTATCTTAGGTCGTTTTCGTCAAAAAGATCGATTAATTCCTGACTTAAAGGAAAATCCAAAACACTATTACCTAAAGTTTTGATTAGGATAATTTCCTGATCTTCGTATCTACCAGGATAAGAAGTAGGCGTTTCGATATAATTTTCCAGGTTATTTACACTGCTTTGTCTTGATAAAACTTCTTCAGCAAGGCTAAGTGCATTATTATAATTACCAATTTGTAATTGTACTCTTGCCAGCAAAGCAATAGTTCCTGTGCTTGAAGGTAAAAAAGCATTGGTTTGGGTTTCTGGAAGAAATTCAATTGCTTCTTCTAGATCTGTTATAATCTGCTCGTACACACGCGCAACACTAGCTCTTTCTAATGAAGCAAATAAATTAGGCGTTAATAAAAGCGGAACACCTAAATCTGTACTTGCCGTAGTGGCATCATATTGTTTTGCATATACGTTTACTAAAGAGAAATAGGCAAATGCACGGTGTACTTTTGCCTGTGCTAAAGCTTCTTCTTTTTCAGCTTCTGTACCACCTTCACTCTCCATAACGCCAGTGATCACCTCGTTAGCGGTATAGATTTGTTGGTAAAGCGCATTCCAATCTGTATCTTCAGCATCTCCAAAAATATTTTCAGTCCAGATATATGCATTGGCATTTTGCTCCATAAGATTATTTGCAAATGTTTCATCTGTTATATCGATATCATCTGAAGCTAATTCAGGATAAAAATAAGATCTTTCAAAACGGTACACATAGTTTAATAAGTATTGATAATCGCTAGTATACGTTAGTGTTCTTTGCATTGGTTGATCTATTTCAACATAATCCTGGCATCCAATATTGAGGAGTGAAATAAATACGAATAAGATATATATTATGCTTTTTCTCATGATCTTCTATAATTAAAAAGAAAGGTTAACAGTTAGAGAATAATTTTCTGAAGGAGCTAAGGAATTATAAGTTCCTGCAAAAACATATTGCGGATCGATTCCTTCGTCATTTCTAACCCAAATTGGCCCTAAATTGTTAGCCGATAGTGATAAAGACATCGATCTTAAAAAGTTAGTCTTAGAAACAATGCTGTTAGGCAGTGTATAACTAAGCGAAATTTGGTTAAGCCTAATGTTATCTCCGCTAATTACATTTAAATCTGAATTTGCGTAACGTTGTATACTGTTATAACTACTACCAACAATTCCAGGAACGTTAGTAGTCTTTTCGTCTCCAGGATTTTGCCATCTATTAACCAAAGTTTTACTGGTTCCTATGAAACCTGAGAAATAACTACTTGTTGGGTAGAATGAAGTTTGTATATCATTCTTTAAAACTTTATGACCAAATTCGTAAGTTATTCTTGTAGTTAATTTTAGGTTCTTGTAGCGTAATGAATTAATAAAACCTCCAAAATATTGTGGCGTTGTACGACCGGCATATTTTAAATCTTCAGGCTCAAGATCCATTGCACTTTGTGAAGGAGCGATAATTTCACCATCTCTTGTGTAAATTTGAGATTGTCCTGTTTCATCTAAACCAGCCCAACGATATACAAATAAGTTATCTACAGGATATCCAGTGATAATTCTGGTAGATCCCATATTTGGAGAGTTGGTATTATTTGGGAATCGATTATCTGTAACTTCGTTAGTATTGTAAGAAATATTGAAGCTGTTTTGCAATGTCCAATCTTCATTACGAACAGGATAAACATTAAGGTTTACTTCGTAACCTTTACTTTCTAGGTTTCCTGTGTTGTAATAAAGCGAAGTCCAACCATAAGTACTGTTGTATGGTACATTTACTAAAATACCTTCAGACCATTTTTTGTAAACATCTACGTTAAGACCAATACGCTGATTAAAAAATCCTATGTCTAAACCTGCATTTAATGTTTTAGTAGTTTCCCAACCTAGTTCCTGGTTCCCTGGCGTACCGATATATGCGTATGGTAAACCGCTTAAGTAATCAGATCCTCCTAAAGTAATGGTAGAAACCGAACTTGCGTTTGTAGGAACGCTACCTCCAGAACCATAAGTTAATCTTAAATTTAGGCTGCTAAGCCAATCTTTTTCAATTAAAAAGTTTTCGTTTTTAGCATTCCATTTTGCACCGGCAGACCATAATGGGATGGCACGATCTCTTCTTGAAACTCCAACGATATTAGCATCGTCATAACGAATACTACCAGATAGTGTATACTTGCTTAAAAGCGAGTAATTGGCGTTACTATAGTAAGAAAGATATCTTCTTCTGGATTTAAATAAAGCGCCATCTGTATTTCCTAAAGTCATTCCATAACCATAAATGGTTTGGTAAGGTGTTGTAGGGTTTACAGTAGCTGTGGTAGAAGCATCTTTGTCGTAACCATATCTTGTATGATTGTAACCTTCAGCTTTAGATTCTCTAAGTTCTGTACCAGCAATTATATCGAAGTGGTGAATGTCTTTCCAGTCTTTGTTAATATCTAGCTGAGCTCTAAAAGAGTAATCTTCACTTACGGTATTTCCTAATTGCATAACACCACCCATTGGCACACCGTATATAAGTTGACCGTTAGCGGTATTTACCGTAGTTCCTATATTAATAAGATCACGAACATAGTAACTATCTACATCATTGTAGTCTAATTTTTCGTTTGTTGTACGTTGCCAAATTCCAGATATAGCTAAATTAGCCCAAGAGGTTAATTTTGCATTGATTTTAGAATTTACTCGTGTAGCACCTTTGTTATAACCGGTATTAGATAAACTCAATTCATCTATTGCATTATATCTCCAAGGTAAATACCCCTGATTTTCATAATCGTCTGTTATATCTGGAGTAAAAGAAATAGCTCTATTTATGTGATTTCCATTTTCATCTAACAAAAGATCGTAAGGTCTTAAACCAAATTGTCCTGGGCTTAAAGCCTGTAAAGCAGCATTATTTACCGTTCTTTTGGAATAGGTGTGGTTAACTCCTAAATCAAAAGTTACCTTATCATTTAAAATATCAGATCTTACGTTTGCTGTAACCGAGTATTGCTCAGATTCGTTACCTCTAAAAACCGGAGTATCTTTAGAATAGTTTCCTGAAACAAAATAAGAACCTCTATCACCACCTCCGCTTACAGAAAGGTTATATTGGTTGGTTACCTGAGAGCGTAATAAATGGTCGTTAATTTGCCCAATATTACTTTGATTTCTTAACTGCTCTAATCTAGCATCTCTTTCAGCCTCGGTAATCGATCCATTTTGAGCTAAGAACATGGCATTAGTAGCTTCACTACCATTTGGGTATCTCCAATGTGAAAAAGGATCTGTTAAGAAGTTTTTATCAAAAAGTTCCTGTTCCAAATCGATATACTGGCTGCTGTTCATAGCGTTTAATTCAGTTAGATCTGAAGCAGCAGAAACACTTGTAATCGCAGATAAATTGAAAATAGGTTTCGATCTTTTACTCCCTTTTTTTGTTTCAATAACAATTACTCCGTTTGCAGCTCTAGAACCCCAAATAGAAGCAGCCGCGGCATCTTTTAAGAAAGAAATACTTTCAATATCATTCATATTAAAAGTACTAAGGATAGAATTATTTGTATCACCAGAAGTTCCTGAAAGCGCAGTTCCTGGAGCATTTGCCAGGTTTTGGTCGATCGCCGGGAAACCATCGATAACCACTAAAGGAGAGCTATCTCCATAAAATGTATTTGTTCCTCGAATAGAAATACTGTTATTAGCAACATCAAATCGAACCCCTGGTACAGTACCGTCCAAACGCTCCATAATGTTAATTGAAGGATTTTCCTGAATGTCTCTTGCGGTAATTAGCTCGTAAGCACCAGTTGCCGAAGACTTTTTCAATTTTTGGTAACCTGTAGAAACTACAGTAACTTCTTCAAGCGAGTTAAGATCTAACTTAAGAGATACACTAATTTCAGCTTTATCTGTTACTTCAATTTCCTGTGTTTTATACCCCAAATACTGGAAAACCATAATCTCACCTTCACTGGCAAAGATTTTATACCTTCCATCTTCATCTGTCATAATACCTCTACCTGTGTTTTTAATGTATACACTTACACCAAGTAACGGTACTTTATTTTCGTCTGTCACAATCCCTTGTATAAGCTGAGATTGTAAAGTTTTATCCTCATTTTTTCTAATAGAAATTGTTTGGGTTTCTTTAGAAAATGAAAACGAAAAATTAGGCTTTAAACTTTTTTCTAAAAGTTGTCCTACCTGAATCGTTCCTTTTTTTAATGCCACCTTAGGCTGATCTTTAAAGATGTCTTCCTGGTAGATAAAGTTATAATCTGTTTGTTCTTTAATAAGGGTAAAAATTTCGTCAATAGAAAAAGCATTATTTTCTAAAATCTGAATTTTGGAGTTCTGAGAGAATAAGCTTCCCGTATTAAAACTAAATACAGTAGAACAAAATAAAATAATAAATGTTCTCATAAGCAAAAGTAGTAGGGCCTTAACCCTTAAGGGTAAGGTACTTTTTAAATTAATTTCCATAAATTTGTTAATGAATTAGGATTAGTTTTTAATTAATTCTAAGAATAGAGGGGTAGGGTCTGTATACTGTAGGAGGTGAAGACCTTTCCCTTTTTCTTTTTTGTGTTCTTATTTAATAGTTATCTGTCTTTCTTTTATCTCATAGGCATTTATAAAATTTGTTTCCTTAATTATTTGTAATAGTTGTTCTAAGTTTTGCTCTTTACTAAAAGCACCTGTAAATCGTATATTTTCAAGTTCTTTATTTTCGAAAACTACATCTACATCGTACCATCTGGAGATTATTGTCATAATGTGTTTTAATTCATCTCCTTTAAAACTAAAGACGCCTTTTTTCCAGGAAATCGCATCGTAAACATTAATGGTATTAAGCTGCGTTTCTTTTGTGGTTTTATTAAAGCTTAGTTGTTCTGAAGGTGCTAATAAAAAAGTATCACCGGCTAAGTTCAGGTTTATTTTACCTTCTACAAGCGTTGTAGCAATAACCGGTTCTTCGCGATAAGCCTTAATATTAAATTCGGTTCCTAAGACCTGTACTGTTTGCTGGTTTGTTTTTACATGAAATCCATTTCCATTATTTTCTTCGCTTGGGCTAACGGCCAGATAAGCTTCCCCATAAAGTAGTTCGACTTCACGAGTTTTATCTTTGCTGAATTGAACAGGATATTTTATTTTGGAATCTGAGTTTAACCAAACCTCAGAACCATCTGAAAGTTTTATATGAAATTGCCCGCCTCTTGGTACGGCAAGTGTATTAAATTTGGTAGGCTCGTTATCTTTTGCACCGCCTGCAGTATATACAATATCTTCGCCGTTGCTTGTACTGTTTGCAGAAGTATAACCAGCTTCAGGATTTAAGATTACTTCTTCTCCATTATTCAGGATTAACACTGCTTTACTAGAACCTTTAGGAATAACAGGCTGCGATGTGCTTACTTGCGGAGTTTGATTAAAATCTACCTGCTGAAAAACAAATAAACTGGCAATAAATAAGATCGTGATTGAAGCTGCCGCATACATCACCCAGTTTTTACGTGGGATAAATGCTAAGATTGTAGGTTTTTGGTCTATTTTTTCTGAAACCTTTTGCCAGGCTGCATTCGAATCTATTAAAGAATAATTTTTAGTACGCTTTAATAAAGTCTTTGTTTTTAGACTTTTATAAAAACTATATTCTTTTTTTAAATTCGACAAAAGCCTTTTATCTTCTTTTGTTAAAAGATTTAATCTTTTCTTGATGAAAATCTTAGATAAAAGAAAGATATCATTCATTTAATTTGGGTTTATTGTTAAAACAACCCAAAATTTAAAGTGTAGTATAAAAAATTAAGATTTTTTTATAATAATTTTGTAAAGGTCTTATTTGTAGGTTATTAAAAGGTTAAGGAAATAGCCTAAATCCTTAATTTTTTCTTTAATAATCTTGTAAGCCTGTGCTTTAATGGCCCGAACCGTTTGTGCTTCGATCTTTAATTTTTTCGCAATTTCAGGTCCTTTCATTCCTTTCAAGCTCAGTAGAATAATTTCACGTTTTCTACCTTTTAACGTATTAATTATTTGGTACAACTGCCTGGTAATTTCTTCTTCCAAAACCTGTTTCTGGAAAAGGTTGTCATCTTCAGTATCAATATTCTGCGAAATCTCGAAGTCTTTTTTAACCTTATTGTGTTTTATCACATTTAGGCATTTGTTTCTAACAGTAGTATAGAGATAAGCTTTTAGGGCAGTGTGGTTAGGAAATTCCATTTTTTGCTTCCACAGGTATACAAATATGTCCTGTACGATATCTTCTCTCTCATCCAAATCAATACTATAATTACCTGCATAATTTACAAGTGCTTTATAGTAGGTTTTAAAGACTATATCTAGTTGATCCTTATTTTTTAGTTCAATCAAAAGTAACGTTAAGAAACAGTTAAATCACCGTGGCAAAGAAAATTAAAACATTGAACATATTAAAATTAATATTGGTAATAATTAAAGTGTATTTTATGAAAATAGATATCTAAAACGTTTGATATTAGAATTTTAACTTTAAGAATGTTTGTGAATGTTTCTTTTTTAAACTTTTTGTCTATTAATAAGAAGGGATTTCCTAATCTTAATCTTTTTACTAGATAATCAAAATTTAATCCTAGACTTCTGGTAGCTATTGGGATACCTCGATATAAAAACGATTTTCAAAAAAATGCATCATAGTTTGCCTTTAGGTAGCTTACTAAAAAGATAAACTCTAAGAATCCGATTTCTTAGAAATTATAAATATTTGGTAGTTCTTCCCAATATAATGTTAGGTAAAAGTGAAATTTAATGGCCTAGACATCTAAACTTTTATTTTTGTATTCAAACCCAACTATGATTAGAAAAAACTACCTCAAATTACTGATTTTCGGTTTACTGATATTTTTGCAACATGCATTGATGGCTCAGGATTCTATCGAAAAGCAACCCAAAAAGAATTTTATCTCTAGATATATCAATAATGTATTAAATGACACTGTTTCGCAAGAGCGCTCGCAATTTTTTGTATTTCCTACCGTGGGATATCGCCCTGAAACCGGAGTAGAATTCGGTTTAACTCCGCTTTACATTTATTACGCAAACGAAGATGTAAATAACAGGCTAAGCGAAATGAAGGCTTACAGTTTTTTTACGCTTAACGGGCAGTATGGGATAAGGATACCTGGTTTTTTCTGGGCGATATCGATTTTGAACAATTTCCGCTAAAATATTATGGTATAGGAGGTGATGTCCCCAATGAAAATATTGCTTTGGTAGATGCCACTCAAATTCGAATTAAAGAAAGAGTTTTACGTAAGCTGCTTGAAAATTTTTATATAGGTCTGGAAACCGATTTTAGAAGTTTAAGCAATGTTTCTTTTGATCCTGCTGAAGGTGAAGATGAAATAGATTTTGAATTACCCTTTGGTGCTGAAGGATCTACAAATTTTGGATTGGGAGTGGGGTTTGTATACGACGAACGCCATAATGTTTTAAACGAACGTGATGCCTTTTTTAGCGAGTTTGCCTATCTTAATTACAATCCTTTCTGGAAAAGTGATGTAGAATATCAATTAATAACTCTGGATAACCGAATTTATAAGAAAGTAAGTGAAAATAATGTTTTAGCTGCCCAGCTTTATGGCGAGTTCAATTTTGGCGGTGAAGTCCCCTTTAATCAATTATCATATATGGGTGGCGAAAGCCTTATGCGTGGTTATTTTAAAGGAAGATATAGAGATCGCAACCAGATTGCAGCACAGGTAGAATATCGATTTTTACCACTAAAACTAGGTTTTACAGATCGTTTAGGAGCTACTATTTTTACAGGAGTAGGAGAGGTGTTTAACGATTGGGACCAGTTGCAGGTAAATAATATTAAATGGTCTGCCGGGGCAGGAGCAAGGTTTTTAATTTTTCAGCAAAAAGATGTCTATTTACGCTTTGATTATGCTTTTACCAAAGACGATAGCAACTTTTACATTAGTATAGGAGAAGCTTTTTAGAAAATTCGAAAAATAAAAATATACCCATTTTTACCCAATATTGGGTATTGTAGGAAAAATTAAATAGTAATATACTTGCAAAGTAAGTTTTCTAAAATTGGGGTTTTTGAGAACTTATTTTAACCTAACCGTTACAGTACAGAATATTTTAAGTAAGCTAAGAGTCTTGAAATTTAATTTTGTAGTTCATAGCGGTAATATATAAAGTGGGGACAGCTATGTAGGGGTGCATTTGTCCCCATTTTTTATTGGCACCGCCAGAGGATATAATACCCTGAGGTAGTTTTCTTCTACTGTAAAAAACTTGATTATTTCTTACAATCTTGGCTTTTTGCAGTTATCACGATTAAGTGATTTTCAAACAAATGTTTCACTGGTTCACTCTAAGGTAGTTTATTGAAATTAGTTGTTTTTCACCAATATTTTTTAGGCTGAAATAATAATAAATAACCCAAGAACGATCCAGATTATGCCCCAAATACTTAGGGGCATAAAAAATAGATCGTGTTTTTTATCACTTTTTTGATGAAAGATAATTCCGCTGAATATATTAAGAACACCAGATATCATTAAACTGTAAGCTAATAATGGTTTTGTGGCATTGCCATCATTACTAAAAAAATAAATACCGATTAATATCACTAAAATGGGTAACAACAATCCTAATAAACCCCAACCTCTCGAAATTATCATAAATCTTAATTTATAGTTTTTTAAATATGTTCCAACATCATTTCTTCTTTAGGATTTGGCCCATATTGATTGTTTTGTGGATCACTATCTGTAATTAGTAGCACAAACATCCAAATTGCCCCAATTAACGGAATACATCCTACTAAAAGCATCCAGCCGCTTTTACCAATATCATGTAAACGTCTTACAGATACGGCAAGAGAAGGAACTAATGACGCCAAAATATATAACGCGTAAATACTAATAAATGCAGGAGCATCCAGCCAACTACTTAAGCCAACACTTATAAGCATGGTTAGTATCATAAATAAGGCATTAAACAGGCTAAACATAAAATACTCTTTTCTTCTTGCTCTGCCGTTAAAATCTGAATACTGACGGAAGGCTTTTAAATACCATTTCATAACTTTTTTTAAATTTTAATTATACTGTAAATAGAAAGGAAGCTGTAATGATCCAAATCCCTGAAATCACTCCCAGAATTCCAAGTTTTCCCTGAAGGGGAACAAGTTTTTCCCTTAATTTTTTACTTTTTTCCTGATAGTTGGATGCGTTTTTAGAAAGCATTTTAGTGATAATTGGGAAACCTAAAAGAAAACCCAAGGTAGCTTCAACAATACTTCCAATAAATAAAGTAAACCACCAGATAGGCGCACTGCTTAAAACATCCAGACTAAGCAGACTAGAAATAATTCCCCATATACCAAAAACCGAAAATATAACACCAATCCATCCCTGGTACGGCTCTACTTTATCCAGTAATTCTTTTGCATTTGGTTTCTTAGAAAGAATTAAAGAAGGAACAGCGATAATGCTGAGCAGAATTAAAGAAATTCCATAAATCATAGCACGATTATTTAAGATTAACTGGGTACAAATATCTATCCTTACCCGGCCTTATAGTAGCCTGTAACCAGTGAAATTAATATCCCTGAAAACAGGGAGCTTAAATCATATCATGTTCTATTGCGTAGCGGGTAAGTCCGGCTAGATTTCTTACTTCTAGTTTGTTTATTAAGTTTTTGCGATAACTTTCAATAGTGTGCTTGCTTAAAAATAACAGATCTGCTATTTCTTGTGTGGTATGTTCTTTAGCGATTAATTGCAAAACTTCTTTTTCTCTTTGGGTTAATCTAACTTCAGCAGTTTTTCTACTATTGGTAAGCATTTTTATCAATATAGACTGAATATGTACAGAAAAGTAATTTTCTCCTGAAAGTATACTTCTAATCGCCTTTAATAATTCAGTTTGTTCTGCATTTTTAGAAAGATAACCGTTAACTCCGTCTTCGGTTAAGCTTTTAATTTTAGCGCCGTCTTCAAGCATGCTAATCACCAGTGTTTTAATCGTGGGGAAATCTTTTTTAATACTTTGGTTAAGAGCAATACCATCTATGCCAGGCATATTAAGATCTGTAATAAGTAAATCTACAGGCTCATTTTGGTTGATTTTCAGGTATTTTAAAACTTCTTCGCCTTTAGAGGTAGTGTGTAAAATATGCAAATCTTCTTCTTGTTCTAAAATACTTCGTAGACCGTCTACAAACATTTTATGGTCATCTGCTATAATGATGTTATAAACTGTTTTCATCTTTTGGATACTTATACTTACTCTTGTTTTTTATTTCTTCGGAATACTAATGCTAATTACGGTTCCTTTGCCCGGGCTGCTATCTATGGATAAGCTTCCTTTAAGTTCGTCTATCCTTCTTTTTAGATTTTTTAAACCTATACCTTTAGATTTGTTGGTAGTAAAACCTATCCCATCATCTTCATACATTAAGACCAGATTTTCCTCTTCAGGGATATCATTTAGCTGAATCATTACCTGATTGGCTTTGGCGTGCTTAAAAGCGTTTGTTGTGAGTTCTTTAATGATACTGAATAGTGCAACTTGAAGTTTTTTAGGAAGTTTATTAATAGCTTCTTCAGGATAGGCATTAAAGAAATAGCGTTTATCTTCAGGATCGTTAAATCGATCGATATAGTTTTCTACAATGGGAACAAAAGCTTGTTCTTTAAATTCTTTTGGTAATAAACTATGCGAAATTTCCCTCACCTGGCTATAGGTGCTGTCTAACTGAGTTTTTAGATTATTAGCAGTTTCAGATTTAAGATCCAGCCGGTTCATTTGAAGTTTTATCGCAGCAAGATTCCCACCAATACTATCGTGAAGTTCTTGTGCGATGCGTTCACGTTCCTGGGTTTGTATTTTCATCGAAGTTCTGGCCAGTTTCAATTCCTGTTCCTGTTGTAGGCTTTGCATCTCTTGCCGATTTAAATCTTCCTGTTGCCGGTTTATTTCACTTTGCGCCTGTAACTTTTGGTAGTACACCACAAGCAATAAAATAATAGGAATTAAAATAATTAGGAAACCAATTAAAACGGCATTTTTTATGGTTCGCTGTCTATCAATTTCTATCTGGTCTTTTAGCTGAGATTCCTGTAGTTTCATAATCTCCCGCTCTTTTTGCAGGCTTTCGTACTTTTCTTCTAATTCTCTAACCTGCCGTTCGTTTTGTTGTGTTGTGATTGTTTTACTAACAGCCTCATACTGGGTCATTAGATTATAAGCATTCTTAAAATCTTCTTTGGCAACATAAAGATTTACCAGCGCTTTATTTACTTTTTTCTGTAATTCTAATCGGTTCCAGGAAACGGTATTTATATAAGCAGTACTTAGCGCAATTTCGGCAGCTTCATAAGCTTCCTCTTTTAAATATACATAGCCTTCATTGATAACAGCTTCGATATATAAACCATAAAATCCCTGGTTTAAAGACTCGTTTTTTAATTGCTGAAATTTATCCAGCCTTTGTTGATAGGTATCCTCTGATACCTTAAGTTTCGCTAAATTTAATTGTATGCGATAGGATAATTTTTTTAGCTTTTTTGTGGCTGGTAATGCTAAAGCTTTTTGGTACGCCGTTATCGCCTTTTCCCATTCATTATTTCTATAATAAAAATCGCCAAAAGCAGTAGTTAGAAATGTATTAAATGTTTCATTTGTTGTTGCTTGTGGTAAAAGCTGATTAAGAATTTCTTTGCTTTTAGGTAATTCCTCTTTTTGCAAATAGGTTTCTGCCAGGCCTAATTTTAGGTAGTTAGAAAATAATGTGTCTGTTTCAGTATTTAAGTTTTCAAGTCCCTTAATATAAGTTGCGATTGCTTCATCCAGTAATCCTGTTTTTCTTTTGGCAAGACCTTCGTAATATATTCCGCGGTAATAATAAAATGTATAATCGGGTAGAGTAGAAGATAAATTGTTTGCTGTTTTCTGAATATATTCAGCATACACCAATAAAGAATCTGCCAAATCTGTTTTATCAAATATCTGGGCGATGCTATCCAGGTAAGTAATTCGTTTTTCATGGGTATTTGCATTTTCCAGTTTTTCATATAAAACATGGTCTACAGAATTTGGAAGTTTAGGAAAAGCTTTAAAATTAGAATAGCTATCCTGCGCCTGCGCCGATACCACGATAAAATGAAAAATAAATACATATAAAAGCCTGCGGAAGGACATAAACCGAATCCTTTTTAGAGCCTTCAAAAATACGTTTTATAGAAAATGCTGAAGCTTTAATTTTTATAAAAAAACCTTAAAAATCACTGAATTCAGGGAGTTCAAGTAGAAGTATCCATGCTAACTTGCCATCATATTATAATCTAAAAAATAGTATGAACGGGCAATTTAAAGCAAAAGACTTTGATAAAGAACAACTTAAAAAGTTCGCGACAGATCTTAAAACAAGTGGATTATCATTTAATATGATCTGGAAGAAACGTAATAAAGTTGTAGAGGAATCCAATACTAAAACTAATTTGTGTTCTCTAGAGATCGAGGGCAAATGGTTTTTTAAGCAGATAGGGAATAAAGGAATTGTTCGTTTAAAATATCTGGACGATAAGCAAAAGAAGATCTTATTAAATGCCTTAGGTAATTATAAAATGTTTACCGAACCAAGATGGGAGCTTGGGCTTGGCCTTGTTATCTTATATTTTTTACTAGAATATTACATTAGCACCAATAGTGAAGTAAGTTGGTTAATGCCGGTGATCATGTCTTGCAGTTTTATTGTAGTCTTATTTCTAGGAATAGCCTACTTAAGAGCTGAGGAAAAAATCGACGAAAAATTATATAATATCAGTTTAATTTTTGGTATACCAGCTTATCTCTTTACAGCTATAGGTTCACTGCTGGCATTACCGCTTTACACTAGTATTTTACGTTATCATTTAAAGTTCAATATTTTGCATAACGCATAAGTCTAAAATTTTATACTGAAATTGTTGAATTTCAGCTTATGTTTTTAATACTTCAGTTATTTGTACTTCGAAGTAAAATATAGCCGAACACCTTTAATGAAAAATTGAAATCTAAAAGGTACAAATTCAATAGGTGTCCGGCTTCGGAAAAAACATCCAAACAAACAGTTCGACGCAATTGTAAATGAGTTAATGCTTTTTAAGCCCTTATTTAGGGTTTAATTATCTCTGAGATTGTTGAATTTCCTTAATTAATCAATGTTTAATGCTGAAAAAGCTATAGTTTTAGAAATTATCTGGTGCTTAAGGAGACTAATTTGTTTAAAGTGATCCTGAAGCCGATTTTTAAAAAGGGAATGTGCGTCTAGATAAATCTGTTCACAAGCCAGATCATCACATTCCCTGATTTTTGAAACTCTATTCTTATAAAACAAACAAGTACGCAGATGAAATTTATTCTGTTCTATTTGCTCACTAATATTTAAGATTAGCGAATTTAGCGTGTTTTTTTTACCTGGTGTTTTTGTTCTATCATACTCCTGTAAATAAGATTTATAAAAAAGAAGCTCAAAATCTATAATTTCAAGATTCACAAGCCAGTCATACGCATGTTTTTCAATAACAGCGATAGTACTTTCATCATTATTTTCAGGTTCATATTTCATGATACAGCTTTAAATTTCTAATTGCAGCATTTCATTTTTCAGCATTAATAACTAAGGGAAAATTCCGCGTTGTTGATAAGCCGTTTCAATTCTAGATATGGCTAGCATATATGCAGCGGTTCTCCAATCGATATTTTTTTCTTGTACTTCACGCTGTATACGTTTAAAGTTTTCTGAAAGTTTTTTCTCCAGTTTTCCCATACTTTCTTCCAGATCCCATAATTCGCCATTTCGGTTTTGTAACCATTCAAAATAGCTGGAAATAACTCCGCCTGAATTACAATATATATCGGGAATAATAGTAACATTATTTTTTAGCAAAATAGCTTCACCTTCACTATCTGTTGGTCCGTTAGCACCTTCTAAGATTAGCGGAGCTTTTATTTTTTCAGCAACAGTAGCGGTGATTTGATTTCCCAATGCTGCCGGAATAATTATATCGCACTCTAAACCAAAGAAATCTTCTGGTGGTATAGCAACCGCATCTGGATAATCTGCAATAGAGCCTTTTCTTGGGTTAGAATGTATTGCTAATGCTTCTACATCGATACCTTCTTTTTTATACAAAGTTGCATGAGCGTCTTGTACGGCTAACAAGCGCGCACCTTCTTTTAGCATAAAATGTGACGCCCAATAACCTACATTACCAAATCCCTGCACAATAAAGGTTTTTCCATCTAAAGTTTCACCTTTGCTTTCCAGGTAAAGTTTTGCTGAAAGGAATACGCCAAATCCGGTAGCACGATCTCTACCTTCTAATCCGCCTACTCCTAGAGGTTTACCAGTAACGATATGGCGGTTATGGGAACGCTCTGAAGTTGGAATGGTAGACATATAGGTATCTGCAATCCAAGCCATGGTTTGTGCGTTTGTATTAATATCTGGAGCGGGAATATCATGCTCTGGCCCTATATTTTCACCAAGGGCATAAGTAAATCGTCGGGTAATACGTTCTAATTCTCCAATAGAATATTTTCTTGGATCTATTTCTATTCCTCCTTTAGCGCCACCAAATGGCAGGCCTGCAAGAGATGTTTTCCAGGTCATCCACATAGCCAAAGCTCTTGCGGCATCGATATCTACGGTGTCGTGATACCGTAAACCACCTTTGTATGGTCCCAGGGCATTATTATGTTGCACCCGATAACCGGTAAAAACTTCTACACTGCCGTCGTCCATTTTTACGGGGAAGTGTACTATAATTTCGCTATTGGAGATTGAAAGAATCTTTCTAATATTAGTATTTAACTCCATACGGTCTGCCGTTTTATTAAACTGGCTCATTACCGTAGCGTGCATAGATTGTTTTTTTGTTTTTTCCTTTTTCATAAGATGTATTGGCACTGCCAAAGGTTATAATATCCCAAGACTTGCCTCGAAATTTAAAATTTGTTTACAACGAATGCCTCGGGGGCTTAACCCGAGGTAGTTTACTTAAAATGTTCACAAAACAACTTTCTGTGGTTTTGCCACGAACAATTTTTTTGATGATCGCAATTAAAGCAAAGTCCCTTAAGCATCTCCTGGGGTAAGAGGCTGCCTAAAGAACTTTTTGAAGCTGACTTATTTTTGGTACGATTAGTTTTCATAATTATTGAGGTTCGTCTATACCTAAAAGTCAAATGCTGTACCCAAAAAAGGAAATTTTTATCTTAAGTTTTTATAGTGTTGAAGTTGAGTTTTTTATGATTTTAAAAAATATTTATTTTTAAAAATTACCGGGCATTTTACCCCTACTAGGGAATTATGAACCACTTGCTATTTTAGTTTATTTCGAAGGGTTTTGCGATCTATGTTAAGAATTTCAGCTGCCTGTGTTTTGTTTTGATCTGTATAGGCTAAAACCCTTAGGATATATTCTTTTTCAACTTCAGCTAAAGATTTAAAAGTAGTATCGTTAGAACTAATATGATATTTAAAATGTTCTGGAAGCTGTTCCGAAGTAATTTCATCATCGCTTAAAATGAGGGTGCGCTGAATGATATTTTCTAATTCTCTCACATTTCCTGGCCAGTCGTAATTTTGTAATAATTCTAATGCTTTGTCACTAAGTGTAGCCTGTTTCCCATATTCTGAACCGTATTTTCGTAAAAAATTATTTGCCAGATATACAATATCACCTTTGTGTGAACGCAGTGGCGGTGTACTTATATTTACAACATTTAAACGGTAATAAAGATCTTCCCGAAACTTCCCGATCTTAACCATTTTATAAAGATCACTATTAGTTGCCGCTATAATGCGTATATCTATTTTCGAGGCATTCTGCTCTCCAATTCGCTGTACTTCTTTTTCCTGAAGGACTCTTAGCAGCCTTGTTTGAACTTTCATTGGAGCATTACCAATTTCATCTAGGAAAATTGTGCCTTTATCTGCCGCCTGAAAAAATCCCTGCCTATTTTCTGAAGCTCCGGTAAATGAACCTTTGGTGTAACCAAATAATTCAGCTTCCAGTAGATCTTCAGGAATACCGCCACAATTCACGGCGATAAAAGCTTGTGCAGCAAATCTGCCTTTGTAATGAATCGCCCTGGCGATAAGCTCTTTTCCCGTGCCGCTTTCACCTTGTATAAGTACCGTTGCTTTATTGTCTTTAACCCGTTCTATAAGATCGATAAGCTTTTGCATTGGTTCAGAATTACCAATAATCCCAGCATAAGAAATACTGTTATTAGCCAACGAATCTCGTGTAGTTTCCTGTAATTTTTGAGGTAAAGCTTTTGCTACGGCATTTTTTAATTCTTCTTTGGTAAAAGGTTTAATAAGATAATCTACAGCTCCAGATTTCATCGCTTCTAAAGCTCCATCTATAGAGGGGAAACCAGTAATAACCAATGTTGGTAATTTAGGATAGTGATCTGATACATATTTTATTAATGCGATCCCATCTACCTGTGGCATTTGCAAATCTGTAATGAGTAGATCAATGCGACTATATTTTAGAATATTTATAGCTTCTAATACATTGGAAGCTTTATAGGCATGAAAGTTTTGATCGTGGAGTTGCCTTTGCAGTAATTCTAACATATCAAAATCGTCATCAACTATTAGAATATTGGCCTTTTTATATGTCATTTTTTAAGCTTATAGTGGTAATGAAATTTGAAAATTACTTCCGTTAGGAACATTGTCTACAATTTTAATTTCGCCCTGATGTGCCTTTACAATCCCGTGCACCACACTTAATCCTAAGCCTGAACCTTCGCCCAGTGGTTTTGTACTGTAAAAAGGATGAAAGACTTTTTTTCGAAGAGATTTTGGAATCCCTGGCCCCTGATCTTTTACTTCCATAAGCAGTGTATCTTTAGTATGGCTAACTAAAATTTCTATATAAGATTTAGGAGAAGAGACGTAAATAGCATTAATAACCAGATTAAAAATTATCTGAGTAAATTGTATAATATCAAGTGGAATAACCAGATTTTCTTCATCAATTGTAAACTGGCAGCTAATTCCTGCTTTTTTAAGGTTTGGTCCTAAAAGCGAAAGCGCCTGTTCTATAATAGGTTTTATTTGCTGAGCTTGTTTTTGGTGTGGCATCTCACAGGCAAAAAACATCAATTTCTTTACGATCTCTCTAGAATATATGCTGGCTTTAATGATCTTGTCTAAATCATTTTTAGTCTGTTCATCATTATTATTAGCGTGGATAAGTTCAGCAAAACCAAGAATATTGCCCAAAGGAGTATTTAACTCGTGCGCTATTCCGGCAGTGATTTCACCAAGTATGGCCAGCCTATCGTTATGTTCCGCTTTTCTGCGTAATAATTCTTCTCGCTGCTTTACACTTTCACGCTCAAAAAAGTCGCTAATTTCTATTGAAATTTGATCTAATAACTGTTGCTCTTCCTCTAAGAAATCGGTAGTATCGAAATAAGTCGAATCATAATAAACCCTAATGTTTCCAATTTTTTCCTGATGGTCTGATAGCTTACCTTCCTGAAAAATATAAGCAGAAGGGATATCGCCTATTTTTATATCAAAGCTAGTATATTTTAGATGAACTATGGCAGCTTCAGGATATCTCCATGCGTTTTTGGTAATTTCACATATCTCTTTTAGTGTGGCCTGCACATCTTCTTGATGTTTTCGCAACGCACTAGATATGCTATAAAGGCAGGTTAATTCTTTAACTCTTTCCTTTAGGCGATCTTCTACTGTAAACTCTTTATTCATTATCTAAATTTCTATGGCTTTTACAGCTATAATTGGGCAATATTCAATATGATTTTATATAAAGTTTAAAATCAAACTCTAGTCGATTCATTATCAGTTTGCTACTATTTTTATCTTTAAAAACATGCCGGGGTGTTTTTACTCAGTGGTTCAATTATACTCAAATTTATTGTTTTTTTCTGAAATAAAATGTGAAGTATAATGCTGTAAATCAGTTTTCTATGAAATCTTAAACAGTTCAGTTAATATATCGGTATGGGCTTTGTCTTTATGCTTTTGTGTCTAACATATTTAAGATAAGTATTGAATATCAATTTTTTTGAACAGGTATATTCCTATAGAGAACTCTGTATTAAAAAGGATTTAAGAGAAATCGCCATGTGGGGACGCCTTCTTGAAGATATAAATGAAGAATTAGGAGATCTTATTAAACTAGAAAAGCAGATGATAAACAATCTAAAACTGGCCGGTACCTTACAGGCATTGCGTAGAGATGTGATTTTATGTACAGCTGGGTTTTGCAAGTTTGAACAGGAACTTCAGAAGGAATTAGAATATGGGAAAAATGAATACGGGGATCTTCATATTCAACTAATAGAAAAGCATCGTATGCGTTATCTCAAGATTGTTGAAAATCTGGCCATGTTAAAAAGAAATGTACACCAAAGATTACTAGAAAAGAGAATAAAATAAGCACTAAAATTATACATTTTGAGACGATTCAAATTTCTTATTATCATCACATTTGTTGCCCTTTTAAGTATTCTGTTATTATGCTGGTTATTTCCTGCACCGGTATTTCAGAATAGTTAATTTAGTGAATGAGCAATCGATTAGCGAGATAAAGAATGCTGGTTTTTTGTTGCCTTACATTTTCAATGGGAAACCAATTTTAAACCAATGATAGAGCCAATAAGTGTAGTAATAAAAAACAATCGCCAAAATGTTGCAGGTTCTTTAAAAACAAATATTCCTAAAAGTACGGTACCGGCCGCACCAATTCCCGTCCAAACTGCGTAAGCTGTACCAATAGGAAGTACCTTTGTTACTTTTACAAGCAGAGTCATGCTAAGAAAAAGACAGATTAAAAACCCGCCAAACCAAAGTTTAGAGATTATTCCTTCAGTATGATTTGCCTTACCAAGACATATAGCAAAAAGCATTTCAAACAAGCCGGCAATAATTAGAAGTATCCAGTTCATAGCTTAAAAATTTCAGCAAAAATAGAAAGAATTAGAGACAGAATATTAATAAGTATCCTGATCCTTTTTACTAAAAGTATTTTAAAATTCGATTCGTAGATCTTTTTTTAAAGGTGCCAAATTTTTTAGCCGGCCAGTAAAGCAACATGCTCAATGCAATAGCTATGAGCCATACATATGCAATATGATTTACACCAAAGTATGCACCTTGATTAGCACCAAATGTTGTGTTCAATATTTGATAAGCGATAAGTAGGATGTATAAATGAGATACGTATACAAACATAGGAACACTACCAAAAGTTTTAAATACGAGCATCCATGGTCGCTCAAAGCGTTCGATGAAGTAAAGAACAAAACAACCAATTCCAAGTGTTAACAATAAAAAATCTAGTGACGGAGGGTACTTTGTAAAATTAATGAAAGACATTATACTTTCTATTGGCGAGGAATGAATTTGCCAGTGGTTAGTTTCTCCGTAGAGATTGAAACCACGTAGTAGGCCTAGAAATGTTAATGATGTAAATGCGCTGGCTAGAAGATATTTATGTCGGATTTTGGTAAATTTTGTATTCGTATACAGTACCCCAGCGTAGTAGCCCATAAAAATAACTCCTATCCACGGAAGTACCGGATAAGAAACTTTAATATTTAAAATATCAGATTGGAGAAGGTACCCACGATCATGTAGTATAGTCCATAACGGGAAGGCTATTTCATTGGGCTGTAAGTTTATAGAGGCTAATAGATTATGTCCAAAAATGATCAACAGACCTAAACCACCTATTAAATATCTTGGTAATTTAATTACTAAAGCCAATGAGATCATGCTTAGACCAATGGCCCAAATGACCTGAAGGTATAAATTTTGATAGTTTCCGAACCATGAAAAATTTATAAGTGTGATTTCTAAAACAATCAAGAATAAGCCCCGTTTCAATAAAAAGGGCTGAAGATCACGTTTTGGTTTCTGAATTGGATTTTGGTATAAATATGCAGAGAGCCCGGTTAGAAATACAAATATAGGTGCACAAAAATGAGCACTTAATCGTGTAAAGAATAAAGAGGGATCTGTATGTTGAATATTCATGGGATCTGTTACCTGATGATGATAAAAGAAACGTTCTCGAACGTGGTCTACTATCATTAGTAAAATAACCAGGCCACGAAGAATATCAATAGAATGAATTCGTTTTGAGGTACTTTTTATTTTGTGGGACATTTTTAAAGAGTGCTGAGTTGTAAAATCACTGAACCAAAAGCTAAGCTTATAGTACTTTTACAATTAGTTTAGAAGTTCTACTAGTACGATAAGTACGTAATTATCTTTACGATTGAGGGATAGGTTCACTGTTTTAATTTTGTATTGTCCCTCGAGATGATTCAACATTTTTTCCTTTATAATGGAATCTATTTTAAAGGGATTTTCAAAATCAATGGGAGCAATGAGCTCATGATTAAAAACTTTTGTATTCATGAATCTTTTTTGAGTCTCTAATTAAACTTTGTTGCAATAACGTAATTTTTTATTAAATTATTTCCAGGCTAAGTCATAAAATAAGATTAGATAGAATTACCATGATTCTGAATTTATATAACTGACTGATTCAGTATTTGCTAAGTATTAATTTTCACTATTTAAAAAGTTAACATCTAAATAATGTGAAACTTGTCTAATTAAATTAATTTTAACGCAACTAATATGCGTTAAATGAAAAGAAGAGATTTTTTTAAGAATGGTAGTCTTTTTGCCTTTGGAGGTCTAGTAAGTGATTTTCATTCTAATTTATGGCTTGATAATAAAGACGAATTTGGCTCTAAGAAAGCTAAAAATATCATATTTATGGTAAGTGATGGTATGAGTACCGGAACACTGAATATGGCAGATCGACTCTTGTATTTGAAAAATGGCAAAGGTAGTCACTGGTTAGAATTATATCGGGAAGGCAAAATAAACAGGGCGCTTATGGACACAGCCTCTGCAGATTCAATGGTTACCGATTCGGCCGCCGCCAGTTCCTCATGGGGTGGTGGAAAGCGTGTCCCTAATGGGTCATTAAATGTTTCTGCAAGCGGAGAGAAGCACCTACCCATATGGCAAAAATTTAAACAATCTGGTAAAAAGGTAGGATGTGTCACTACGGTTCCGATCACCCACGCTACTCCGGCTGGTTTTTGTGTTATGCAGAAAGATCGAGGCGATCAGGATCAAATCGCTCTAGATTATTTAGATATTGAATTTGATGTGATGATGGGTGGCGGTAATGAGAATTTTGCTGCTGACAAGCGAGGAGATGGTCGTGATCTTTATAGTGCGTTTGAATCCAAAAATTATAAGGTTTTTAAGAACCGAGGTGAACTAATGAATTACAGGGGCAAACAACCTATGTTAGGAGTTTTTTCAGATGACGGGCTACCCTACGCTCTAGATCGAGCTCATGATAGCGATTTAAGTGAAAATACACCCTCGCTTGCAGAAATGTCCAAAAAAGCAATAGACTATCTTTCTACAAATAGCGATGATGGTTTCGTTTTACAAATTGAGGGAGGAAAAGTAGATTGGGCTGCCCATGCAAATGACGCTTCAGCATTACTTTACGATCAGATAGCTTTTGACGAAGCGATCAAAGAGGTTATCGATTTTGCAGAGAGTGATCAGGAAACTTTAGTAATTATTACTACTGATCATGGAAATGCTAATCCAGGCTTAATAAAAAGTCATGAGGTTGATGAAAATTTTAATCATTTAAGTCACTTCACTCATACCAATGCCTGGCTATTAAATAAGATTAAAACGGAGGCCAACTCTTTTGCGTCAATAAGGGAATTGATTGCAGACGTTAATGGGAATCAAACCATTACAAAAGACCAGGCTAAAACCTTAATGAATTATTATACAAAAAGTAATGAGGGATTATATAATACTAACAATTTACCATTTGGTCCACTTGCTGAAATGCAAAAGGATTATACTTCTATAGGTTGGATTAGTATGAATCATTCCGGAGATTATGTAGAACTTGCAGCTTATGGTCCTGGGAGTGATCAGCTTAATCCTTTTGTGAAGAATTACGAACTGCATAATTTTATGTTGAAGGTAGCAGAAGTAGAAAATAAATTTTAGACAGATTTTTTGTAGAAAAATGTATAAACAAAGAGGGGATTGAAAAATCCCCTCTTTGTTTATAAAATAACCGGTAAAGATGGCTGTAAAAAGTGATTAATTGTAAAACCAACCATTATGAAACTTTACCGGCTTGTTAAAATTTATTTATTGGCACCGCCAAAGGGTATAAAGCCCCGAGGTAGTTTACTATTTGAGCTTAACGCTCCTTTTAACATCATTATACTCTCCGTCTATTGGGTTTCCTTCAGAATCTAAAAGTTGCAACCTAATATTTACTTCTCCTTTTGGAAGTCCTTTGATGATGTATGGTTGCCATTTTTTGATTTCAAAAACATTCCCATTGATCGTTGCTTTTACATAGTTTCCATTTTCAGAGAGTGTTGTATTCAATAAGAAAAAATCCAGCATTAGATTTTTAGTATCTTCTCCTGAGTATTCTCCTTTTGGTCGGCTATAAATCAAGGTAGGCTTGTTAAAGTCTACATTGGTTTGTGCTGCGGTTGATTCTCCCACTTTGATCGTCTTAGCGACATAAGAATTTTCATTTTTTACCGATTCGTGATACGATCTACTTAAAAATGCTACGATATGGTGGGTGCCTTCGGTGAATTCTTTTGAAAAATCAGAATTGTAGTGTGCCGAATAAGGTTTATTGTCCACAATAAAATGAATATGCTGTCCTTTTCCTGAATTAGCCAATGAAGAGGTGATACTGTTTTTGGTAGTTTGAGCTCCCAGTTCATAATTTTCTACTTCAAACTGAAAATCCAAAGTGTTTTCGCTGAATTGATTATCAACCGGCACAGTTAATTTGAGTTTAGCGTCCTTGTAGGCTGGAGAATCTGTTAAGGCTACAATACTTATTTTTGAAACCTCATTTTCTTGCGAAGCAACTTCTTCATCAGAATCGTGTGTTTCTTGTTTATTTTGATTTTTACAAGCTGTAAAGCTTAGTAGGGCTATAAGACCATAAATTGATAATTTTCTATATTTCATTTTTTGGATACTTTTACAGTTATACTTTAATTTTAAACGGGCCAGTTATCTTCTAAGGTTAGGTTTCCATTACGCCATTTTTCGAGTTCTAAATTATTGAGTAAGCAGGCATTTAGTTGATTTCTTAGTTGTTGCTTATCGTAATCTATTCCAATAAAGACTAATTCATTCTTACGATCGCCTAGTTCAGGATCCCATTGAAGTTCTATAGTGTCTTGATTCTCTAAAAAAACTGGATGATCGATGCGTTCATTAAAGGGCATTGACGCCCACCATACTCCGGCGGGATCTGTTTTAAAAGATCCACCTGCGCTACTCCAAATGAGTGCCTGATCGGGACGAGAGGCTAGCCAGAATAATCCCTTACTTCTAATTATCCCGTGAGGGAAGTTTGCCATTAGGAATTGAAATAAACGTTCAGGATGAAATGGAAGTTTTTCTTTAAAAGTAATTGAACTAATGCCATATTCTTCTGTTTCTGGGGTATGTTTATTTTCCAATTCTTTGATCCATCCTGCAGATGCTTCAGCTTTTTGGAAATCAAAATAACCCGTGTTGATTACTTCCTTATAATCAACTTTAGAATGCTGAGTCTCTAGAATTTTAGCTTCAGGGTTCAAAGCTTTTATTATCCTCTGAACATGTTGCAATTCCTGTTTTGATACCAGATCAGTTTTATTCAGGACGATAACATTAGCAAATTCAATTTGGTCTGTAAGTAAATTAACTATACTTCGATGATCTTCCTTATCACTAGCCATTTCACGATCCTCAAGAAGTTCTGCACTAGAAAAATCATTCAAAAAATTAAACGCGTCGACTACAGTTAACATACAGTCGATATAGCTAAAATCTTTGAGATTATACAGACCTTCGTAATCTTCAAAGCTAAAGGTTTGTGCTACGGGTATGGGTTCAGAAATCCCAGTACTTTCAATAATTAGATAATCGAAGCGATTCTCTTTTGCAAGTCGTTGTACCTCTATCATGAGGTCTTCACGTAATGTGCAACAGATGCAACCATTGCTCATTTCGACTAATTTCTCTTCTGTTTTTGAAAGGGTATGTTGATTTTCTACAAATTGCGCATCGATATTAATTTCGCTCATATCGTTTACAATGACAGCTAGTTTCATTCCTTCTCTGTTATGAAGAAGGTGATTAAGCAAGGTCGTTTTTCCTGCTCCTAGAAAACCACTAAGTACGGTAACCGGAAGTTTGCGCATATCTTTATATTTTGATATACGTCAAAAGTATGAAAAGCTTTTTAATAAAAGCAACAAAGTTGCGTTAAAAATAAAAAATTATGGCTAAGCTTATGGTTTAGATTTAATTAGTTGAGCTGATGCAACGCTTACAAGTCCCGATGATAAGCAGTTGTGTTTCTCTAATATTATATCCGGGCAGTTGAGGAACTTTTACAGTATTTGGTAAACACTCTACATTACCACATACTTCACATTGAAAATGTAAGTGATTATGAATATGCTGTGGAGGCTCTTCATTACAAGTTTTACAAAGCGCGTAAAAAGATTTGCCGTTTTGTCCCGTAACAAAATGAATTTTACCGGCTTCAACGAATCGATCTAACATTCGATACACTGTTGTTTTATTGATATGATCTTCTAATTGCTCTCTAATTTCATCAGCAGTTAAAGCCTTTTCAGCATTTTTCAAGAGGTCTAAAACCGCTTTTTGATGTTTTGTGTTTCTTGTTTTTTTACTCTCCGTAGTTTTCATAATCCTCCCTTTTATTACGTAAATGTAAGCTTTATCAAAAAAACTAAAAAATCACCTATTTTTCGTTTAAAACTAAAAGCAGGCCATTAAAGCCTGCTTTCGAATCAAAATTTGAAAAATGAAAAATATAAAAAATAAAACTACTTATTAGTGTTCATGAGCATCTTCCGAGGCCGGCGACATTACAAGAGTAATATCGGTTTCAAAAGTTAAACCTACAGTGGTTTCCGCTTGTACTTTAATTAAATATTCTCCTGCTGTAAGATTATGGTTATGAGCCACAGTTATTTGTCCTGTTTCCTGGTCGATACTTATAATACCGGCTTCATTCGCAAAGGCTGCACCATCTTTTTGTATATTCAGAATTGAAAATGATTGTTTGTATTGAGCAGGGTAGACGTTAGGAGCTGGTGATTGATAGTTTTCATGTAGTGCGATATGCAAACGGTTTGTTAGAATAGTAAGGTCAAGATCAGGATAAAAGGTGCCATACAGAAATTTGATTTCAGGGATAAATCGCACACGAAATTGTCTTGTTGCCAAAGTGAAACCATCTCTGCTTAAGGAGGCTATAAGATCATAGGTCCATTCTGCCTCCTGATCGGGATCACCTGCATTTTCATCAAATGAAATTTGGTTATTTTCTACGAAAACCTTCCCGTCCGGTCGTCCGTTTTGGTGTAAATCCCACTGAGTGTTTTCAAGATCCAATTCGTAGGTAGAAAGATGGTAGGTTATGCTATCACTTGTTCCGTACATTTGATATGCAAATGGAATACGTAATTCATTATCCATTTCGTCTATATCAATTTCTGCAGGAGCAATTTTTACAAAGAATGTTTTACTTACCGGTAAGAATGTTGGATAGGCACTTGCTGTAAGTGTAATTTTGTAAGCTTCCGGTAGTCTTTTTCCAGTTATGGACGAGTTAAAATTATTGGGATATAGTTCCTGACTTTGAATTGAAAATTGGTTATTCAATGTGTCTATAACAATTCCTGTGTCTAAAACATCTTCTAAGCTTTTATTATCAGTGATATTTATATTCTCATGGTTAAATAGCATTTCAAAACTTACATTTTGATCTTTATAATCTTCGGGCAGTTCCGCATAGAAGTCTTCCCCATAAGTTAGCTTAATCGTATCTGGTAAAGTGATAGGGGCCAGGTAACCCGTGGGCTCGATTTCTGGTGGAGGTTCAGGTGTTTCTTCTACATCAGTGTCAATCATGAAATCATCAGAGCTATCGCAGGCGCTAAATAAAAATAGAAATATGGCTAGTTGCCATAATCTGGTAAAATAAAATTTGGTCATTGTTTTTTTGTGCAAGAATAGCAGTTTTTATAATTAAAAGCAACATTGTTGCATTAAATATATTTTACCGATTAATCTTCCACTGCTTGTACGATCTCGTTCAGGATTTTATAGTTCCCAAATCATTTTTTAAGTCATAAAAAAATAAGAATTAGAAACAGAAACTTAAGAAGCTTCACTATTAAAATTGAATGATATTTTATCTAATTTCTAAAGCCTTCGCTTAAAATTTTAATAATTTTGTACATCGCCCAACTAATCAACATGCAACTTTCTTTAAGGACAATATTAGTGCTTTTAGGCATTCTTTTTTCGCTTAATCTTAGCAGTCAGTCTCAAAAGTCTTTTGAATTTCAAACTATAGATTCCTTATTGCAGGCGCAAAATTATGCCTTAGCTAAAACTAAAGTTTCTAAACTGCTAACAATCCAAAATGATGATTCTTTAAGCGCTAAAGTGCATTTGTATTTAGGCAAAATAGAATTACTTACCGGGAATATAGATACAGCACTTGCTGAATATTTTAAAGCTAAAGCACATCAAAATTATTTAAGCCTTCAGGATAAAGTCAATTTGTTTTCAGGCGTAGGAGTTATATATTCTAAATCTCAGAATTTTGAAGATGCCATTATAAATTTTGAAGAAGCTTTAAATTATGCTGAAACTGATTTAGATCGTTTAAAAATCCTGGTAAATCTTGGTAGCGTTTCTATGGAAGCTGACAAAGGGCAGCAGGTAAGCAAAATTTACAACGAAGCACTGGCAATCACTAGAAAGCTTGAAGAATACGGTGTAGAAGCTATTATTTATACCAATCTTAGTAATTATTATCTTAAAGAGCGCAACTGGAAAAAAGCGGAAGAAAGCGCAAAAAAAAGTCTGCATTTAAGAGATTCGTTAAAAATGCCGGTTTCAGTAATTACTTTAAATAATCTTGGCTATGCACAGGTAAATAGTGGAAATATAGAAAACGGAATCAAAAACTACAATAAAGCCTTAAAGGATGCTAATTTGCAAGAAAAAATTCAGCTTTTATACAATTTAAGGAGCGCAAATATTGCTGCGGGAGACTACCAGACAGCATTACGATATTACGACCAATATGATAGTGTAAAGGATATTGCTGCCAGTAAAAACTACGAACAAAAAATTGCTGATATCAGGACGGCTTATGAAACTGTAGAGAAAGAGAAAAAAATAGCCTTACTGGAAGCCGAAAATAAGATTAGAAAACGCGAATTGATTTGGATTATTATAGCCGGACTCGTTTTATTATTAGCATTAGGAATTGGTGGCTATTTTAGGATGAAACACATTAAGATTCGGCAAAAATTAGAGCAATCTCATTTAAGAAGTAAATTTTTAAGATTGCAGCTTAATCCTCATTTTTTGTTTAATGCCCTGCAACAGGTTCAGTTCTATATTTATAAGAACGAGCGTGAAACTTCTATGCAATATCTGGATAATTTTGGAAAACTTATAAGATCGGTTTTAGAACATTCAGATTCAGATTTTATTAAACTAAGTGAGGAAATTGCGATGCTTCATAATTATTTAAGTTTACAGGAAAATGCTATTGCAACAGATTTTTCGTTTCTAATTAAATGTGATGCTGCAATTTCTGCCGAAGAAATAAGGATACCGGCAATGCTATTACAGCCATTTGTAGAAAATGCGGTTATTCATGGCGCTAAAGGAAGACCAAATAATCCCAAAGTTGAGGTTTTATTTAAAACAACAGAAGCTAAGCATAAAATAAGCGTTGAAATTATCGATAATGGCCTGGGAATTCAGCAAAAACAAAGAAATATTCAGCATGATAAATTACATCGATCTATGGGGCAGGATATTCTCAAAAAGAGAATGCAAGAGCTAAATACAATAAATCAAATTAAAATAGATTTAGAAATTAGCAATGCTACTAAAGATGAAAAATACCCGGGAACAAGGGTGAAACTTATTATCCCTTTTGTTGACGTTTAAATAAGCTGCAGATGGATTTAGAAAGTAAAAAGGATTATTTACGAGTGCTTATTGTAGAAGATAACTATGCATCTTTGGCAATGCTTAGCGAAATTCTTAAAACAAATTTTGGTTTCGAAATTTGTGCTGTAAGTACTTTAAAAGAAGCTAGTGATAAAGTGGTTTCTTTTTTACCAGAATTGCTGATTTTAGATATTAATTTACCCGACGGAAATTCTATAGATTTTCTTGAAAACCTGTATCAACAGGGTTATCCAGAATTTAAGGTTATTTTTACCACTGCCTATGCCAACTACGCTGTAGATGCTTTTAAACTGAGTGCTTTAGATTTTTTACTGAAGCCCATAGCGCCACAAAACCTTATAAAATCTGTAGAAAAGGTCTTGAAAAATATTTCTGCTGAAAATTATAGAAAACAGCTGGAAACTTTATTTCTTAACGAGAGGCAAAAACAGGATAAAAAGATTGTTTTGAAAACGCAGGATGATATTCATATTGTAAGCTTAAAAGATATTATCCAGGCACAATCTGATAACAATTATACTTTATTTCATCTGGCGAACACTAAAAATGTTTTAGTGTCTAAATCGCTAAAGAATTTTGAAAATGAACTCTCAAAATATGGATTTTTAAGAGTGCATCAATCACACCTAATAAATAGTGCACATATTGCTTCATATAATCGAAAAAAGCAATTTGTGGTTTTAAGCGAGGGGGTAGAAGTGCCGGTTTCTCAAAATAAAAAGCATTTGTTACTCAACTTCTTCAACGAATTCTAACCAAATAGCAGCAAATTCTAATACACACGCAGCAGTTACTAAAGCCTTTTAAATTCTGAATAACAGGTGTTTTTTGAGATGTATATTTGAACTTGAATCGCAATAAATATCTCATGAAAACAAAGCTTTATATTTTTGTACTTGGCTTTTTTATGATCTCTAGTGGTCTTCAGGCACAATTATTCAATAAGATTAAAGGTAAAATTGAAGATAAAGCAGCAGAAGTTGTAGAAGAAGGATTAAACGCTGGGAAAAAGAATAAAAATACGAAGTCTAGATCTGGTAGAATTCAGTTAGGAGAAGTTATGGATTTTAATCCGGCAGATTCGATAATTTATGCTACTAATTTTTCAAGAACTAAAGTAGGTTCAATGCCGCAAGACTGGAAAACAACAGGATCTGGATCTGTAATTCCTGTAAGCCAGATAGGAGGGAACTGGTTAAAAATGTCTGAGCGTACTTCGTATAAATTAAATAAATCTTTATACTATCCAGAAGATTTTACGGTAGAATTTGATCTTTTGGTAGCAGCAGATAAAGTAGATGATCTTTCGTCTTTATACTTTGGTTTCACTAAAGATAATAGTTTAAGCAGATGGATTTCTTCAAATAATATTTGGTATACAGAATTGCAGTATATGAATAATAACGATGTTGTTGTTAGCAGTCCTTCAGCAGATATTTACCAGGCTTTAAATTACGATTTAGAAACCTATGCAAACCAGGTAATGCATATAGCGATTGAAGTACACCAGGACCAGGTAAAGATATTTTTAGACGGGAATAAGATAGCCGATACAAAATTATTTAACAGAGAGAAAGCAAAGCATTTCTTTATTAGTAGTCCGCTGCGCCAAAATCATAATTCAACAACTTTAATCAGTAATTTTAAAATTAGCGTTTATAAAGATTTACTTTCGAAGTTGTAAAAAGTACCATAATCATACAGCTGATATTCGATAAAAATTAGACTTGTTTTTATCGAATATTAGTTATTCTTTTTATTGGCACCGCCAAAGGGTAATCCCCCGAGGTAGTTTACTGTTGGGAATGATTGCTTAAAAATTACCTACCACGCTTGCCAAAACAATAGATGTCTCTACTTGTCTTTCAGGAATATTCCAATAATTTTTTAAAAGTTTATTCTTCTCGGTTTCGGGTAAAACTTTAAAGCCGTTCTTGGTGTAAAAACTAATTGCCCAGGATGCACTGGCCCAGGTTCCAATCAAAATAGGTGTTTTAGACATTTGGATGAGATGTCTAAGTAATTTACCTCCTATCCCTTTTTGTCTTTCTGAAGTTCGCACATAAGCATGCCTAATTAAAGTGACGTCGTTTTTAAATTGTATTCCCATAACGCCCAATATCTTATTATTTTCTTCGAAGTTCCAGAATTCTACACCTTCAATAATCTGTTCTTGCAATTCTTCTTCAGTCATGTATGGTTCTTTCCATCGATCGCTGGGGATTACGCCTTTATAGGCTATTGAAGCATCGTTAATAATTTCGTGTATTGTTGCAAAATCTTTCTTAGGATCACTTTTTATAATCATACAATTTAAATTCGGTTTAATTTAGACTTCAATTTTATAATTTAAAGAAACCTCGTCGCCCGTCATTCCTCTAAATCCCCAATTTGATGCCGGACTTTCTAGTATAACAATCTCAATATCTATTGTAGAAATATGCAATTGTTCATGGATTTCTTTAAACAACATTTTAATAAGATTCTTTTTGGTTGTGACGGTTCTTCCGGCAATCATCATGATTTCTATGATGATGTATTTATCTGTTCTTCCTTCAGGATAATAAAAATCTTCTTTTTCAAGATTTATAAATCTATGAGCCCTTTTGTTTTTAGGAAAACTCAAGGCTTCAACCACACAATAATGAATAATATCTGATAGTTGAGATTTGATATTTTTCAGGTTTGTTTTTAATCCGTAAACTTTTATTTGTGACATCCTGATTTTATTAGGTTGAGAAATAACTATAACGGTTTTGTATAGGGATTAGTGCAATTTCAATAAATTTATCTAAAAAACATCGAATATTGGCTAGATGCCGGTTATAAATTATTGCGATACGGTCTCTACTAAATTTTTTCAGTTTTGCTGATAAAAAAGAGATTGTAGGTTTTCCTTATTGGCACTGCCAAAGGGTATAATACCCCGAGGTAGTTTACTGCAGAAGAATGTAAAACGACCTAAAAACAATAAACCCCGCTAAAAGCGAGGTTTGATATCATGATCATTATAAAATTGAAAATGAAGCTCAATTTTCCTGTTTTTAAAAAGGTTTAATCACCAAAACTAAGGATCTAAAGGTTCTAAAGGATTTTGTTGAATAGCAGTTTTTAGCGGTAGAAATTCTACAGCAGTAGCATTGATTCTGGATTTAATTTCGGCTGGTAAGTATCCTAATTCCTGCATACATCTCTCTGTAAAATTTTCACTACTCACATATTGGCTATGGCTGTTGTTGGTTACCACGATATGAATCTTATCCATTGGGAAGCCATATTTTTGATATAATCTGGCGGCATTTCTTAAATTGGTAGTGGTATGCCGTGCATGTGGCTCTATTAAGATATGCTCTTCTGGAATATGATATTCATTAATTAATTCTTTTTTCATTTCTATAGCTTCGCAATACTCAGCTCTAAATGGATGAGCATGGCCACCGCTAACCACGATTATAGGAGCTTTGCCCTCCTGATATTCTTTTACACCCAGTTTTATATTTAGCTTTCCTAAAGCCGAGAGGCGATCGCTGTAATTTTCTGGACCGTTACCCAAAATTAAAATAGATGCATATTTAAAATCCTCAAAATTGATATTCTTTATATTTTGAGCTGCTTTTTTATTTTCTTTCTCTTCAAGTGGTTCGTATCTGGCAGCTTCATCACGATGATTTAAATAGAGTAGGGATAGCGCAAAATTAAGTGAAGGGCTAAACCAGGTTTCCTTCGGTTTTAATTCAGCAAAATTATGCTGGCTCCACATTTTTACTGCGCCCTTATAATAATTGGAGTTTACATCGTAAGAAACCGAATCTATAGTGGCATATTGTGGCATTTCTCCTTTCCCGTAAATGCTTAAGGTGTGATTTATACCTTTTGCATTTAACGCCCATATTTTTTTAAGAAATTCCTGATCTTCTAGATCCTCATATAAAATATACGCGCCAGAATCACGAATATCGGCCTTTATAAAATCCCGAAATTTTTTCGAATTTTTGTAATGCCTGTATAAACTCTCCAGGATTTGTGCCGACTCATTTTGGTTTATCAAATAAGGATCAATAAGGCTATCCAGATTGTTGGTGTTACTTTTTAATACTTCGGAAATTTCATTTTTTTGATTTTCCAGTACTTCTGAAAGTTTATTATCCTGAATAAGTAGTTCTTTAATTTCAGGATTGTTTTCTATCGCATAAAGAAAATAGAAGTTTTTCTTCGCCAGTGTTTTATATACCTTAGGATTGTTTATTCCCTGCGCATGGGTTGAAAGATAGGCTACAAAAAACACTAAAGTTAAAAGCTGTTTTTTCATCATCTATAAAAATAAAAAACAGGGGCTGAAACCAACCCCTGTAGAACTCAAAATCAAATCAAATTAATACCCATTATTTTGGGTAACTAAATCTTCTTCAATACCATCGATATAAGCTTGTGGTATTGGCATATATTCATTTTTTCCTGCTGTAAAATTGGCATTGGATAAATGTGTTCTTCGGGTTCTTTCAATAGTCAGATAATCATTAATTACCTCATCAGCGATACCCCAGCGAACAAGATTAAAGAATCGATGTCCTTCTAAAGCTAATTCTAATCTAGACTCGGTTCTTACTGCTTCTATGGCTGCATTTTGATTTGTCCAAGGTGTATTATAAAGCTCAATTTGATAATTACCGGCATCCTGAGACCCATCTAGTGTTTGTACGTAAGCCGAGTTTTTAGCTCGTTGCCTTATTTGGTTTACTAATTGACGAGCTTCTTCAAGCTGCCCTAATTCGGCTGCGGCTTCAGCTCTCCATAAGATAACTTCACCAAATCGAATAATGTAATAATTTAAAGCACTAACATAAGGCCAAACTTGTAAGTGATAAGCCGAGTTTGCAGAAACTATTCGTTTTTTAGGACTAAACTCTCCATAAGTAGCCAAATCTCTGGCCCAATTGGCCTCGTAAAGAATATTAAGATCTTTATAAGGTATTCCTGGTCTCCCTAAGGTAATATCTATCCTTGGATCTACAGGATCGCTATCGGTTAGATTCTCGTTGCTGTTTGCAGGTAAACCATCTGATGTTACTTTAAAAGCATTTACAAGGTTTTGTGAAGGTCTATGAAAGCCATATTGCGAATAATATGGACCTCCCGGTGCTAATAAACGATCACCAATACTACCATTGTAGTTGCTTGGTTGACCATCATTAATGGAATGCTGAACGGCAAATATTACTTCTTGGTTATTATCATTTTCTGGTAAGAATAATTCCTGAAAATCTCCCATCAAACTATAGTTACTATTCATAACGGCAGTAGTCGCATCATAAGCTAATTGCCATTCTCCCTGAAATAAAAAGGTTTTTGCCAAATAAGCCTGGGCAGCAATACGTGTAGGCCTTCCGGCTTCTTCCTGAGTTTCAGGTAATACTTCACGAGCAGCTTCAAAATCGGCTTCAATTTTACTCCATAATTCTTCAGAAGTATATTCTGTATTCGATTTTGCATAATCTTCAACCTCTGCGGCAGTTTCGTCGATATAAGGAATATGATTATAGATTTTTTTCAGCTCAAAATAATAATGTCCGCGTAAAAATCGTAATTCGGCCTGGCGCTGTGCTCTTAAATTTTGATCGAAACCTTCAGAAGCTGCTAAAAGACGCATAGCTTCATTTACTCTTTTCACACCTTCGTAAAGTGCCATCCATTTACGCTCGATATCCAGCGTTGTAGGATTGGTATTGAAAATTTCCATCTGGTGAATGTTGTTTTGATCACCAGTTCCGCCTCCACCTTTATACGCATCGTCTGAAATTACATCCCCAAAGCTCCAGTTTGAAGCGGGAGAGTTGTAAGCGTTAGAAGCGCCATCAAATTGTCCGTTTAATATACTATATGCTGAAATTATTGCTCTTTCAACATTTTCAGGATTCGTCATTTCGCTGGGAGAAACTTCTCCGTAAGTAACTTCATCCAAATAATCATCTGAGCATGATATGGTGCTTATACCAACAAATACAAGCACGATTTTTATAATTCTAGAATTAATTTTCATTTTTAGTGCTTTTTAAAAGTTAAGATTAAAACCAAATACAAATGTTCTTGAAGGTGGGTAAATACCACGATCTACACCTATATCAAGGTTACGGCTACTATTAGAATAATTTTGAAGCCCTATTTCAGGAGTCATTCCACTATAATCTGTAATAGTAAATACATTACTAGCCTGTGCATATACTCTTACATTCACATCACGAAATAGATCTTCAGGGAAACTATAGCCTAACTGTAAATTGTTTAGTTTTAAATACGATCCATTTTCAACATAATAAGAAGATGGGCGTATATTGTTATTAGGATCATCTAAACTTAATCTAGGAATATCAGAATTAGGATTATCTGGCGTCCATGCCCCTAATAAAGAAGAATCTTTGTTGTAAGCAGATTGATTAAAAAATTGAGTTTTGTACTTAGTTAGGTTATAAAGATCATTCCCAATACTTCCATTAAAGAACATGCCTAAATCGAAATTTTTATAATTCAATTTTACATTTAAACCTAAAACAACATCTGGATGAGGAGATCCAATATAGGTACGATCTTCATCGTCGATAACCCCATCGTTATTAATATCTCTAAATCGAATATCACCAGGCTGTGCGTTAGGTTGCATACCATAGTCATCAACTTCTTGCTGACTTCTAAATAATCCATCGGCCTCGTAACCAAAGAACGATGCAATAGGTTGTCCTACCGTACTTCTTGAAACTTCCTGATCGAAGTTAACACTATGAAGGGAAGAACTAGGAATACCCAGGTAAGCTACACTATGTAATTCGGTTAACTCGTTTTTGTATCCAGATATGTTTAAACCAAAATTATATCCAAAGTCACCTTTTTGATCATTGTACTCTATGTTTAGTTCATATCCTTTGTTCTGCATTTCTCCGTCATTAATCCACTGGCCGTCATTAGTTCCGCCATAGGTAAGTGGTACCGCATTGTAAACAAGAATATCTTCAGTTACTTTATTGTACAGTTCAGCTGTTACATTAAGTTTGTTATTAAAGAATCCAAGATCTACACCTACCGTAGTTTGTGTTGTAGTTTCCCATTGTAAGTTTGGATTTGGCACACGAGTTTGTGTTAAACCGGTAGAAACCGAATTTTGCCCGCCTGCAATAGGATAATCACTATAATTTGTGTTATTGCTATAACTATCTACAGTAGAGTAGGAAGGTACTTGCTGATTTCCTGTTTGTCCCCAGCTGGCACGTAACATCATACTGGTAAAGCCATCGCCTAGATCAAAAAAATCTTCTTTATCTAAACGCCATCCTGCAGAAAATGCTGGGAAAGTGCCCCAATTATTATTAGCAAGTCTAGAGGTTCCATCTCTTCTTATCGTTGCAGTTAGCAGATATTTTTCGTCAAAATTATATTTAACGCGACCAAAATAAGAGTTTAATTTCCATTCGCTAGCACCCCCGCTGTTTAATTGATTTTCTGTACCAAAACTTAAATATCTAAAATTTGGATCTTCATAAAGGAAGTTTTGACGAGAGGCCGAAAAGTTTTCCTGATAATATTCAATAGCCTCCTGGCCAACTAAAACATCTAGATTATGATCTCCGAAAGAACGGGCATAGTTAATAGTATTTGTAAAAGTGAACTGGTAGTTATAACTATTGTCTGTTCCTAAGTTGTTAATCGTATTTTGTGCCAGAATTTCGTCATAAACCGGGCTAAAACTTCTATAGTTGAAATTGTTATAATCTAAACCAAAAGAAGATTTAAATTCAAAATCACCAAAATTAAGACTTGCAAAAGCATTACCAAAAGCACGTACATTTTTACGGTCGTTATCTTTACTGCGGTATAAGTTTCCTAGTGGATTCCCAATATCATTAATTGGGTTTCCTCCAAAATTACCATTGATATCTCTTACCGGAACTATAGACGGAAATTGAAAAGCATCATATACGATACTTCCTAAAGAACTGTTGGTTCCTACAGAAACTTCTTTGGTATACGATCCAGAGAAATTTTCTCCAATAGTAAGCCAATCGGTAACATTATAACTGGAATTAAATCGTGCCGAATAACGTGCAAAATCGGTATATTCTATTACCCCTTCTTGATCGTAATACCCTAGGGAGAACGAATGCTGACCTTTTTCTGATCCTTTTTGAATAGAAATATTATAATTCTGAATTAATGCCGGACGCATAATTTCATCAACCCAATCTACATCACCGCTTGGTATGGTTTGTTCATCATTTAACCAGGCCGGAATTTCAGCTTGATTAGGATTATTTCCGTAGATATCGTGCGCAGGTGTTTGACCATCATTTTGGTAAGCCTGCCATAAAAGATCACCGTATTGTTGCGCGCTTAACATTCTGGGTAAATTAAAAGCCGACTGGATCCCGGCATAGCCATCCATACTTACTGAAAAAGAGTCTTTATTAGTCCCTTTTTTAGTAGTAATCACCACAACACCATTAGCAGCACGAGACCCATAAATAGACGAAGAAGCCGCATCTTTTAATACCTGCAGACTTTCTATATCCTGGGGGTTAATACTACTTAATCCGTTAGAGGTTGGTACCCCATCAATAATAACCAAAGGATCGTTATTATTAATAGTGCTAAAACCACGCACTCGTATAGAAGTTCCTCCACCAGGGCGGTTATCACTCATAACCTGTACGCCGGGCATTCTTCCCTGTAACATTTCTGTCACATTTGCTTTAGGCAAGGATTGGATTTCTTCAGGAGCAACAGAGGAAATAGAAGCTGTAATATTTTCCCTTTTTTCAGTTCCATAACCAACCACTACAATTTCATCTAAAGTATTAGTGTCTACCTGTAGGGTGATGTTGAATACAGATTGGTTAGCAATAGCTACATCTGCTCTTTGGTAACCAACAAAAGTAATACTTAATGTTTCTGCATTAGCAGGAATGTTTAAAGTGAAATTTCCATCAAAATCTGTGGCAGTTCCAATATCGGTACCTTTAACATAAACACTTGCACCGGGAATTGGCATATTGTTATTGTCCTTAACCACCCCTTTAATTTCACGTTGTTGTTGGTTGTTACTAATAGTTTCTTTCACTAAAATGCCACTATCGGTAACTTTAAACTGTAAAGAAGTAATACGCTGCAGTTCAGCTAAGGTTTCTTCTAGATTAGCATTGTTGATATTGATGCTAATATTTTTTTGTAGAAATGCCTGGTCTGATCTATAAATAAACCTCTTCTTAGATTGAGATTCGATAAGTTTAAAGACTTTTTCTACACTAACATTTTTAAGGTTGAGGTTAATGATTTTTTCAACCTGACTGCTGCTAGATTTTTTTAAACCATTTTCGTTGGCCTCTACATTGGTGACCAAAGAAAATGAAGCAAGAGCGAGTAATAAAATTTTGCGTTTCATTTGTAAGATTAAAGCATGATTTATTCTGATTAGTATTTATTTTGATGAAAATTTCTCAGTCCTTTACTGATATATTTCATCGCCAGAGCAATATGATTTTCGACCGTACGAGGAGACAGATCCATTATTTCTGAAATCTCACGATATTTAAAACCGTCTATTCTGCTTAATTCAAAGATTTGCCTTGATTTTTCCGGAATAGAATTCAATATCGATTGGATAATCTGAGCATTGATTTCTTTTTGTTCTTTGTCTATGATCTCTTCTTCTGTACTGGGAGAAAAAAGAATATTGCTTTGATATTGCGTATCTATTGAAAAAGATAAATGCGATTTTATAGGTTTTTTTAAGCTGTTTTTTGCGATGACATAGATGTAAGATTTTGGTTTTTCTATTTGATTTAATTCTTTTCTTTTATTCCATAGAATGATAAATACATCTGATACCCTTTCCTCAACAATGCTAATGTCTTTTTGGTAGGTTAGACCAAAGCGGCACAATGCATCATAGTATTTATTGAATAAAAGCTCTAATGCAGCATATTGCCCTTTAGCTATTTTCTGAAACAAATCTAGATCTTCCACCAGCGTGCAATTAGTACTTTTTGGAAGGGGTAGTAGTTTTTTAGTTTTCATCAGAAGCTATTATTAGATATTTTTTAGTGCCTTTTTTTATCACTTTCACATTGGTGATAAATTCCATAGAGCTTATAAATTCTTCCAGATTTTGGTCTTTAAAAGCACCTGTTATTCGTTGTTTTTCAAGACTTTTTTCTTCAATTGAAAATTGAACTCCAAAAAAGGTATTAATTTCTGGCAGGGCGTTTTTAAGCGAGAGGTTGTCTAGAAGCAAAATATTCTCTTTCCAGGCTAGGGTCTTTTCTGGGTTAAAATTACTTTTGGTAACTTCTTTGGTAGTGCAATCCCAGCTTAATTGTTCGTTAGGAAGCAGATTTACTTCATCATTCGAATGTTTTATTAGCACATTTACCTTTCCGGTAGCTAAGGAGACGGTTTTCTTTTTTGTTCGGGTATTAATCCCAAAACTGGTGCCTAAAACCTTAATTTTCATATCGTTGGTATGCACTATAAAAGGGCATTCAGGATTCTTTACAACATCAAAAAATGCTTCTCCTTCCAACCATATTTCTCTGGGATTATCAAAAATCTGAGCATATTTTATTTTTGATGCTGAATTGAGAATCACCTCACTACTGTCTGGAAGCTTAAATCGAAGTCGTTCGCCAGCTTCAGTCATCTTTATATTTGTATAATTAGAATCTGAAGAAAAATAGAAAGCGCTTATCCCAGAGATTAAGAATAGGAGCAATAATGCAGCATAGGCATATAGATTTTTAAAAACAGATTTTCGTTTTATTTTGCCCTCTATTTTTTGCTGACTTATTTTGGGATGTAGTTCGAGATCATTGGCGGGATAGGCTGTCCAGATATTTAAGTATTCTAAATAAAGGCTTTTAAGTTCGTTATCAATACTAAGTTCGATTTCAAAAACCGATCGATCTTCAGGAGACATCTCTTTATTGAGATATCTCATACATTTTAATTCTTTAGGAGTAATGTCCTGCATATTCAAATTCCACGTTTACTATTAGGAGTGTGGAAATTGAAAAATCCCCTAGTTTTGAATGTCACGAAAAGGTAAAATCAAAAAAAAGATTCTTAATATTATTTTAACTTTTTAAAGATGGCTGGGCCAAATAATTGATAGACCTAAGTTAGGTACATAAATGGATGAGAGGATAGGTATTTCTAGCTCTATTTAGTTATTTTAGAGAGCTAACTTGCAGAATTTGTAAACTGTTTGCGGTTATCACGAGTGGAGGAATAGGGAAGCGGAAATGTAGGCTTAAAGATTTTATTTCTTAGTTTCTAATGTTACACATTTTTATAGATTGGCGATTTTTTTCATTTTTTTAAATAATCTATGTATTGTAAAGTCATAATTAAAAGAAATAATCATTTCAGTATTTATCTGTAATCTTATTTCATCTAGTAATTATTTTGCTTTAGTAATATCTTCCTGATTAACAATAAAAGTCGTTTTGATCTCATTATAAAAACTCCCAACCATTATTAAACTCCAATCTTCTTCACCGATGCAAATCCAATTTTTATCATCGATTATATTTTTAGTTAAGATTTTATTTCCATCATCAATAATAATTTCAGCGTCGCCATTTAAAAATATATCAGGAACCGCGCAATTCATTTCTTTAACAGACCTTCCCCAATTATCTTCAATTATTGTTTCTTGAAATGACTCACAAATGATGGTAGTGTCTTGAAATATTTGTACTATAATTTTATAATCTGTGTTATTGGTTATGCTTGTAATATATTTACTATCAGAATCACCACAGCTTATTAGAAAAAAACAAATAATAAATAAGCTAATTAAACATTTCATATTAACCATTATTATATTGTTTTTAATGCACTTTTTTAATTCAAAAACTAATCAATTCGTCTTATTTTTTTCTAAAAATTTTCTTCTGCTTCTATTACAACTTAGAATTTGATTTATCAGCTATACGCATTACTAATAAATCTAGTTAAAAATATCGAATATCGTATCAATTATTTGGCTGTATGATGATAATCGAAATTAACCAGGTATTCGGGATAAAATGGTTCAGCTATTATAGCTATTGTGATGTTTTTAAATGAAGATAAATTTAGAACTAATGTATAATAAGGTTGGATTACTTTATGGTGATTTACCTGATTTTTAATTTAAGCCACTTATTTCGCCAAATAGTGATTGTCGCGATGATGCCGAAAAGAAAAAGTAGAAAAATTGCGATCCCAACATTTTTTGAAACCACATGAAAATTGAAAGTGATAAGACCAATTAGTGGAAAAATTGCTCCGAATAATGGCATTTTTCTATTCAGAAATTTATTTCCGCTAACGCTTATTTTTGAGTTTTCAGTAATGCTCTTTAAATCCATTTTTTCACTTCCACACCATTGAATTTTTGCTTTTAAAGGTTCATTACCCCATTCTTCTGGTATTTCTATTGTTTTTGCTTCTCCATTATTTAAACTGGTTAGCGTATGTTTTCCAAGTAATATTTCATACGAACAGTTTTTGTTAAAACTTTCTTTTGGTCTATGTAAAGTGATTTTTTTCATAAACAGTAAATAGAATTGAAAGTGAACAGTTAGGATTTAGTTTCTAAACTTATGATAATAATAAATATAGCTAAAAACATCGAATATCGATTAATTATTTACCTGTAGTTGATTATACGCTTTGTTGGAGAACGTTTTTTAGTCAATTCCTAAATCATCTGTTATTGAGTGTTCCAATTTAATCTCACTAATTGGTATTCCCATATTTCTGTTTATAATTCCGATTATTATTCGCTCAACTTCATATTTACTCGTTACATTTTGGATGTCAATGAGTTTTTCTTGATTCAATGCAATTGTCCAATGAATTAAGTCACGTATTGTTCCGCTCGAAACAGGTGTAGTTCTTTTTATGGTTTTCATTCCGAAAATTTTTACGTGAGAACCTAAATTTGGATTAAAATCAAGAGCAACTAATTCAGGTAATTCAAGCCCGATTTCTGTTTCCAAGAGATACCAGTTTTCTTTCAGTTCGGTTTGAGTAAGCAATTCTGATAATTTTGTTTCGGGTTTAATTGCTTTATCTGTCAATTTCAGATTCTGAAATGCTTTTCTAATTCGATAAAAAACGATTTGAGTTAAGCATTTTTCAGTCGGATTTATAATGATTTTGTCATAAACAGAATCCACAAAATTTTGAACTGTATAAATTTTTTCCGCTTCGGAATCCTCAATTCTTATTCCAAATTTGTTCTCTACTGACATCAATAATTCTACAGAATCTAATCCCATTTCTGGTTCGGTTTAAATGTTTACCAACGGTCTCCTTTACTTTGTT
>NZ_ARYN01000012.1 GCF_002094855.1 Zunongwangia atlantica 22II14-10F7
GAATTGGATCGACCAGATCGTGGGATTTAGCAAATTACCTTAGAGCAAACCTAAAAAGCATTTATTAGAAAATTAGTCCATCTTTCGGGGGCAATGTCTAGCATATATAATCTCAATTATCGAGAAAAGCAATCAGCTTTGAAAAATTGATTGTATAAATAGCCAATTTCATCCTATAAAAGTGGCTGTTCCCTTTTTCTCACAAATAAAAAGGAAGACGCTTTATAGTTTTGAGGCAAATCAAAGAACGAACAGTTATGAAAAGTATTCTTATTTCAATTTTAATCAGTTTTATTTCTAGTCAATTATTCGCGCAGAGCGATTTTAAAGATCCAGATGAATTTCTTCGGAAAGGCGAACAGGTTCCAAAAGTACTTTTGGTGGGGAGTTTTCATTTTAATTACCCGGGGCTTGATGCTCACAAAGCCGCAGAAGACAACAAAATCAATATTTACTCTGAAAAACGCCAAAAAGAACTTCAGGAATTATTGGACTACATCAGCAAATTTAAACCGACTAAAATCATGATTGAAGCTTATAATTCCTCAAAATTTATAAAAAACTGGAAAGCATACAAGTCTGGAAAAGCTGAACTTTACGCTAGTGAACGCAGCCAAATTGGGATGCGACTGGTAATTCGCTTTGGCTTAGATACCATTTATGGCGTGGATAGTGGGGATCTACTGTATAAAACTACACGAACAGAAGAATACTCTAATACAAATTCGTATCTGGATAGTATAGCAAACCGACATTATTTTGGAGGAGATGACGAGATGATGAAACGCTATAAAAATTTCTACGCCTATAAAGACACTTTAGCGTTTCAAAACAGCTTATTAGAAACATTTAAATACATGAATTCGGATAAGGTTTTAGATCGCGCTTTTGGGGCATATATTTCAGGCGGACAGTTTACTTCAGAAGAAATGGAAGGTCCCGATGCACTTTCGATGTTATGGATGAACCGTAATCTTAGAATTTTTAGAAAGATCCAAAGAATCGAACATACTCCAGATGACCGGATTCTGGTAATTTTTGGTGCAGCCCACATAGCAATTTTAAACTGGCTTTACGAGAGCACACCAGAATTTGACCTGGTAAAATTCAATGAACTTTAAGATTTATTAGTTACTTTACCAACATGACCAAAAAGCAGGAAATCACATATCATATTATTTTTTGGTTGCTCTTTTTTGCAATGGACGTTTTTGCAGAAATTGTGCTTCAGGGTTCTACAAAATTTAATTTGCGTGACCTGGAATTCACAATTTTGCAAGTAAGTTTGTTTTACCTGGTATATAGTTTTATCGCCCCCAAAACAATTCCGCAGAAAAAATGGGGATTGCTGTTCTTAGGGCTCATTTTTAGTTTGCTGTATTTCGCCGGAATACGCTATTTTTTAGAAGAAGTGATCTTATACACAATCACCGGCGAGCACAATTATTATCCTAATTCGCGCAAACCATTATTCTATATTTTCGATAATTCATATTATTCGATCAGGATATTTTTACTGAGTTTGATCTTTTATTTTGTGAAATATCAGTTCAGTATTAATCAAAAGATCAGCGAGCTGAGTTTAGGGAAAAAACAGGCCGAACTTCAGGTGTTAAAGTCGCAATTGAGTCCGCATTTTTTATTCAACACCCTAAACAGCTTTTATGCGGATGCTTTGGTGGTAGACGAAAAACTTAGCGATGATATTTTAAAATTGTCTGAAATGCTGCGCTATATTACCTACGAAAACGAAGGTGAAGATGTGTTGCTGAAAGACGAAATTCATTTTATAAATAATTACATTAATCTATTTCAGCGCCGATTTTCGAATCAGCTTTTTATAAAAACCAGTTTTCCAGATCAGGTGGGGAGCGAGAAAATCCCGGCTTTGCTTTTAATACACTTTGTAGAAAATGCTTTTAAACACGGCATTTTAAATCAGCCGGAAAAACCTGTAAATATCCTATTGAAAATCGATAAAAATCAGCTTTATTTTAAGGTTGAAAACTATTTTAAACTGCAGGAAAATTATGATGAATCTGGTATTGGTTATAAGAATATCGAGCAGCGACTCGCTTTGCTTTTCGGCAAAAACTATAGTTTAGAACATTTCAGCAAAGACGATCGTTATTTTGTAAACCTTCAATTTCCTCTAAAATAATGGCAGAAACTATAAAATGTATCATTATCGACGACGAGCCGCCGGCAATTAAAGTGCTGGAAACTTTTGCTGGCAAAATGAAAGGGATAGAACTCATTGCTTCAGCCACCGATGCTTTAGAAGGTTTAGATCTCATAAAAAAACACGAACCTCAGCTGCTTTTCTTGGATATTCAAATGCCCGATCTTACGGGGATTCAACTTTCAAAAATGATAGGCGAAACTACCAATATCGTCTTTACAACGGCTTACGCGCAGTTTGCTGTAGAAGGATTTCAGGTAAATGCGATAGATTATTTGCTAAAACCTATCGCGTTTCCAAGATTTATCGAAGCTGTTGAAAAAGTAAAAAAGAAAATTTCTACGGAAATACAACCCGATATTGTTGATTCTGAGGACTATTTTTTTGTGAAGACCGATGGGAAAAATCGCTTTCAAAAAGTGAAACTAGATGATATTCTTTATGCTGAAAGTATCAAAAACTACGTGGTAATTCATACTAAAAAAGAGCAATTAGTAACTTACAATACGCTGAAAAAGATTCAGCAGAGTTTGCCTGAAGAAAACTTCATTAAAATTCACAAATCGTATATCGTAGCCTTAAATAAGATCGAAAAAACCGACAATTTTGAGGTTTGGATAAACGGAAAAGATCTTCCGCTTGGCGACACCTATAGAACCGAATTCTTCAAAAAAATCAATGCCAAAAAGCTCTAATTTTAACAAAATGTATTATTCCCGCTTATAAGCTAGAATAAAATGTATTTTTGCAGAAATTTTTAGACAATGAGCGTACTTGAAAAACGATTAACAGACCGTAGTGGCAACAAATGTGAATTATGTGGTTACGAACACGACTTACAAATCTATCAGGTACCGCCAACTTCTGAAGGTACTTTAGACGATTCGATCTATGCTTGTAAGAATTGTGTAGACCAAATCGAAGATCCGGAAAAAGTAGATCCTAATCACTGGCGTTGCTTAAACGAAAGTATGTGGAGCGAACATTTACCGGTACAAATCGTGGCCTGGCGAATGCTGAATCGCTTACGCAGCGAAGGCTGGCCGCAGGATTTATTAGATATGATGTATTTGGATGAAGAATCTTTAGCCTGGGCAAAATCTACGGAAGAAACCGAAGATGAAGCTGAAAAAATTATCCATAAAGACAGTAATGGAAACATCCTGGCAGATGGCGACTCGGTTGTACTTATCAAAGATCTGGATGTAAAAGGCGCAAATTTTACGGCAAAACGTGGTACAGCTGTTCATCGTATTTCATTGGTTTGGGATAACGCTGAACAAATTGAAGGTCGTGTTGAAGGACAGCATATCGTGATCCTTACCCAATACGTAAAGAAAACCAAGTAGTTTTTTCTGAAATTTGCATCAACTGAAAGAAAATGAAAAGCAAACTTGCCAGAATATTGACAGTTATATTTTTCACTCTTTCAATCATTCATTTTTATTGGGCACTTGGCGGAAAATGGGGTTTCGAAAGCGCAATACCGAGTAACGAACAAGGAATCAAAATTCTCCAACCAAGTACAATTGATTGTATTGCAATTGGATCATTATTACTACTCTTTGGCTTTCTTTACTACTTTTCAAAGACATCACTAAAAAACAAATTATTAGATTCTACTCGAAAACTTTTGCTTTGGATAATACCTATCATTTTTTTGATAAGATCAATAGGTGATTTTAGATTTTTTGGCTTTTTCAAGCAAGTTAAAGGAACTGAATTCGCAAATTTGGATAACGTATTTTATTCCCCTTTATGCCTAATCATTGCAGTCATTGGAATATCATATTTGGTCATAAAAACAACCAAAAAAAATAATTCCGGTTTCGATCATTAAGCTTGGGGAGACCTAACGATCGAAAACCGGAATTTTGAAAATTATTCGGCTAAAAGTTAAATTCGGTTTTAAAGCTCAACGAACTTAAACGGGAATCAGCTTTGCTCCTATCTTTCTTATATGGTAATGAAAATGCGGAATTAATGCGATCGCCAGCATCACAAAACCTATAAAAACACTCATATAAATAAAGTAATCTCTAACAAACATCAAGTTGGTTTGCTTGGCGACTTCACGACTCAACAACGCATTTGATGCATTAGGCGATTCAACCAAATTTCCTTCTTGCTGTAAAGCTTGAGAATATTCAGCGATATGTTGCATTGCAATAGGATTATCGGCTGTTAGATGTTCAGCAAAAGATTGTTGATGCACTTTTTGTTGATGCAAACTCATAAACGAAACTAGCGCCATACTTGCAGTAAACGTAAAAAACCGAAACGCTACACCGGTTACCGATGCTGAAAATCCTATGTTTGGCGGTACGGCGGTTACATAAAACATTACAATCGATAAAATTAAACTTCCGTTACCAAAACCCTGTAAAAATAAAGGCAGCAAAAGATCACTCATTTCAGCCTGGTTAGCAAGCACGTTTAAACTCAGCAAATGATATCCCAACAAGGCAGCAAACCCGGTGATCCAAATTAGCCTGATATTCATTTTAGCCAGAATAAATCTAGCGGATAAAGCAGCGCCAACAATAATCCCCACGGCATTGATCAGCATCACATAACCTTGATTATACATATCTAAATTCACACTATTTCCGAAGAAACCATAGAGCGCACTGGTATCGCCTTTTGCAAAATAAAAAGCGATAAGCAATAACATTCCGATCCTAAAATTTCTGGTTTTAAAAACACCAAGATCGATATAAGGCTCTTTCAGTTTTAATTGTCTTATCACAAAAAGCATCGTAAAAAATACAAATGCGATCATACAAAATGTGATTCTTATACTTTTAAACCAGTGATAATATTGACCGTACAATAAAATATAAGCGATCAAGATTAGCGGGGTTGCCAACAATACAAAACTCTTCCAGTCTACATTTTTAAACGGAATCTTCCCTTCTGGACGTAGATCGATCTTTGGTTTCAGCAGAAATAAAAACAATAATAATCCCGGAATCAAAGCATAGATCTTTACCAGGAAAATCGTATTGAAATCGTATTCAGTAAACACATAAGCATCTAAGATCTGCGCTAATGGCGCCGTTGCAAATAACGAAGAATATAAGGTTGCGTATCCCAAAACCCGACTACGTTGCGCGTGAAATTGCCTAAAGATCATACTAAAACTTATCCCAATAAAACTTAGCGATAACACACCGCCAAGAAATCGCAAGATCAATAAGACCGCAAAACTACTTGTAGAATATAAAATGAGATTAATCGCTACGTAAATTAATGCGCATCCTACCAAATACGGCCTCGATGAAAACCGATTAAAAAAATGTTTTTCTATCGGGAAAGCACAAACGATCGCCAAGTAAAAGATCACTACAGACAGGCGAACATCGATCGCATCGATCCCGTAATAACTTGCAGCGCTATTGATCCCGGCCATGTAAATCCCCAATACCGAAGCAATCGGAATTAAAAATAAAAAAATGCCTACTAAAATTAACCAATCTGGCACCCAGCTTTTAAAAACATCACTATTTTTTGCACTCGGCATAACTTAAGATTTTGGTACAAAAACCTCAGCATTCATCCCTGCACGAAGTTTTTGCAATTTTGAAGCATCATCTGTAAACAGAATTCTAACCGGGAAACGCTGCGTAATTTTTACAAAATTTCCGGTGGCGTTATTGGTTGGTAACAAAGAAAATTCAGATCCTGTTGCCGGCGAAAGTGATTCTATTTTTCCGTGGAAAGTTTGATCGGGATAAGCATCTACCGTAATGGTGGCTTCCTGGCCTTCCTGCATTTTCGCGATCTGCGTTTCTTCAAAATTAGCAACGATCCATTTTCCCTGGTTTTGATCTACAATAAAACCAATAGTTTGTCCTTTTTGAACATACTGGCCTTCCTGCAAATTCTTTTTCCCCATATAACCGTCTGATGGTGCTACGATCACCGAATATTTCATATCCAGTTTTACACGCTCTAAAGTCGATTTTCGCTGCTGAATATTGGCTTTCGCTACCGCGATCTGTGCGTTTACATCTCGGGTTCTGCCTTGCGAAGCATCGTAGGTGTTTTTAATTGCTTCAACATTCGATTTTGCAACTTCTAACCTGGTTTTTACATTTTCAAATTGTTGTTGGGTAACCGCTTCACCTTCTAACAATTTTTTATAGCGATTAAATTCTTGCCGCTGTTGCCATAATTCGGCTTCTGCAGCACTAATTTTTGCCTGGCTCACACTGGCGTTACTGCTCGCAGTTCCTACATTGCTTTCTAAAACTTTTAGTTGAGCTTCTGCGGAAGCTAAAGCAGCTTCGGCTTCTTGCAAATTCACATTCGCTTCATCTTTATCTAAAACGATTAGCGTATCGCCTTTCGCTACTTTTTGATGATCGCTATACCTAATTTCCTGAACGTATCCGTTAGATCTGCTCAAAATTGGGTTAATATATTCTTTAACCTGCGCATCGTTGGTTTCTTCGTATCTCCAAAAGTTGATCATCGCAAACACGCCCCAAATGATAAGCGCCAATAACACAATTAGCGCAACGATATAAGTTGTTTTTACCGCTGCCCTATCTATATTTTCGTATTTCTTAATTTTATCGCTCATTATAATTCGCCTGTTATTTTAAGTAGTTGGTAGTAGTGTAATCTTGCTGAAATTCTATTGTTTACCAGCTCGAATTTCGCCTGCAATAATTGCGTATCTGCTTCTAAAAGATCGGTAAGTAAGGAAAGCTGATTGAAATAAGTTTGGTTCACGATTCGGTAACTTTCCTGCGCCTGGTCGATATTCATTTTCGCAATTTCAATTTTCTCGAGGTCTTCCTGTAAATGTTTATAGGAAGCTTTTACACCTTTTCGAAGCTGATCTTCGGTATTTTGCTGCTCTAATTTTTGACGCTCTACCGCGATTTTTGCAGCTTCTTCTTTATGTTTATCGTGATATAAAGCTGAAAGATCGTAGGTTAACTGTATCCCGGCAATTCCCAAAAGATATGGAGCTGTTTCGTAAGGATACAACTGAATTTGAGGGTAGGAATAAGTGTAATCTCCAAACAAACCTATTCTTGGCAATTTATCGGCTTTTAATTCTTCTTCCTGAAGTTCGCGCATTTCGATCTGCTTTTCAGCAATTCTTGATCTTGGCGAAACTTCCAGCGCATCATTTACATAATCGCGATAAGTTTGTTCGGCTTTTAGCATATTCACCTGTATACTATCTACAGGTTTTATGGGCTGTTCATCTTCAAAACCTACCAGAATATTTAGCGATTGCGTGGCCAACTCTACATTATTTTTCATCTCCAACAAATTGGTTTGTTGTCTTGAAAGCTGAAGTTTTGCACGCAAAAGGTCACTTTTTAAAACCACGCCATTTTCATACAATTTCGTGATCTGGTCTAAGCGCTTTTCATTTCGTTCGATATTCTGAAGAATTAACTGCTTAAATTCCATTGAACGCTGCATATCTAAATAAGCTTCAGCGACACGATAATGAATAGCAGACGCGGTTTCTTCTTCCAGATACGTTAATAATTCCTGTCTTGTTTCAGCTTCAGAAATCTGGAGATTGGTTTTGTTTCCGTTATAAATATTGAAATACGCCTGTACTCCGGCGTTATACGTCGTGTGATCTTCTAAATGAATGTATTCGGCATCATTTCTAATTCCATCAACAAAAATTGGAATATTAGAAAGCTGCCCGTAACTTCCTTCTACTTCTACGTGCGGTAAACGTTGACGCTTAGCGTCGATTACGTTCTCCTTACCTATTTCTGTATCAAAACCTCTTAACCGAATCTCTTTGCTGTAGGTGTTAGCGCGATTCCAGGCTTCTTCAAGACTTAGCGGAATGCTATCCTGAGTGACCTGCGCCATTGCCAACTGACTAAAATTCAACAAAAAGAGACTTAAAGCAAGCTTTATAATTCTGTCGTTCACTTCTTTAAATTTCATTTTGCAAATTTCTGCCATATCTTCAAGTCTTATTTTCAAAACTTAGACAAATATTTTATAATTTCAGCCAATGTTAATTTCTGAAGTAATCTTTCAATGCATCCATTTTTAGAGAAAGTAAAACGTGATTCTGATAGCTTTTTTGTACATCACACTAAAATTGAAGAGCAATTGCCAATGCACAGCCACAATAAACACCAAATGAGCTATGTAGAAGGTGGCGTTGCTTTTTTAAATACGCGGAATAAATCATACTTTTTCCCGGCAAGGCATTTTATCTGGATCCCGGCAGGAAGAGAACATAACGTGATTTCACGGACTTCTGTAAAATTTGTTCGGAATATTTTCTTCCCAAAATGGGTGATCCCGAAAGACCATAAATTACAGGAACGTGGCGGTATTTTTCCCGTCACCGATCTGTTGATGGAAATGATCTATTATACTGAAAAATGGCGCGGAGATGTTACTAAAAAAGACAAAACTCAATTAGAATTTTTATTAGCGCTAAAGAATATCGTGTTAGATGCTGCTGAAAATCCTTTGCCTATCGTTTTGCCTACGACCGAAAATGAAACTTTGCGACCTATCTTAAAATACATTCATCAACATATCGATCAGCCTTTATATTTAGATAAAATCGCTGAAGAATTTGGGCAGAGTTCACGTACACTTTCGCGTTTGTTTCAGGGGAATATGGAAACTTCGTTTTTGCAATACGTAAAACTTTCGCGTACTATTAAAAGTATGGAAATGCTTTTGCAAACAGATCTTTCAATCACTGAAATTGCTTACAGTTGCGGCTACAACAGCCTTTCAGCATTTAGCTATGCTTTCCAACAAATCGTACATCGATCTCCAAAAGAGTTTAGAAAGCAAACAGAACTAAAAAATAAAACCTCGTAATTTTAGAAAAACTACGAGGTTGATATTGTATAATTTCAGCACTAATTTTTATGCGTTATAAATCGAATTTGATTCCTTGTGCTAAAGGTAATTCTGTGGTGTAATTAATTGTATTGGTTTGTCTACGCATATAGACTTTCCAGGCATCAGAGCCAGATTCACGACCACCACCGGTTTCTTTTTCACCACCAAAAGCGCCACCAATTTCAGCTCCGGAAGTTCCAATATTTACATTGGCAATTCCACAATCTGAGCCTTCAACCGATAAGAAACGTTCGGCTTCTCGTAAATTATTCGTCATAATTGCTGAAGAAAGTCCCTGGCGAACGCCGTTTTGTAATTCTAGCGCGTTGCTCACATCACCTTTATACTTCATAATATAAAGCACGGGTGCAAAAGTTTCGTGTTGAACGATCTCAAAATGATTTTCAGCTTCAGCAATTGCAGGCTTTACATAGCAACCACTTTCGTAACCTTCACCTTCTAAAACGCCACCTTCTACTAAAACTTTTCCGCCTTCTTCAACAACTTTTTCTAAAGCAGCCTGGTAATTTTTCACCGCATCTTTATCGATAAGCGGCCCAACGTGATTATTTTCATCTAACGGATTCCCGATCTTAATTTGCTGGTAAGCATCTACGATCGCATTTTTTACCTTCTCATAAACATCTTCGTGCACAATTAATCTTCGCGTAGACGTGCAACGCTGTCCGCAAGTTCCTACCGCTCCAAAAACCGCTCCGATCACCGTATTTTTAATATTCGCATCTGGAGTGACGATAATGGCGTTATTTCCGCCTAATTCTAAAAGTGATTTTCCTAAACGACCGGCTACTTCTTTCGCTACTGTTTTTCCCATTCTGGTAGATCCTGTTGCAGATATTAGCGGAATTCGCTCATCTTTGGTCATCAACTCGCCTACTTTATAATCGCCGGTGATCAAACAGGAAATACCTTCTGGCACTCCGTTTTCAGAAAACACGCGAGCAGCGATATTCTGGCAAGCTACTGAGGTAAGCGGAGTTTTCTCTGAACCTTTCCAGATACAAGCATCACCACAAACCCAGGCTAAAGCGGTATTCCACGACCAAACCGCTACCGGAAAGTTAAACGCTGAAATGATCCCAACCACGCCAAGCGGATGGTATTGCTCGTACATTCTGTGTCCGGGACGTTCAGAATGCATCGTTAAACCGTGTAATTGTCTTGATAATCCTACCGCAAAATCACAGATATCGATCATCTCCTGAACTTCGCCTAAACCTTCCTGATACGATTTTCCCATTTCGTAAGAAACCAGTTTTCCCAGTGGTTCTTTTAGTCGGCGTAATTCGTCATTAAATTTTCTAACAATTTCGCCTCGTTGCGGAGCCGGCATTGTACGCCATTTCTTAAAGCCATTTTCTGCCGTTGTGATCACTTTCTCGTAATCTTCAGGCGTGGTGGCTTTTACTTTTCCTATCAAAGCTCCATCAACTGGAGAATAAGATTCGATAATTTCTCCGTTAGAAAAGAAATCTTTCCCGGTCGAAGTTCCGTTGTTTATATCTTGAAGCCCTAATTCTTCTAAAGCTTTATCAATTCCAAAATCTTTTGCGATTTGACTCATTTCGTGTTTTGTGTAGTTTGTTTGTTCCTTTGCTTAATCTTCATCTGCCACAAAACGAGGATCGGTTGGCATTACCTCACCACAATTATCGCAGGTTCTTAAGTCTTCACTAGCATAAAAGTCTTTAAAGTGTTTTAAAAAGTCCTTTTCGATATCTTCTAGTGGAAAATAAACTTCGTGCAATTTATGGTTACAATTATCGCAAAACCATAACAAACCATCTTCACCCGGCAAATCCACTCGTTTACGCTCTATCACCAATCCCAGAGAATTTTCGTGACGAACTGGCGAATGTGGTACTTTAGCCGGATTCAAATACATATCCCCAGGCCCCAATTTCATGGTTTTTTTCACACCTTCATCCTGAACATGAACTTCGATATTCCCTTCCAGCTGGTAAAATAATTCTTCGGTTTCATTATAATGATAATCCTTTCTGGCATTTGGCCCGGCAACGATCATCACGATATAATCCTCTGCATCTCTGTATAAATTTCGGTTTCCAACCGGTGGTTTTAACGTATCGCGGTTCTCTTCGATCCACTTGGTAAGATTAAAAGGTTTAGCTACAGCCATAATATAATTTTTGAACCTAAAATTAAACAATATGAACAAAAGAAACCCAAGAATCGATAAATATCTGGCGCTTTACTATGGCTAAGATTGGGCGATTTCAGGATGATTTTTAGAAACGCTATAAGTATATATTGTATTATACTAATTAGGGCGTTTGGCCAAAATCACTGCGTTTTTTTGGCCACCGTGCTATCCGTTGCAAGTCCGCAGCGCCAAAAAAGGCGCTTTACGGGCTTTTCACTGCTATCACTAACGCAGTTTTAAAGATTTCAATTAATTTATATAACTTCAGGCCATCTAAACTCTAATATTCGATGAAAAAACTACTTCTTCTTTTTAGCATTTTCACCTTTATTTCTTGCGGAGAAACTTCAGAAAAAGAAAGTGCTACTTCTTCAACTTCCGAAGAAAACACAACCGAAAATACAAATGACAGTATTCCTAATTTTGGAATTGTAATTCATGGCGGTGCCGGTACGATCCTTAAAAAAAACATGACCGATTCTCTTGAAAAAGCATACAAAGTAAAACTTGAAGAGGCCATAAGAACAGGTCACGAAATTTTAGCAAATGGTGGGACAGCGATCGAAGCAGTACAACGAACTATAAATGTGATGGAAGATTCGCCATTGTTCAATTCAGCCAAAGGGGCGGTTTTTGCGAATGACGAAACCAACCAGCTGGATGCTTCGATCATGGATGGAGAAACTTTAAATGCCGGTGCAGTCGCTGGAGTTTCGAATGTGAAAAATCCTATCAACCTGGCTTATGAAGTAATGGAAAACTCTGAACATGTATTGCTTGCCGGGAAAGGAGCTGAGGAATTTGCCGCGCAACGCGGACTAGAAATCGTTGATCCCAGCTACTTTTATACTGAAAATCGATTTAAAAGTTTACAACGTGTAAAAGAGCGCGAAGCCGAAAAAGCAGGAAATAAAACAGCTGCCAATTACGATAGTTTTATAAAAGACTCGAAGTTTGGAACTGTAGGTTGTGCTGCTTTGGATAAAAATGGAAATCTTGCAGCGGGAACTTCTACCGGCGGGATGACCAATAAAAAATGGAATAGAATTGGCGATTCTCCCATCATAGGCGCCGGAACATATGCTAACAATGCAACCTGTGCGGTATCGTCTACCGGTTGGGGAGAATTTTTTATACGTGGCGTGGTAGCTTACGATATTTCAGCATTAATGGAATATAAAGGACTAAGTTTACAGGAAGCGGCTGCGGAAGTTATTCAGAAAAAAGTACCAGAAATGGGCGGCGATGGCGGAATCGTAGCCATAGATCACGATGGTAATGTAGCCATGGAATTTAATACCGCCGGGATGTACCGAGCGACGATGAATAAAAAAGGTGAATTAAAAATTGGTATTTACGGTGAATAATTTCAGTTTAAAAGATATAGATTTAAAAGCCCTGTTTTTTTGACAGGGCTTTTTTATTTGTTAAAGCAAAGCTCTAAATAATATGAACTTCTAAATTTGCAAAACCGCTCTAAAAGTTTTTAGTCTGAAAATTTCAAAAATCGGTTTTCTGTCCAATTGCTTTAAGACCTGTATTTATAGATAAATCCCTGTTTTATGAAACTTTTCTATTCAGCAATAATTTGCCTTTTTCTGCTTCCTTCTGTTTATGCGCAACGACTTACAAAAGAAGAACTACAGGATAGTGTAAAGACGATTCCATCTTTCACCATTCATAAAGACAATTATTTTATTACCGGCGTTCCTACTCATACCGGAATTAGCAAAAAGACTGCAGATGCTAAATACCAGGTAAGTTTTAAGCAATTGCTTTTCAGAAAAAAAGTGCCGCAGGATTCGTATTTATTTTTGAAATATACCCAAAAGGCTTTCTGGAATATCTACGAATTTTCCAGCCCTTTTGAAGAAATAAATTTTAATCCTGGGATTGCGTATTCTAAATATTTCTACGACAAATCTAATAAAGTGAACTCTTTGGCTACTCTGGCTTTAGAGCACGAATCGAATGGTCGCGACAGTATTTATTCGCGTAGCTGGAATTTTGTTTCTTTAGAATATCACAAATCAATTTCAAAAAAACTTGTAGCCGGAGTGAAAGCCTGGTTGCCTTTTTACTACAAAGAGAGTAATCCAGATCTAATGGATTACTCTGGATACGGCCAACTGAATTTTGATTATGAATTTATTCCTAACAAGCTTTATGCTCAGCTTATGCTTCAAAAAGGTTTGTCTTGGGATTGGAAAGGTGCTGCCAGGCCACGATTATTGTACAATCCATTTAACAGCGTAAACCAGTTTATCATTTTAGAATGGTTTACCGGTTATGATGAAAACTTAATTGAATACAATCAATATCGAAGCATGATAAGGATTGGCTTTTTATTAAGAAGCAACGAACTTGATTTTTTGCGATCTAAAAATTAATTAACATTTTTTTAAGTTTGTTTAGTTCGGTATTTCCCGAACCAATCATACCTTTGCGCTTTTAAATTTTGAATTATGAGTTGTTGTTCAGAAGAAAAAAGCAAGTTAATTGAAGAAATAGGTGTTCGCTTTGAGCAGGTGCATCAACTTGCGCCATTAGCGGCAAGGATCTATGCTATAATGATTCTTTCTCCAAAAGACGGTCACACTTTCGATGAGATATTAAGTATTACAAGTGCAAGTAAAAGTTCTGTCTCAACTCATCTTAATCATCTTTTACAACTTAAAAAAGTAGAATATTTCACTAAACCTGGTGATCGTAAAAGATATTTTAGAGCCAGCACTTATTATTTGAAAAACACTCTGGAAGAATATCATGTAAATATATCAGACGAAATAAAACTAATAGATAAGATCATAAACTTCAATAAAACGAATAATACTCAGAAATTTCAGAATACAGGGCAAATTGCACTGCTATTCAGAGAGTATTTAGAGTCTCAAAAAGTGAATATTGAGAACGTAATTAACAAAATGTCTAAAATAGAAATCTAATAATCCTTTACCCCTAATTATTTAATAATGAGAACAATTAAAACTTATATTGGTCTTGCCGCGGGAGTTCTTATGCTCATTTCATGCGGAGATGATAAATCGAACCAACAACAGGCACAGCAAGCTCAACAACAAGCACAGCCATTTCCTGTAATAAAAATCACTACTAAAACCGTAACGGGATATAACTCGTTTCCAACCAGAATCGAAGGTATTGTAAATAGTGATGTAAGAGCAAAAGTACAGGGATACATTCAGGAAGTACTTGTAGATGAAGGTGAGAAAGTGAGAAAAGGCCAGGCTCTTTTCAAGCTAGAAACCCAATCCCTAACTCAAGATGCCAATGCTGCAAAAGCAAGCGTTAATGCTGCACAGGTTGAAGTAGATCGTTTAGCTCCACTAGTAGAGAAAGATATTATTAGTGAAGTGCAGTTAGAAACTGCTAAAGCCCAGTTAGAACAAGCCAAAAGTCAATACGAAAGTATCACGGCTAATATTGGTTATGCTACGGTAAAAAGCCCGGTAGATGGTTATGTTGGCTCTATTCGTTTAAGACAGGGAACACTTGTTGGCCCTAACGATACCACCCCGCTTACTACAGTTTCTGATATCGAACAGGTTTACGCTTATTTCTCGATGAACGAATCTGATTATTTAAACTTTATTCAATCTACTGAAGGAGATACAAGACAGGAAAAAGTAAATAACTTCCCTGAAGTTTCTTTGGTTTTAACTAACGGAGAGACCTATGAAGAAAAAGGAAAGATACAAACGGTTACTGGCCAGGTTAATCAAAACACTGGTACTGTAAGCTTCAGAGCTATTTTTGATAATCCAAACCAACTTATCTCTAACGGTAACAGTGGTACTATAAAAATCCCGGTAACTTACGAAGATGCAACGGTAGTACCACAAAACTCTACTTTCGAGCAACAAGGAAAGGTTTTAGCATATAAAGTAGGCGAAGGCAATAAAGTGGAATCTACAGGAGTAGAAACAAAAGCTGCTATTGGCAACCTTTACGTAGTTAAATCTGGACTAAAAGAAGGTGATCAAATTGTAGCAAAAGGTGCTGGTAAATTAAGACCAGGAGCTCAAATCCAACCTCAGGAAGTTCCTTTTGACAGTATCGCTAAACCAGTAGATCAATTATTTCAATAATCCTTAGATAATAAGAAAATGCTTAAAACTTTTATAGAAAGGCCCGTCCTCTCTACAGTGATATCTATTATCATTGTTATTTTAGGGGTTCTTGGGCTTAGCAATTTACCCGTAGAGCAATACCCAGATATTGCTCCACCAACAGTGCAGGTTACCGCAAACTTTACAGGAGCCAGTGCAGAAACTATTCTGGAAAGTGTTATTATCCCTATTGAAGAGCAAATTAATGGGGTAGAGGGAATGACTTATATTACTTCTACAGCAACAAATAACGGTACTGCAGAGATCACTGTTTATTTTGACCAGAACACCGACCCTGATATCGATGCGGTAAACGTACAAAACAGGGTTGCATTAGCAAACCCGCTGCTACCACAAGAGGTAACACAGGCTGGGGTTGTAACTCAAAAGAGACAAACTAGTTCTTTAATGTTCCTGTCTTTTTATTCTACAAACCCAGATTACGACGCTACCTTTATTAATAACTACCTTAATATTAACGTAGTTCCTGAATTTAAAAGGGTAAGTGGTGTTGGTGATGTTAACGTATTCTCTCGCCAGGATTACGCCATGAGAATTTGGTTAAATCCTGATAAGCTTGCTAACTACAACCTGGTTCCTGCAGATGTTACTGCTGCTCTTAACGAACAGAGTTTAGAAGCAGCAGCTGGTACACTTGGACAGAACAATGGGGAGACCTTTTCTTACACCATTAAATATCCAGGGCGTTACAAAGAAGAAGGCCAATACGAGGATATTATTATAAAAGCTCTTGGAAATGGAGAGTTTTTAAGACTTAAAGATGTTGCTGAAATTCAGTTGGATGCACAGAACTATCAGGTGAATTCCAGAACATTAGGACATCCTAGTGTAAGTATGGCAATTTACCAAACTAAAGGTTCTAATGCTCAGGAAATTATTGAAAACATAAAATCCAGAATGGAAGAACTTAAACAGGATTTCCCAGAGGGAATGGATGTTTTTATTCCGTTTGATACAAATGAATTTTTAAATGCTTCTATCGATAAAGTAGTACATACCTTATTCGAAGCTTTTATTCTGGTATTTGTGGTGGTATTTATTTTCCTTCAGGATTTTAGATCTACACTTATTCCTGCTATAGCTGTACCGGTTTCTATTGTAGGTACATTTTTCTTCCTTAACCTTTTTGGATATTCGATAAACCTGCTAACACTTTTCGCACTTGTACTGGCTATTGGTATTGTTGTAGATGATGCGATTGTGGTAGTCGAGGCTGTACACGCCAAAATTGATGAAGGTGCCAAAGATGCTCAAAAAGCAACTATAGATGCGATGCACGAAATTTCTGGTGCGATTGTATCTATTACCTTAGTAATGGCAGCGGTATTTATTCCGGTAACATTTATTACGGGACCAACCGGGGTTTTCTATGAGCAGTTTGGTATCACCTTAATTGTTTCGATCTTTATCTCTGCAGTAAACGCTTTAACGCTAAGTCCCGCACTTTGTGCTCTTTTCTTAAAGCCGCATGATGAGCATGAAGATCATAAAAAGAAAAATTTCTTACAGCGTTTCTATGCTGCGTTTAACCGTGGATTTAATGCTACAATCAATCGTTACGGAAAATCATTACACTTCCTTTATAAACATAAGTGGATCACGGCTGTGATCTTAATCCTTTCAGCGGTTGGAATATGGTGGACAGCCTCCACAACTCCAACAGGTTTCGTACCTAATGAGGATAGAGGTATTGTATTTGCCAATGTTGAATTACCTGCTGGTTCTTCTTTAGATAAAACGAATCAGATCACTGGCGAACTTTATAACAAAGTAAAAGACCTACCAGGAATTGAAGGACTTAACATGGTAGATGGTTTTAGTTTATTGAATGGACAAGGTAGTAACTATGCTCTTGGATTTATTAAACTAGAAGATTGGAGTAAAAGAGGGGAAGATTCTCTATCTGCAGATGCAATAACTGGTAAGTTATTTGGTATTGCTGCTACTATTCCAGATGCGAATATTATTTTCTTTGCTCCACCAAGTATTCCAGGATTTAGTGCTTCTTCTGGTGTAGAAGTTAACCTTCTGGATCGATCTGGAGGTAATTTTAAAGATCTTGACCAGGCGAATCAGGAATTTATGCAGAACATTATGTCTCATCCAGAGGTACAATATGCGCAATCTGCATTTAATACCAATTACCCGCAATATCAAATGGATATCAATATTCCATTAGCGAAACAAACCGGAGTTACGATTAGTGACATCTTTGCAACCATTCAGGGATATGTTGGTGGTATTTATGCTGCCGATTTCTCTAGATTTGGTAAACAATATCGTGTATACATTCAGGCATATCCGGAAGAGCGTGCAGATAAAGACGATCTAAACAAAATGTTTATTCGTACCAATACTGGTGATATGTCTCCGCTTAGTGAGTATGTAAGTTTAGAAAGAGTTTACGGGCCACAATCTGTAACAAGATTCAACCTGTTTAATTCGACTAAGCTAAACGTTGCGATGAACCCAGGATTTAGTTCTGGAGACGGTATATCTATTGTTGAACAGGAGGCTTCTAAACTAGCGAACAACTATGATATTGCTTATTCAGGATTAACACGTGAAGAAGTTAGTGCAGGTAGCCAGACGGTAATGATCTTTATCTTATGTGTGGTATTTGTTTACTTCCTGCTTTCAGCACAGTACGAAAGTTACCTGTTACCATTCTCTGTACTTTTATCCTTACCTCTAGGTATTTTTGGAGCTTATTTTAGTACTAAGATAATGGGGCTTCAAAATAACATCTACTTCCAGATCGCCTTGATCATGCTAGTTGGATTATTAGCAAAGAATGCGATCCTTATTGTAGAATTTGCGATACAACGACGTAAAAATGGTGAATCCATTGTAGATGCCGCTATCGATGGTGCAAAAGCCCGTTTACGTCCTATCCTAATGACCTCGTTTGCCTTTATCCTAGGACTTATGCCACTTGTACTGGCAAACGGAGTTGGTGCAGCAGGTAACCGTTCTATTGGTACCGGAGCTGTTGGTGGATTATTAATAGGAACAGTATTAGGGGTATTTGTGATCCCAATACTATTTATTCTATTCCAATGGCTTCAGGAGAAAGTTGGAAAAAAACCAGAAGCCGTAAAAAACACAGAATCTTAGAAAGCCATTACAAATGAAAAGAAAGATAAATTTTAAGACCCTGGTAATACCCGTACTTATTCTTAGCCTACAATCTTGTTTTGTGGCTAAAGAATACGAACGACCAGAGGTGGTAAAAGAAGAAAATTATAGAACAGATCGTCTGCCACAGGATAGTATCACTATGGCCGATGTTTCCTGGAAGGATATGTTTACAGATCCTTTATTGCAGGGATATATAGAAGAAGGACTGGAAAATAATATTGATATTAGAGTAGCCATGCAGCAAATTCTTGCTGCAGAGGCTTATCTAAAGCAAGGAAAAGCCGGTTACTTTCCATCACTTACAGGAAATGCTTCCTTAACACACCAGGAACTATCTTCTAATAGCCAGTTTGGTGGTTTGTTTTCTTCTTTAGATCAATATGAAGTTTCAGGGAGCTTATCCTGGGAAGCTGATATCTGGGGAAGGATTAGAAGTAACAAACGTGCTTTTGAAGCCAGCTACCTGCAAAGTGTTGCTGCACACCAGGCCGTTAAAACTACTTTAATTGCAAACATAGCTTCAAGTTATTACCAATTGGTGGCTTTAGACGAACAAAAAGCGGTAACCGAAAAAACAATCGAAAACCGTAAAAAAAGTCTGGAAACCAATAAAGCTTTAAAAGAAGCTGGAAATATCACTGAAGTTGGTGTTAAGCAAACAGAAGCACAATTATACACTGCGCAAGCTTTACTTATAGATATTAATAATCAAATACGATTATTAGAAAATACGATTTCTATTCTTTTGGCTAAAGAACCAGGCTCGATAGAGCGTACTTCTTTAGAAGGACAAAATATTGATACCGAATTAAAAACAGGGGTGCCGGCACAATTGCTTAGAAATCGCCCAGATGTTATGCAGGCAGAATATGGATTAGTAAATGCTTTTGAGCTAACAAATGCAGCCAGAGCAAACTTCTATCCACAAATCACCCTTACTGCAAATGGTGGATTACAAGCCTTGAGCGCAGGAGATCTTTTTGATACAAACTCTTTATTTGCTACGATCGTTGGCGGACTTACACAACCTATCTTTCAGAGAAGAGAAATAAGAACACAATACGAAGTAGCCGAAGCTCAACAAGAACAGGCAAGATTACAGTTTAGACAAGCCTATTTAAATGCTACTAAAGAAGTTTCTGATGCGCTTTACAATTATGAAGCCTCTACAGATAGAATTGAGGTAAAAGAAAAAGAATATAACTCGTATAGCACTGCTACAGATTATTCTGAAGAATTATTGAATTACGGTTTAGCAAACTATCTGGAAGTATTAACGGCCAGAGAGAATGCTTTAAACTCTAGATTAGATTTAATAAACGCCAAATATTCCCAATTAAATTCCATGGTAAATTTATACCAGGCACTTGGGGGAGGATGGCAATAGTTTGAATATTGTTATTTGTTAATTGTTGGAAACAGCCCCGAAATTCACATCGGGGCTGTTTTATAGTATAATTTATCGTAGAAATAAAACTGAATGCGTTTAAAAGTTATACTTTTGCTTATCCAGTTTTTTTTCATCGATCATCACAAAAACAGCTTATGGGAAAGTATTACGCTCTAAATTTCTATAGCTTTTCAAATCAATATCCATTTTTAAGCAAAATAATCAAACAAGTTATCTTCTGGATTTTTGCTTATGGATTATTGTTTTTAATTATTCACCTAACCGCACTCTCTGTACTACAAGCAATGGGAAGATCTACAGATCTTTCTATAAGTGGTGTACTAACACTGTTTTTAAGCCTGGGAGCATTTCTTGGTTTATGTTTAGGAATTACAGATCATTTTCTAAAAAACCATCTCTTTAGAAATAGATCTTTAGGTTTTAATATTCTGGTTGGTGGTATTCTTTACTTTGGGGTATTAACCATTATTATTTCATTACTGCGATTTATAGTGGTTGAATTTGCCAGCGAAACCTTTTTAAATCAGTACACCGAAAATATTGTAAGAATGAACTGGAGATTCTACAATGTGATCATCTTAAGCTACACGCTATTTATGACGCTGGTGCTAAGTTTTATTAGCCAGATGACCAATAAGTTTGGGCCAGGATTAATTCTTCCTTTTCTACTAGGTAAATTCCGTTATCCAGCTGAAGAAAATAGATTGTTCATGTTTCTGGATTTAAAAGATTCTACACAATTAGCCGAAAAACTGGGCCACCTAAAATACAGTGCTTTTATCCAGGAAAGTTTTATGGACATCAATCAAATTGTAAAAAAATACAATGCTCAGATTTATCAATATGTTGGTGACGAAATTGTAGTAAGCTGGCCATTACGTTGCTACGACACTTCTCTTGCTGTCGAGTTTTTCTTTGCCGTACACAAACGCTTTCAGTATAAAAAACAACACTATTTAAAAATCTACAATCACATTCCTGTTTTTAAAGCCGGCGCACATCAAGGTTTAGTAACCGCTGTAGAAGTTGGTGATATAAAACGTGAAATTGCTTATCATGGCGATACTTTAAATGTAGCATCAAGAATAGAAGGGCTTTGTAAAACCTATGATAAATTAATCCTGATCTCTGGAAAGGTTAATGAGAATCCTAAAATAGCCGAAAACTTTATTGTAAAGCCTTTGGGACCACAAAAACTGGAAGGTAGAGAAATGAGCGTGGATGTTTTTTGTATTGCTGAAAAATAAGCCCAATACTTAACAATATTGTATTTTAATTTCCTTCTGAATTTCCTAATTTTACGTAATCCTGAAGTTGTAAATTGATAAAAATTAAGACTGATTTTAACGAATTTCAGCTTAAAACACCAACAATTAAAATACTTCAGCACGAAACTATTTGGCATTTAATCCCGATTATCGAGTAAAATTTATAACATGAGCACTTTTGGAGATATCATCGCAGACGAAAAACCGGTTTTAATTGATTTTTATGCCGATTGGTGTGGGCCGTGCAAAACCTTAGCGCCAATTTTAAAAGAAGTAAAGACCGAGCTTGGTGAAAACATCAAAATCGTTAAAATAGATGTTGATAAAAACCAGCAACTAGCTGCAAAATATCAGGTAAGAGGCGTTCCTACAATGATGTTGTTTAAAAATGGAGCTCAACTTTGGCGGCAATCTGGTGTTTTACAAAAACAGGATATAATCAATATTATTAAATCTAAGGCTTAATTTAATTTATTGCCTTTTGCCGTCCACCAGGGATGAACTTCTATAATTAATCTTCCCGCCTTCACCATAGGATCTAAATTCGCTAAACTATCGGCTTCTTTTAGTGTTCTGGTATTGTAAACTGCAATTCCTTTTACATCACTGCTGTCTTCAAACGGCCCAATTAAACTGGCATAACCTTCTACAGCCATTCTTTCTAAATGTGCCATGTGCTGTTGCTGCAATTTTGCTAAACTAAGCGAATCCTGATCTCGATTTGGCCCGGCTTTCAAGAAAACCATATAATATTGTTGCATTAAATAAGTGGTGTCGCCTTCTTTATAAGTAAAGGTTTTAAAACCATCTTCCTGCAACTGCTTCGACATTTCTTCAGCAGAAATATTTTTTTCGTTTGTTGTCTCTTTTATTTCTTTTACTGAAGTTGATTTATCTTCCTTACATGAAATAAAAATAAGGCTCAAAATCATCAAAAATCGAATACAGTTTACCATGATTTATACGGATTTTTACTGAGTTGCGAATTGTAATATTTTGGATCTCCCGTAACCTCCTGCCCTAACCAGTCTGGCTTTTCAAAAACTTCATCTTCGGTTTCCAACTCTACTTCAGCAACAATTAAACCTTCGTTTTCACCATAAAACTCATCAACTTCAAATATATGGCTGCCAGATTTTACTAAAAATCGAGTTTTATCGATCATTCCTGGTTCGCAGAGATTTAAAAGTGCTTCAGCTTCCATTTTATCGATTTCCTTCTCCCATTCAAAACGACTTAAACCAGCTTCATTATTTTTCCCCTTTACGGTTAAAAAGGCAGTTTCATCTTTAATTCTTATACGAACGGTTCGTTGTGGATTAGTATTTAAAAAACCTTGTTTTATGCGATTATTTTGATAAGATTCTTCTTTAAAAAATTTAGATTTTACTAAAAATTTCCTTTCAATTTCTACCATCGTATTTTGCTGCGAGTTGATTTATTTTATCTGATTTAATTATGGAATCTGAATACCAGAAATTTGAGACATGCATCATCGCTTTCGCAATATTCTCAGATTTAACAGATCGATATTTCTTAAGATTCCCTACAAGGATAAAATTAAATAATTTAAAAGCATGCGTGGCAATTTTCTCAAAAAAACGCTTCTCTTCCCGGTCGCCAACAATTAATGCAGGCCTAAAAATGTAAATATTTGGAATGTTTTTTTCCATGACATCCTGTTCCATTTCACCTTTGGTGCGATTATAAAAAATACTGCTATTCGCATCGGCTCCCATAGCTGAAATTACCACAAAGCATTCTGCCCCATTTTTTTCGGCTAGCTTTGCTGCGGTAACCGGGATCCCATAATCAATCTTCCTGTAAAGCGATTTATCGGGAGTTTTTGCTTTAGTGGTACCAACACAACAAAAAATATCGTGTGCATCAAAATCCTCTTTATAATCTTCTAATTTCAGCACATCGATAAGACGTTCTTCGAGCTTTGGATGCTCTTTGCCAAATTTGCTTCTGGAAAATAACGTTATTTTTGTATAATTTCTATTCTTTAAAAGCTCTTCTACCAAATGCCGGCCTGTTAGCCCGGTTGCTCCTAAAACGATAGCTGTCTTTTCCATAATGCAAATTTTAGATCGTTCTATTAAATATAACGAAATTCATTTAGTGTACTTTCATGTTGGATTGTTTTAGCATTAAATTTGCAAGACAGTGAAAATGCGCAAGATAATTCATATCGATATGGATGCTTTTTACGCTTCAGTAGAACAGCATGATAATCCAGAACTTCGTGGTAAACCTATCGCCGTTGGTGGTAGTTCACAACGTGGTGTGGTGAGTGCCGCCAGCTACGAAGCCAGGAAGTTTGGTGTAAGAAGCGCAATGAGCGGGGTAATTGCCAGAAGAAATTGCCCAGAACTTATTTTTGTAAAGCCCAGGTTTGAGCGCTACCGGGAAGTTTCTCTACAAATTAGAAGCATCTTTTTTGAGTATACAGATCTGGTTGAACCTCTATCACTAGACGAGGCCTATCTCGACGTTACCGAGAATAAAATGGGAAACCCAAGCGCAACCATGATCGCTCGCGAAATTAGGGATAAAATAAGAGAGAAAACCGGCTTAAACGCTTCTGCAGGGATTTCGATTAATAAGTTTATTGCAAAGGTTGCCAGCGATATCAATAAACCTAATGGCCAGAAAACGGTAAATCCAGAGGAAGTTTTAGAGTTTTTGGAGCAATTGGAGATTAGAAAATTCTATGGCGTAGGAAAAGTGACTGCCGAGAAAATGTACCGACTGGGAATTTTTACCGGAAAAGATCTAAAATCGAAATCTGAAGAATATCTGGCCGATCATTTTGGTAAACACGGCCCATATTATTATAATGTGGTTAGAGGAATCCATGAAAGCGAAGTAAAACCAAACCGAATGCGAAAATCCCTTGGTGCAGAGCGCACTTTTAGCGAAAATATTTCTTCGGAAGTATTTATGCTTGAAAAACTTACAAATATTGCTGAAGAAATAGAACGTAGATTACAGAAAAGTAAAGTTGCAGGTAAAACGGTAACTTTAAAAATAAAATATAGTGATTTTACACTTCAAACCAGAAGTAAAACCATTTCTTACTTTATATCCAGCAAAGATTTGATCCTGGAAATGGCCAAAGATTTGTTATACCAGGAAAAAATGAAAGATTCGGTTAGACTGTTGGGGATTTCTCTCTCTAATTTGAATACCGATAAACCTTCAGTGAAAGAAAAAGAAGAGAAAAAGGAAGTTGTTGTTCAGCTAAAATTCGATTTTTAAAAATTACCGCTTAATTTATCGAATTTCAGCTTCAGTATAAAACAAAAAAAACCTCGAATTAAATCCGAGGTCTTTCCTTTTATAAAAATTGTTTGGGTATTACTCAATTTCAGAAACTCGAAGCGTATTTACCATTCCTTTAGAAGCAATTGGCATCGCTGCAAGATTAATTGTAAAATCTCCCTGCTCTACAAAACCACCAGTTTTTGCGATGCTGTTAATATCATCGATAGTCTCGTCTGTAGTGCTATATTTATCGTAATAAAATGCCTTAACACCCCAAAGTAAACTTAAACGGTTAAGGATTCTCTTATTATGAGTGAAAACTAAAATATGACTTTCTGGTCTCCAGGCAGAGATTTGGAAAGCTGTATATCCACTATTTGTTAAGGTACAAATTGCTTTTGCTTTAATCTCGTTAGCCATGTGTGCTGCATGGAAACAAACCGCTTTAGTAATATATCTTTTTGTACGTACGTGTGGTGGATCGTGAGGAACTTTAATTAATGGAGAATTCTCTACACTTGTTAAAATTGAAGCCATTTTCTCGATAACCTGTACCGGATACTGCCCAACAGAAGTTTCTCCACTAAGCATCACAGCATCTGCACCATCCATAACCGAGTTTGCAACATCATTAACCTCTGCTCTGGTTGGTGTTAAACTGGTGATCATTGTTTCCATCATCTGGGTTGCAATAATTACCGGGATACGTGCTTTTTTAGCCACAAGCACTAATTTCTTCTGAATTAATGGTACTTCCTGAGCCGGAATTTCTACTCCTAAATCTCCACGAGCTACCATTAAACCATCACAATAGGCAACAATTTTTTCGATATTCTCTACACCTTCAGGCTTCTCGATCTTCGCAATGATTGGGATTTTATATTCTGTATGCTCCTTAATTAAATCCTGAAGTTCTATAATATCTTTTTCGTGTCTTACAAAAGATAATGCAATCCAATCTACCTCTAAACTACAAGCAAATTTTGCATCTTCAATATCTTTCTCTGTAAGTGCAGGTAACGAAATATTAGTGTTTGGTAAGTTTACTCCTTTTTTAGATTTTAAAGGTCCTCCCTGAATAACTTTCGCTACAACTTCGTTTTCTTTATTTGTGCTAACAACTTCAAAAATCAATTTACCATCGTCTAAAAGAATACGCTCTCCTTCGTTTACATCTCTAGGAAAAGCATCGTAATTCATATAAACGCGCTCCTTAGAACCTTCAAACTTTTCTCCTGTAGCAAAAACAATTTGATCTCCTTTAGCAACAACTACGTCTTCTTTCATAGTTCCTACACGCAATTTAGGCCCTTGTAAATCGGCCAAAATCGCAGCAGTAAAACCTTCTTCTTCATTAAGATCTCTAATCATCTGCACACGCTCTCTAACATCATCATAATTAGCGTGAGAAAAGTTAATCCTGAAAACATTTACCCCTGCCTGGAGCATTTCTTTCAAGGTGTCTTTAGAACTTGTTGCCGGCCCTAAAGTGGCAACTATTTTTGTCTTCTTATTTGTTGGCATTATTCAAATATTAGATTTTGTTTGGATTTTAATTGATCCACATGGATCTTGTAGGCAGCCTGTACCTGGGGAATGCGACCTATTAGATTCACCAATCGATGAACCTGTTGATCTTCTATGTTTTCTTCTATCTTCAAAAAAAAATCAACTTTTTTGTATTGCGGAATAAGGTTTACCTCTAAAGGTCTTACCTCTTCTTCCAAAAATAAAGTACCAGCGTTTAATATCTTTCTGGATTTACCTTTAAATTTATTGCTTACAAGGCTGTAATCTCTATAATTAGCTAAGTCTTTGTACGTAAATAAAGCATACATGGCCTGCGCGTCTTTGTGATTAAAATCGACATCAAAGCGGCTGCGCATTAACTTTAAACTCAAAAAACGGTTTAGCAAAAAAGCCATTTTATATGGCTCTAAATTGGCATAAATTCCGATTAATTTAAAGTCATCTTCTTCTACATCATCCAGCAACATTTTATGTGCTTGCATGCTAAATCAACTTTAAGGCTAAAGATAAAGTTTCGATGACAAAAATAAAGATTTAAATTGATTAATTTTCATAATTTTTCACGAAAACGTTATAGTTATAGCGAATATGACAAAAATTAATTCATTTTATTTTGAAGTGCATAATATGCCCTTTTTGATGCTTTTTCCTCTGCTTTCTTTTTAGAAGTTGCCCTGGCTTTAGATATTACTTTTTTATCAATCCACAATTTCACGGCAAAGTGCTTCAATTCATCTCTACCTGTATCTTCGTAAACCTGATAATTAAATTCCTTTTTTTGCTTTTGGCACCACTCTATTAAAAGACTTTTATAGCTTATTACTCTTCCTTCAAGAGTTTCGATGTCAACATAAGGCTCAATCACTCTATTATAAATAAACTTATTGCAGTAATTGTAACCTCTATCCAGATAAATTGCTCCTACAAGAGCTTCAAAAATGTTTCCGTGAATATTAACTCCAAATTGATCGTTAGGAATATTAGATTTTACAAATCTTATAAGATTCATATCCTTTCCTAATTCATTAAGATGTTTTCGGCTTACGATCTTAGATCGCATTTTGGTAAGATAACCTTCGTCTCCCTCTGGCACTTCCTGATAAAGATGCGAAGCAATAACAGAGCCTAACATAGCATCTCCTAAAAATTCGAGACGCTCATAATTAATAGGGTTTCCCAGCTCGTCCTTGATATTTAAAGATCGATGCGTAAAAGCACGCTCGTATATATTAAGGTCTTTGGGACGAAAACCAAGTAATTTATGAAGAGAATTAAAAAAATTCCCGCCCTTAGAAGAACGGGAATTTAATATGTTTCGAATAACACTCATTAAGAGTTACTCTGTTAATTTTCTAAATGCTACACAGGCATTATGCCCGCCAAACCCAAACGTATTACTCATTACGATATTTAGTTCTCGTTCCTGAGCCTTATTAAGGGTTAAGTTTAACGAAGAATCGATATTCTCATCAACATTTTCGTGATTAATTGTAGGTGGCACTATACCATGCTGCATGGCAAGTACACTTGCAATACCTTCAATCGCACCGGCAGCACCAAGAAGGTGACCCGTCATCGATTTTGTTGAATTGATATTAATATTCTTCGCGTGATCTCCAAAAACTTTAGTAATTGCTTTCAACTCGGCCACATCCCCTAAAGGAGTAGAAGTACCATGCGTATTAATCGCATCTACATCTTCAGGCTTTATACCAGCATTTCTTAGACAGTTTTCCATCACTCTAACAACACCGTTTCCATCTGGATGCGGAGCCGTCATGTGATAAGCGTCTGAAGAAAGACCTCCTCCAATTACTTCAGCATAGATTTTTGCGCCTCTTGCTTTTGCGTGCTCATACTCTTCCAATATAAGCGCACCGGCACCTTCACCTAGAACGAAACCATCACGAGTTGCATCAAAAGGTCTTGAAGCAGTCTCTGGGCTATCGTTTCTGGTAGAAAGGGCATGCATGGCGTTAAATCCTCCCATTCCTGCAATAGTAACAGCAGCTTCTGATCCTCCTGAAACTATCACATCGCTATATCCTAAACGGATATTATTTAATGCGTCTATCATTGCATTGGCTGAAGAAGCACAAGCTGACACCGTGGTGTAGTTAGCTCCCATAAAACCATGTTTAATAGAGATATTACCAGGAGCAATATCTGCGATCATTTTAGGAATAAAGAAAGGATTAAATCTTGGAGTTCCATCTCCCGCCGCAAAGTTAAGCACTTCGTTCTGGAAGGTTTCCAATCCACCAATCCCGGCACCCCAGATTACACCTACACGATATTTATCTACCGCATCTAGGTCTATTCCAGAATCTGCGATAGCTTCATCTGAAGCTACCATGGCATATTGGGTAAATTTATCCAACTTCCTAGCTTCTTTCCTGTCGAAGTAGTCTAATGGATTAAAATTTTTGAGTTCACAAGCGAATTTTGTTTTGAACTTTTCGGGGTCGAAATGCGTAATAGGGCCACTACCACTTTTACCATTTACCAAGCCGTCCCAATATTCGCTAATATTGTTACCGATTGGGGTAAGGGCACCCAAGCCCGTTATTACAACTCGCTTTAACTCCATATGGATCTTTTAAATTTATTTTTTCGCGTCTTCAATATAAGAAATTGCTTGACCAACTGTTGCGATATTTTCAGCCTGGTCGTCTGGAATCTGGATATCAAATTCTTTTTCGAATTCCATGATTAATTCCACAGTATCTAATGAATCAGCACCTAAGTCGTTGGTGAAGCTTGCTTCATTAACAACTTCGTTCTCATCAACACCTAATTTGTCAACGATAATCGCTTTTACTCTTGATGCAATGTCAGACATAATATTTTATTTTAATTTTGATTAGGTGGCAAAAATAAAAAACTTTATTTTAAAACCGATTTTTACTTTAAAAATGTGAAGGTAATTTACATATTTTTCGATGAAAGAGGTTAACTTTATCTCCTAATAATTGTTAATAGCCTTGTTTTGAGTGATCAACCAAATAATAGTAACGTAAGAAAAATCGTAATATTTGCTTCCGGTTCAGGTTCAAATACCGAAAATATTATACGGTATTTCGAAAATTCTGAAAATATTAAGGTAGTTGCGGTCTTCTCGAACAAACGAAACGCCAGAGTTTTGCGCCGTGCTTATAATTTAGATGTACAGGCCTTACATTTTGATAGGGATTCCTTTTATCATTCCAACGAAGTATTACATGTCTTAAAAGATATCGATCCAGATCTAATTGTTCTTGCTGGCTTCTTATGGATTGTACCTAAAAACATTATCGAAAATTTCCCTAATCGTATTATTAATGTCCATCCCGCCTTATTACCTAATTATGGAGGAAAAGGGATGTACGGAATGCGGGTACATGAGGCTATAATTTCTAATAAAGAGAAAGAAAGCGGTATTACTATTCATTTTGTAAATGAACATTATGATGAAGGGGAGCATATACTTCAGGCTAAAACAAGCATAGAAGAACATGACTCTCCTGAAAGTTTGGCTTCCAAAATCCACGAATTAGAGCATCATCATTTTCCTTTGGTGATAGAACAATTACTACAAAAAGACTCCTAAGCATTGCAGGAACAGGTTAGAATTTATACTGATGGAGCCGCCCGTGGCAATCCCGGGCCAGGTGGCTATGGTATAGTTATGGAATGGGTGGGTAAATCCTATAAAAAAGAATTTGCCCAGGGTTTTAAGCATACCACCAATAATCGTATGGAACTTTTAGCGGTTATAGAAGCATTAAAAAAACTTAAAAAGCCTAATCTTAATATTAGAGTATTTACAGATTCTAAATATGTAGCCGATGCTGTAGAAAAAAAATGGGTTTTTGGGTGGGAGAAAAAGAACTTTAAAGATCGTAAGAATGCAGATTTATGGAAAGACTTTTTAAAAGAGTATCGCAAACATAATGTCTCGTTCACCTGGATAAAAGGCCATAACAACCACCCACAAAACGAAAGATGCGATGCTCTGGCGGTAAAAGCTTCTAAAGAAAAGGAGCTATTAGAAGATGAGGGTTTTAAAAATTAACCTTATACATCTTCTAATTTAACTTTTGGTTTACAGCTTGAAAAACAAACCGTATATTTGCAGCATAATTTTTGAATGCAATTATGAGCAAACTAGTTATTGTAGGAACTGTAGCCTTTGATGCTATCGAAACTCCTTTTGGAAAAACCGATAAAATTCTTGGTGGTGCAGGAACTTACATAGGCCTTTCGGCTTCAAACTTTAATGTAGATAGTGCAGTAGTCTCTGTGGTTGGTGGTGACTTTCCTCAAAAATACCTGGATCTTCTTTCTTCAAAAGATATCAATATAGATGGTATCGAAATTGTTGAAAATGGGAAGACATTTTTTTGGAGCGGTAGATATCACAACGACTTAAATTCTCGCGATACTTTAGATACGCAATTAAATGTACTTGCAGATTTTAATCCTGTTGTTCCAGAATCTTATAGAGATGCAGAATACGTGATGCTTGGAAACTTACACCCGTTAGTTCAGCTAAGTGTACTGGATCAGGTTAAAAACCCAAAACTTGTAGTCTTAGATACTATGAATTTTTGGATGGATAATACGCTGGAAGAACTTAAACAGGTAATCGCTAAAGTAGATGTAATTACTATTAACGATGAAGAAGCCAGACAACTTTCTGGTGAATTCTCTTTAGTAAAAGCAGCTAGAGTGATCGAGAAAATGGGACCAAAATATGTAGTTATTAAAAAAGGAGAGCATGGCGCTTTACTTTTCCATGACGAGAATGTATTTTTTGCCCCTGCTTTACCTTTAGAAGAAGTTTTTGATCCAACCGGCGCAGGTGATACTTTTGCTGGCGGATTTATTGGCTATTTAGCACATACAGATGATATTTCTTTTGAAAATTTAAAGAATGCTATAATTTATGGTTCAAATCTTGCTTCGTTTTGCGTAGAAAAATTTGGAACCGAACGCATGAAAAATCTTTCTGAAGAAGAAATAAACACGCGACTGGAAGAGTTTAAAAAACTCACACAGTTTAAGATAGCGCTAAAATAAATAAACACGCCCTGTAATTTCAGGGCTTTTTTTGTTACTAAAGTAACTCAGTATCGCTTAGCAAAGAATCGATATTGAAATAGAAAATTAATTAAGAAGCACCCCGTCCCGGCATACGGGATTAGGACAGCATTAAAAATCTCGATTATCGAGTAAACAAATCCCACAAGGAGCAACAATACAACTATGAGTGACGCCATTAAACACGAATGTGGAATTGCACAGGTTAGACTGTTAAAACCACTTGAATATTACAAAGAAAAATACGGTACTGCTTTTTACGGCGTAAACAAAATGTACCTGTTAATGGAAAAACAGCATAACCGTGGGCAGGACGGTGCTGGTTTTGCCAGTATTAAATTAAACGTTCAGCCCGGGGAACGTTACATTAGTAGAATTCGTTCTAACCAGGCACAACCAATTCAGGATATTTTCGAGCAGATTAATCAGCGTATTAACGACGAGATGAAAGAACATCCAGAATATGCCGATGATGTTGCGCTTCAAAAAAGAAAGATCCCATATTTAGGAGAACTTTTCTTAGGCCACGTTCGCTATGGTACATTTGGAAAAAACAGTATTGAAAGTGTTCACCCGTTTTTAAGACAAAACAACTGGATGCACCGTAACCTAATTGTTGCAGGAAACTTTAACATGACCAATGTTAACCAGCTTTTTAATAACCTGGTTGAACTTGGGCAACACCCAAAAGAGAAAGCAGACACCGTGACCATTATGGAAAAAATTGGTCACTTTTTAGATTCTGAAGTTAGAAAATTATACAAAAAATTAAAGAAAGAAGGCTACAGTAAACAAGATGCTTCTCCGCATATTGCAGAGCAGCTTAATGTTGCCAAAATCCTTAAAAAATCTTCTAAAAACTGGGATGGCGGTTATGCTATGGCTGGCCTAATGGGACATGGAGATTCTTTTGTACTTCGTGATCCTGCAGGAATTCGCCCATGTTATTATTACAAAGACGACGAAGTTGTAGTGGTAGCTTCAGAAAGACCGGTAATTCAAACTGTTTTCAACTTAAATTTTGAAGATATTAAGGAGCTGGACCCAGGGCATGCCATTATCACTAAAAAGAACGGCGATGTTTCGATCACTAAGATCATCGAACCACTAGAAAGAAAAGCCTGTTCTTTTGAGCGTATTTATTTCTCTAGAGGAAGTGATGCTGAAATTTATAAAGAGCGTAAAATGTTAGGTAGATTACTAATGCCTGAAGTACTTAAGGCCATTAATTATGACACCATAAATACAGTTTTCTCTTTTATCCCTAATACTGCTGAAACTTCTTTCTACGGAATGGTTGAAGCCGCACAGGACGAATTAAACCGCCAGAAAAACGAAGCGATTTTAGCTGAAAAAGAAAACTTAACCGATGAGCGTCTTCAGGAAATTTTAGCCCATCGTTTAAGAACCGAGAAAATCGCTATTAAAGACGTAAAGCTTAGAACTTTTATTACTGAAGATAGTAGCCGTGACGATCTTGTAGCACACGTTTACGATGTAACATACGGGGTAATAAAGAAGGATGATAATCTGGTAATTATAGATGATAGTATTGTAAGAGGTACTACTTTAAAGAAGAGTATCATTAAAATGATGGATCGTCTTAACCCTAAACAAATCGTTGTAGTTTCTTCAGCTCCACAAATTCGTTACCCAGATTGTTACGGTATCGATATGGCCCGCCTGGAAGATCTTGTAGCTTTTAGAGCAGCTTTAGATTTACTTAAAGAAAATGGTAAATACGATTTAGTTGAAGAAGTTTACAACAAGTGTAAACAACAGGTAAACCTTAAAGATAAAGACGTTCAAAACTTTGTAAAAGAGATTTACGAACCATTTACAGACGAGCAAATTTCAGAAAAAATATCTGAGCTATTAAGCGAGCCAACTGTAGAGGCAGATGTAAAAGTGATCTACCAATCTGTAGACAATTTACATAAAGCCTGCCCTAAAAATCTTGGGGATTGGTACTTCACGGGAGAATACCCAACTCCTGGAGGAAACCGAGTTGTAAACAGAGCATTTATAAACTTTTTTGAAGGAAATAAAGATAGAGCTTACTAAAAAATGTATTTCAACTATTTTATAGGTCTTTTATCTAAAAGTTTTTAAACGAATAAGCAATATATCTATATTAGTCTTGCCATAAAATTTAAGTAGGTTAAGTTCATGGTAGATTTGGGGCAAAAAAGGTGGATAACAATCCGCCTTTTTTATTTTATATACTTTTCTAACTGTCCAAATTAGCTAATTTCAGCACTAATTTTTTTTACCCTTATAAATCAAAAAAGGCCGTTCTTACGAACAGCCTCTCCCGAACTTTAACAATTAATTACTTAACTATTTTTCTTTTGCATAGCGACTTGCTACTTCTTTCCAATCGATCACGTTAAAGAATGCATCGATGTAAGCAGGACGCTTATTTTGATAGTTTAGGTAGTAAGCATGTTCCCAAACATCTAATCCTAAGATTGGAGTTCCGCCACATCCAACTTCAGGCATTAATGGATTGTCCTGATTTGGAGTAGAGCAGATTTCTAATTTTCCACCGTCATGAACACATAACCATGCCCATCCTGAACCAAACTGAGTAGCTGCAGCGTTAGAAAATTCTTCTTTAAAAGCTTCAAAAGAACCAAAAGCACTATCAATAGCTTCTGCTAATTCACCTTCTGGCTTTCCACCTCCATCAGGAGACATAATTTCCCAGAATAATGAGTGATTGTAAAAACCACCTCCATTATTTCTAACGGCGCTATTAGAAAGGTCTAAATTTTTAAGAATATTCTCGATAGTTTTACCCTCAAGATCGGTTCCTTCAATTGCTCCGTTTAATTTTGTGGTGTATCCAGCATGATGTTTATCATGGTGAATTTCCATTGTTTTTGCATCTATATGTGGCTCTAACGCATCGAATGCGTATTTAAGCTCTGGTAACGCAAATGCCATAGTCTTATATTTTTTTAGCGATTAGTAATAAATTCACTCAAATTTAAGTATTAAGCCTTGCAATGGAAACATTTAAATGTTATAAAATACTTAAAAGCTTAGGCTATTATAAAATCAATTTTACCTTACCTTTAAATCACACATTTATTTTCAATCTTGGCTAATAATTTCACTATATACAACGCTTCCGCAGGATCGGGTAAAACTTTTACGCTTGTAAAATCGTACTTAAGTTTACTTTTTAAATCTGGTAAGACAGATAGCTATAAAAATATCCTTGCCATTACTTTTACGAATAAGGCAGTAGCCGAAATGAAATCTAGGATCGTTGAAAGTCTTTATGCTTTCAATAAAAATCCTGTCCCTGAAAGTTCAAGAGCGCTCTTAGAAGCTGTTGCAAATGAAACAGAACATACTACGGAAGAAATTCAGCAAAAATCGGTCGCAATTTTAAAGAATATCATTCATAATTATGCGGCTTTTGAAGTTTCTACGATCGATGGATTTACACATCGCGTACTAAGAACCTTTGCCAAAGATCTTGGTTTGCCCGTGAATTTTGAAGTAGAATTGGACACCGATAAAATCCTGAACGAGGCTGTAGACCGCCTAATAAATCGTACCGGAAACGACGAAAAACTTACCAAAGTGCTGGTTGATTTTTCACTGAGCAAGGCCGATGATGATAAAAGTTGGGATATTGGTCGGGATTTGTTAGAAATCGCTAAACTTCTGGTAAACGAGAATAATCAATTTTACTTAAAACAGCTTCAGCCAAAAACGCTGGAAGATTTTGAAACTTTCAGCAAAAAACTGAAACAACAAATCAAAAATAATCAGGCTGAAATTGGTCAAAAATCAGATCAATTTTTTGAACTGATCGCCGATAGCGGAATTGACCCAACAGATTTTAGCGGACAATATTTGCCCAAGCATTTTCTGAAATTAAAAGCCAACGAAACACCAAATTTCACTTCAAAATGGATAGAAAAACTGGAAATCGAAGGTATTTTACCGCTAAAAAAAGGAAAAATGGCACTTGGCGATGCCATCGTACCACAAATTCTAGATCTATTTATTCAGACTAAAAAACTATTTTTCAGTTTAGAGTTTTATACTGAAATCGGCAAACGTCTTACTCAGCTTTCATTATTAAATGCCCTAAATCGAGAAATTCAGGAAATAAAAGAAGAGCGTCAAATTCTTCTAATTTCAGAATTTAATCCAATGATTAGCGCACAGGTGAAAGACCAGCCTGCGCCGTTTATCTACGAACGTTTGGGAGAGCGTTATCAGAATTATTTTATCGACGAATTTCAGGACACCTCGCAAATGCAGTGGGAAAATCTAATTCCGCTTATCGACAACAAACTTTCGATGGAATCTCTACCTGATGAGACCTCGAGCTTAATGCTGGTGGGCGATGCCAAGCAATCGATCTATCGCTGGCGTGGCGGTAAAGCCGAACAATTTATCGATTTAAGTAATGAGGGCAATCCATTTCAGATCGAAAAACAGGTTTTTAATTTGCCTGATAATTATCGAAGCGCTGCCGAAATTGTGAATTTCAACAACCAGTTTTTTGGTTATGCGGCCGATTTTCTTGGGCAACCAGAATACAGCAAACTTTTTAAACAAAGTGCCCAAAATCCTAAAAAATCGGGCTCGGGTTATGTGAATATTGGGTTTATTGAAGCTGAAAATCGTGAAGAAGAGCAGGAAGTGTATCCTGAAAAAGTGATCGAAATTATTAACAATCTTGATGCAAAGGACTTTAAACGATCTGATATTTGTATCCTTACCCGAAGAAAATCTGAAGGTGTGGCAATCGCCTCTGCTTTAAATGAAAAAGAGATTGATCTGGTTTCTTCTGAAACGTTATTGATTTCTCGTTCGCCTGAAGTTCATTTTATCTGTGACCTTTTAAAATTTTCGATCACTCCAGAAAATAATGAGCTCAAATTATCGATTTTCGGGTTTCTGCAGGAATATTTATTGCGACTTGAAGATCCGCACTCGGTAATTTCAGCTAAGATTAGTGAAAACGGAACCGATTTTTTTAGCTGGTTACAAGATTATGAATTCGATTTTAACCTCGATTTTTTAAATGAATACTCGGTTTACGAAAGTTGCGAATACATCATTAGAAGTTTTGGGCTGGTAAAAGATTCGAATGCTTACATTCAGTTTTTCATGGATTTTGTTTACGAAACTACTCAAAAAGATACCGAAGGAATTCAGGGATTCTTAGAAATTTGGGAGCAGGAAAAGGAGAAACTCAGCATTATCGCTCCGCAGCAGGAAAACGCGGTAACGATCATGACGATTCATAAAGCCAAAGGACTGGAATTCCCTATTGTAATTTATCCTTTTGCAAATTCAGATTTTAAAGACACACGAAAAGATTCACTTTGGGTACCAAATGACGGAAACCTAAATGATATTCCGGTAAGCTACATCAACGCTTCATCCAAAATGGAAAATTGGGGCGAAATTCCCGATGCTTTATACACACAGTTACTTTTTCAGAATGAATTAGATACGTTGAATGTGCTGTACGTTGCCTGTACACGCCCTATAAAACAGCTCTATATTTTATCGAAACTCGACCTGGATCGAAGCGGTAATGAATATCCCAATAAAACTTCAGGATTACTTATTGGTTATTTAAAGCGAAATGGCATTTGGAACGACGAGCAATCAAATTACGAATTTGGTGAAATAGATGCTCCAACTTCCGAAGAAAAAGAAAACTCAGGCATCGCTTTACAACATTTTTATTCTTCAGCAACTCAAAATCAGGCGGTAAATATTGTAACCAGATCGGGAAGCCTGTGGGATACCAAACAGCAGGAAGCGATCGAAAAAGGGGAAATTATCCATGATCTTTTAGCTGAAATTAATACCGAAAAAGATCTAAAACCGGTACTTAAAAATGCTATCGCAAACGGAGTTATTGCTGAAGAAGTCTCAGATAAGATCGAATCACTTTTACAAAGTATTATTACCCATCCAGAGCTTGAAATTTATTTTTCTGAAGCCGTAAAAAACCATAACGAAAGAGATATTATCACTGAAAATGGCGAGCGATTACGCCCAGATCGCTTAAATTTTGACGGCCAGTTGGTAAGCGTCATCGATTATAAAACCGGTGCTTTTGATGCTAAACACGAGCGCCAGATCAATAATTACGGCGAAACGCTTACAAGAATGGGATTTCAGGTTGATAAGAAAATACTTGTGTACACAAACAAAGCGATTTCCCTTCGGTTTGTTTAAAAGAGATACTTAATTTTGCCAAAAATCAAATCACCTAACTATGTACGGAGCTATTAAAGAACATCTTCAAAACGAAATAGAAGAAATTAAAGATAACGGATTGTTTAAAAGAGAGCGTATCATTACGACTCCGCAAGATGCTGTTATAAAAATAAATACCGGGCAGGAAGTTATTAACTTTTGTGCCAACAATTACCTTGGGCTTTCTTCGCATCCAGAAGTTATTCAGGCTGCAAAAGACATAATGGATACGCACGGATTCGGAATGTCCAGCGTTCGATTTATCTGCGGAACTCAGGATATCCATAAAGAATTAGAGCAAAAAATTGCCGATTTCTACGGAACTGAAGATACCATTCTTTACGCTGCTTGTTTTGATGCTAACGGCGGAATCTTCGAACCATTGCTAACAAAGGAAGATGCGATCATTTCAGATTCGCTAAATCACGCTTCAATTATTGATGGTGTTCGCCTTTGTAAAGCAGCTCGCTATCGTTACCAAAATGGAGACATGGCAGATCTTGAAGCACAACTTAAAGCAGCGAATGAAAATGGTGCTCGCTTTAAATTGATCGTTACCGATGGTGTGTTCTCTATGGACGGACTTGTAGCTCCGCTAGATGAAATTTGTGACCTGGCCGATAAATATGATGCGATGGTAATGATCGACGAATGTCACGCTACCGGTTTTATTGGTGAAAAAGGAATTGGAACTTTAGAAGAGAAAAATGTTCTTGGCCGTGTAGATATTATTACCGGAACACTTGGTAAAGCGCTTGGTGGTGCAATGGGTGGTTACACAACCGCTAAAAAAGAGATAATCGAGATCTTAAGACAACGTTCAAGACCTTATTTATTCTCAAACTCTTTAGCACCTTCTATTGTAGGCGCTTCTCTAAAAGTTTTTGAATTACTTGAAAAAGATGACAGTCTAAGAAACAAACTAAAAGAAAACACCAAATATTTTAAGCAAGGGATTAAAGATGCCGGTTTTGATATTATCGATGGTGATGCTGCTATTGTACCAGTAATGCTTTATGATGCAAAACTTTCACAGGATATGGCAGATCAACTTTTAGAAGAAGGCATTTATGTAATAGGATTTTTCTATCCGGTTGTTCCAAAAGAAAAAGCAAGAATTAGAGTTCAATTATCTACCGCTCACGAGAAAGGACATCTGGATAAAGCTATTGCTGCATTTACAAAAGTAGGAAAAGCCTTAGGCGTAATTGATTAACTCTTTTTTAGCAGACTTTAAATATATTCTTAATAAACTTATAAAATAATAGCAAAATCTATATCCAACACAACGATATCAAGTAGATTATTAAGAAAACTTTATTACCGCAAACTTTGGCAATGCCGAAACACCACCTAATTTTGCTGTAATTAACACTTAAAACTAAACTATTGATATGAAACATCTTTCAAAATTACTTTTGTTATCGATGGTCGTGTTGGGTATAAGTTCTGCAAATGCACAGGATGCTAATAACCCATGGGCTATAGGTATTGGTACGAACGCTGTCGATTTTTATCCTACAGGAAATGGCGCTCCTCTTAGTAACGGAATGTTTGACGAATATTTTAATACTGGTGACCACTGGAACATCTTGCCATCCGTTTCACAACTTACTGTTGGGAGATACATAGGAGCTGGATTGGTTGCAGAGATCGACGGATCAATCAATCAAATCGATCAATTCGGTGATCGTTCTGTTAACGATCTTTCTTACTACTCTGTAGATGGATCGATCAATTATTCTTTAAGAGCAATGCTAAATAACGGATGGTTTGATCCTGTTATTGGTGTTGGTGGTGGTTACACATGGGTTGGTGACCAGGATTCAGATGATATTGAAAACTTCGACGCTCCTACTTTAAATGGTAGCTTGGGAATCAACTTTTGGTTTACAGATAATCTTGCATTATTTGTAGAGTCTAAATACAAGCACGCTTTTGAGCCAGAAATGGGACAACACTTCCAACACAGTGCTGGTATTAAGTTCATGTTTGGTGGAACAGATACAGATGGTGACGGGATCTATGATAAAGATGACGAATGTCCTGAAACTCCAGGTCTTCCAGAATTTAACGGATGTCCAGATTCAGATGGCGATGGAATCCCAGATAAAGATGACGAATGTCCTAACACTCCTGGTTTAGCAGAATTTAACGGATGTCCTGATACTGATGGTGACGGAGTTCCAGATCCAGAAGACGAATGTCCAGAAACTCCAGGTTTAGCCGAGTTTAACGGATGTCCAGATTCAGATGGTGATGGCGTACCAGACAAAGATGATGAATGTCCTGATACTCCAGGTCTTCCAGAATTTAACGGATGTCCAGATTCAGACGGTGATGGTGTTCCAGATAAAGATGATGAATGTCCAGATGTTGCAGGAACTGTAGCTAATAATGGATGTCCAGAGCCTACTGCTGAAGTCGTAAAAGAATTAAACGAGTACTCTAACACTGTTTTATTCGACTTTAATAAAGCAACAATTAGAAGCGAATCTGAAGAAGCTTTAAACTCTATCGCCGATATAATGAAAGAATACGATCATACTACTTTCCATATCGAAGGTCATACAGATAGTGTTGGTAGTGACGATTACAACCTAAAACTTTCTAAAGAAAGAGCAGCTTCTGTAAGAGAATATCTTGTTGGAGCAGGTATTCCTGCAGATAGATTAACTTCTGAAGGTTATGGAGAAACCAGACCAATTGCAACTAACAGCACCGATGCTGGTAGACAAGAAAACAGAAGAGTTGAAATCTCTTTAGTAGAAGACTAAAAACCTTTATAGGTTTACTAACAAACAATTGTTAGAAACACTATAAATCTCAAAAAAACGCGCTGAATGCTCAGCGCGTTTTTTATTTTTATCCTATGAAATCATTTATTCGTCAGGTACTCGAGCAACTTCAACAAGAAGCAACTCCAATTTCAGATTTGGTATTTGTTTTACCCAGTAAAAGAGCGGGTGCTTTTTTACTGAATGAACTTAGCCAACTTACTTCTACGACTATTTTTGCTCCCAAAATTTATAGTATAGAAGAATTTACTGAAGAGGTTTCTGGCCTAAAGTCCATAGATAATACAACTACGCTTTTCGAATTCTACGAAGTTTATCAAAAGCTTACTGAAAAGGAAGAATTAGAAAGTTTCGAAACCTTTTTAGCCTGGGCGCAAAGTTTGATTCACGATTTTAATGAAATAGACCGCTATTTAATTGATGCTGAAAAGTTTTTCGATTACCTGGCAGATATTCAGGATATCAATCATTGGTCCAGGCAAAATAGAACAGAATTGATCGAAAATTACCTAAAGTTTTGGAATCAGTTACCTCAATATTATTCGGTTTTAAAGGAAAATCTTTTTGAAAACGAGCAAGGTTATCAGGGATTAATTTATCGTTCGGCAGCTTCAAAAATTGCAGATTATGCTGAAAAAAAATCAGCTCAAAAACATATATTCTTAGGTTTTAACGCACTAAATTCCGCAGAACAGGTCATTTTTCAGGAATTATTACAGAAAGATTTAGCGACTGTTTTTTGGGATATAGACAATGTGTTTTTAAAAGATTATCATCATGAAGCTTCTTTATTTATTCGGGAATATTTAAAAGACTGGCCATTTTATCAGGAAAATCCGCTTAATCCGGGAATCGAAGAATATCGCGAAGAAAAAGACATCGCAATTACCGGAATTCCTAAAAATATTGGGCAGGCAAAATATTTAGCTGAACTACTTGCAGATAAAAGTGAAGCCGAATTAGAAAAAACAGCCATCGTTTTAGGCGATGAAAGTTTACTATTACCCATTTTGAACAGTTTACCGCCCAACGTAAGAGATTTGAACATTACGATGGGATTTCCACTGAAAAACGCACCGGTAACTTCTTTATTTAATTCACTTTTTGATCTACATAGCAAATCGGGTTCAAGCTATTACTATAAAAATGTAATTGCGATCATTAACCACCCTTCGCTGCATCAAATTTTAAAACCATACGCTTCAGCATTTATTCAGAAGATTAATAAAGAGAACACGGTATACCTAAAATTCGATGATATTGAAGCTAATTTTCCAGAAGAACTAAAAGAATTTATTGGCTGGTGTTTTAAAAGTTGGGAGAATTCGGCCAAAATCGCCATCAAGAATTTTCAGAATATCGTTTTCAGTATAAAAAACAATTTAAAAGAAGCTCAGGCAGGTAAACTTCAACTAGAATTTTTATACCATTTTCATAAACTGTTTAACCAGCTTCAAACTTTAAATCACACCTATCCGCACATTAATAGTTTAACGGCCTTGCGTAATTTTTATAATGAAATTATGAGCACGCAAAGTTTAGATTTCCAGGGAAGGCCGTTTAAAGGTTTGCAACTTATGGGAATGTTAGAATCCCGCGCGCTGGATTTTGAAAATGTGATTATAACATCGGTTAACGAAGGTACTTTACCTTCAGGAAAATCGAATAATTCGTTTATTCCTTACGACCTTAAAAAGTCCTATAATCTGCCAACGTATCGTGAAAAAGATGCGGTGTACACTTATCACTTTTACCGACTCTTACAACGGGCTAAAAAAGTGACCTTACTTTATAATACGGAGAGTGGCGGATTAAATTCCGGAGAAAAAAGTAGATTTTTAACTCAGTTGGAGATTGAAAAACAAACTAAGCACAATTTAAATATCAATACTGTTTCGCCCAAAGTACCCAAAGTAAGTAACGAGTTGAAGGTAATCGAGAAAACCCCGGCGATGATCGAAAAATTAAAAAGTCTCGCAAATTATGGATTTTCACCTTCAGCATTAACCAGTTACATTAGAAATCCTTTAGATTTTTATTATCAATACGTTCTTGGTGTTAAAGAGGAAGAGGAAGTTGAAGAAACCGTGGCTTACAATACGCTGGGAACGGTAATTCATGATAGTTTAGAGGAATTTTACCAGCCGTTAGAAGGGCAAATCTTAACTGAAGCGCATATTCTGGATTTTAGAAAACGTATTGGCCAGGAAGTCGCTACTCAGTTTCATAAAACCTATACAAAATCACCAATTTTACAGGGAAAAAACTACCTGATCTTTGAAATTGCCAAGCGCTATCTTTCCAATTTTTTAGATTTTGAAAGTGATCGTTTAAAAAATGGAGAGGAAATAAAAATCCTTAAGATTGAAAAAAACTTGAGGTCGAAAATCGATATTTCTGCGCTTAATTTTCCGGTCTACATAAAAGGAATGGTAGACCGCGTAGAAAATTGTAACGGTATCACCAGAATTATTGACTATAAAACTGGAAAGGTAGAACAAAGTAAAATAGAAATTGTAGATTGGGAAGACATCACTACAGATTACGACAAGTATAGCAAGAGTTTTCAGGTACTTGCTTACGCTACCATGATGAAAAACGAAGAAAGTATTACACTGCCGGTAGAAGGCGGAATAATTTCTTTTAAAAACCTGAAATCTGGTCTCCTAAAATTTGCCAAAAAAGAAAATTCAAGAAGCAGAAACAAAGATTATTCGATTACAGAAGACACTTTTTTAGCTTATGAAGACCAATTAAAAAAATTAATTACTGAAATTTGCAATCCGGCGATTCCATTCACCGAAAAAGAGATTTAGAAGCTTATGGAGATTACTAAAAAAAAGAATATTCAGATTGAAGGAAAACACAATAAACCTATTCTTTGTGATGTGTTTTTTCAGGACGATCAAAAACCAAAACCGGTAGTTATATTTTGCCACGGCTACAAAGGTTTTAAAGATTGGGGTGCTTGGGATAAAATGGCTGAAACTTTTGCTGAAAAAGGTTATTTTTTCGTGAAATTTAATTTTTCTCACAATGGGACAACCCCAGAAAATCCAACCGAATTTTTAAATATCGAAGCTTTTGGAGATAACAATTATTGCATCGAATTAGATGATTTGCAATCTGTAATCGACTGGATTTTATTGCCAGATTTTGCTGATGCCATTCAAATAGATGTAAGCCATATTAATCTTGTTGGCCATTCTCGTGGCGGGGCGATCGCAATTTTAAAAGCTGCAAACGAAAAACGTATCACCAGACTGGTAACACTGGCGGCACCAACAGATCTTGGCGCTAAATTCCCAACAGGAAAAGACCTTGAAAAATGGGAAAAGAAAGGAGTACAATACATCGTAAATACGCGTACCAAACAACAGCTGCCACACCATTACCAATTTTATAAAAACTATAAAGAAAACAAAGAGCGTCTAAATGTGAAGAACGCTACCAAAAAGCTGGAAATCCCTCATTTAATTGCACACGGAAGCAACGATACTACAGTTTCTATTTCCTGCTCTGGTGAATTGTTCGAGTGGAGCCCAATTTCAAAATTATTACTAGTAGAAAATGCTAACCATGTATTTGAAGCTTCTCATCCCTGGGAAAAAGAAGAACTACCAGAGAAATTTCAATATTTATTAGATAGAACCTTCCCGTTTATTGCTGCAGACGTTCAGGATCTAATTGACGAATATGGTGATACAGATGATGATAACTAGAAAATTGAATTAAAATATTTGATCGAATCCTAGATCTAACCTCCTCCTTCTCCCACGACTGTAGGAGGTTTCTTTTTTTGTTATGCTTTAGAAAGTATCTTTGAACAAAATTTGATGAAAAATGAACCGATTTTTAATCCTCTTTCTTCTAATAGGTATTTCTGCAAATGCTCAATTTAACGAGAAAGGCAATTTATATTACGAAGAAACAATTAAGGCCGAAGCCAAAACTCAACTTCAAATCAAAGAAAAATTGCATGAATGGCTTTTGGCAGAATTCGATCCATCTAATATAAAAGCTTCAAAAAACACGGAAGTTGAGATGATCGCAGATATTAGTTCTAAAATTGAAATAAAACAGGGAAACGCCAGTATCCCCATGGATATTTACTTCGGAATTTTAAGCAGTTTTAAAGACAACGAGTTTAGCATTCAGCTAAGTCATATCGATATTGGCCCAACGCAAACCCCGGTTAAAATTAACTTTCCAGATTTCGATGCTTTTAAAGATGAAATGCAGGAAACGGTAAACCGACTAAGTGGTGACGCAAAAGCAAAAAACCAGGCTATTCTGGATGATGAAGAAAAAATAAAAAGCATTTATAATCGTGGATTGCAAAATCACGATGATATGCTTGCTTCAGTAAAAGAATATATCGCAGGTTTAGTAGAAAGATTAAAAACTTATATCAAATAAAAAACCCCGCAAAATTGCGAGGTTTTGTGGAGAATATCGGAGTCGAACCGATGACCTTTTGGCTGCCAGCCAAACGCTCTAGCCAGCTGAGCTAATCCCCCGTTTGATGCAAGCAAATTTATAAATTTTATCCAAATAAAAAAGTTTTTTAAAGCTAATGATAAGACCCGCACTTCCCGAAGACCTTGCCGAGATAAAACTCCTTACTGAACGTTGCGCTGAAGCTATGGCAGATAAAGGGATTTTTCAATGGAACGAGCACTATCCATCTAAAGAAAAACTAGCTGCAGATATTCAAAAAAAGGAATTATTTAAGCTCACAAATATCGAAAATGAGATTATGGGTATTATTGTTTTATCTCCAGAAATGGATGAAGAATATATTCCTATTAAATGGCTTACCACAAATAAAAATAATATTTATGTGCACCGCCTGGCCACAGATCCTACTTTTTGGGGATTAGGAAACGGTAAAAAATTAATGGATTTTGCTGAAGATTTTGCACATAAAAACGAATATGCTTCAGTTCGTCTGGATACTTTTAGCCAGAATAAAAGAAACCATCGATTTTACGAATCCAGGGGCTATAAAAGATTAGGAGACATCTTTTTCCCAAAGCAAAGCGAACATCCATTTCACTGCTACGAATTGGTACTTTAAAAAAACTATCTATTTTTTACCAATATGGCCAAATTAGATACCTCTGCAGTAAGTTTTAAAAATATTAATAGCATTGCCATTCCCGCGATCATAGCAGGTATTGCAGAACCTTTAATTTCACTAACCGATATTGCCGTAATTGGCAATGTAGAAGATAACTCGGTTGAAGCTTTGGCTGCCGCTGGTATTGTAGGTTCATTCTTATCTGCCGTGATTTGGATTTTAGCGCAAACAAAAACAGCAATTTCAGCAAAAGTTTCGCAGCATTTAGGTGCTAATCGTCTTCACGCTGTAAAAACTTTAGTGCCGCAAACTATCGTTTTTAATCTTTTCCTAAGTCTTTTGATCTACGGAATTACGGCTCCACTGGCTCAATTAATTTTTAGTGCTTACAACGCTGAAGGATTGATCCTTGATTACTCGGTAAGTTATTATCAGATTAGAGCCATTGGTTTTCCTTTAACCTTACTCACTTTTACCATTTTTGGCGTTTTTAGAGGTCTACAAAATACCTCCTGGGCTATGAAATGTAGTTTAATAGGTGCGGTGGTAAATGTTACCTTAGATTACACATTAGTTTATGGCATCGATGGTTTAATTCCTGCAATGCATTTAGAAGGTGCTGCTTATGCAAGTCTTGCTGCGCAAGCTACAATGTTTGTAATGGCTTTATGGTTTTTCTTTAAAAAAACACCCTTTCATTTAAAATTAAGTTTAAAACTTAATCCTGAATTTAAGCCGCTTTTAGTGATGGCAGCAAATCTTTTTTTAAGAACGCTTTCGCTAAATATTGCGATTATGCTGGCAAACGCTTATGCAACAGATTACGGCGAAAATTATATCGCAGCCCAGAGTATTTTGATGAATATCTGGTTATTTTTTAGCTTTTTTATTGATGGTTACGCCAACGCAGGAAATGCGATTGGCGGAAAATTACTGGGGGCAAAAGATTATAAAAATCTTTGGGAGTTAAGTAAAAAGATCTCTAAATACGCAGTATTGATCGCTTTAATTTTAATGGCTATCTGCGGAATTTTCTATGATCAAATAGGAATTTTATTTAATAAAGATGAAGCAGTTTTGGCTCTTTTCGCCTCTGCTTTTTGGATCGTCCTTTTGATGCAGCCCATTAATGCGATCGCTTTTATGTTCGACGGGATTTTTAAAGGTTTAGGAGAAGCAGCCTACCTAAGAAATCTTCTGCTTGTCGCTACATTTTTAGGCTTTACCCCAGCGCTCCTAATTTCAGATTATTTTGGATTGAAATTATATGCAATATGGATCGCATTTTTAGTCTGGATGCTGATAAGAGCAAGCGGACTAGTTATTAAATTCCGAAGAAAATATTTAAATAAAGAAGTTTAAAACAGCAAAGATTTAGCTAACTGATATTCGATAATAGAGATTAAATATTCCATTCCCAGTAGTTCTCGGGATACCTAGAAAAAAACAATGTAAAATTTGATTGGACTAGACTAAGATTTTTGCTGAAGAAAAAACTAATTTTAAGGATTAGTTTTTAGTTTTTTAAATTTGATAAAACTTGAATTATGACCACTACGCGAGAGAACGGAAGCTTGTACAGCAAAATAGAAAACGGGATAGGAATTATCGAATTTGGACATCCTGCCAGCAATAGTTTCCCCGGTGTTCTTTTAGAGCGTCTGGAACAAGCTATTTGCGAATATTCAGATAATACCGAAGTAAAAGTGATTATCCTAAAATCTGAAGGAGAAAAAGCATTTTGTGCCGGCGCTTCTTTTGATGAGCTTATGGCGGTTGAAAATATGCAACAGGGAGAAGTTTTTTTCTCAGGCTTTGCGAATGTTTTAAATGCTATGCGAAACTGTAAAAAGTTAATTATTGGTCGTATTCAGGGGAAAACAGTAGGCGGCGGCGTTGGTTTAATTGCGGCCTGTGATTATGCCATGGCAACAGAAGCTGCTTCTATTAAACTTTCAGAACTTAGTATTGGTATTGGTCCTTTTGTAATCGCACCTGCGATTGAGCGTAAAATAGGTATAGCAGCGCTTGGAGAACTTACACTTGCTGCACACGAATGGAAAACAGCTTATTGGGCAAAAGATAAAGGTCTTTACGCACGGGTTTTTGAAAACATAAAAGATTTAGACAAAGAAATTATCATTTTCGCTAAAAAATTAGCATCTTACAACCCTCAAGCCCTACTCGAAATGAAATGCGTGCTCTGGAAAGGCACAGAAAACTGGCCTAATCTCCTTATGGAAAATGCTGCCATTAGCGGAGAATTGGTGTTATCTGACTTTACCCGAAACGCACTCTCTAAGTTTAAAAAATAGTAGTTATGAAAGTTTTACCATTAGACACTTTAGGTGATAAAGCAGAAATGCTTGGAGCATTTACAGGGCAAATTGCAGCTATGATGCTACCTTTTGCATTTTTTATTCTCGTAGCCTTTTTAGTTTACCGAATTTTTAAAAAGAAAAAACTACATCGTGACGCACGCTAACGAAATGGACATAGGAATTCAGTTTAATAATCTTTTGTTACTTATCATTCCTTTCCTTTTTATTGGTTTTATAGTTTTTAAAGCATATCGTAAAATAAGAAACAAAACTAAATCATGAGGTTAGTTAGTAGAGATCCTACGGTACAATCGGGTTATGAACTTGGTTACGAAATAGGAGCATTTTTAGGTAAAATCACACCGTATATCTTAATAGCTTTTGCCTTATATTTTGTAGTAAACTTCTTCCTGAAAAAAAGAAATAGCTAAAACTTTTTACAACTCCCACATTGTTTATAACACGGTTTATAAGTTAGCTGTTAATATCCCATTGCTTCAGATAAAGTCTTTGTACCTTTAAACTAAGTAAGGTTTTTAGGCTACTTTCTGTAGCTTAAAATTAAAAGGGAATCTAGTGTAAATCTAGAACTGTTCCCGCAGCTGTAAGCAAATTAAAAAACTATCGGCACCACTTTTAACGTCACTATCTTGTAAGATGGGAAGACGCCATAACGCAAAGTCAGAAGACCTGCCTTACCAAACTTTTACAGCGCTTTCGGGTAAAAAGTCACTGTAATTTATCGAATATTAATTTCTGAATATTTTCAGGATAAGTTTCTAGGTTTATGAGGTTTGCACAAATAGAAATTGTGCTGCAAGAAGTACCTGGCGAGGTAAGTATTTGCTTTAGTATAACTGGCTGTCCTTTACATTGTGATGGCTGCCACTCTCCTTATTTATGGAAAAAAACAAATGGAGAATTACTAACTACCACGCTTTTTAGGGATATACTGCTGCAATATAAAGGTTTTGCTACCTGTGTGCTTTTTATGGGTGGCGAATGGGAGCCCCAACAATTAGAAAAACTTTTAAAAATAGCCAAAATCGATGGGTACAAAACCTGCCTTTATTCGGGTTATGAAAGTATCCCACAGTTTCTGAAACAACAACTTACCTACATAAAAACTGGCGCCTGGAACAAAAACCTGAAGGGTTTAGATCACCCTAATACCAATCAGAAATTCACAGAAGTTGCTACCGGAAAAAACCTAAACCATTTATTTATAAGACCATGATTAGATTAAGCCCAAAACAAGTAAATGAGAAAATAGCTTTTATAGAAGATTATCTATCTGCTGAAAATGCCGCCGATGGATCTAGCGTAGATGCCAATGCAAATGTTACTTCTAAAAACATTGCTACTATGGAAGCCGAGCTGAATAAGGATATAAACATACAGGTTAATCGTCAGCTTGTAAAAAATCAAATCACCACACTTTTTGGTGACCACTTAGCTAACGAATATATAAGGCAAATAGAAAATCATGAAATTTATATCCATGATGAAACCTCATTAAAACCATACTGTGTTTCTATAAATATGTATCCATTTTTATTGGACGGACTTACAAAAATTGGCGGCGAAAGCAAAGCTCCTTTACATCTGGAGAGTTATTGCGGCGAGTTTGTAAATCTGGTATTTGCAGTTAGCTCTCAATTTGCTGGTGCCCTGGCTACAGTAGAGTTTTTATTGTATTTCGATTATTTTGCCCGTAAAGACTACGGAAAGGATTATCTAAAAACGCATGCTAAAATTATCGAAAATCACCTACAGCATGTGGTGTATGCCATTAATCAACCTGCCGCAGCACGCGGCTACCAGTCGGTTTTCTGGAATATTTCAATCTACGATCAAAAATACTATGATAGCATGTTTGGAGATTTCGTTTTTCCAGATTTCGCAAAACCAAATTGGGAAAGCTTAAAAAATCTTCAGGTCTTTTTTATGAAATGGTTTAATAAAGAACGCTACAAAGCCCTACTTACTTTTCCCGTAGTTACTGCCGCTATGCTCACTAAAGATGATAAACCTGCCGACACTGAATTTGCCGAATTTTGTGCCGAAGAGCTTAGCAACGGAAATTCATTTTTTATTTATCAATCTGAAAGTGCCGATAGCCTGGCATCCTGCTGCCGTTTAAGAAATGAAATAGGCAAGAACACATTTAGTTATTCGTTAGGTGCTGGCGGCGTAGCCACAGGCTCTATAAATGTGATTACCATGAATGTAAACCGACTATTACAAGAGGGGAAAGATTTAGCTGAAGAAGTGACTAAAATTCACAAATATCAGGTAGCCTATAGAAAGTTGATGGAACGTTATAAAAATGCAGGAATGTTGCCCGTATACGATGCCGGTTTTATCGATTTAAACAAACAATTTTTAACTATAGGAATTAACGGAATGGTAGAAGCCGCTGAAAGTTTAGGAATTGCTCCTAAAAATACTGCGGAATACAAAGACTTTTTAAGCTACCAACTAAAGAAAATCTACAACGCAAATAAAAAAGCCAAAGAAGAATATAATTATTTATTTAATACTGAATTTGTTCCTGCTGAAAATTTAGGCGTAAAAAATGCAAATTGGGATAGAAACGATGGATTTAGCGTAAACCGCGATTGTTATAACTCTTATTTTTACCCGGTGGAAGATTTATCCATCAATATTCTGGACAAAATAATGCTACATGGCAAAGAAACCATAAAATATCTTGATGGTGGTTCTGCATTACATCTTAATCTTGAAGAATATCCAAACAAGCAGGGATTTCTTAATTTACTAAAAGCTACGGCTAAAGCTGGTTGTAATTATTTTTGCTTTAATATAAAAATCACGATTTGTAACAGTTGCAATCATATTGATAAGCAAACCACTTTTTCCTGTAAAAAATGCGGCTCTCACCAGGTAGATCACGCTACCAGGATTATTGGATATTTAAAAAGAGTGTCTAGTTTTAGCTCGCAACGCCAACAAGAACATCGATTACGCTATTATCACCAATAGCAAGAATATAAAGGCTGCTAGTTAGCAGCCTTTTTCCTTAGGGATTTAACTTAAATTTGCAGCTAAACCTTCTAATTTTGATTATTTTCCCTGAAAAATGATTTTGCTTTTTCAACAACCTGAACTTCCTAAAGACCAGCCAGCGACTGAAACGCAACAGTATGGTTTTGAGCTTTCTGACTTTTTAAGTGAGAATATATGGTATCTCCTCATCTTCGTTTTGGTGACTGCTTTGGTAATTTTCGACTATTACAGACGTAAAAAAGAAAAAAATAATGGAAACTAACCTACCTGAAAACCAGGAAACTTTTGAAATCTTAAGCTTTCTTAGCGGTTACGGATTTTGGATGATTTTAGCCATTATTCTTATCATCTTAGTTTTTTACAAAAAGTTTAAAAAGTAATTTCTGCTCGAGATCAGTCTTGCGTTAGGGATTGCAATGAAAATCCTTTTACGAGGAACGAGAAAAAGATTGCAATGTAAAGCCCGGCCGAAGGCAACGCCCAAATACCTGAAATTATATAAAATTTACCTGGTTTTTAACCAACCGGTAATGCTTAAACGTTCAGAATTTTTGACTTCTTTTACCTCGTGCTCCAAAATCTGACTTTCGAAAATCACCACTCTTCCCGGCAAAGGATAGATCACTTCTTCGCTACCGTCTTCTTTATAAATCACCAGTTCTCCTCCGTTGGTTTTTAACCAGTTTTCGTCATTTAGATAACTTACGATGGAAAGTTTACGACGCGAATCATTTTGAAAAGTATCTAAATGGCGCTTATAAAATGTGCCTTTTGGGTACACCGCATAATGGAATTCTTTGTGCAGAATTCCCATAAAACAAGTCCTGTTTAGGTAATCGACAAGATTATTGATTTTATTGAAGAAAATTTTTTCGGTTTCACCAGCTTCAGCTTCGTTCATCCATAAAATAAAATCACCACGAATCGCTTTTTCGATAAGCTCGTTCGTGCGATTCCCGATAGCCGATTTTTTAAATTGATCTTCTTCGTATTTTGCAAGCAAAGAGGTTCTTAATCGATCAATTTCTTCAGTCTGAAAAAAATCGTCTACAATGCTGTATTGCTTTTCCAGCAAATCTTCTATGATTTGCTCATACTGCTGATTTACACTAAAATCAAGCTGCTCAAAAAGTTCTTCTTTCAATCTAAATTTTATAAAAACCGCACAAAATTAATTCTTTTTTGAATACGAAGATTGAAAATGTTTTAATTTGAAAATTTGATGATGTACTAAAGTTGTAATCCCAAAACCTGAAGCAGAAATCTAATCATCTAAGCCTTTGAAAGATGCAGCAAATTCCAAAAAAGCTTATCCCCATAATTAAAGTCTGATTGAGGTTATCTCCAAGCACATTCTTAAATATCAGGTTGATAATTAATAAAAGAATAAAAAATATTAAAAACCCCAGCACAAGACCTTGTTTGAAACCTGAACTAACTTTAGAGTTTTCCATATTGATTCTATTTAATACTTCAGAAAGAGAATTGAATAACACTTCTGAACCTCTAAAATAAAGAATATAGCTATAGAATACTGCGAAACATCAAAGTTTAACGTTTAGAGCTATAATTATACTAAATTGAAGAGGGAAAATTAAGCAACCTCATATAGGCTATTTGCTAAATTCTGTAAACTAGTGAACTTCCGGCTAAAACTTCTCCCAATCTTTCCATACAGGTTCTATTCCGTTTTTTAATAGCATTTCAGCAATCACTTCGGTACTGCGCTCGTCTGAAATTTCAAATTGCTCCAATGATTGCGGTTCTACTACATAACCACCGGGATTGGTTTTTGATTCGGCACTCATCGAAGTGATTCCCAGATGTGCTACATGATCCCGAAATTTCTCTTGCTCCCGGGTAGAAATCGATAATTCTACATCTTCATCTAAAATTCGGTAAGCACAGATCAATTGCAACAAATCTGGATCGGTCATTTCAACTTTAGGTTCTAAACCACCGCTAAAAGGTCGTAATCTTGGGAAAGAGATCGAGTATTTAGTTTTCCAATAGGTTTTCTGCAAATACTTAAGATGTAAAGCCGTAAAAAAACTATCTGCTCGCCAGTCTTCCAAACCAAACAAGGCGCCTATTCCTATTTTATGAATACCGGCTCTACCCAATCGGTCTGGTGTTTCTAAACGATAATCGAAATTTGATTTTTTACCTTTTGGATGATGAATTTTATAGGTGGCCCGGTGATAAGTTTCCTGATAAACCAAAGTGGCAAACAATCCATCCTGAACTAATCGCTCATACTCATCCTGATCTAGCGGTTGAACTTCAATAGAAATATTGGCAAAATATGGTTTTAAAAGCCTAACGGCATTGCTTAGATAATCAATCCCCACCGTTCTATTGGCTTCACCGGTAACCAGCAAAATATGCTGATAGCCTTTATTCTTTAGGAACTGGGCTTCTTTTAAAATTTCAGCATCAGTTAAGGTTCGCCGCGGAATCTTATTCGTTAAACTGAATCCGCAATACGTACAAATATTCTGGCATTCGTTACTTAGATACATTGGCGCATACATCTGCATTGTATTGCCAAAACGCTTTTTAGTGATCGACCTGCTTTTAGCAGCCATCTGCTCTAAATATGGTTTGGCCGCAGGAGAAATTAATGCTTTAAAATTTTCAAGATCGGGTTTTGCGGTTGCCAACGCATGCTCTACATCAAGGATATTTTTATCCTGAATACTTTCCAATACCTTATCCCAATCGTACTTTGCTAAAACTGTTTTAAAACTACTCATACAAAAATTGTGTTAGCGGACTGCTAGCTTCTGCAATCTTAGCTGTTTTGCCAAGTTTTGCGTCATAAGCCATTCGCCCTGATTCTACAGCCATTTTAAATGCTTTTGCCATTTGAACAGGGTTTTTAGAGACAGCAATCGCAGTATTTACTAAAACGGCATCTGCCCCAATTTCCATCGCCCAGGCCGCATGCGATGGCGCTCCAATCCCAGCGTCAACAATTACCGGAACATTGGATTGCTCAATTATAATCTCTAAGAAATCTAAAGTTTTTAAACCTTTATTGGTTCCAATAGGTGCGCCCAACGGCATCACACATTGCACACCTACATCTTCCAGGCGTTTACACAAAACAGGATCTGCATGAATATAAGGCATCACCACAAAACCCAATTTCACCAATTCTTCGCAGGCTTTTAAAGTTTCTACCGCATCTGGTAATAAATATTTAGGATCGGGATGAATTTCGACTTTAACCCAATTTGTTCCCAGGGCTTCCCTGGCCATTTGTGCTGCAAAAACAGCTTCCTTTGCGTCCCGAACGCCAGATGTATTAGGCAGTAAACTCAGTTTCTCGTGCGCAAGACTGGCAATCATTTGGTCTTCTTCATTACCGGCTTCTACTCGTTTTAAAGCTACGGTTACCAGTTCACTTTCTGAAGCTAAAACTGCTTCTCGCATTAGTTTTGAATTACTGAATTTCCCTGTTCCCGTAAATAATCGAGAATCGAAGGTTTTATCTGCTATTTTTAGTTTTTCCATTGTTAGGTTTTTAGCTGTCGGCTTTTGGCTTTCAGCGATTAGCTTTTTGTAAATAAGTATTCTTCATATGTAAAAGATACTAGCTATCGTCATTCCGGACTTTATTCAACATGACGCACCAAATAATGCGGGTTAAAATTTTACGAGCAATTTTCGGCAGGCAGGAACCTCAATCATTCAACATTTAGCATTCAAAATAATTTCTCGTCTAGCATCTAAACGCTTTCAGCAAATCCATCTAAAATCTGCTGAATTTCATTTTCAGGATATTCCGAATGCGTTAGCATCCCAGAAACCGCAATTCCATTTAGTCCGATTCGACGTAATTCTTCTATATCACTGAGTTGAATTCCACCAATAGCAATTACCGGAACCGTATTTTCCTGTTTTGAATATGCTGCCATCAAATCCTTATAACCTGAAAATCCAAGAATCGGACTCAGTTTCTTTTTGGTTGAAGTAAATCTCAACGGTCCCAAACCAATATAATCAACTCCATTTTCAAGGTGAGCCACACAATGCTGAAGTGTATTTGCTGTTCCGCCAATTAGTTTTTGAGCGCCCAAAATCTCACGAGCTTCTAAAACACTGGTATCTTCCTGCCCCAAATGAACACCATCTGCATTACAGGTTTTCGCTACTTTTACGTGATCGTTTATGATCAATTTCGCGCTGAATTTTGAGCATAATTCTCTGGCCAAAATCGCTGTTTTAAGCACTTCATTTTGCGACATCTCCTTCATTCGCAACTGTATCCAGTTTCCGCCATATCTTAATACTTTTTCAATATTTTCTAAATGCTGAAATCTATCTTTGCCCTGCGAGATATATTGAAGGCAGGAAATCTTTTTCTGAAAAACCGACTCTTTTTTATCTAAAAACTGACTCATATTGCTGCTGAATTTTATTGAAACTTTGCCCGGGATCTTCGTCCATCCAAACAGCGCCAAGCACAGCGCCACCACTAAACCCCATTTTTCGGATTAGCGGAATTTTTGCTGAATTAATTCCGCCTAGCGCTATTACTTTTTGCTGAACATCTTGCACCTGGAATAACTTGCCCGCATAATCTGTTTTTGAGATCGAGCTAAAAACCGGACTCAAAAAACAATAGTCGAAAATCGATGATTTCGAGATCAATTCTTTTTGATGATACGAAGTGCTTATCGTTAAGTTTTCCTGCTTAAAAGATGTCGCATAATCTTCAACAGTTTCTCCCAGCATCAGCCTGAAAGTTTCAGTAAGATGGATTCCTTTCAAATTAAATTCTTTTGCCAGTTCATGGTGTTGGTGCAACACCATTTTAGATCGATAAACCGGCTCGAAACTTTGCAACCAATGCTTTAAGTCTTCAAAAGAAGCTTTAGGTTTGCGAATATGAAGCACATCTAAGCCATTGTCTAAAATTGATTTCAGTTGAGTTTCTTCATTTTCGATAAACCTTTCCGCAGAAATTAATACTAACATTGTTTGAAAATTATAAGTAAACTTCGCTTCCTTTCTTCTTAAACTCTTCAGATTTTTCTTCCATTCCTTTTATGATGGCTTCCTCACTGTCGAGTCCGTTTTCCTTCGCGTAATTCCGTACATCCTGTGTGATCTTCATGGAGCAGAAATTAGGACCGCACATCGAGCAAAAATGCGCCACTTTCGCATTTTCTGACGGTAAAGTTTCATCGTGGTAAGCACGTGCCGTATCTGGATCTAAAGCCAGATTAAATTGATCTTCCCATCGAAATTCGAACCTCGCTTTACTCATTGCGTCGTCACGATGTTGCGCTCCCGGGTGACCTTTCGCCAAATCTGCCGCATGGGCAGCGATCTTGTACGTAATCACACCCTCTTTTACATCTTCTTTATTCGGTAAGCCAAGATGTTCTTTGGGAGTTACATAACATAACATGGCACAACCGTACCAACCAATCATTGCTGCTCCAATTCCGCTGGTAAGATGATCGTAACCCGGCGCGATATCGGTGGTTAGCGGGCCAAGCGTGTAAAAAGGAGCTTCGCCACATTCTTCCAGTTGCTTATCCATGTTTTCCTTGATCATGTGCATCGGGATGTGCCCAGGACCTTCAATAAAACACTGCACATCATGCTTCCAGGCGATTTTGGTTAATTCGCCCAGCGTTTCTAGTTCGGCAAACTGGGCATAGTCATTCGCATCGGCAATACTTCCCGGTCGTAAACCATCACCAAGTGAAAACGCCACATCGTAAGCCTTCATAATTTCACAGATTTCTTCGAAATGGGTGTATAAAAAGCTTTCCTGATGATGCGCCAAACACCATTTTGCCATGATCGAACCACCCCGAGAAACGATTCCCGTTACTCGTTTTGCGGTATGTGGAATGTATTTTAAACGAACACCGGCATGAATGGTAAAATAATCTACGCCCTGTTCAGCTTGTTCGATTAAAGTATCCCTAAAAATTTCCCAAGTCAGGTTTTCGGCTTTTCCGTTTACTTTCTCTAAAGCCTGATAGATTGGTACAGTTCCAATGGGTACTGGCGAATTCCGAAGAATCCATTCACGCGTTTCGTGGATATTTTTTCCGGTAGAAAGATCCATTATCGTATCGGCTCCCCAGCGGCAGGCCCAAACTGCTTTTTCAACTTCTTCTTCGATCGAAGAACTTACCGCAGAATTCCCAATATTAGCATTGATCTTTACCAGAAAGTTTCGACCAACGATCATGGGTTCACTTTCAGGATGGTTAATATTACTTGGAATAATGGCGCGACCTCTGGCCACTTCATCCCTAACAAACTCTGGCGTGATCACTTTGGAAATATTCGCTCCAAAACTTTCACCGGGATGCTGCTTGGTAATTGACGTAATTTCCTGAAGTTTTTGATTTTCACGAATGGCAATAAATTCCATTTCCGGAGTTATAATGCCTTGCCGCGCGTAATGCATTTGCGTTACGTTTTGCCCGGGTTTTGCTTTTAAAGGTTTCCTGATGCGCTTAAAACGTAGTTCATCAAGCTTTTCATTTTCTTCTCGCTCACGACTGTATTCAGAAGAAAGTCCACTTAACTGTCGTACATCTTCCCTGGCGGCGATCCACTGCTGGCGAATGGGTTTTAAACCCTGCCTAACATCAATTTCTACTTTAGGATCTGTATACGGGCCACTAGTATCATACACCAAAACAGGTTCGTTTGGGGTACGTGTACCGTTAAATTTATCGATGGTGTCATCGAGTTTGATCTTTCGCATAGGCACGTTTACATTTTGGTGTATTTGCCCTTTTACGTAGATCTTTTCTGAATTTGGAAAAGGCGCTCTACTAATCGCCTGCTCGCGTGGTAACTGGTTAGGTTTCATGCTTTACTGGTTTAGGTTGATTTTTTATTTTTTCTGAAATACGTATCAACCGCCTTGTGTAGCACGAATAACCAGCACATTATTTCCTTCTTCCAACAGCGTATGTTCCCACTTAGGTTTAGAAATAATCTCGTTGTTAATCGCAATGGCAATCCCTGAAGGCTTGATCCTTAGCTGCTCCAAAAGTTCATGAAGCTTTACAGGTTCTTTAAAAGAATGAATTTGGTTGTTTACGTTTACAGTTATCATATCCTTAGATTTTTAATAGCTGTAAACCAAGGGGAATTGTCCCTGAAGAAAAGTGAATAAATCTCGTGGTTTCTCCACGAACCAGGAATCGAATTTTAATTTTTTATTCTGAAAACAAGTCTCTAATTCAGAATAACTCTATAGAATTTAGCCTAATATTGGCTAAAATCGATTCAAAGTTTTCGTACTTTTTCCTTCGCAGATGCTAATCTGGATCAGGTTCAAAGGGTGTTATCTCAGCCAAATTTAATTGGCACCCCTAAAGTTTACACTTTCAAAGTTAACTGAAAATTATCGGGATAAAAAAATGCTGAAGCCTTAATCTTCAAAATTGATTACACTTTTAATACCTTTGCTTCAAAATAATTCCTAAAAATCATGAGTCGATTTTATACAATTTCAGCTTAGATTTTAAGGGAATTAAAATATACACGGTACACATAAAATTTCGGTATGGCAAAGATTAGGATCACCAAGCAATTTTCTTTTGAAACAGGACACGCGCTTTACGGCTACGACGGTAAATGTCGCAATGTTCATGGCCATAGTTATAAACTTAGCGTGACCGTTATTGGAGAGCCTATCACAGATACCGAAAATGTAAAATATGGTATGGTGATCGATTTTGGCGACCTAAAAAAAATCGTAAAGTCTGAAATTGTAGACCAGTTTGATCATGCTACCGTTTTTAACCAAAACACGCCACACCTGGAGCTTGCTAAAGAATTGCAGGATCGTGGGCATCATGTAATTTTAGTGGATTATCAACCTACCAGTGAAAATATGGTGATCGATTTTGCTGAAAAAATAAATAAACATTTACCAGATCATATAAAACTGCATTCGTTAAAACTTCAGGAAACTGAAACCAGTTTTGCTGAATGGTACGCCAGCGATAACTAAGATTATCGATTTTTTGAGTATATTTTTCATTTCTAAAAGCATCAATTAAAAGTGAATCCAACTGTTCTTGCCATTATTCTCGTTGTACTTTTGGGCTCTTATTTTGTGCTCAAGAATTTCAAGAATAGCAAAACAGATCATTCGCTGAAGGGAAAGAATATTAGTCAGTTTCAAATCTTAGATGTTCGTACTCCCAAGGAATTTAGGCAGGGACATATTAAAAATGCTATTAATTTTCCGCTTAGCGATATCAATTCAGAAAATCTAAAAAAGCTGGATAAAGAGCTTAATTATATTACCTATTGTGCGCATGGATTGCGTAGTATAAAAGCTAGTAAAATCCTAAAAGAAAATGATTTTAAGGTCACTAATGGCGGCTCGATTAAAGATCTTCAGAAATTAATGGCGTATTCAGAAAAAAGAAACTAATCGCGCTTTGCAAGTTTCTGTTAACTTTGCAAAAGTTAAGCAACGACCAATGACCATTCCCGAAGGAAAAAAAGTATATTTTAGCAGTGATAATCACCTTGGCGCTCCCACAAAAGAGGCTAGCAACCCCAGAGAAGCGATATTTGTTAAGTGGCTGGATGAGATTAAACACGATGCATCTGCGATCTTTTTACTAGGCGATCTTTTCGATTTTTGGTTTGAATATAAACATGCCGTTCCAAAAGGCTTTGTTCGAGTGATGGGAAAACTGGCCGAACTTAAAGACAGCGGAATTCCTATTTACTTTTTCGTCGGAAATCACGATTTATGGATGGAGAATTATTTTGAAGAAGAACTGAATATTCCCACGTATCGCCGTCCGCAGGAATTCGAATTTAACGGAAAGAACTTTTTAATTGGTCACGGTGATGGATTAGGTCCCGGAGATCACGGCTATAAGCGCATGAAAAAAGTTTTTACCAATCCTTTTGCAAAATGGCTTTACCGATGGCTTCATCCCGATATCGGAATTCCTTTAGCGCAATATTTTTCAGTTAAAAACAAACTCATTTCTGGTGACGAAGATGCAAAGTTTTTAGGTGAAGACAACGAATGGTTAATCCAGTATTGTAAACGGAAACTAGAAACTAAACATTATGATTTTTTTCTTTTTGGTCACCGCCATTTACCTATGGAAATTAAGCTGAAAGAAAATTCTAAATACATCAACACCGGCGATTGGATCACACATTATACTTATGCTGAATTTGATGGAAAAGATTTACACTTGAAGAAGTTGAAGGAGCAGTAGGCAGTTGCAGTTTACAGTAAGCAGTCTCAGTTGGCAGTTTTTAGGAAAAAATTAGCGATGGGCTTTGAGCCATTAGCGTTTAGCGATCAGCTTTTAACTTGATCAATGTTGGTAAAATTTGTTATCTTTCAATTCAGCTAGCCTAAAAATATTACCTACGCAAAAGCAACCTAAAGTGGATTTCGGTATCTTTAAAAAAAGATAAATATGTCCGCTTTAAAATCAGCTTCGCTATTATTTTTTATTTTTCTATTTTCTGGATGTTCCAGTGACGATGCCGAAGTAGTTATTGAGAACCTGTCTTATGAAATTATTTTTGAGAGCCAGCTAAGCTATTCCAGAGGAGAAAAAATACCTAAACAATATAAGGTTTTTACAGATCGGGAAGACTGGTTAGACTTTATTCCAACTATTGAAGAGGTAAATCCAGATCGAGCAGAAAACTTAGAAAACATAGATTTCGATTTTACCAATGCGAATTTAATAATTGTAATTGGTGAGTTTTATAATTCCTGCTGCACTAAGATCACGATAAATCAGGTTTATAAAAGAAGTGATAATATCATCGTAGATTTTGAAGAAAGCGAACCTGGAGTTGCAGGTGCTTTGAGTCAGACTTATTTATTAATAAAGACTCAGAAGCAGAATTAGCAGTCTTAGTTTGCAGTTTTCAAGAAACAATTTTCAATGGGTTTTGAGCCATTAGCGTTTAGCTTGAAAGTTTTAAAATTTTAGGTCGAAACTATCAAATCTTGGATATTATTCTTTTGAAATCTGAATTCTGACTAAGATTCACTTCTCGAGACAATTGCTCCTAAACTCACAATCACTCGAAGTGAAAGGTTTCTCAATTCAAAATTCAACATAAAGCATATAATCTCTAGATTCTAACATCTAATTGCAAAGCAGTCTAATTTTTAGATTCGAATTCTAAGTAATAATGAAGTCTCATTTTAAAAATTGTACCTTCTACAAGGTCGCAGATTTCATTTAATTCGAAAGCATTTACAGCAAAATCCATTTTTTGAAGAGGAGATTTAAGCAAAATATTACGTTCACAAATCTCTGAACTAACACATCGAGAACAGTTAGGATTACGATGTTTAGCAATCTGAATATTTTCTGAAAAGAGTACAACTTCTTCCGGTAGCAAATAGAACCCCATATCTTTAAAAACTAGTTGAACACGGTTTTCATCGGTATTCGCTATTCCGTTTTTCCATTTAAAAGATATTCCGGTCTCGTTGTGGTAAATAACATCTACATCTTCCATACTTCGGTTTTAAGCAGGTTTCTTTCAAAGATAATAATATTATTTAAAATGAGTCTAAATTAAGAAGAGTTTAGAGTTTACGGTTGACAGTTTACATAGATTTTAGCCATTAGCTTTCAGCTTTTAGCTATCAGCATGATTTTGACTTTATTTGAGAAAAGAGTTTCCTCTCGACCGGAGCCTCGCCCGGCAGGCAAGCGGAGCGGAGAGATCTTAATTATAATATAAGTTCTTGAATAGATTGCTTCACCCGCCTGCCGGCTGGCAGGGTCGAAATGACGACTTTATTAGCTGTAGCTTATCAATCTGAATCGCTAAAATTTAAACTTGAAAATATCGAATCTTGGACATTATTCTTTTATAATTCTGAATTCTACTAAGATCCACTTCTCGATACAATTGCTCATAAATTCGCAATCACTCGAAGTGACAAGCTTTTGCATTCAAAATTCAACATTAAAGAATCTATATTTTAGACTCTAACAGCGAAGCGATCTAAAATCTAACTACTCCTTGATATCCTTAAATCGTAGCTGTAAAGAAACATTTCCGTTCCATTCGTTTTCATCTACAGAATATACAGCACTAAAGCTTTTTTTATCTTTTATAATATCCAATTTCTCGCCAAGATTAAAGCCAATTACATTAAAAGAAGACTTGTTTTCAAGCTGTGTAACTCGGCACTTTAAATGGGTTTCTTCTTTCCCCACACATTTCCCAAAACCAGAATCGGTTAAATTTCGAGACATAAAAACGGGAGACATATTTCCAGGGCCAAAAGGAGCAAATTGCTTCAGGATTCGCCAAAATTTAGGTGTGATTTCATCTAATTCCAGTTCAGCATCAATACTAATTTCCGGAGTGAGCAATTTCCTGTCGATGGTTTCAGTAACTACTTCTTCAAACTTCCTTTTAAAATTCTCGTATTCTTCTTCTTTGATCGTTAGGCCCGCTGCATACATGTGCCCGCCAAACTGCTCAATATGATCCTGGCAGGCTTCTAAAGCATTGTAAACATCAAACCCTTTTACAGATCTTGCCGAAGCTGCCAACTTATCCCCGCTCTTCGTAAAAACTAAAGTCGGGCGATAATAGGTTTCTGTTAATCGGCTGGCCACAATGCCAATAACTCCTTTATGCCAATGGTCGGCATAAACAACAGTACTTAACCGTTCCTGCTCTTTTAATTCTTCAATTTGTACTAAAGCTTCAGCAGTAATTGATTTATCAGCATCTTTTCGGCTGGCGTTGTGATGTTCAATTTCAGAAGCGAATTGCTGTGCTTGTTCCTCGTTTTCTTCGGTAAGTAACTCAACCGCATGCAAACCATGCTTCATTCTTCCAGCGGCATTTATTCTTGGAGCAATAACAAAAACAACATCGGTGATGGTGATGGTTTCTTTTTTAAGCTGACTCAATATCGCTTTAAATCCCTGGCGTGGTGCTACATTGATCACATGCAAACCATGATAGGCTAAAATTCGGTTTTCACCGGTAATTGGCACGATATCGGCACCAATGGCAGTCGCTACCAAATCTAAATAAGGCAACAAAACTTCAATGGTATCACCTCGTTTTTCAGCCAATGCCTGAATCAATTTAAAACCTACACCGCAACCACATAATTCTTTATAAGGATATTCGCAATCTTCCCGTTTTGGATCGAGAACCGCGGCGGCTTCAGGAATAGTAGCGCCCGGGCGGTGGTGATCACAAATCACAAAGTCGATTCCTTTTTCTTTCGCATAAGCTACTTTATCGATGGCTTTAATTCCGCAGTCTAAAGCAATGATCAGGCTAATATCATTATCGGCCGCAAAGTCGATTCCCTGATAAGAAACGCCGTATCCCTCGTTATATCTATCTGGAATATAAGTTGCGACATTTGGATAGCGGGTTTTTAGGTAAGATGACATCAGCGCCACGCTGGTGGTTCCATCTACATCATAATCACCATAAACCATAATATTTTCTTCTTCAGCCAAGGCCTTTTCGATTCTGGCCACGGCTTTATCCATATCTTTCATCAAATATGGATCGTGAAGATCTTTAAGATTAGGCCTAAAAAACTTCTTAGCTTCTTCGAAAGTCGTAATATCACGTTGCGCTAAAAGTTTCGCAATAGGTTTTTCTACGCCCAAAGATTGCATCAAAGAATTTACAATTTCGGGATCGGGATTTGGTTTAATGGTCCAGCGGATATTCATCTACATTTATCTTCTTTACACACAAAAATTACCTGAAAAGTTCGATAATTCAGGAAATACTATCGACTTAAATTACAAAGAAATTACTTTACAGGCTGCAAAGCTTCAGAATCAAAAGCGATTCCGCTCCAGCCGGTTTTCATAAAGTTTCGAATATTCTGGTGACTATCACCTTCAGGATCATTTAAAACACCTTCAAAATAATGTTCTGCAAAAAGGGCTAAAGTTGTCTCTTCACTAAGTTCTTTTAGTAATCCTAAAGCAAAGATTTTGCAGCTTCCGTTGTTAGTGCCGGCTTCATTATAAATTTCGCCATTCTTAAAAGAGGCTGGAGAAAATTGATAATATTCGTCGATCAAAGCCATAGTTTGCTTAAAATCTGCAGATTTTGGATTGGATTTTACCTGTTCTAAATAGTCTTGAAGTGTCATGATCTTATGTTTATAAAGTCGCTAAAATATAAGTTCCCAATTTAATTTGTTACTTTCAACATCCAATAAATTTACAAATGAAGATCGTAAAAGGGCAACTGGTTGATATCGAGAACCAACGGATTTTTTCTGCGGAAGTTCACATCGAAAATAAAAAGATCGTCAAAATTAAAGAATCTCAGCATAACGAAAAGCTGTTTCTTATGCCCGGGTTTATTGATGCGCATATTCATATAGAAAGTTCGATGCTTGTGCCTTCAGAATTTGCTCGTGTGGCAAGTATTCACGGTACGGTGGGCACGGTTTCAGATCCGCATGAAATTGCTAATGTTCTTGGTATCGACGGTGTAAATTTTATGATCGAAAATGGTAAAAAAGTCCCTTTAAAATTTCATTTTGGAGCTCCAAGTTGTGTGCCGGCGACCACTTTTGAAACTGCCGGAGCGGTTATCGATGCTGAAGCAATTAAAGAACTAATGCAATCTCCAGATATTTTTTACCTGACAGAAATGATGAATTATCCCGGGGTTTTATATGATGATGCTGAAGTGCTCGAGAAAATAAAATGGGCGCAGCATTTTAAAAAACCAGTCGATGGTCACGCACCAGGTCTTCGCGGAAAAGATGCCGAAAAATATGCAAAAGCAGGTATTAGTACAGATCACGAATGTTTTACGTACGATGAAGCTAAAGAAAAGTTAGACCTGGGGATGAAAGTGATCGTAAGAGAAGGCAGCGCTGCTAAAAACTTTGAAGCGCTTATCGATCTTTTACCCGATCATTATCAAAATATGATGTTTTGTTCAGACGATAAGCATCCAGATGACCTGGTTTTAGGACATATTAATCAGCTTTGTGAACGTGCGGTTGCCAAAGGAATGGATGTTTTTAAAGTCTTGCAGGCCGCCTGTATAAACCCGGTGCAACATTACAATTTGAATGTTGGTTTGCTGAAAGAAGGCGATGCAGCCGACTTTATTTTGGTTGAAAATCTGACCAATTTTAAAGTTCTGGCCACGTATATCGACGGAGAAATTGTTGCTGAAAATGGCGAATCTCATATCCCTTCAGTCGAATTTAAAACGCCTAATAATTTTAATATTTCTGAAAAGTCTACTGAAGATTTTAAACTTGAAGCCTCGACAAATCTGGTTAGAGTGATCGAAGCTTTGGATGGTGAATTAATTTCTAACGAGATCGAAGCCAATGCTGTTTTAAAAAATGGCTCACTTTCATCGAATATCGACCAGGATATTTTAAAGATTTCAGTAGTAAATCGCTACGAAAACAAAGCGCCTTCCGTAGCATTTATAAAAAATTTCGGACTCAAAAAAGGAGCGATCGCCAGCTCGGTTGGGCACGATTCCCATAATATTATTGCTGTGGGAACCAGCGACGAAGAAATTTGCAGTGCAGTAAACCTCATCATCAAAAACAAAGGTGGAATTTGTGCGGTAAATAACCAAGATCAAAAATCATTAGCATTGCCCGTTGCCGGAATTATAAGTGATAAAGATGGCTGGGAAACCGGAAAATTATACCAGGAAATCGATAAAATGGCCAAAGAATTAGGAAGCACTTTAAAAGCACCATTTATGACCTTGTCGTTTATGGCTTTATTGGTGATCCCAGACCTAAAATTATCTGATAAAGGCCTGTTTAGCGGTAAAAAATTTGAGTTCGTAAATATCTTAAAATAAACGCGCAACCATTTCTAATTTTTCGCATCCACCTGGAAAACAACATCATGAAAAAATTAAGCTTTCTCCTGCTGATGTTTTCGGTGTTATCATTTTCTTCCTGTGAAGATGATCACGAAGACGACATTGTTTGTTGCACCATTTATGATTATGAGATTTTTATTCTGCCTGAAAATGCTGATGGTGAAAATCTAATTGAAACCGGTGCGATCACTACTGAAAATGTAAAACTTTATTATCAGAATGACGGAAATTGGAGATCTTCCAATAATTTTTCTTTCATTGAAGATTCAGAAGGGCAAGATATACTACGATTTTTTGCGAGTGATAAACTCGATGAAAACGATCGATCTGAGACCCGACTGGTAATCAACGGTGTTGAAGAATTTCTAACTACTGAATTTAATACTGAAAATGGTGCGATCATCACCAAAATCTGGCTAAATGAGGAAGTTGTTTTTGATACCAGTTCAGAAAATGAAAATGGGAATTTAATCGAAATCACCTTATAAAATCTCCCTGACCAGTTGCTGAACTTCAGGAATCATTTTTTCATCGAACCAGGGATTCTTTATTCGCCAAAATCGGTTTACCGGCGATGGATGTGGCAGGGGTAAAAATTCGGGTAGAAATTCATCGAAATTCGATACTTTTTCGGTTAAATTTTTATGCTTCGATTTTGGCAAATAATAGCTGGAAGCATACGAACCGATCAAGATCTTAAGCTTTACATTTTCTAATTTTTCAAAAACCTGATGATGCCAAAGTGGGGCACATTCTTTTCTTGGCGGCAAGTCTCCGGTTTTCGCTTTCCCGGGATAACAAAAACCCATTGGCAAAATGGCAAAATTGGCTGGATCGTAAAAAGTTTCATCATCTACATCCAGCCATTCTCGTAATTTCTTACCACTTTGATCTTTCCAGGCAATTCCAGACTCGTGTACAACCCTACCCGGTGCCTGGCTAATCAAAATGATCTTTGAATTTTTTACAGCTTCGATAATTGGGCGTGGCCCCAATGGCAAGTGCTCCCGGCAAACATCGCAAGCGCGTATTTCCTTCAGGAGATCCTGCATTATTTATTTCCGGATACAATGATTACAATTTCTCCTTTTGGTGGTTTTTGCGTATAATGTTTTAAAACTTCTTCCGCAGTACCTCTTATGGTTTCTTCGTGAAGTTTAGTGATCTCACGCGATACCGAAACCTGTCTATCAGTACCAAAATATTCGGTGAAATGGGTAAGCGTTTTTATAAGTTTATGTGGCGATTCGTAGAAAATCATGGTTCGGTTTTCTTCTGCCAGTAGTTTTAAACGCGTTTGGCGTCCTTTTTTAACCGGCAAGAAACCTTCAAAAACAAATTTATCATTAGGCAATCCACTATTTACCAAAGCTGGTACAAAAGCGGTTGCTCCCGGTAAACAATCTACTTCTACGCCAGCTTCTACGCACGCACGTGTTAATAAAAATCCAGGATCTGAAATTGCAGGTGTCCCTGCATCGCTAATTAAAGCAAAAGTTTGACCAGCCTGCATTCTTCCCACTAACTGATCTACCGTTTTATGCTCGTTATGCATGTGATGGCTTATCATTTGGGTTGTAATATCAAAATGCTTCAGAAGTTTACCGCTGTTACGTGTATCTTCAGCAAGAATCAAATCTGCTTCTTTTAAAACCTTTATGGCTCTAAAAGTGATATCTTCAAGATTACCTATTGGAGTGGGAACCAAAAAAAGCTTTCCCATAAATGTTATTGAAATTTATTAGCGATTACTTCTACAAATCGATCTTCGTACTGCTCTTTTCCTTCCCAGTTATTATAATCTGGTTTTACCACTAACTGAATGAATTTATAAGCTTCACTAAAATCGCTAAAGGTGTTTAACTGCGAAAGCACACGATTATAATCTGATGCATTTCCTGCAAACAAATGTTTTATGTAAGCCAGGCGATCGTTTAATCCAATACTAATGCCGCTTTTTAATCGATCATTTACAGAGCGTGGTCGTTGTTCACTTTGGCGATTATTTAAAGGTTCAAAATCTGGCAGGTTATCATAATCTACACCAATTTGTCTAAAATCGCCATTATCTGAAGGTTTAGGAGGCTCCTGATTTTCGAAAAGTTTAGGCGCTTCCTTAGGCTGTTCTGGCTCTGGTGTTGGTTCTGGATCATTCTTAGCTTCTGGCTCAGGCTCGGGTTCTGATTTTTTAGGCTCAAAGATTGGTGGCTCAGCAAAATGCTCTTCAGGAATCTCTGGCGTTTTTATCGTTTCTGGCTCGGCAGATTTTGGCTCTTCAGCTCTTGGTTCTTCTGTTTGCTCGGTCGGTTTAGTTGGTTCTGGTTGTCGCCTGGTATTTTCAGGTGCTGTTTCCTGCTCAGTTTTTAACTGAGACCAATCTTCATTAAGCGCCTGCATTAAGCGATCTAACCCCTCAGTTTCTGGTGGCATTTGTGCCACAATATCTTTAATTTTTTCAGTATTAGGTTCAGTTATCGCATCACTATCATTAAACTCAGTTCCATCCGGAACGTAATATTTCCCTTCCTTATTAGTGGTTTGAGTTTGAGTTCTTGAAGGCTGTGGTTTAGAAGGTGCGTAAGTATCTTCAGCATAACTTACTGTTTCTAAAGCGGGTTGCTCTTCTGGTTTTTCCTCTTCCAGATTAGCATATGTAAATTGTAATATGGTAAGTTTTTCATAAAGAACTTTAGCTTCCTGCTTCAGCTGATCGATTTGCTTCTCTGCATCCCCTTCTAATATCTTTTGCGCCAGCTTTTTCAATTCAGCTTCTATCGTCTTCTTCATAACTTTAATGATTAGCCCTTCTTACAGGGTTGGATTTTTAATAAATTTGTTCCACCTTTATACAAAAGAGGTTATTTCCCATTTCGATCTGAAAATTACAAAATGTTTCTCGAAAATACAGTAAATCACGAAGAGCAATTTGGCTGGATAGAGGTTATTTGCGGTAGTATGTTCTCTGGAAAGACTGAGGAACTTATCCGTCGCCTTAAACGTGCTCAATTTGCCAAACAAAATGTTGAAATCTTCAAACCCGCTATCGACACCCGGTACGACGAGGAAATGGTGGTTTCTCATGATGCTAATGAAATTAGGTCTACACCCGTACCTTCTGCATCCAATATTCGATTATTAGCAGATGGTTGTGATGTGGTAGGAATTGATGAAGCGCAGTTTTTTGATGATGAAATTGTAACGGTTTGTAATGATCTTGCCAACAGGGGAATTCGGGTTGTAGTTGCAGGTTTAGATATGGACTTTAAAGGGAATCCTTTTGGCCCTATGCCAAACCTTATGGCAACGGCAGAATATGTAACCAAAGTACATGCGGTTTGCACCCGAACGGGAAATCTTGCCCAGTATAGTTACCGAAAAGCAATTAGTGACGATTTGGTTTTTCTTGGCGAGACCGAAGAATATGAACCTTTAAGCAGAGCGGCTTACTACAAGGCAATGAACCAGGAGAAAGTTAGACGAATGAATGTGAAAGATGCCGAAGTGATAAAGCCTAACTTAAAAGAAAAAAATGCCTAAAGCCCAGGAAACGGTTCTAGAAATAGATCTTAAATCTTTAGAACATAATTACAATTATTTACGTTCTAAAATTGCACCAACGGTAAAAATGATGGCCGTGGTAAAAGCTTTTGCCTATGGTAGTGACTCGGTTGCGATCGCTGCTAAACTCGAAAAAGCAGGGATAGATCAATTTGCAGTTGCCTACACTAAAGAAGGAGAAAACTTAAGAGCTGGCGGGATAGAAAAGCCTGTAATGGTTTTGCACCCACAGTCTCATAATTTTCAAAATATTATAGACAATTGCCTTACCCCAAGTCTATACAGCAAACATATTTTAACCGAATTTATTAAAACTGCCAAGGAGTTAAAGCTTCAGGACTATCCTGTACACATTAATATTAACACTGGTTTAAATAGATTGGGATTTGCTGCGGAAGAAATTGATGATGTTATTTCAATTTTCAAAAATACTTCAGCAGTAAAACTGGTAGGGATGTATTCTCATTTAGGTGCCAGTGAAGATTTAGCTGAAAAAGAATTCACTTTATCACAGATAGGCAAATTCAAGGAGATTTCAGAAAAAATTATAAAGGCTTTTGATCATAAAATCCTACGTCACTTATGCAATACTTCAGGAATTTTAAATTATCCTGAAGCTACTTTCGATATGGTGCGTACAGGAATCGGACTTTATGGCTACGGAAACTCTGCCGAGCAGGATAAGATTTTAAAACCAGTAGGCACGCTAAAAACCATTATCTCTCAAATTCATCATATTAAAGCTAAAGAGAGCGTTGGTTACAACCGTGGATTTATCGCCAAAAGAGATACTATCACAGCAACTTTACCTTTAGGCCATGCTGATGGTATTAACAGAATCTACGGAAAAGAAAAAACAGCGGTACTTATAAATGGTAAAGACGCACCAATTATTGGTAATGTTTGTATGGATATGCTAATGGTTGATATTACAGATATCGATTGTAAAGAAGGTGACCAGGTAATCATTTTTGGTAAAGAAAGAAGTGCTGAAAAATTTGCCAATAATGCTGGGACAATCTCTTACGAACTTATCACTTCGATCTCCCAGAGAGTTAAAAGACTTATAATTGATTAGATTCCGATTAGAACTTAAGATTTTTTCAGTAATATTATAATACTATTAACCATCAAATCTTATTTTATGAGCTTTTATTCAGACTTTAAAAAGTTTATAATGAAAGGAGATATAGTTGCTCTTGCTACGGCTGTAGTGATGGGTGCTGCCTTTAAAACCATTGTAGACTCTGTCGTAAAAGATGTGATTACCCCAATTATCGGCGTACTTACAGGAGGAACCGATTTTACCCGAAAATTTATTGCCTTAGATGGCCAAACTTACGCCAGCCTTGCAGAGGCACAGGAAGCTAAGGCTGCAGTGATTACTTATGGTAATCTAATTCAGGCCATTATCAATTTTCTAATTGTCGCATTATTTATATTTTTGTTTTTAAGAGCATACGAAAAGACAAAGAAAAAAGAAGATCCAAAACCTGTTGCAGCTCCAAAAGGTCCTTCTCAGGAAGAGCTTTTAGCCCAAATTAGGGACGAACTGAAGAAACAAAATGGCGCTTCGCCAGAATAGCCGCAGGCTTTAAAAATACGTGCACCGCTATACTGCACATTTTAAGTAGCAATATGTATAATTAAACCCCTCTTTTTAAGAGGGGTCTTTTTTTTAACAAATATCACAAATACGTTTAAAAAGCTAATTTAATCTCAAAAAAAAGAATTATTAGATCGATAGATCCTAACAGGTATAATACATTTGTAACGAAACTTAATTTAAAATTCTAAAACCATCTGCCAAAGCAGATAAAATTAATTAATAATGAAAGTAGCAGTTGTTGGCGCTACCGGAATGGTAGGGCAGGTTATGTTAAAAGTACTAGCCGAAAGAGATTTTCCTATAACCGAATTATTACCGGTTGCATCTGAAAAATCTGTTGGAAAGAAGGTAACCTATAAGGATAAAGAATATACGATTATTAGCCTTGCTGATGCTGTTGCTGCCAAACCAGAAATCGCTATTTTTTCTGCGGGTGGAGATACTTCTTTAGAGTGGGCTCCAAAATTTGCTGAGAACGGAACTACAGTTGTAGACAATTCTTCAGCATGGAGAATGGATCCTACCAAAAAACTGGTAATCCCAGAAATTAACGCTTCAGAATTAACAAAAGAAGATAAGATTATCGCTAATCCTAACTGTTCTACGATTCAGTTATTAATGGCTTTAAAACCACTTCACGATAAATACACTATTAAGCGTGCAGTAGTTTCTACTTACCAGTCGATCACCGGTACTGGCGTAAAAGCAGTACAGCAATTAGAAAACGAATACGAAAACAAAGAAGGTGAAATGGCCTATCCTTATCCAATTCATCGTAATGCTTTACCGCATTGTGATGTTTTTCAGGATAATGGATATACCAAAGAAGAAATGAAACTGACTAACGAAACTAAAAAGATCTTAGGAGACGATTCAGTTTCAGTAACCGCTACAGCAATTCGTATTCCTGTTGTTGGTGGACACAGTGAATCTGTAAACTTGGAGTTTGTAAATGATTTTGAAGAAAGCGATGTTCGTAAACTTTTAAATGATTTCCCAGGTGTTACCGTTCAGGATAATCCAGATACTAATACATACCCAATGCCAATTTATGCTGAAGGTAAAAATGATGTGTTTGTAGGTAGAATTCGTCGTGATTACTCACAACCAAATTCACTAAACCTTTGGGTGGTAGCAGATAACTTAAGAAAAGGAGCTGCAACTAATGCTGTCCAAATCGCAGAATACTTAATGGAAAACAAACTAGTTTAAGTTTATTTTCCTTTCAAAATATATTTACGAGGTTGTTGTTTTCAGCAACCTCGTTTTTTATTTATAAATTTAAGCTCTCCTTAAAACCTCACACGATGAAAAAAATGATCATAGGAGTCTTTACCCTTGCCGCGCTGGCTTCCTGTAAAGATTCTGAAGAAACAAAAAAAGAAAAAGAAACTGCTTTGAATTTAAACTATCCCGAAACCAAAAAGGTAGATACCATAACCGATTATTTTGGTACTAAAGTTAAAGATCCTTATCGCTGGCTAGAAGACGACCGCAGTGCTGAAACCGAAGAATGGGTAAAGGCTGAAAACAAAGTTACTTTTGGATATTTAGATAAGATCCCATTTAAGGAAGACTTAAAAAAACGTCTTTCTGAAATATGGAATTACGAGAAAATCGGCGCTCCTTACAAAGAAGGAGATTATACTTATTTCTCAAAAAATGACGGCTTACAAAACCAATATGTGATCTATCGCCGTAAAAATGAAAATGACGAACCTGAAGTTTTTCTTGATCCAAATAAATTTAGCGAAGACGGAACCACTTCTTTAAGCGGATTAAGTTTTTCTGAAAACGGAAAAATGGCTGCTTATAGTATTTCTGAAGGTGGTAGCGATTGGAGAAAAGTGATCGTTTTAGATGCTGAAACCAAAGAAGTTGCTGAAGATACCCTTATTGATATCAAATTCAGTGGTATTTCCTGGAAAGGCAACGAAGGTTTCTATTATTCTAGCTACGAAAAACCTGAAGGAAGCCAGCTTTCAGCAAAAACAGATCAACACCGTCTATTCTATCACAAAATTGGGACACCGCAATCTGAAGATAAAATGATCTTTGGTGGTACACCAGAACAAAAACATCGATATGTGGGTGGTAGTGTAAGTGAAGACAATAAATATTTGTTTATCTCTGCCCGAAATTCGACGTCTGGAGGGAAACTTTTTATGATGGATCTTAGCAAAAATAATCCTGAATTAAAGACTATTATCGGCAACGAAGACACTGATACTTATGTGATCGAAAACGAAGGAAGCAAACTTTATATCGTTACTAATCTTGATGCCCCAAACCAACGAATTGTAACCGTAGATGCTGCAAACCCATCTCCAGAAAACTGGAAAGATTTTATCCCAGAAACCGAAAATGTACTTAGCCCATCTACCGGTGGTGGTTATTTCTTTACAGAATATATGGTAGATGCTGTTTCGCAGGTAAAACAATACGATTACAACGGGAAACTGGTTCGTGAGATCGAATTACCTGGATTAGGCTCAGCCGGTGGTTTTGGCGCTAAAAAAGATGCTGATACTCTGTATTATTCGTTTACAAATTACGTGACTCCGGGTACTATTTATAAGTATGATATTAAAGAAGGAACTTCAGAGGTTTACAACAAACCAAATATTAACTTTAACCCAGATGATTACGAAAGTCGACAGGTTTTCTATAAATCTAAAGATGGCACAAAAATCCCTATGATCATCACGGCTAAAAAAGGAGTAGAGCTTGATGGTAAAAACCCAACGATCTTATACGGTTACGGCGGATTCAATGTAAGCTTAACGCCTTCTTTTAGCACCGCAAACGCTGTTTGGTTAGAACAGGGTGGAGTTTACGCCGTTCCAAACCTACGTGGTGGTGGTGAGTATGGTCGCGAGTGGCATGATGCGGGTACTAAAATGCAAAAGCAAAATGTATTTGATGATTTTATCGCTGCAGCCGAATATCTAATTGAAAATAAATATACCTCTAAAGATTATTTAGCAATTAGAGGTGGTTCTAATGGTGGGTTATTAGTTGGAGCAACAATGACGCAACGACCAGATCTTATGAAGGTAGCTTTGCCTGCTGTAGGCGTTATGGACATGTTACGTTACCACACTTTTACAGCCGGAGCAGGTTGGGCGTACGACTACGGAACTTCTGAGGACAGTAAAGAGATGTTTAACTATATCTATGATTATTCGCCGGTTCACAATGTAAAAGAAGGAACCGAATATCCTGCAACTTTGGTAACCACGGGAGATCACGATGATCGTGTGGTGCCTGCACATTCTTTTAAGTTCGCAGCTGAATTACAGGAAAAACAAGCCGGCGATGCACCTGTGCTTATTAGAATTGAAACCAAAGCCGGTCACGGTGCCGGGAAACCAACCAGCATGATCATTGAAGAATATGCTGATATTTTTGGTTTCACTTTATACAATATGGGCTTTGACAAGCTCCCAAGTGAAAATACAGAATTGAAGGATTAGATTATTGAATCCCAATAAAGCAAGTCATCCTGAACTTGATTCAGGATCTCATCATGCTTTTAAAATTCAATATGGGATTCTGTGCCTCCCCATAGCTATCGGGACGGAATGACAAAAATCTTACTTGCCCAAAAAGCAATAAGAATTAAAAAAATATCCCGCCTGGTTTTAAAATTCAATAAAATCTGGCGGGTTTTTTATTTCCCAAAATTTCAAATTTGGGTATCTTCAGCCTTCCTAAAACAACACCAATTATGCTGAAGTTAGAAAACGTATCCTTTGCTTACGAGAATGGAGAACAGGTTTTAGACAATATCAATTTAACCGCAAAGCGAGGTGAAAATATCTCAATTATTGGGGAAAGTGGCTGCGGAAAAAGTACGTTACTTCAGCTTATTTATGGCTTACTGCATACCGATGGGAAAATCTTTTGGGGAGAAGAAGAATTACTTGGGCCGAAATTCAATTTGGTGCCCGGTGAAGATTTTATAAAATATCTGGCGCAGGATTTCGACCTGATGCTTCCGCTAAGTGTTGCCGATAATGTGGGGAAATATCTTAGTAATATGTATCCCGTAAAGAAGAAAAAACGTATTCAAGAATTACTGGAAGTGGTAGAAATGGAAGATATGGCCGATAAAAAAACCAAACTTTTAAGCGGTGGCCAACAGCAGCGTGTAGCACTTGCCCGCGCACTCGCTAAAGAACCAGAAATGGTTTTACTAGATGAACCATTTAGCCACATTGACCACTTCAGAAAAAACAATCTTCGGCGCAAAGTTTTTAAATACCTGAAAGAACAAAATATTACCTGTATTATTGCCACACACGATATTACCGACGCGCTTTCTTTTGCCGATACTACCATGGTTTTAAAAGATCATAAAATTTATGCAAAAGCAAGTCCTGAAGACTTATATAACAATCCGCCAAACAAATATGTTGCCTCATTGTTTGGCGATGTTAATGAAGTAATGCTAAAAGATATCGTTCAGGAAGAGACCTCTAGCAAAAAGATCATTCTTTATCCTGAAGAACTAAAAGTGAGCCGAAAATCACCAATTAAAGCTACCGTGATTGACTCCTATTTTAAAGGAAATAATTACTTAATTGAAGCCGAACTTAACGGAAAAACTGTTTTTGCTGAACATCGCTCGGCTATTCCCAGCGGTGCTCCCGTATATTTTGTGATCTCAAAACCACTAATCGAGAAGCGAAAAAAACAGTAAACTCCTCGGGGTATCATACCCTTTGACGGAGCCAATAAACCTAAGTCACTTATCAAATAAATTACTCTACACTGGTAATTGTGTTTCTAATTCCATTAAATTCGAATTCTTCTCCATCAGTTTTCCCCATAAGCAAGCGGGCTACAGGGGAATTTCCTCCCACTGCATAGAAAGTTTCATTGTTGTAATCCATTTTACCCGCAGGAATACTTATAAAGTAATTTGAAGCTGAAGTCTTTACAAGACAGCCTAATTGTATACGTTTAGAAGATTCCCTGTTTTTGGCCAGTTTTAGCGTATCTTTTTGTTGTTTAAATTCTTTTAATTGATTGGATAATTTGTTCCATTCCTCACTCATCATTTCTCGGCCGGTCTCGTATTTATCGCCGGCACTGTTTTTTCCTTCGCTTTCCATATCTTCTTCAAGATCCTTAAGCGATTTTACAATACGCTGAATTCGAGATTCTACATATTCTTCGCACATTGTGTACAAATGGTCTTTTGTCGTCAAAATCTAGGTTTTATTCTTTTACTTTTCTTGGTTTATCTAAATCAAATTCTCCGTAATATTTCATTTGCTGGGTGATCCAGTTTTTTCTTCCGCTTATATAATTACTGGCAGGATTAGCCCTATATTCTCGCGGATTTGGTAAAATTGCAGCAATCGCCGCAGCTTCATTAGGGTTTAAATTCGCAGCTTCTTTCCCGAACCAGCTTTTTGCAGCAGCCTGTGCCCCATAAACACCTTTGCCCATTTCAATACTATTTAAATAGACTTCCAGGATGCGTTCTTTGCTCCATAAAAGTTCTATTAAAAAGGTAAAATAAGCTTCTAGACCCTTACGCACATAATTTCTGCCGGGCCATAAAAAAGCATTTTTAGCAGTTTGCTGCGAAATGGTACTGGCACCACGAACTCGCTTGCCCTTTTTATTGTTTTCTATTGCCTTTTGAATGGCTTCGATATCAAAACCGCTATGTGATTCAAAATTCTGATCTTCGCTACAAATCACAGCAAGTTGCAGATTTTTCGAAATTTCTTCGATAGGTACCCAATCATGTTTTATTTCTTCATCCGGATGCTCGAAATATCGAATTGCCATTAAAGGCGTAAATGGTAACGGAATCCATTTAAAAATAAGCACCAGAAAAAAACTAATTAGAAAAAACCACCCTATAAGTTTCGCTATAAATCGAAGTATCTTTTTTATCATTCGCTAATTTTTGCCAGTTCTTTTCCTACTAAACTTCCTATGGCGATTCCCATTCCGCCTAATTTTACACCGTAAAAAACATTAGCCGATAATCGACCAATTTCAGGTTTTTTATTTTTGCCCATTCCCATAATCCCGCTCCATCGCTGGTCGATCTCGAATTCCTGATTAGGCAAAATCGTTGTTTTCAACAGCTCTTCTAATTTCTGCTGAATGAGTTCTGTTTGCCCAAATTGGATGGTTTCTTCTCCTATCATATCCAGGTTTCTTCCTCCGCCTAAAAGAATTCTATTATTAATATTTCTGAAATAATAAAATCCCTTATCTAAATGAAACGTCCCCTTAATCTGAAGATTTTCTATGGGTTTTGTCACCAAAACCTGAGCTCTTGCTGGTTTTACTTCACTAATCCCAAATTCGGAAGCAAAACCATTTGTAGCGATAAATAACTTTCTACACTCCACCTCGAAATTCGATGTTTTAACGATCACTTTATTGCCCAAATCTTCAAAATTTTGGACGGCAATATTATTCAAAATTCGGATACCTTTTTTATAAATTTTTCGCAATAATTCACTCATCATCTTCCCGGTATCGATCTGTGATTCAAACGGACTAAATATTTGATTTTCTATAGTGTTTTTAAATCCGAATTTATTTTCAGAAAGCATAAAACAGTCGGTTTCAAAAACTTCTTGAAGCAATTGATTAATATTGGGCATTTCAGCAACACATTTTTCAAAGAGGGCTTTGTCTTTTTCTAAAAATATCTCGTAACCGCCGTGATTCTTAAATCCTATTTCTTCATCGCCCAAATTCTTCCGAAGTAATTTTAATCCGTTTAATCTTTTCTGAATTAAAGCAACAACTTCTTCTTCTGGTAATGTTTTTAGATCCTCCAAGATCTCAGAAAGGCTTCCGAAACAGGCAAAACCGGCATTTTTTGTACTGGCTCCCTCTGGTAAAAGTCCTTTTTCAAGAATTAGAATATTTGAACCCGGATAATCTTTATGTAGCTGAAGCGCACAATTTAAACCTGTGATACCACTACCCACGATTACAAAATCTACATCAGACAGCCAGCTTTTTTGCTCCCAATAAGAAAAATTCATCCTAAAAATTTATAATCTTAAATTACATAAAGTTTTATAATTTGAGCAGCATTTAAAGGAAAGCGGACAAATTTTCTGAATAGATTAAGAAAATCCTTAAAATCTGGTCATAAAAAAAGCCTCGTAAAAAACGAGGCTTAATTTTATAGAAAATCGATATTGATTATTCTTCTGGTGCATTCATTTTAAAATCGTCCATAAATGCGGTGGTATAATTACCAGCAACATATCTTGGATCGTCCATCAACTGGCGGTGGAAAGGAATCGTAGTTTTAATTCCTTCGATAATAAATTCGTCTAAAGCACGCTTCATTTTATTGATCGCTTCTTCACGGGTTTGTGCAGTAGTGATCAATTTAGCGATCATCGAATCGTAGTGCGGCGGAATTATATATCCACTATACACATGCGTATCGATACGAACTCCGTGACCTCCCGGTGCATGAAGATTTTCAATTCTTCCCGGTGATGGTCTAAAGTTATTATAAGGATCTTCAGCATTAATACGACATTCGATAGAATGTAATTGTGGCTCGTAGTTTTTTCCTGAAATTGGCACTCCAGCTGCCACTAAAATTTGCTCACGAATAAGATCGTAATCGATAACCTGTTCTGTAATTGGGTGCTCTACCTGGATACGAGTATTCATTTCCATAAAATAGAACTTACGGTGTTTATCCACTAAAAATTCTACCGTACCAGCACCTTCATATTTAATAAATTCTGCTGCTTTAACCGCGGCTTCTCCCATTTGCTTACGCAACTTTGGCGTCATGAATGGCGAAGGAGTTTCTTCGGTTAATTTTTGGTGACGACGTTGTACTGAACAGTCTCTTTCTGAAAGGTGACAGGCTTTACCTGTTTGATCACCAATTACCTGAATTTCGATATGGCGAGGCTCTTCGATAAGCTTTTCCATATACATCCCATCGTTACCAAAAGCGGCACCAGCTTCCTGACGTGCAGAATCCCATGCTGCCTGAAGATTTTCTTCTTTCCATACAGCACGCATTCCTTTACCACCACCACCGGCGGTAGCTTTAAGCATTACAGGAAAACCTATTTCTTTTGCTAATTTTTGGCATTCTTCGAAATCTTCTAAGATCCCTTCAGACCCCGGAACACAAGGAACTCCTGCAGCTTTCATTGTAGCTTTAGCAGTAGCCTTATCCCCCATCTTGCTAATCATTTCTGCAGATGCACCGATAAATTTAATATCGTGTTCTTCACAAATCTTAGAGAATTTAGCATTTTCTGAAAGGAAACCGTATCCTGGGTGAATAGCATCGGCATTAGTTATTTCTGCAGCCGAAATTATATTTGAAATCTTTAAGTAAGATAAACTACTTTGAGGAGGACCTATACATACTGCTTCATCTGCAAATCTTACGTGAAGACTATCTGCATCTGCAGTAGAATAAACCGCTACCGTCTTTATCCCCATCTCTTTACAAGTACGGATAATACGCATTGCGATCTCTCCCCTATTGGCAATTAATATTTTTTTAAACATACCTGTGGTTTTTATTTACAGGAATTAGCATCCCTGCACACTAATTGGCAAGAATTAAGAAGGATCTACTAAGAATAAAGGCTGATCGAATTCTACCGGAGACGAATCGTCTACCAATACTTTTACGATTTTACCAGAAACTTCACTTTCTATTTCGTTGAATAGTTTCATAGCCTCTATCACACATAGAACATCTCCCTCTTTGATAGTATCACCAACCTCTGCAAAAACAGGTTTATCTGGTGAAGGCTTACGGTAAAAAGTTCCGATAATTGGAGATTTTACAGTAACATATTTAGAAGAATCTTCAGCTGGTTTAGCTTCTTCTTTAGGTGCAGCTTCTTGCGGTGCAGCAGGAGCAGTTGCCTGTTGTTGTACCGGCATTTGCGGTTGTACCTGTCCACCCATTGGCACATGTTGCACAACTGTGGTTTCTTTTTCGTCTGAGCCTGTTCTAATCGTAATTTTCACATCACCGGTTTCCAGTTTTACCTCACTGGCACCAGACTTGGCAACAAACTTTATTAAATTCTGAATTTCTTTTAAATCCATAATAATAAGGGTGTTATTTAAGAATTATAAGCCCATTTAAGATACGTAGCTCCCCAAGTGAAACCACCTCCAAATGAAGCAAATATTAGATTATCTCCTTTTTTAAATTTCTTCTCGTAATCACTAAGCAACAATGGTAAGGTTGCAGAAGTTGTATTACCGTATCTTTCGATATTCATTAATACCTTTTCATCTTCTACTCCCATTCTACTCGCTGTAGCTCCAATAATTCTTTTATTGGCCTGGTGAGCAATTAACCAATCTACATCCTGGTTTGTTAAGTTATTACGCTCCATAATCTGAGCACTTACACCAGACATATTGGAAACAGCATATTTAAATACTGTTTTCCCATCTTGTTTTACGTAATGAAGTTTTTTAGCTATAGTTTCTTCTGAAGGAGGTAAAAGAGAGCCTCCTGCTTCAATTCTTAAAGAATTTCTACCTATAGAATCGCTACGTAGAATTTCGTCTTGTAAACCGTAACCATCACTATTTGGTTCCATTAATACCGCACCGGCACCGTCACCAAAAATAATACAGGTTGTTCTATCTGTATAATCAATGATTGAAGACATTTTATCTGCTCCAATTACAAGTACTTTTTTATATCTACCAGACTCTATATATGCAGCACCAGTAGACATTGCATATAAAAATCCTGAACAAGCTGCTTGTAAATCGTAAGAAAAGGCATTAACCGCACCAATCTCTGAAGCTACGTGAACTCCCGTTGCTGCAACCGGCATATCTGGTGTTGCAGAAGCAAGAATTACCATATCGATCTCTTTAGGATCTAAGCCCGCTTTGTTAATAAGGTCTTTTGCTGCCTGAATCCCTAAGTATGAAGTTCCTTTGTTGGGATCTTTTAAAATTCTTCTCTCCTTAATTCCAGTTCTGGTAGTAATCCATTCATCATTGGTTTCTACCATCTCTTCCAACATCTTGTTGGTTAACACATCTTCTGGCACATAGCCACCTACAGCTGTTATGGCTGCTGTGATTTTATTCATAGAATTGAATTTATACACCTTGTTTGCAGCTGGTTAGTGTACAAACAATTTGAGAAATGTACTAAAATTTCTGTAAACAGGGGTGCAAATTAAGGTCTTTTTGGGACTTAATCAACTAAAAACAAAAAACTCCCACGTTGTGAGAGTTTCTATATATTTCTTTGAAGCCCTAATCAAAATTAAGCTTCTATTTCTTCAGTGTTATCAATTAACACCTGACCACGGTAATATAATTTACCTTCGTGCCAGTGAGCTCTGTGATATAAATGTGCCTCACCAGTTGTAGGGTCTGTACCAATTTGTGGTGCAGTTGCTTTATAATGAGTTCTTCTCTTATCCCTTCTGGTTTTAGATATCTTTCTCTTTGGATGTGCCATGGCTTACTATTATTTAATCGTTTAGTAAATTTTTTAATTTATCCCATCGGGGATCAATCTCGTCCCCATCTTTCTTTTCCTTATTGCCTAAGCTTAATTCTTCCAGTTTATCCAACACCTCAGATTTTAGTGTCCCGTCTTCTACGCCAGGATGAATCTTTTTTGCTGGTACTGCAAGAACAATAAGTTCGTAAATATATTGCTGTACGTTGATTTCAAACTCTCCATGAGGAATAATTAGTAAATCTTCATTATCATCATTAAACTCTTCCCCAAACTTTATAACCAAATAAAGACTACTTTCTATTGGTTGATCATAAGGTTCGTTTGTGATGTCACAATTCACATTTACCGTTCCCGAAGCTTCAAAAGTAAGCTCCATCATGGTTGTTTTCTTTTCGAATAACAGGTCGATTTTTACATCTGCACTGTTAAACTCCTCGTACTCAAAATGCTCAAAGAACTCATTGTTAATCTCGTACTCAAACTGGTGCTTCCCAAGCTTTAACCCCACAAAAGGAATCGTATAGGCTTTCATTTTCCTCATTTCGTCCTCAGTTTTGAGTTTTCGCCCTTTTACAAAGGCGGCTGCAAAGATAAAAAATTAAATTAACTAAAAGCTTTTTATAAACAATTTTTTGTTTATATCTTTTTACCCTGCTTTTTTAGTGGATTCTTAGTTAGTTTCTTATACTCTTTTCTACACTTATAAATATCAATTGCCTTAAAAACAGCTTCTTTAAAAGAATTAATATTAGCAGAATTTGTGCCGGCAATCTCAAACGCCGTACCGTGATCTGGCGATGTTCTAACCTTACTTAAACCTGCTGTAAAATTCACTCCGTTTCCAAAAGATAAAGTTTTAAAAGGTATTAATCCCTGGTCATGATACGATGCGATCACGGCGTCGAAATTCTTATAATTCTTAGAACCAAAAAAACTATCTGCTGAATATGGACCAAAAACCAACTCTCCACTCTCGCGTATTTCATTGAGCGTAGGTTTCAAAATTTCTTCATCTTCTTTCCCTATTACCCCATTATCACCACTATGAGGATTTATCCCTAAAACAGCGATTTTAGGTTTCTGAATTCTAAAATCCTGTCTTAATGTATGCTGAATGATCGCTATTTTCTTTTTAATCAATTCTGGCGTAATCACGCTTGCGATATCTTTTAATGCTACATGATCTGTAAATAATCCTACCTTTAGATTATCTGTAATCATAAACATCAAACTCTCTCCCTGAAGTTGCTGTGCCAGATAATCTGTATGGCCAGGGAAATTAAATTTTTCAGACTGAATTGTGTGCTTATTAATTGGCGCTGTAACCAAAGCATCAATTTCATCTTTCTTTAAAGCTTCTGTAGCAGCCTCTAAAGATTTGAAAGCATACTCCCCTACTTTAGGATCTTCCTCTCCAAAATTGATCGTTACACTTTCCTTCCATACATTAACAATATTTACTTTACCGTCGATCGCATGTTCCGCACTATCTACGCCCTTGAAATTTATGGACAGTTTATATTTTTTCTTTAAAAAAGTGATAATCTTGGTTGAAGCAAAAATCACAGGAGTACAAAAATCTAACATTCTGGAATCATCAAAAGTCTTCAACACAATCTCACTTCCAATCCCGTTTAGATCCCCTATACTAATTCCTACTTTTATCTTTTTAGGATGTTTCATACTTCCTTCGAATATATATTTTACTTTTACACAACAAATGTAACCAATATTATAGAATCCATGTTTACCGGTATTGTAGAAGAGGTAGGAAAAATTAAAAATCTTACAAGAGAAAACAGCAATCTTCATATAGAAGTTGAAGCTGCAATGACACCCGAACTAAAAATCGATCAAAGCGTTTCTCATAATGGCGTTTGCTTAACCGTGGTTTCCATAAAAGAAAATAGTTATACCGTAACTGCTATTCAGGAAACTTTAAATAAAACTAACTTAGACAGGCTTTCTGAAGGTGACCTTGTGAATCTGGAACGCGGAATGAAACTTGGAGATCGTTTAGATGGACATATTGTGCAGGGACATGTAGATCAAACAGCAACCTGTATTGCTATAAAAGATATTGATGGCAGCTGGCAATTTACTTTTGAATACGATCCTAAATTGAACAATATCACTATTGAAAAAGGATCTATTACCGTAAACGGTGTAAGTCTAACGGTGGTAAATTCTGAAAAAAGTTCGTTTTCTGTAGCGATAATCCCTTATACTTTTGAAAACACGATATTTAAAAAGATTGAGAAAGGAACTATAGTAAACCTCGAATTTGATGTTATAGGGAAATATGTAAAAAGGATTAGCGAATTAGCTTAAATGCCCTTTTTTATAAAAAAAGAATCCTCCTATAAATAAACCACCTATAAAAAGAAATTTCAGGTTAGAATCTATAGGCACATCCAAACCGGGTGGTGGTGGCCCAGAATTAGATACACAAACGCCATCATCACAGACAGTATTAGGAGGGCATGTATCACAATCTTCTATATCCGCCTGAGAAAAGACCATTGAACTCCAAAGCAGATAAAATAACAAAAAAATCTTTTTCATAAAACTTTTCCTACACGCAATTTAATTCTAAAAGCAGGAATATAAAAACACCTCCTCTATAAATTAACGTAAAACTCTTGTTAAAGGTTTTATTTTTTGCTGCTAATTTACCTAATAACAATGGTTTCATTAGTTTTTTTCGTTCAATGTCCAATATTTGTCGCCTAAAACAAACTATTTCGATTTCGTAGGACGCAAATATTCTCTACGCAAGAAATTCTTTACAAAAATTTAGGAGTTAAATTCTTAGCAATTTGGCTGTAAATGCGACTTAAATTATTAGATTAAAACAACAAACTAATCGCCGTGCCCTTATTTTCTTCGCTGTGAATTTGAATTTTCCCTTTATGCAACATCATAATTTGCTTGCATAAACTCAGCCCAATTCCGCTGCCGTTCTTTTTGGTTGTGAAGAAGGGAACAAATATGGTTTCCTGAATTTCCTGCGGAATTCCGTTTCCATTATCGATTACCTTGATAACGGTGTAACCATCTGTAGTTGCTTTTGCGCTTACATAAATTTCTGGGTTTTCGATATTCTGCAAGGCATCTCTAGCATTTACGATGAGATTAATAAGCACCTGCTCGATTAGATAACTATCGATCTTAACTTGTAATTGAAGATTGGAAAGCTCAAAATATAGATCGATATTCTTAGAAGCTAAAGACGGTCGCATTAATCGCTCTATCGAAGCAAAAAGATCTTCGACAAAAACATTATTTCGGTTTATATGAGTCACCTTATTTAAACTACGATAGGTTTTAGCAAATTTCATCAATCCTTCGCTTCGCTTTTTAATACTTCCTATCGCTTCATTTAGATCTGAAATATCTAAAGCATTTTCTTCAGGATTCTTCAAGTTTTCTGTTACCTGATATTGCAAAGTATCGGCTAGCGAAGAAATTGGTGCGATAGAATTCATAATCTCATGTGTCATTACACTCAATAACTTTTTCCAGGCTTCAGATTCGTTTTGATTTAAGGTTTCATCAATATTTTGAAGTAAAATGATCTTAAATGAATGTTCATTTTCATAAAAAACCGTTTCAGAAACCAATACTTTTAGCTTTTCGCCATTTACTTTGATGCTTATAGAACTTCCGGTAAGATGACTCATTTCAAAAATAGTCTCAAATAATTCCGGTTTTCGGCTTTTAAGAAACTTAATATTTTTAAACGAAGGAATACTCAGCGTTTTCTTGATCGCCTCATTTGCCCAAAGTACGTCGCCAGTTTTTTGATTATAAGAAATGATGCCGACATCTACCATTTCTAATATCTTCTGAAGATAAAGATACTGCGCTTCCTTATTCGAGTTGATTTCCCGAATTTTATCATTAATCAAATTGAAACCTTCGTGAAGTCGAGACAAATCTTCAGGCGCTCCCTTGCTTACAAAGCGCCTTGAAAAATCGTTGTATTTAACCGATTCAAAAAAATCGTCCATCGCTACAAAACGACGCGTTATAAATTTATACAGGTTATAAAAGATGACTATTGCCAGAATTGCTCCTACAATGATCAAGGCCATTTGGTGCAGACTTATACCAAAAGCAACGGCAGTTAAAGACCCCGTTAAAATCACCAATCTTAGCAAAAGGCCTAAACTGTATTTTTTATAAGTCATATTTATTGAGTCTGCGATATAAAGCTGCCCTGGTAATTCCTAATTCTTTAGACGATTTAGAAATATTCCCCTTATTTTTTTCGATCACCTTTAGGATGGTTTGCTTCTCTACGGTTTCTAGATTTGTTTCCTGAATTCCGGTTGAAGTTGACACCGATTTTTCTAATCCTGAAAACACCAAATCTTCCGCAGCAAGCGTATCACCATCGGCCATAATAACTGCACGTTCTAACACGTACTGAAGCTCACGAACATTCCCGGGAAAAGAATGTGATTTCAGCTTACTAAAGAATTCTTTATCAAAAGAAAATGGCCCTTTAAAATATTTTTCAGCATACATATCTGTAAAATATCGGCATAATAAAGTAATATCGGTTCCACGTTCGCGGAGTGGCGGTACCGTAAGATCTACGGTATTAATGCGATAAATTAGATCTTTTCTGAAGGTATTTTCATCAGCCAGGTCACTCAATTCTAAATTTGTAGCGCAAATTAATCGAATATCGATAGGGATACTTTCGTTAGAACCAAGAGGAGTTATCGTTCGGTTTTGTAAAACAGTAAGCAATCTCGCCTGCTGGCGTAAACTAATATTCCCTATTTCATCTAAAAAAAGCGTACCGCCATTAGCCGCTTCAAATCTACCTTTACGATCTTCACGTGCATCAGTAAATGCTCCTTTTTTGTATCCAAAAAGTTCACTTTCAAATAAACTTTCTGTTAGCGCACCAACATCTACTTTTACAAACGGCTTGTTTTTTCGAAGTGATTGATCATGAATCGCACGTGCCACCAAATCTTTACCTGTTCCGTTTTCACCCAAAATCAAAACATTGGCATCTGTTGGTGCAACTTTTTTCAATTTTTCAAAAACCAGCTGCATTTCTTCACTTTCGCCGATAATTTTATTTCCGGCAGCAGTAGGTCTCGATATTTGAGGTTTTATCGACTTTTTTTCAACCAGAGATCTTAAGGCCTCGATCATTTTTTGGTTCTTCCATGGTTTCACCAAAAAATCTGAAGCACCCTTTTTAAGAGACCTAATGGCCAAATCGATATCGGCATAAGCAGTAATTAGAATAACATCTACCTTTTTATCGATCTGTTTAATTTTATTAAGCCAAAAAATCCCTTCGTTGCCCGTATTTACGACTCCGTTAAAATTCATATCAAGAATGATCACATCAAATTTTTCCTGCTCTAAAAGTGAAGTGATATTATTGGGATTCTTTTCGGTCACTACTTTATTTGCCAAAGATTTCAGCATGATCCGCAACGCAGTTAACACGTCGGGATCGTCGTCTATAACCAGTATATTCGCATTCTTTAGTTGCATACCTACAATATTACGACTTTCTCTTACCTCTAAATAAAAATGGCTTCAGAAATTTAACATCTCACAAAATTGTTTTGTTTTCGAACAGATAGTGTATTAAAACCGAACACTTTTTAATTTCAAAAATAATTCAAATTACTGAATTACAGTATTTTATGTTTTTGGCATCATTATAACATAGTTTTAAGAGAATGTGAAAATTTTCAATTCAAAAAAAAGTATCAAATAACAACCAATATCAATTAGACAACATCAATCAAAAATGGATATACCTATAGAAAAGAAACGATTTACACCTAAAAGAATAGCCATGATCATTGGTGGTGCGCTTTTAATTGGGCTTATCGTTTTTGTTTTACTTTCATCAAGCGGCAGCACCAAACTTAATGTTGAAAAAGAACGCATCAGTATTAATACCGTTAAAAAAGACATCTTTCAGGAAAATATTCCGGTTAACGGAGTGGTAATGCCAATCACCACAATTTATCTTGATGCTTTAGAAGGTGGCCGAGTTGAAGAAAAACTTGCCGAAGATGGTGCAATGATGAAAAAAGGAGAGCCAATCCTTAGATTATCGAATACAGATCTTGAACTGAGTTTAGTAAATCAGGAAACACAGGTATACAATCTGCTTACCCAAATGCAACGCACGCAAAATGCATCCAGAGAAAACACGATCAATAAGTTAAACCAACTTACCGAAGTAAAAAGTAGCCTAAGAGAAGCCGAGAGAAGATATAAACTGAATAAAAAATTATTCGACAAAGGTGCGGTTGCCGAACAGGAATATTTAGAAACTAAAAATAATTATAATTATCAAAAAGATCGCTTGGCTTTAACCGAAAGGGTTTTACAACAAGATTCAATTTCATCCAAACAAGAAAATGTACAGGCAAGAGAATCTTACGAAAAAACAAGAAAGGCTTTAGAGCTGATGCGCAAAAAAGTAGAAGATCTTGTAGTACGTGCTCCGGTTGATGGGCAACTGACTTCTTTAGATGCTGAAATTGGACAATCGAAATCTAAAGGCGAACGCCTGGGACAAATCGATGTGATTAGCGGATATAAAGTTCGTGTAGATGTAGATGAACATTACATCTCGCGAATTTACGCGGGGCAACAGGGAAGCTTTAATTTCGACGGAAAAAAATATACGCTGGAAATCAAGAAAGTTTATACCCAAGTGGCCAACGGAAGATTTCAGGTAGATATGACCTTTCTAGAAGAAGCGCCAGAGAAAATTAGAAGAGGCCAAACACTGCAAATTCGAGTAGCTCTGAGTCAGGAAAAAGAAGCAGTACTAATTCCGAAGGGAGGATTTTTTCAGGAAACCGGCGGAAACTGGATCTTTAAAGTAAGTGAAGATGGTAGTATTGCTTACAAAACCGATATTCAGTTGGGTAGCCAAAACACCGAATATTACGAAGTTATTTCAGGATTAGAACCCGGCGACCAAGTGATCACCTCAAGCTATAGCAATTACGAAGATATTCAGGAACTGGTTCTAAAAGACTAAATTCTATAATTTTAAGCATAATTATTTCAGCAACAATACAGACAAAAAACATTCATCATGATAAAAATAACAGATCTCGAAAAGTTTTACCGTACAGACGAAGTACAGACCATCGCCATTAATAAGCTTTCTTTTGAAGTAAAGGAAGGAGAATTTGTCTCGGTTATGGGACCATCGGGTTGCGGAAAATCTACTTTACTAAATATTTTAGGCCTTCTAGACGATCCCGATGGCGGCAGTTATATTTTTAACGGTATCGAAGTTGCCGGATTTAATGAGCGAAAAAGAGCGAACCTTAGAAAGCACAATATTGGGTTTGTATTCCAAAGCTTTAACCTTATCGACGAGCTTAGCGTTTTCGAAAACGTAGAACTGCCACTTATTTATACCGGCGTTAAACCGGCAGAACGTAAAGAACGTGTACACGAAGTTTTAGAAAAAATGCAAATTATGCATCGTAGAAAGCATTTTCCTCAACAATTATCGGGTGGGCAGCAACAGCGTGTTGCCGTTGCCCGTGCAGTAGTGAATAATCCTAAACTTATTCTTGCAGATGAACCTACCGGAAACCTGGATAGTAGTAACGGGAACGAAGTTATGGATCTACTGACCGAACTTAATGCTGCCGGAACCACTATCATCATGGTAACGCACAGCGAACACGACGCTAAATACAGCCACCGAATCATTAGAATGTTAGACGGACAAAAAGTTACCGAAAACATACTTGCAGAATATCAACATTAGCGATTTTTCGGGGTCATTTATCAATCAAAATCAAAGAACAAAATTCGATTTTCACTTATCATCAAAAGAGGAAATTTCAAGGATCATTTTTCAAAAAATTCGGAATACATCAATCATTATATTCAATAAAAAATATGTTCAAAATTCATCTAAAATCAGCCTGGAGAAACTTGTGGAAATCCAAGTTCTATAATGGCCTAAGTTTACTGGGGTTATCGCTGGGGCTCTGTGTTGCTATTTTTATCGCTGTATGGATTAATTCTGAATTAAGTTATAATGAAATTGGCGACGCTAAACGTATTTATAGAGTTTCCAGCAATATGGGTTCAGGAAATGAACAGAAAACCTGGGGTAGCTCGGTTGGCCCGGTAGCTTACTATGCTAAAACCGATTTGCCTGAAGTTGAAAGTGCCACCAGAACAATGAATTTTAATTGGTACCGAATTTTTAGTACCTCATCAAATAAATTCGAAGCTAATGGTGGCGTTTTAGTTGATCCTGAATTTTTTAATTTTTTCGATTTAAAATTCATTGAAGGAGATTCTTCAACTCCTTTTGCAGGAAATAATTCAGTCATCATCACCAAAAAAGCAGCCCAAAAATATTTTGGAACTACGGAGGTTATTGGCAAAACCATCGCTGCCGATTATAAAGAACAATTTACCGTAACCGGGATTATAGAAGACCTCCCAAATAATTCCAGTTTAGATTACGAATTGTTCTTCCCTATTTCTATTTTCTCTAATGAATATGATGGTAACGGATATTGGGAATCTATGGATAGTGATTGGGGAAACTTCAATTTTCTAACGTTTCTAAAATTAAAACAGAATGCTTCCGCGGAAAAGGTAGTAAAAAAACTAACTGACATCCAGCAATCTAAAGATCCAAATGCAGTCCCAATTGGAGATAATGGCTCTTACTATTTGCAACCTTTCCAGCAAATGAACCTATACAGTTATGGCGGTGAGCCTACCCAAATTAAAACAGTACGCATCTTTGGAATTGTCTTAGTTCTTATTCTTTGTATTGCCTGTATAAATTACGTAAACCTAAATACCGCAAGATCGATACAAAGAGCCAAAGAGGTAAGTCTTCGCAAACTAATTGGTGCAGATAGAAAGCAACTTTTTATACAGTTTATAATTGAGTCGTGTATTTTCTTTTTATTAGCGATTGTCTTAGCGATGGGGCTAATCTATTTATTAGCCCCTTCTTTTAATTCGGTTTCAGGAAAAAATATTGACTTCAATTTTCTTGATACAGAGTTATGGGGAATGATTGGTTCAGTATTTATTTCAACATTAGTTGCTTCTTCTATTTACCCGGCAATTTTATTGTCTTCTTTTAAACCTCTTGAAGCTATCAAAGGAAACGTGATTACCGGTATTGGCGCCGGAAGTTTTAGAAAAGTTTTGGTTTGTCTTCAGTTTTCATTTTCAGTAATTCTAATTATAAGCACCATAATTATTGGGAAGCAACTGGATTTTATTACCAGTAAAAATCCCGGATACGATCGCTCGCAAGTGCTTCATTTTTCTATGCCTAAGGAAATGCGATCGCATAAAGAAGCTATCGTAAATCAGGTAAAAAATTTACCCAATATCGCCTCGGTTTCATTTAGCAATAATAACATTATAGATAATGGAATGACTACCGGAGACACCTATTGGGACGGCAAAGATCCACAAAGTGACTTTATTGTAAACCCTATTGGCGTGGATAAAGATTTTATCCCAATGATGAAAATGCAACTGGTAGCCGGTGAAAATTTTAAAGGTCGCGCTGATGATTCTTTACATTTTATACTGAATGAAACTGCCGTAAAACAAGCGGGAATCGAAAACCCAATTGGTAAATCTTTTGAACTTTGGGAAACCAAAGGCACCATCGCCGGGGTTGTAAAGGATTTCAACTTTACGTCGATGAAAAATAAAATTGAACCTGCCGTGATGTATTACGATCCCGATCCTTATCGTATTTACATAAAAACCACAGATGGCGATATTTCAGCAAGTATGGCTGCAATTGAAGAAATTTGGAACACCTACAATCCTGGTTTTCCTTTTAGTTATTCGTTTTTGGATAAGCAATACGAAACCATGTATCGGAATGATATTAGAACAGGAAAACTGTTCAGGATTTTCTCGATTTTGGCCATTTTCGTTTCCTGTTTAGGCCTATTTGGGCTAAGCACCTATACCGCACAACTTAAAAAACGTGAAATAGGTATTCGTAAAGTTTTAGGAGCTTCTGTAGCACAAATTTCCTCACTACTTTCTAAAGACTTTTTAAAATTGATTGCTATTTCGTGCATTATCGCCATTCCTGTTGGTTGGTACTTAATGCAGTTCTGGCTACAAAATTTTGCTTACAAAACAAATCTTGACTGGTGGATTTTTGCCGGCGCAGGGATACTAACCTTGCTTATCGCCTTGGTAACCGTAAGCTCACAGGCTATAAAAGCAGCACTTTCAAATCCGGTTAAAAACATCAAAACAGAATAAAGCCATGTTTAAAAACTACATCAAAATCGCCTGGCGAAATATCTGGAAAAACAAGCTTTTTTCAGCAATAAACATTATTAGTCTGGCTATAGGATTAAGTGCCTCATTTGTGATTGGCCTTATGATCTATCATGAATTCTCTTTTGATAATTTTCATCCAAATCAGGATCGAATTTATCGAATTTCTACACGGTTTTTTGGCGAAGATCATTCTAATATTAATCGTGGTGTAAACACGCCACTTACTAAAGTTTTAAAAGATGATTTTCCGGGTATTTCAAGTGCAACTTCACTTTACACCTACAGGCCTTATGAAGTAAAGGTTGGTGACAAAAAATATAAGAATTCTGAAGGTGCTATTTTTACCGATAAAAATTACTTCGAAATCTTCCAATATCAGTTTCTGGCTGGCACAAAAGAAGCTTTAAACGATCCTAACAAGATCATTCTTAGTAAGAATAAAGCTGAAAAGTATTTCCCAAATCTTTCTTACGATCAGGTTTTAGGAAAAACCATCACTTATGATGATTCTGCCACTGTTGAAGTTGCCGGAATTGTAGCCGATTTTAGTGAAAAAACCGACCTGATTTTTGACGAGTTTATCTCGCTGGATGCAGCCAAAAAAACAGATATGGACTGGGCTGTAAGCAACGAAAGTTGGACGAGTATAAGTTCTAGCTCACAACTTTTTGTGTTGCTTCATCCTAACACTGTAAAAAGTGAACTTCAGAATAAATTAGATGCGCTGGGTAAAGAGCACGAAGACAAAGAAGCAGCCGAAAGAGGAGATCATTTAGGTTTTAATCTTCAGGCTTTACCAGAAATGCATTTTAGCGAGTACGGTTTGTTCGATTACGGAAATAGCGCTGCAAATAAATCGGTTTTAACCTATTTATCATTTATTGCGCTATTCTTATTGCTTTTAGGCTGCATCAATTTTGTAAACTTAAATACCGCAGCAGCAACGCAAAGCGCCAAAGAAATTGGAATTCGAAAAACCCTTGGAAGTTCTAAAAAGCAACTTATGTTTCAGTTTTTAGGCGAAACATTTTTGCTTACACTTATCTCTGGAATCCTGTCGATTGGGTTTGGTTATATGCTCTACAAGATTTTTGCTGAATTTTTATCACCAACATTCCATTATAGCTTAATACTTCAACCAGAAATTATTGTTGGCATAATACTACTCTTGCTAATTGTAAGTGCCTTAGCAGGGGTTTACCCGGCAATTATCCTGTCGCAATTCAAACCCGTTTCAATTCTAAAAAGCAATATATTTTTCAGAAAAGATAAAGGAGAACTTCGTAAGTTCTTAAGCTTTTTCCAATTCGGGATCGCCCAAATATTTATCATCGCGACGATTTTGGTAGGAAAGCAAATTCATTTTATGCTGAATAAAGATCTTGGCTTTAAGTCTAATGAAATTGCCTTTGTTGAATTTCCTTATCAGGATGAGAATATCGACAAAAGATATCTTTTAAAAAATGAATTAAAATCTAATCCAAAAATCAACAATCTCAGCTTAGCCAGCGCTGCGCCTTCTTCTTACACCATGTATGGCACCTTAATTACGTATGCTACTGAAAATGGAGAGGAAAAAACGCAGGCAGACGAGTTATTTGGCGACACTAATTACCTGGAACTTTATAATATTCCTTTACTCGCCGGCCGCAAGCCTATTAACGACAGCATTAATGAATTTGTAGCGAACCAAACTCTGGTAAAAAAATTAGGATATAGCGATCCAGAAGATATAATCAACCAGCGGGTTAATATTGGTGAAACTCCTTATACAATTGTTGGCGTTATGCAGGATTTTAATCAGGGATCTTTAAGGAGCGACATTAGACCAATGATTTTCACTACAGATATTAACAGAAAATGGCGCACTCAGTTTAGTACCTTAAGTTTTAGCTTTAATCCTAACAACCTTAGTAGCGCTATTGCTGATGTTGAAAAACAATGGAAAAACATTTATCCTGAAGCAGATTTTGAGGTACAATTTGTAGATGAAACGCTAGCTTCGTTTTACCGCCAGGAACAACGTATTTCCAAATTATTACAATGGGCTACAGGGCTTAGTATTTTAATAAGTGCTTTAGGGTTATTTGGATTGGTGATCTATACAACAGAGCGAAAAACAAAAGAAATAGGAATCAGGAAAATACTTGGTGCTTCCTTACTGAGGCTTAATGCAACTTTATGTAAAGATTTTATTATTCCGGTGGCGATTGCTGTTTTGGTAGCCATCCCAATAGCATTTTATCTTATCGATAACTGGTTACAAGATTATGCGTATAAAACTGAAATAAGTTGGTGGGTTTTCGCACTTAGCGCCATAGGAATGCTGATTTTCGCTGTTATTCTAATGAGTTTTAGAACCATCCAGACTGCCTTAAGAAATCCTGTAAAATCTCTAAGAACCGAATAGTCATGATCAAAAATCACATCAAAATCGCCTGGCGGAATCTTCTTAAAAACAGCACCTATTCGTTAATCAACATTATCGGGTTAACGATGGGATTAGCGGCCTGTCTTGCCGTAACCACTGTGGTAATCGATGAATCTTCTTATGATCGATTTTGGACAAAAAAAGACCAGATTTTTAGAGTAAATACTATAAATACTCGAGACGGAGAACTTTTAGAAAAAGGAGATTACGCACTATCGGGAACTAATACGGCGCTAAAAGATTTCCCGGAAGTGGAGGCTATTACCTCAATCCAGCAATTTGACACCTATTTTAGTTTTAGAAATATTCAGGGTGAAGGCACAAAAACCAAAGTGATCCAAACCACTCCTTCATTTCTGGAGATGTTTGATGTTGAGATCACATCAGGGAGTCCAAAGAATTTAGTTGAAGGAACTCCAAACATTGTAATTTCAGAGTCATTGGTAAAAAGATTTTTTAATGGTAGCAATCCGGTTGGAGAGACCATCAAAGATCTGCCTTCTTACAGCAATGAACCTAACGAGTATCTTATCACGGGGATTTTCAAAGATATACCGGAAAACACCCATCTTAAAGGGCAGGTGATTTATCTGCATAAACCCAGAACAGAGGTGCTTAATAAGAAGCAGTTTGGATTTTTTCAAACCTATTATGTAAGTCTGAAAAACGATGTGGATAAAACAACGTTTGAAGCGAAATACAATAATTGGTATTCAAATTATACCGAAGTGAAACATCCAGATAATTTTGAGTTACAGCCTTTACAAGATATTTATCTAAGATCTGATTTTGCCGGCAACCAGATTTACAAAGGAAGTGCCCAAAAACTTTATATTCTAGGTGCGATAGCGATTTTATTATTGGTTATCGCCTGCATCAATTATATCAACCTAACTACAGCCAGAGCTTCTCACAAAATGCAGGAGACTGGTGTTAGAAAGGTTTTAGGAGCAGATCGGCTTCAGCTTATATCTCAATATTTGGCAGAATCTGGATTGTTTTTTCTTATTTCTGGCATTCTTGCTTTTGTGATCTATCAGCTGAGTTTACCGGGCATCGTAAGCTATATCGATCATCCTTTGGCGCTTACTTTTAGCAATTCTGCGTTATTATTTTTAGGTGCCATTTTATCGATTTTCGCCTTAAGTGTTCTAACAGGCTTATATCCTGCACTGTTGATCTCAAGAATAAACCCTTTGGCTTCGTTACGCAAGAAATTTAGATCTAGCGGCACAGGCCAGACTCAGTTTGTGAGAAAAGGGCTTGTGGTCTTTCAATTTTCAATTTCACTAGTTGTACTCATCGCTATGATCGTGGTCAACCAACAAGTAACACTTTTGAAATCTAAAGATATCGGGTTCGATACTTCCAATCTTCTAAGCATTAAATATTCGACCTGGCAGAATAAAGGCGAGAGCTTTAAAAACGAATTACTTAAAAGTCCGTTTGTACAAAATGCGAGTATTTCTTCTTGGATTCCATCTGGTGGAGGCGGAAGTATGAATCGAAGAATTGAAAGTCCGGACAAAACTGGTGATGAAGTGGAGATTTGGTATATGTTCGCCGATACCGATCTTGCTGAAACTTTAGGCCTGGAAATTGAAAAAGGAAGATTTTTGAGCGATGATTTTGGCGGTGATGCCCTGCCACAAAGTTTTTATATTGAAATGGATTCGGTCAAAAAAGCTGAGTTGGAGAAAAGACCATCTCTAATTACCGCTCAGGCTGCAAGACTTTTAAAAGTTGATCAATTAAATGTAGCTAATAAAGATTTGGAAGCAACGCCTGTTGGTATTGTGAGCAATTTTAATAATGAAAATCTTAGAACCAGCGCAAAACCAGTCGTGATTCAGGCTGATAAAAATCCAGATCGCGGAAGCCTACTCATGCGTATAAAACCCGGCTCTGAGACAAAAGTTAGAGCTAAAATCAACGAATTATGGCAAGAATTTTATCCTTACAAGCTTCTGGAAATTAATAATGTTTCAGGCCTATTGCAAAAACAATACGAAGCTGAGACCAAGCTTTTACAATTCTTCAGCTTCTTTAGTGCGCTTAGTTTATTCCTGGCAGCCTTGGGTGTTTTTGGGTTGATCGTTCAGGTAACCGAGCAGCGCGTAAAAGAAATAGGAATTCGGAAAGTGCTTGGTGCTTCGGTACAATCTATTGTGATGCTATTCTCTAAAGACTTTTTAAAAACCATTGCTGTAGCACTTATTATCGCCATTCCAATTGGTTGGTACGCAATGCAGGAATGGCTTCAGGATTATGCGCATCGCATAGAAATAAAATGGTGGGTTTTTGGGCTTGCTGCTTCCGTAGTAATAGGTATCGCTATGTTAACCGTGGGAATTCAATCGGCTAAAAAAGCAATCATCAATCCCGCAAAAAGCTTAAAAACGGAATAATTCATCTTAAAACCTCATCGATCATGCTTAAAAACTATATCAAAATAGCCTGGAGGATTCTGCTTAAGAATAAAAAAGATTCAGTAATAAGTATTGGTGGGCTGGCCTTAGGTTTAGCTTGTTGTATCCTACTTGTTTTATATGTAAGATTCGAATGGTCTTTTGATGATTTTCATGATAATGCCGATAATTTATACCACCTAACCGAAGAAGTAACCTATCCTAGTGATGGCTCTATCCACAAATTTGCCTTCCATCCTTACCAGGCTGCTCTAGCTTTAAAAAATGATATCCCTGAGATCGAATCGATCACTGCGATTGCACAATTAACTCTAGATATAAGACATCAAAATAACTTTCACAAAGAGAAAATCAATTTTGTAAGCAGTGAGTTTTTAAATGATTTCAGTTTTCCGCTTTTGTATGGTAATGCAGCTTCGGTTTTAGATGAAAAAAATAATGTTGTTATTACTGAAGCGATCGCCAAAAAATATTTTGGTACCAGCCAGGCCATTGGTAAAGATTTAAATATAAGAGCCAACAATAGTATTAAAAGCTATACGGTTGCAGGAATTACAAAAGAGATCCCTAAAAACTCGAGTATCCAGTTTGACATTTTGCTTCCTTTCGATAATTATTTTAGCTCCTGCAACCCAGCAATGGCAGATTATTATAAAAATGAATGGGCTAGCGGTTTTTGTAACCTATGGGTAAAACTGAATAAGGAATCTTCTGTACAGGCCATTGAAGCAAAATTCCCAGAGTTTTTAGAAAAACATATGGGAAATTTGGCGACCAACCAAAACATGAAAATGCATTTGGAGCCGCTTTCTAAGGTTCATTTTAATACTGAAGTCTACAATCCAACCGCAACAAATGCTATGTACACCATCATCTTAGGGGTTATAGCAGCAATTATTTTAATCATCGCCGGGATTAATTTTGTGAGCCTTAGGCTTAGCCAAACCGACGAGAAAATGAAAGAAATAGCCGTAAGACGTTCTATAGGTGCTTTTAAAAAACAAATTGGATTTCAAATCTATGGTGAAATATTCTTACACTGTGCTTTATCGCTAATATTGGGCGTTTTAATGGCTTCTATTTTTTCTTCATCTTTTGAAGTTTTAATAGGAAAGCAGCTGGAAATGAAACTTTGGGCAGATCCTGTAATCTGGTTATCGATCTTAGGTTTACTACTTTTTTTAACGATTATTACTGGTATTTACCCGGCAATTCACATTTCAAGAAAAACACCGGCTTCATTTTTTAGTGAGCATGTTTCTTCAACAAAAACACCTGATTTTATAAAAAGTCTGGTCGTATTTCAATTTAGCCTATCGATAATATTCCTCATTTTAAGTTTTATCATGAAACAGCAGGTTAGCTTTATGCTAAATAAAGATTTAGGTTATAATACATCGAATATCGTTGCGGTTAATTTTAATCCTGAAATAGAACGTGCCAACGAACTTGCTACCTTATTTGTAAACGAGCTTAAAAAGTTACCTGCAATAGAGAATGCTTCGATCGTTTCTGGATCCTATAAAAATTACGACATGAAGGAATTTGGTTTTGGGATGGGCGGATTATTGGTAGGTTCTACTATCCCGGGCTTAGGTCAAGGCATTAAAACAGAAGTAGTAGACGAAAACTACTTAAAAACCATGAATATTAAGTTACTACAAGGAGAAAACTTCAGTAAAGAAAAACCAGTAAATCTTGAGAATGGTATTTTAGTAAATAAAAAGTTTGCTGAAGCTATTGGCTTAGAAAATCCAGTAGGAGAAGTTCTTCAGGACAAAAATGATGATGGCTGGACACCTCTTTTCGACGGAAAAAAGATCATAGGAGTTGTAGATAATTATCATTTCAATTCACTATTCAACCCATTAGAACCAATAGCTTTAAAATATATCAATACGGAAGCCCCCAGTACAGTCCTGGTTCAATTAAATTCAGAAACCAATTTAAAAACGCTGACTGCTATAGAAGATTCCTGGAAAAATATATTACCTGAAGAAAGTTTCAGTTTTAATTTTCTGGATCAATTGGTTCAACATCAATATCAACAGGAAATTAGGTGGAGCAAAATTTTAAATGCCTCGACGATAATTGCAATGCTGTTAGCCTGTTTCGGCATTTTTTCAATGGTTTCTTACAGCCTAAAACGCCGGTTAAAAGAGATAGGGATCAGGAAAGTTTTTGGTGCTTCGGTAAATGCTATTCTAAAACTAATTACCTGGGATCTGTTAAAACTAATTTTAATAAGTATCGTTATCGCGACTCCTTTGGCCTATTACATCGGGGAAAAATGGTTACAGGATTTTGCCTATCGTATTAATTTAAGTGTTTGGCAGTTTATTTTATCAGCCTTTATCACCATAGCCATCGCATTTATAACCATCAGTTTTAAAAGTATAAAAGCCGCATTACAAAACCCTGTTAAATCCCTCCGTTCAGAATAATCATCACTCAATAAATCATTCAGTAACTCATCAAAAAAACACATCATCATGTTTAAAAATCACATCAAAATAGCCTGGAGGAATCTTCTTAAGAATAAGTCCTCATTTTTTCTTAATTGCGGTGGTCTTGCTATCGGGATGGCCAGCTGTATTTTAATCGCGATCTATGTTTGGGATGAACTGAGTTACGATCGATTTTATGATAATGCCGATAATATTGCCCGGGTGGTGCTTCGTGGCAACGTTAATGGCGAAGAACTTAAAGAAGCGGTAGTGGCTGCTCCCATCGCCAAAACTTTTAAAGAAGATCTTCCGCAGGTAAAAGACGCTACACGATTAAGTAAAGTGTATAATCCCGTAATTCGGTATAACAACACCTCTTTTGAAAATATAAAAGCAGCTTATGTAGATCCTAATTTCTTTGATGTTTTTGATCTTAAATTCCTTAAAGGAGATACAAAATCGCCCTTTGAAAATCCAAATAGCGTAGTGCTGACTTCCTCTGAAGCTAAAAAATATTTTGGCAACGAGAACCCAATAGGAAAACGTATTACGGTTCCAGAGTTAGAAGTAGATCTTGAAGTTACCGCTATCCTTCAGGATATGCCACATAACACCCATCTACAAATGGATGTTTTTATTCCTATGCATCATAACGATCGTGCAAATTCTAATTTATGGGTTACTTCTGGTTTTGCTACCTATTTACTCCTTGAACCGGAAACCCAACTTAGCGCTATCGAAAATCAAATCCCGGCGCTAATGAAAAAGTATATGGGAGAGCAGGTGCAGCAGGCTATTGGAATTTCGTACGAAGAATTTCAGAAGAATAACAACATAGGGCTATTTCTTCAGCCACTAACTGCTATTCATTTACACTCAGATTTTGCACCAAATACCGAGATATCTGCTTCCGGAGATATTAAATACGTATATATTTTTAGTGCCATTGCCATTTTTATGCTTCTTATTGCCTGCATCAATTTTATGAATCTGGCTACAGCAACCGCTACAAAACGCAGTCGTGAAGTGGGCATTCGTAAAGTTTTAGGTTCAGCTAAAAAACAACTGGTCACTCAGTTTTTAACCGAATCTTTTATTACCACGCTTTTCGCTATCATACTCGCTGTTGTCTTGATCGCCCTGGTTTTACCTTACTTTAATAGCCTGGCGGGAAAAGAGCTGAAGTTGCTAAATTTAGTCAGTTTAAAAAGTGTTTTACTATTGCTGAGTTTCGTTGTTTTGGTGAGTCTTTTTTCAGGCGCTTATCCGGCCTTTGTACTTTCTTCTTTTAAACCATTACTGGCCATAAAAAACAAAATTTCAGCCTCTGGAAAACGAAATAATTTGCGCAGCAGCATGGTGGTGTTTCAGTTTGTGATCTCGGCATCGCTTATTCTTGCCACTATTGTTGTTTATAAGCAAATGCAATTTATTCAGCATAAAAAACTGGGCTACGATAAAGAACAGGTGATCGTACTTAGGGATGCGTACAGAATGGGCAGCACCAAAGTACAATCTTACAAAAAAGAACTGCTTAAAAACCCCAATATCGCCAGCGTTAGCCAGTCGGCTTATGTACCTGCCGGGGAAACAGATGACCATTTGCGGGGTATTTTTAAGAATAATGAATATCTACGGAAGTTTTTCTTTTACGACGTCGATGAAGATTACATCGCAACCCTGGGATTAGAACTTATTGAAGGACGAAATTTTTCTTCGGAATTAAAAAATGAAGCAAATAAGGCGATTATCAATGAAGAAGCCGCTAAAATCTTAGACCTGGGTGATCATCCTATCGGAAAAACCTTTAAACGTGCGGCAGACCCCGAAAATGAAGAATTTACCGTGATTGGTGTTATTAAAAACTTTCATTTTAAATCTTTACATCACGAGATCGATCCTTTAGTTTTAGCTTATAATCCTTACGGCGGATTAATCTTAAAAACGAAAAATGCCAATATTGCTTCGGTCTTAAATTTTGCTGAAAAAAAATGGTCCAATTTCAACGAAAATGAAGATTTTTCGTATTCATTTTTAGACGAGGCATTTTCGCAAACCTATAGCAAGGAGCAACAAATGGGTACGATTCTTAGCATTTTTACCCTGCTAACCATATTTGTGGCCTGTCTTGGTTTATTTGGCCTAATCACTTTCGCAACAGAACAGCGCTTTAAAGAAATAGGAATTCGAAAAGTTTTAGGCGCCAATGTTAGCGAGATCGTAGGAATGCTCGCTAAAGACTTCATCAAATTGATCTTTATAGCCTTTCTAATTGCTTTCCCTATTGGCTACTATTTTATGCAGCAATGGCTACAGGATTTTGCCTATAGAATCGATTTAAGCGTTTGGCAATTTTTAATGGCCGCGATCATCACTTTGGCAATCGCATTAATCACTATAAGTTTTAAAAGTATAAAAGCGGCTTTGCGAAATCCGGTAAAAAGCCTAAGGACAGAATAAACTAAACCTCACAGGTTTAGAATCAATCAAAAAATTATGATCAAAAACTATATCAAAATCGCATGGCGAAATCTTTTAAAGTATAAAGGCTATTCTGCTATTAACATTTTTGGTTTGGCATTAGGGATGGCAGTAACGCTTATGATTGGACTTTGGGTTGTAGATGAACTCAATTATAATTCCTATTACAAAAGCAGGAATCGAATTGCACAGGTATACCAAAATATTGAATATAATGGTGAAGTAGACACCGATAATGCCATACCACGACCTCTTGAATTTGCTCTAAGAGAGGAGTTTAACGATAAGTTTGAAGATATAAGTATGGCTTCCTGGAAAGGCGAGCGATTTATGAAAGTAGACGCCAGCACTCTTGTAATGAATGGATATTCTGTACAACCTGAATTTACAGATATAATTGACCTAAAGTTTATTAGTGGACAATCTGAAGTATTAAACAATAAGAATTCTTTACTACTTTCTAAAAGTGCTGCGACCAGATTATTTGGAGATAAAGATCCAATAGGAAAAATGCTTACTGTAGACAATGAAAACCAAATGATCGTGGCTGGTGTTTTTGAAGATATCCCAAAAGGAAATGATTTTAGCGGTTTAGATTATTTAATGCCCTGGTCACTTTATGCAGATCGCGAATGGATAAAAAATGCATCAAATCAATGGGGTAACGATTCTTTCCAAATGTTTGTAAAATTAGCCGATGATGTAAAACTTAGCGAAGTTTCAGGCTTAATAGCAACACTTAAAAAAGACCAAGATCCTGAACAAGCAAAATATAATCCTGAATTTTTCCTATGGCCAATTGATAGTTGGCATTTATACACCAGTTTTGAAAATGGAAAACAAAGTGGTGGCCCAATAGAAAATGTATGGTTATTCAGCATCATTGGTTTTGTAGTATTGGCCCTGGCTTGTATTAATTTTATGAATCTAAGCACAGCTCGTTCAGAGAAAAGAGCAATGGAAGTTGGTATTCGTAAGGCAATAGGCTCTTCAAAAAATCAGCTTATCAAACAATTTTTAAGCGAATCTTTTTTGGTCGTAATTTTTGCTTTTATCCTTGCTGTTGGTCTTGTATTACTATTCTTAAGTCCGTTTAATGAACTATCAAACAAAACAATCCATTTCCCTTGGGAAAGCCTGTCTTTTTGGGCTACAACTTTAATTTTTATAGTGATAACCGCACTGCTTTCCGGCGCTTATCCCGCACTGTATTTGTCTTCTTTTAGACCAGTTAAAGTAATTAAAGGAACTTTTAAAACAGGTAAAATGGCCGCACTTCCAAGAAAAGTTTTAGTGGTCACCCAATTTAGTGTTTCAATAGCATTAATCATTGGGACTCTAATTGTAATGTCTCAAATTGAATTTAGTAAAAACAGACCAATAGGGTACAAAACCAGCGGATTGATTCAAATTCCGCTTAGAGGAGTTAGTTTTTGGGGCAAGACCGATGTTATGCGGAATGCTTTTATGGCATCAGGAGCAGTTACAGAAATGGCATCTTCCAGTAGCCCTTCTACTGAAGTTTGGTCTACTCGCTCTGGATTCTCCTGGCCCGGCAAACCCCAGGATTTTCAGGCCGATTTTAGTTACTCTATGGTTTCTTATGAATACGTAGAAACTTTAGGTCTCAATGTGATTTCAGGAAGAGGGTTTTCGAGAGCATATCCCTCAGATTCCGCTGCTGTTCTTATTAACGAATCTGCAGCCCGGTTTATGAATATGCAAGATCCCGTAGGGCAAACTTTAGCCTCCGGGAAAATTGGTGTAGACTATACTGAATATAAAATTATAGGAGTTGTTGAAGATGTAATTGCACAATCTCCTTACAGCCCAATAAAACAAGCCGTTTATGCATTTGATAAATATCAAAGTGCGAGTTACTGGAATTTAAGACTTAACCAAAACCAAAGTGTTCAACAAAACTTAGCTACTATTGAAGAAGTTTATAAGAATCATTTTCCTGATTCACCTTTTTCTTTTGATTTTGTAGATCAGGAATATGCTAAAAAGTTTGCTGAAGAAGAACGTATTGCCAGCCTGGCTAAAATATTTACGCTATTAGCAATGCTTATCAGTTGCTTAGGATTGTTTGGCCTGGCTTCTTTCGTTGCCGAGCAGCGAACCAAAGAAATTGGAGTGCGTAAAGTACTTGGTGCATCAGTAGCTAACTTATGGTTATTATTGTCTAAAGATTTTGTCTCTCTGGTAGTGGTAGCCTTACTTATCGCATCTCCAATTGCCTTTTATCTAATGCATCAGTGGATTCAGAAATTTGCATATCGTGCCGATATTTCATTATGGATTTTTATTGTAGCCGCTGTTGGAGCATTAAGCTTAACATTGCTAACCATAAGCTTCCAGGCTATAAAAGCGGCAATCACCAATCCCGTTAAATCTTTAAGAACAGAATAAAACCTCATCTATCAATAGCTAGAAAAACAACACATCATGTTTAAAAACTATATCAAAATCGCCTGGCGAAATCTCATCAAAGACAAAACCTTTACAGGGCTTAATATTCTTGGATTATCTATCGCTTTTGCTGCAGCGATACTATTAAGTATTGCTTCGATCTACGAACTTTCTTTCGATAATTTTCATGAAAATAAAGATCGTTTATTTATCTCTTATTTTATTTCACAAAACCCAGAGGGCGCAAAAGCAACTATAACGCAGCCGCTCGCCATGGCACCTACTCTAAAAGAAGAAGTTCCCGGTGTTAAATATGCCAGCCGTTATCGTGAAGGCTATAATCTGGTAAAAAAAGGAGAGAAAGAATTATTGTTGGATTTAGTGTTTTTAGACAATGATTATTTCAAAATGTTTTCTTTTCCTATGCTCTACGGAAAGAAAAATGATCCTTTAGAACATCAAAACTCGGTTGTTGTCACTGCAGAAACTGCCAATAAGATCTTTGGAGAAACAAATGTTATCGGAAAAAGCTTCGATATTCAGGTTGGTGGCGAATTAAAACCTTTTGTAGTTACTGCAGTGCTAAAAGACCTGCCAAAAAACACCAATGATGATCTTAGTCTTGCCATTTCGATGGAAAATACTCCCTATTATCAGGAAAATTTAACCGAATGGGGAAATAGAAATCATCACGTGTATGTACAATTACAAAATGGTGTTGATGTAGCCGATTTTGAAAAAAATGCTCAAAAATTCACCAATCTTCACTTTAAAGGAGATATCGACGATGCCCAGCGTGATGGCGCACAACCTAATGCTGAAGGAAACTATAAAAAACTAAAATTAATGTCGATTACAGATTGGCATTTTGTAAAACTTAAAAATCATCTTTTTGAAGTTTCCAGAAGTTACCCATACCTGATCTTTGGAATAGGAATGCTAATTATCCTAATTGCCAGCGTAAACTTTATTAATATGAGCGTTGCCCGAAGCACGAAACGCCTTAAAGAAATTGGAATGCGTAAAACGCTGGGCGCTGCAAAGAGTCAGCTTTTTATTCAATTTTGGGCAGAAAGCGTGTTCATTTTTCTTACTTCAGCAATTATAGGTTTATTGATAAGTCTTTTGATCGCCGATCCTTTTCAGTCGCTATTTAGAATCCCGGCTGAATTCAGTAGCATTATAAATCCGTCGATGATTCTGGGCTTTTTACTTATCCTGGCAGTGATCACATTAATCGCCGGTGGATATCCCGCCTTGTTGCTTTCTAAATTAAAAACCATTCAGTCTTTAAAAGGAAAACTAGATATGAGTGGTAAAAATAGATTGCGAAACGTGCTGATGGTTTTTCAGTTTAGCATCGCTATTCTTCTGGTTACAGGAACTTTAGTATTGTGGCAGCAATTGCATTTTATGCAGAATAAAAATCTGGGATTCAATAAAGAACAGGTGATCGCATTTCCGTTAAACGGTAAAAAATCGGCCAGAGAATCTTTAAAATTACTGCGGAATGAACTTCAGGATAATCCAAATATCCTAAACATTAGTGGTGCCGATAATATTTTAGGGATCGATGCCACAGGTTCTCGTTTTGAAAGCCAGATGGGATTTGAATATCAAGGCAGAAACATCAATACCAACGTACTTGCGGTAGATTACGATTACATTAAAACCTTAGACCTTAAACTGAAAGAAGGCCGTGATTTTAACCGAAGTTTTGCCACAGATAGTCTTAGTATCATCATTAACGAGAAGATGGCGAAACTGCTTCAGGAAGAAGAGCCTTTAAATAAGATAATCCCAATTGAAGGTAGCCGAAATTATAAGATTATCGGGGTGCTTAAAGATTATAACTTTCAGGATCTAAATAGAGAAATTGCGCCACTTACCATTTCTGTAGATCCAAACTGGGATCTTTATTATGCTTATCTAAAAGTTGCTCCAAATACGGCTTCGCAAAGTTATGATGCGATAGAGAAAGCCTGGGCGAATATCGAACCTAATGCCGAATTTGCCGCGTCTTTCCTGGATGAAAATATAGACCGAACCTTTAGAAATGAAAAACGACTAACCAGCATGATCACCAGCGGATCGATAATCGCTATCGTTCTTAGTTGTATCGGGCTTTTTGCTATGTCGATCTTAGTGGTAACCCAACGAACAAAAGAAATTGGTGTTCGAAAAATTGTTGGTGCGGGAGTAACCAATATCACCTTGCTATTAACCAAAGATTTTTTAATCCTGGTAGGAATTGCGTTTGTGATCGCAACACCTATTGCCTGGTATTTCACCAACGAATGGTTACAAAATTATGTGTTTAGAATTGAACTAAGCGCCTGGTTCTTTATCGCTTCCGGAATATTATCGCTCTTAATTGCTGTGGCCACCATAAGCTTTAGAACAGTAAAAGCTGCGTTGCAAAATCCGGTAAAATCACTAAGAACTGAGTAAAACCTATCCCTCACAGGTTTCAAAAACCTGTGAGGGATTATAAGTCCAAAAACCGATCTAAATTATGTTTAGAAATTATATAAAACTAGCCTGGAGAAAAATTAAAGCAGATAAAATGTTCTCTATTTTAAACATTCTTGGCCTTTCGATCGGGCTGGGAATTACGCTTTTGCTTTTTCTATTTATCCTTCATGAAGAGAGTTTTGATACGATGTATTCAAAAAAAGATCGGATGGCAAGGGTTTTAGTGCATTTAACAGATGACGAATCGCCTGAAACCTGGTGTGGTAGCCCGCCAGCAGTTGGCTCTACAGCAAAAAATACAATTCCAGAAATCGAGAATACAGTTCGTTTTTACCACTATGCTTTTGGGCAACCGGCTTCGATTTCGGTTAACGACAAAAACCTTATTGAACCACGGTTTTTCTATGCAGACGAAAGTGTTATCGACATTTTTGATCTTGAGTTTACTCACGGAAACCCTAAAACGGCATTAGCACGACCAAACACAATTATTATTTCTGAAAGTAGCGCAAATCGATATTTCGGAAATGATAATCCTATTGGGAAACAGCTAAACTTAGAAAATTACAAGGATTTTGAGATCACTGGAGTTTTTAAAGATTTCCCAAATAACAGCACTATAGATTGTAATACTATTGCTTCCTTTCAATCTACCAATTTTGCCAAAAACCCTACCTGGGATAATGCGAGTTTTGAAACTTATATAGTACTTTCTAAAAATGCAGATTTAGCTTCCGTAGAAAAAAAGATTTCAAAATTAGTGAGTCAGGAAGTTAGCGATCCCTGGTATAGCCTGTCTTTACAGCCTTTTAGTAAAATACATCTATATTCTTCTAATTATCAAGATTCTTATAGCGCAAGGATTGGAAATATCGAGGAAGTAAAAAATCTAAGCTTGCTGGCCGTTCTTATTCTGGTTATTGCCTGTATCAATTATATGAATTTGATTACGGCAAGATCGCAAAAAAGACATAAAGATATTGGGATTAATAAAACGCTGGGCGCTTCTACAAAATCGATCATTTTACGTTTCTATGCTGAAACGGCTTTAATTACGCTTATTTCTATTCTATTTAGTATCATTTTGGCCATTGTTGCAGTGCCATTATTTAACCAGATCACAGGAATATCGATAAATTACAGAAATTTATTTACGCTGCAATTTATTGCCAGCCTTATTATAATCTGGGTAGTAACCAGCCTTATTGCCGGTTCTTATCCTGCACTACATTTATCTCGACTTGCGCCGCAGGTAGTTGTAAAATCTGGGTTTAAATCTAAGACTTCAGGTTTATTGATTAGAAAAGGTCTGGTTATTTTTCAGTTTACCGCATCGATCATTTTAATTATTGGGGTTTTAGTGGTTTACCAACAAATAAACTTCATTAAAAACAGGGATTTAGGCTTTAATCCAGATAAAATTCTGGCTGTATCTATTGGAGCAGCAGAAAATAAGAATAGTATAAACAGCCTAAAAAATAAGCTTCAAAATTCATCGAATATCGTCGCTGTAAGTAGTGCACAGGGATTTCCGGGAGTAGATGTTAGCGGTAGAAGCATTATAAATCCTCTTACCGAAAATGGATATAATATTAAAACCAACAATGCAGATTCAGAAATAATAGAAGTTCTTAATTTAAAGCTGCTGGCAGGCGAAAAACTTCCAGAAACAAAAGCTAAAAACGATAGTATCGTAGATGTGATATTGAATAAAAAAGCGGTTGATTTTTTAGGAATATCGCCTGAAGAAGCTATTGGTAAAAAAGTACAGTTAAGCCTGGGAAATAATTCTTACGTTAAAGGAGTTGTAGATAATTTTAATTACTCGTCGCTTCGAGAAGGTATTGGCGCCTATGCTTTTCACAACAATGCGACGCGAGAATTTCATAACTATCTTCTGGTAAAATTTCGCGGAAATGATATCGGCGGAGTGATTGAAGAAGTAAAGGATAATTTTGAAGATTTTATCCCAAATTCAGCATTTCAGTATAGTTTTTTAGATAAAAACCTAGAGCGCTTTTATACTTCAGAAAAAAGAATGGCGAGTATTGGGCTTAGCTTCTCTATTCTTGCTGTTTTTATTGCCTGTCTTGGTTTGTTTGGTCTTGCCGCTTTTACCGCAGAGCAACGATCTAAAGAAATTGGAATTAGAAAAGTAGTGGGGGCAAGTGTCTTTAAAATCACTAAGCTGCTATCCTTAGAATTCCTATTTTTAGTAGCCATTTCACTTGTTTTAGCATTTCCTCTAGCTGCATGGCTTATGAATTCGTGGTTACAAAACTTTGCCTATCGCATAGATCTTAACTGGATAATATTTATTGTAGCCGGCGTGATCGCCATATTTATAGCTATTGCAACGGTTAGTTTTCACGCTATCAAGGCAGCACTAACAAACCCTGTAAAATCTTTAAAAACAGAATAAAATATAAAAATTCAAAAAAAATAAAAACATGTTATTAGAACTAGACCACATTTACAAATGGGTAACCACCGGTGGAAGAAGAACATTTCTGCTAAATGACTTAAGTCTTAAGGTTGAAGAAGGCGAATTTATTTCTATCATGGGACCTTCGGGTTCGGGGAAATCTACATTGCTGAATGTGATTGGAATGTTAGACGGATTTCAGGAAGGTGAATACAAATTTCTGGACGAGACCATTCATAATATGAAGGAAAAACATCGTTCAAAATTATACAAAGAATACATTGGTTTTGTATTTCAGCAATATCACCTAATCGACGAGCTTACCGTTTACGAAAACATCGAAACTCCGCTACTCTACAAAAAAGTAAAATCTGCAGAACGTAAAGCGCTGGTTGGCGATATGCTGGATCGCTTTAATATTGTTGGTAAAAAAGACCTTTTTCCTAACCAGTTAAGTGGTGGGCAACAGCAATTGGTGGGTATCGCAAGAGCGCTAATTTCTAAACCAAAATTAATCCTTGCAGACGAGCCTACCGGAAACCTCAACTCGAAACAAAGTGACGAGATCATGCAACTTTTTAAACAATTAAACGAAGAAGACGGTGTAACCATCATCCAGGCTACACACTCTGAAAGTAACGCAGCCTATGCCTCTAAAACCATCAATCTTTTAGACGGAAGCATCTCAAAATCTTAAAAAATGAACTTAAAATCATCAATCTTAATACTCATCATCCTTTGCCCTTTTTTAAGTCGATCTCAGCAGGATTCGGTCGTATTAAATCTGGATCAATGCATAACATTGGCTTTAAAAAATAATCCCAATCTAAAATCACGAAAATTGAATTCAGAATCGGCCAATATTAATTTTAAACAAAGTCGGAATGAATTTTTACCAACGCTAAACGGAAGTATTTCTGGCGGAATTACCAACGGGCGAAGCATCGATCCTTATTCTAACGATGTGATCGAGCAGCAACTAAATTACTCGAACGCCGGTCTTAATCTTAGCGCCACAGTTTTTGACGGATTTCGATTACTGAATCAATTAAAAAGGGATAAGCTGAATATCAAAGCTGCTGAAGCTGAAGTTCAGGAAGCCAGACAAAACCTGATTTTGGATGTCACCATGGCTTATATGGGGATTTTAAATGCTGAAGATCTATTGGAACTTTCAAAAATAAGGCGTTTAAATACCCGAAGACAGCTTGATAGATTACAGAATTTGCATGAAGAAGGGAATGCCAATCCGGCCGAATTTAATAATATTAAAGGTCAGTTTTCTGCAGATGAAAACAGCGTGATCGATGCTGAAAATAATCTGAAGCAATCTGTTTCTCAGCTATCGCTTTTACTGAATATCGATTATAAAGTTTTTCCTGAAGCCTATCACTCTCTTGAAGTTTATGAAAAATACAACTTAAGCGCTGCTCATGTTTTTAAAGAAGCTGTAGAAAATTTAGCCACTTTTAAAGCACGTGAATTACGAATTGAAGCCGCTGAAAAACAGGTTAAAATTGCACGAGCCAATTATTATCCACAAGTGGGATTGTTTGCGCAGCTAAACACTAATTATTCGAGTACCGCACGAACTTTTACTGAAAATGGTAGACAAATTGTAGAAACCGGAAGTTATATTCAGTATAACGGACAATCTTTACCGGTACTGGCAAGCCAGATTCAGTATGCTACTGCAGATATTTCTTTTTTAGACCAGTTTTCTAACAACCTGAATACAGGCGTTGGAGTTTCAGTGAACATTCCTATTTTTAATGGATTCCGCGCTAAGAACAATGTAGCACTTCAGAAAATAAGTCTTAAGCAATCCAAAATTGACCTGGAGAGTACAAAAAATCAGTTTCGACAACGTATTATTCAAGTTCATGCAGATATGGAAACCGCCTACCAGCAATGGCAAAATTTAGAAGAACAGGTAGAGGCTTATCAGGAAAGTTTCAGAATCAATGAGATTCGCTATAACGCCGGCGCTTCGACCATCGTAGATTATATTGTAAGTAAAAACAGTTTAGATCAATCCAGAATCAATCTGGCAAATGCAAAATTTCAGTATCTACTAAGAGTTAAAGTGATGGAATATTACCGCGGAAATATGGATGTAGGGAGTTAGGATTCAGTGGGCGGCCTCAATGGGCAGTGGGCAGTTGGCAGTCTCAGGATTAGTGAATTTTTCTTTAAAAAATGTCATTTCGACCCTGCCAGCCGGCAGGCGGGTGGAGCGCAGCGGAACGGAGAAATCTACTCCGAAAATACCATAGAAATGATATTAATAATTTTATAAGCTCAAAAATTCTAAATTAGGATTCTTAAGCCTAATTAGATTTTCCTTTTTAGCCCTGCTCCACTTTTTAAGTTGTTTTTCTCTCGCAATTGCTTGATCGACATTTTGAAAAACTTCAAAATAAATAAGATTATAACAGTTATACTTTCCTGCAAAAGACTTTTTCTCCTTGATACTATCTTCATAATGTTGAGATAGCCTTTTGTTTAAATTATTTGTTACTCCAATATAAAACGTAAATTTAGAAGAATTGCATGTTATGTAGGTATAATACTCATTCATAATTAAATATAGCTATTTAATATTTTAAAAACCGATTGTCATTTCGACTGAAGCGCAGCGAATGGAGAAATCTTACTTACATGAAACTCTCAATATGAGATCTCTCCACTGCGGTCGAGATGACAAAATCTTCATATCAAGCCCAAGAACAAAATTTTCATTTCGAGCGAAATGTAGTGTAGTCGAGAAATCTCAACCAAAATAAGCATTCACAAAAAGATCTCTCCGCTTCGCCTGCCTGCCGGCGAGGCAGGGTCGAGATGACAATAAGAAATTTTCCATACTTTTCAGATTCTAAAGAAAGATTCTAAAATGCAACTAGAAACAAACCGACTCAAGATTGTAAGTTTTGAAGCTGAATTATTTATGCCGCTTTATCAGCTCTTTTGCGGGAATGAAACGGTTATGAAATCGGCTTTTAAAGGAAGAAAACTCACTAAAAAGGAGTTTTTGGAGGTCTTAAGCAATGATTTTATTCTAAAAGATGAAGAACAGATTGGTTTTGTATCCGTTTTGGATAAAAATACAGGCGATTTTATAGGTTTTACAGGCTTAATTCCGTGTGATTTTCTTGGCGACAAAAATGACCTGGAATTTGGATTTGTTTTGCACCAGGATCACTGGGGAAAAGGTTTTGCTACTGAAATTGGACAATTTTGGATCGATTTTGCTAAAAATGAGCTTCAAAAACATCGAATTTTGGCAGCTGCCAGTCCGCACAACCATGCATCGATCAATGCTATTAAAAAATTAGGATTAACTGAAGTAAAAGAAATTACGACTAAAGATCGAGGTTCCAGACTGGTATTTTCGAAAGAGTTTTAGATTAAATGCTATTCAAAATCATCTAATTTCCGCTTTAGTTTTGAATAAACTGGATTAGACCCTGAATCAAGCCCGCCTGTCGAGCGGACAGGTTCAGGGTGACTATATTGACTTTCAACTATTTTAAAAAAAACATCGATCCCGATAGCTATCGGGATCGATGTTTTTTCTTATTTTTCAGTTTCAATTTTTATTGTTTCTCCTTTCAGATCTTTGCTGCTTACTTTCAGTTTAATGCTTCCGGCTTCCATTCCAGATTTTAGGATGATCATTGCTTTTCCGTAGAATAAATCGACTTTATGATCCTGAAGTGGCTCAAAAGACTGTGGATCGCCATTACCGGCACCAGCCAGTTCCCCTGCTCCGCTGACTTCAATTTGTAAACTTTGATTGGCTAATGGATCTAAATTTCCGTTTTTATCAAAAGCTTCTACCAACACATAAGAAAGGTCCATTCCGTTCGCTTTTATCGTTTTTCGATCTGCAGAAAGTTTGATTTTGGTCGCTTCAGAAGTTGTTTTTATTGTTTTTTCGCCCAATTTCTCTCCCTGTTTATAAGCAACCACTTTTACTTCTCCCGGTTGATAAACCACATCTTTCCACATTAAACGAAAACGCTCTGTGGAGTTTTTAGAAGATGGCGACTTACATTGTTTTCCCTGAGATTCGCCATTAATAAAAAGTTCAGCACAATCGCCATTGGTATACACAAAAACCGGAACATTTTCGCCTTCTTTTCCTTTCCAGTTCCAATGCGGTAAAATATGGATCGTTTTTTCTTCAGGCTTCCAGTAGCTTTTGTACAAATAATAACGATCTTTTGGAATCCCCACAATATCCACAATCCCAAAATACGAGCTTCGTGCGGCTTCTTTATCGCTCATTCCCATCGCTTTTACATTTTTATTGGTGTAGGGCGTTGGTTCACCTAAATAATCGAAACCTGTCCAAACAAATTCGCCCGCGATATAAGGCTCGTCCTGCTGCCACATAAAATCGTCGTCGCCAATTTCTGCCCAATCTGGTGCATGAAAATCATAAGAACTCACCTGAAGCGATTTGGTGAAATCTGTTTTCTTTTTAGGTAATGGAAATTCATAAAATCCGCGTGTACTTACGGTAGAAGCGGATTCTGAAATAATAACCGATTTATTGGGTTCCATTTGTCGAGCCAGGCGATAACGTCTTCCGTAGTTCCAGCTATGTACATCGTAAAAATCGAAATGTCGTAAAGCTGCATTATCTAGCACGTCGTTTACCATCGTTACCGGGCGGGTATGATCGTATTTTCGAACGTAGTTAAGCATAGTGTGCAAACGCTTAAATCCGTTATTATAGTTGGCTTGTACATCGTGCATCTCGTTCCCAACACTCCAAATAAATACGGAAGGATGATTTCGATCTCGCATTACGAAATTGCGAATATTTCGTTCAGCAAAACTTTCAAAATTAGTGGTGTCAACAATATCGGCTTTGCGATCATATTTATCAAAGACCTCGTTAAACATCAAAATCCCCATTTTATCACACAATTCTAAAACCTCTGGAGCGGCGGTATTATGACTACTTCTAATGGCATTAACTCCCATAGATTTCATAATTTCTAACTGGCGTTCCATCGCTCTGGGATAAAATGCGGCACCAAGCGGACCATGACCGTGATGTAAATTCACGCCTTTTAGCTGCACTCTTCTTCCGTTTAATTGAAATCCATCATCTGGCGTAAATTCAATGCTTCTAATACCAAAAGTAGTTTCAGAAACATCGATGATTTTTTCATCTACACTAACTTCTGTAATTGCTTTATATAAATGCGGATGCTCAATATCCCAACGCATAGGATCGATTAGTTGTGCATTTACTTCAAAATAATTTTCTTCCCCGGCACGTAGATCGTGAGAAATACTTTTGTTGGAAACCTCGTTACCTTCCGGATTTAAAATATGCTGAGTGACTGTGATCTCTTTTGCTTCGGAAGTTTCATTTTTTACCAGACTGGAAATTCGAACATCAGCATAATTTGGTTTTATAATTGGCGTGGTCACCTGTGTGCCCCAGATCTTTGTATGGATTGGCGCCATAGAAATTAAACTGACTTTTCTGTAAATTCCTGCGCCGGGATACCATCTACTATCGTGCTTTCGTGTATCTACATGAACGGCGAGCACGTTTTTAGCATTTTCAGAATAATCAAGTTTATCGGTAATATCAAGATAAAAAGAATTGTAGCCATAATCCCATTGTCCGGCAAGCTCTCCATTAATATAAACTTTAGGGAAAGCCATCACAGCATCGAACATCAAGAAAACCTTATTTCCTTTTTTTATTGCTGAAAGGTCTAAATCCCGGCGATACCAGGCTTGCCCTTTCCAGGGTAATTTCCCAGTGTCTCCATCGCCATCTTTTATAAAATCTTCTTCAACCGCCCAGTCATGCGGAATACTTACATTTTCCCAATCTGAAGTATTTGCTGAAATTTCTTTGGCTCCCGAAGGATCACCTTTTATAAATTTCCAGTTATTTTGAAGAATTTCAGCAGTACGTTGTTGGGCTAGCAAACCCTGAAAAAGTAAGGCAAAAATTAGAAAAGCAGTGAACTTTGATTTCATTGATGATGATTTTAGAAGTTTCGGAATTCTAATTTAGTGTATTTTTTACAGTTATTATTTTATCTTCAGAAATTCAACACATTAATTTTTTGCTAAATCCTTTTATCTATATTTGTAGGTAACAGTCTCAAAGCAAGATGATGAGGCTTTTAATCTCGATTACCCAAAAATATCTCGTCTTATGGATTTTAAAAAACTCTCGATCTTTTTCTTATTTCTAAGCATTTCTATTTTAGGAGTAGCACAAGAACTTTCTGAAGATCGTTATTACCGCATTAAATCGAAAGAAGGATTGGTATTATCTACCAAAAACAATGATCAAAATGATGCGCTAATTTGGCTGGATAAGGAGAATAAAGAAAGTAAAGATCAATTATGGCAAATTACCGCAATTGGAAACGGACTTTATAATATTCGAAATTCATATTCTAAAAAAAGCCTTGATAATCGTGGAATTTTAAACGGAAGCGGTAACCAGATTATCCAATGGGATACCGAGCCATTTAACAATAATCAGCAATGGAAAATACAACAAACCGGGACGGGAGCTTATATTATTACGCATAAGAAAAGTCAAATGGTGCTGGATTTTCAGCAAAACGAGAACGGAAATTTTGGCGTTTACCAAAAACCTAATTCGGCCCAAACCTGGGAAATCATTCCGACTGAAATTGCCGCAGAAGTTGCAAACAAAAAAAAGAGAGGAGAACATGAATGGGAAAACGAAACCATTTTTGCGATAAATAAAGAAGAAGGTCATGTTACCTTTTTCCCTTACCCAAACTCAGCAGCCTTAAAAAAAGATGCTTTTTTTAATAAACCCTGGCTTACACCAAATTCAGATTATTATAAATCTTTAAATGGTGATTGGAAATTTAATTGGGTAACAAACCCGGAAGATCGACCAAAAGAATTCTACAAAGAGAATTTTGATGTTTCAAAATGGGAAACTATCGAAGTTCCTTCAAACTGGGAAATGAAAGGCTACGGTACGCCTATCTATACCAATATCACCTATCCTTTTAAAAATAACCCGCCATTTATTCAATCTCAAAAAGGATATACTAACGAACATAAACCTAATCCAGTTGGTTCTTATCGTAGAGAATTTAGCCTGCCCAATAATTGGGACGGTAAAGAAGTTTTTATTCACTTTGACGGCGTTTACAGCGGAATGTTCTTGTGGATTAATGGCAATAAAATTGGCTATTCACAGGGTTCTAACAATGATGCCGAATTTAATATTACCAAATTCCTAAAAGCAGGAAAAAACACACTTGCTGTACAGGTTTTTAGATGGACAGACGGTAGTTATATCGAAGATCAGGATATGTTTAGGTTAAGCGGAATTCATCGTGATGTTTACCTTTATGCTACTCCAAAACTTTCGGTTCGCGATTTTATTATTTCGGCAGATTTTAAAAATGAAGATCTTTCGAAAGTAGATTTTTCAGTAAACTCGATCATTAAAAATTTTGATTCCAAAAGCATCAAAAACGCCTCGTTACAAATACAATTATTTGATCCTGCCGGCAAAGAAGTAGCTAAAATTCAGCAAAAATTAGATAAAATTAAATCTGAAACCGAACAGGAAATTTTATTAAAAACGGAAGTTAATAATCCCGAATTATGGTCGGCAGAAATCCCACATCTTTATAATGTTTTAATTTCTTTGGAACAAGATGGAAAAGAAATATTTGCGACCTCTAACAAATATGGTTTTAGAAAAATTGAAGTTAAAGACAACCGCGTTTTTATAAACAACAAACAAATCTTCTTTAAAGGTGTTAACCGCCATGACACGCATCCTACTTTAGGAAAGGCTATACCGGTTTCATCGATGATTCAGGATATCACGATGATGAAACAAAATAACATTAACACGATTAGAACCAGCCATTATCCTAACAGCCAGAAAATGTATGCGCTTTTAGACTATTATGGGCTTTATACCATGGACGAGGCCGATCTTGAAAATCATGGTAATGGCAATATTAGCAATAACCCTAGTTGGATTCCTGCTTTTAACGATCGTATAAAAAGAGCGATACAACGTGACAGAAATCACGCTTCTGTGATCTTTTGGTCTTTAGGAAACGAAGGTGGTAATGGCGATAATTTTGATGAAATGTATGCGCTTGCTAAAAAAATGGATCCTGTACGCCCTATTCATTATCAGGGAAAAAATGAGGCTGCAGATATCGATTCTCATATGTATCCTTCGCTGAGTTTTATGGAAAAATTCGATAAAAACGGAACCCAGAAACCTTACTTTTTATGTGAATATGGGCATGCCATGGGAAATGCTATTGGAAACCTTCAGGAATATTGGGATTATATCGAAGACGACTCTAGCCGCATGATTGGTGGTTGTATTTGGGACTGGGTAGACCAGGGATTAATCAAGCAAACAGAAGATCAAAATAACTATTATTTTGGTGGTGATTTTGGCGATACCCCCAACGATAATGATTTTTGTCTTAATGGAATTGTAACTTCAGATCGCAAACCTACTGCAAAGTTAGAGGAAGTTAAAAAAGTATACCAATACATTAAAATTTCGGCTGAAGATCTTGCTAATGGACAACTCAAAATTAAAAACACCTACGATTTCTTAAACCTAAATCAATTTGAAATTAAATGGGAAGTCCTGGAAGATGGAATACCAACTGAAAATGGACTGCTTGATCCTGTTGCACTAAATGCCGATGAAGAATGTGTAATTGAAATTCCGTTTAAAAGAAATTACCCTAAAAATCACGAATATCTCCTTAATGTATATTTTCAGTTAAAAAATGAACAAACCTGGGCAAAGGCAGGGCATCAATTGGCTTCAGCGCAATTCTCATTAACCGATAAAGTAGCAATTTCTGCGGTAGATGTAAAAGTATTACCAAAAATTTCGGTTCAGGAAAAAGACTCAGATTTATTGATTTCTGGTAAGAATTTTTCAAGCGTTTTTAATATTAAAGATGGAATGCTTCGTTCTCTTAAATATGACGAAAAAGAGATGATCTATGCTGAAGAAGGCCTGACATTTAACTGGTACCGAAGTGTAAATAATGATAAATATACAGACCAGAATTATTATCAAACTTCAGAAAAAGTGAATTCGATTAAATATGAAGTTTCACCAGATAGGAAGTCGGTTTCTATTCAGCTTGAAAAAGAGGTAAGCATAGCGCATCCAGAAAAGCCAGTTCAGTTTAATTATGCTATAAACTATAGCATTTATTCTAATGGTGTTGTAGATATTGCTGCTGAATTTATGAAGCCTGAAAATCAACCCATCATAAGAAGGTTAGGTTTACGCCTGTCTTTAGATGAAAGTCTGGAAAATGTTTCTTATTACGGAAAAGGCCCATTTGAAAATTACAGCGATCGTAAAACCGCTGCATATCTTAGAGCTTACGAAGCTACGGTTAATGATTTTGAAAATGCCGAGCATTACGCAAAAGCCCAAAGTATGGGAAATCGCGAAGAAGTAAGATGGCTTAGCTTAAGCGATAAAAATGGTAACGGCGTGAAGATTGAAGCTAAAGATGTTTTATCGTTCACCGCTTTACATCACACCGATGAAACTTTATGGAATACAAGACATGATTTTGAACTAAAGGACAATGCAAGCCCGCAAACTTTTTTAAGTCTGGATAGAATTCAGCAAGGATTAGGAAACGCTAGTTGTGGGCCACTGCCTTTAGAACAATATCTAATTCCTGAAAATAAAACCTTAAGCTATTCTTTTAGAATTTCAGGTTTATAAACAGGTTCGATTATTGCTTAAAGTAAACTACCTCGGGGTATTATAGCCTTTGGCGGTGCCAATAAAAAAGCCTCTCAAAAAATGAGAGGCTTTTTTATATAATTTCGGCTTATATTTTAATATAAAACAGCACCTCCCTCTGGAAGTAATTCTATTTTTAAAGTACCGCTATTTTTAATTTTAGCCGTTTTATAACCTGCTGTTTTATCCTTATTATCATAAAGATGTTTTAGCTCTTTTCCTGCGAGCATTGGCAGCTCTAATTCTATTTTTTGCTTCTCTTTAGTTGCGTTGGTTACCGCAACATACCATTGGTCTCCTTTTCTACGCGCCAGTGCACAATAATCTTCTGGAGTTCCACCAATATAAATAGTTTCGTCCCAAACGCTAGGAACTTCTTTAATAAAATCGAGTACATGCTCTGGTTGTTCTTCCAAATTATTTGGCGTTAAACCAAAATGCTGAATTGGTGAAAAGTATAAAATAGAAGTCGCCAGCTCGAAAGCATCTGTAGTGCTTCTAACAGTACCACCTTTTTGGTCTCTAGACATTTTCTGGTTTAAGAAAACAGGTGCAAAATCCATCGCTCCAACAGCATTTCTTGTAAAAGGTAATATTGTTGAATTTAGCGCATGTTTATCTAAAGCATCCTGACGAAAGATCAAGTTTTCTGAAGCTAAAACAGCTTCTGAAGTTACATAGTTTGGATACATTTTTTGCCAGCCTCTTGGGATAGTACATCCATGAAAGGTGATTCCAAGACCATAATCGTTAGCTTCAGTTAAAATATCTTCATACAACTTCATAGTGGTTTGTTTATCCCCACCAAAGAAATCGACTTTTAAACCTTTAACACCAATCTTTTGTAACCATTCCATTTCTTTTTTTCTGGCGGCGCTGGTATTCATTTTGTCCTGTGGAGTTTGTGGCGCCTCGTTCCAATACCCATTAGAATTGTACCAAAGTAAAACATCTACATCCTTAGATTGCGCATATTTTACCAGTTCTTCCATTCTTTCGTAACCAATATTGTTATCCCACCAGTTATCAATCAACACATATTCGAAACCTAAAGCAGAGGCCATATCGATATATTTTACCTGATCATCGTAATTAATACTGTTGTCCTGCCAAACGATCCAGCTCCATGTAGCACGTCCCATTTGATATTCGACACTAGGCTCATATTTTTGTTCCACAAGATCGAATGCAACAGTAGATTCTACGATTGGTTTTAAACTTTCTCCAAGCGTTATGGTTCGCCATGGTGTTTTAGCTGGCATTGCCATTGCTGCAAAAGTATCACCAATACCATTATTTTCTCCTTCCTGCGGAAATTGCACAGTAAACCTACCATCTGCAGTAGATTCACTTAAGCGACTTCCCGGGTAACCACTGTCTACACCTGTTTCAGAAATTAAAATCCATCCATTTTCACCTAATTTGAACAGTGCAGGAAAAGTATAACCTTCACCGTAAGTTGATGGTTCGCCTAGCTTTCCGTTTAAAGTATATTCTTCCTCATAAGATGGTTTTGTTTCGCTCCACCCTGTCATTGGTAAGGCTTGCGGAGTTATATACGTAGTTGCATAATCTGGTAAATTGAAACCTGAAGCTTCCTCGAAAATTTTCACATTGGATCGCCCTACTTTCGATTTCAACTTATAGGAATATGCCACGTCACGGTTAGAAAGTCTGAAATATACGAACAGCGTATCTTCATTCTCGTTTACGAATTTCGAAACTAACTCATTCGCCCTATAATCTACATGGCTAACTTTGGCTCTATTAAGATCATAAGAGTTTTCGATGGTATTTTCTTCTGAAGAAATAAATTTTAGGTTAGCTGAAAAATCACCCAGTGAGGTCTTTAATCCTAATGGTGAGTCTTCTAAAAATTGCTCTTCAGAATAATGAATATCGTATGATATTTTTCCGTCGTTTTCGTGAAGTTGTAAATGTATTTTTTCATTTGGGCTTTTAAGTTCTGCAATCTGTGCATTTATCGAGTTTGCAAAAATTAAGCAGCCTATAGAGAGAACGAGTTTTACTGATTTCATTTTTTAATTATAATTAGTTGATAAGCTTATTGTCAAATTTACTATAATTGTGGCTAGTTTTTTAAATATACATAAATTTTATCTTCACGATCGTCTACTTCTAACAAATTAGGAATTCTAATATAGTTCCCATTAGGCCCTACCCGATGGCTGTGTAATGCCATTAGCAGCTTCCCTTCAAAGGTTTTAAACATCATACCGTGACCAAAATTAGGCGGGGTAATAGGTTCTTTTTCCTGAATCCAGGGACCGTCTAAAGTTCCGCTTTTAGAATATGCCACTCCCTGAACATAATCGCCAAATACCCAGCTTGTCCAAATCATTCCTAATTTACCGGTTTGCGTTTCAAATAAAAAAGGGCCATCGGTTACTTTATTTGGTTTTATTTTTCCATCTTCTGCCCGCTCTTTACTCCACGGTGATTCACTGGATTTAAATAATAGCTCTCCTTCGCCAATAGAGCCGCTTAGATCTGGTTTAAGCTGAATTTTTTCAATCGTCCCGTCCCAGTTTTGTAACCATTCATAACAATAAACCATATAAGGTTTATCATCGTTATCTACCCAAAAAGTACCATCTAGAGTTGGTTTATCTGCCGGTAAATAAGTCTCGTCTTCCATTGGTTTATAAGGACCTTCTGGCGTATCACTTACCAAAATATGGCTGGCTCTTCTTTCAATTGTATTGCCTTTAACGGTATCGATAATTACATCTCGATTTGTAAAGGTGGCGAAGTAATAATATTTGCCTTTAAATTGATGAATTTCGGCTGCCCAGATCATTGGTCTTTTTCCCATCCATGAATTTGGGTCTGTTTCTACAACCGTAAAAGGCCCTTCCCAAAGTTTAAGATCTTTACTCTTCCAAAGTTTACCTCCCGTACCCGTCATATAGTACATTTTAGAGGCTTTATCTGCCAAAATATATGGATCGCTAAGCCGAATGGAATCTAAAGGGATGTTAGTTTTGATTTCTGGATTACGTTGAGCGGAGACTTGTAGGTTTATTGAAAGAAAAAATATCGCAAAAATCCTAATACATAGTTTAGTCATCTTTGTCATTTTTTTATGGATTTTATTTGAATGTTAGCATTGGGTAAACCGTTTCCTTTTGCTGTAAGGGAAATTGTTCCTGATTCTCTCGTACTTCGAAGGATTACAAGAGCTTTACCATTCCAGGTTTTTCGGGTTTTACTGTTATATGGATCTGAGTTTTTAAGATTTGCATTATCTACAGCAATAATTTCTGCAGGACCTGTAACCTCAAAACTAATTTCCTGATCTGAAACCGGATTTATAACTCCGTTTTTATCCTGAAGCTCCACATTAACATACACAAGATCCTGAGCGTTTGCTAATACCATATCTTGCTCTGGTAGTAATTTAATTTTCTCAATATTTCCTGCAGTAGTTAAATTAAAGCTAGCCTTTTCTTTTCCGTCGTTATATGCTTTTGCGACCAATTTTCCTGGTTGATAAGGAACCATAAAAACAGCTTTGAATTCGGTTTCTCTGGAAACCTCTTTTTCTTCCAAAAACCGGCCGTTAAGAAAAAGCTTTACATTTTCATTTTTAGTATACACCTCAACTTCTAGCTCTTTTCCCTCATAACCTGGCCAGGTCCAGCTTTCCCAGGTTGGCCAAACTGCCCACATAGTCAACTTTATATCGCCTTCCTTAGGATTTGGCTCTTTAACAGCCATATAGACTCCTTCATCACTATTCCATAACATACTTCGATAATGAGAGATTGGTTTTCTCCATCCCAAAAGATCTATATCACCACAATAAGCCCCATGCCATGGAAATAAATTTCCAGACCAATGTTCACCTTCCGGTTCACCAGGATAAACATACCGACCAATACCAGATTCTCCCAAATAATCCATTGCAGTCCATACAAAGTCTCCTATAACATAAGAATGAGTATCGGTCATATCCCAACAGAAAAATGCATCTTTAGGATAAGATTCTGTTTGAAGAATTACACGGGAAGGTACTCGCTGGTGATCAGATTCGGCTCTATGCAGTTGGTAATTGTAGCCTCCAATATCATGCACTTTAAAAAGTGGATCGAAGATCTCCCAATCACTATCCCAGGTGGTCATTGCTGAAGTTACAGGCCTGGTCGTATCTAATTCTAATACCGCATCCTTAAGCAATCTTGCAGTTTTTACAGCTTCTGGATCTTTTCTTTCAATAATTTCATTGCCTATACTCCAAAAAACGATCGAAGGATGATTACGATCACGCTTAACCATAGCTTGTGTGTCTTTCTTATACCAGTTATCAAAGTATTTAGCATAATCGTGAGCGTTTTTTTCAGTACGCCAACCGTCAAAAATCTCATCGACAACCAAAAGACCTATACTATCACAAGCATCCAAAAATGCTTTAGATGGCGGGTTATGGGCTGTCCTTACTGCATTGAAACCAGCATTCTTGAGCAATTGAACTTTTCTAACCTCTGCGCGATCGAATGCGGCAGCGCCCAATGCTCCATTGTCGTGATGAACGTTTCCTCCATTTATTAGAATACTTTTTCCATTCAGAACAAAGCCATTTTTAGCATTGTAACTAATTGTTCTTATTCCAAAATCTTCAGTAATGCTGTCTAAAATCTTACCTTCTGTTGAAATAGAAAGCTCGGCTAAATACAAATTTGGATGATCTGGTGACCAAAATTCGGGGTTTTCGACTTCAATTTTTTCAGCAATAATTCTTTTTTCTCCAGGTTTAATATCGATTATTCCCTGCTTGGAAAAAATCTGTTTTCCATCCTTTTTTATAACTATATTGAAATCTAACTGCGAAGCTGACAAAGATTCGTTTAATAACCCTGATCTTATTTGAACTTCAGCTTTATTCTTTTCAGCACTTGCAGTAGTTATAAAAGTTCCTTCATCTTCAAAATGAATAAGATTTTTCACTTTTAAGTATACATGTCTGTAAATTCCAGAACCACTAAACCATCTACTATTAATTTGCTGGCTATTATCTACCTTTACAGCAATTATATTGTTTTCCCCATATTTTAAAAAGGGAGTTAAATCGTAACTAAAAGGAGTATAACCATAAGGATGAACTCCCAGTGACCTGCCATTTATAAAAACTTCAGAATTCATATAAACTCCGCCGAAATGAATACTTAGCTTTTTGCCATTTAGGGTTTCAGGTACCATAAACTCTTTCCTATACCAGCCAAACCCATTTTCAAAAAATCCCCCAGCACCAGCTGAAGGATTTTCATTTTTAATAGGCAAACTCACACTCCAATCATGTGGTAAAACAAGGTTTTTCCAGCTACTATCATCAAAATCTTTGGATACAGCTTTTGGATGATCCCCTAATGAAAATTTCCAGTTATAATCAAAGTTTTGGGCTCCCAGATCTGTCTTTAAACTCTCAGATTCCTGAGCATAAATTGGCACTAATCCAAAAAGAAATAAAACAAAGATGATCTTTAGAAAGGAAGTTGATGAGCGCATAATATTCTGGATTTTACAGTGCTATTTGATAAACAAGGCTTATTATAGATTTAGCAGGTACTTTTATATTTGATTTTGTATTAGGAATTAATTCTAGATTGTAATCTTTAGAAGTAACATAGGTCTTGAGTTCCTGAATCTCTATATCCTGTAAATTAGGCTTTATGTTTTTCTCTTTATTCTCAGAATTAATGATTACTAGAGTTATTTTAGAGTTGGCTTTATCGATATAAGCTGAAGAAAGCAAAGAAGACGCTGTATTAACTGAAGCTTTTATCCTTTTACTTCCAGGCTCAATAAATCTACTATAATTTCCTAAAGCCCAAAGCATTTTACTCTCATAAAAATCGCCGTCCTGCTTATTTTTATCAATATAAATTAACCCATCCTTATAATCGTAAGGAGAAATTGCCGTCCACCAATGCCATGCAGATGCATTCGCAATTGCAAGATCACTATGGATTACCTTGGCCATATATAAAGCCGGATCTATGCTTAGATCTCTTCCGTTTCCTTCAATTTCACCATCATTATCTCCAAGAATGCAATATTCAGACATCCAAAATTTAAGACCTTCTACGGTTTCTAAAGATTCAGAAAGAATTTCCCTTTCTTTTATCAATTTTTGATTTGGTGAGGTCGTAAAGTAACTATGCCCGGAAATGGTACGGCTAAGATTAGTTAAATTTCCCAGGTAATTTTTAGACTCGGGTTTAAAGAATTGGGTTATCTGATCTCCCCTTCCAGGCCTGTTGTCCTCTCGTGTTAAGTAATTTATTTGTCCGGCTTCAGCAATGTCTATTTTAGTTTTTAAGCCTTTTTTTGTTATTTCTGAATCTAAAACTCTAACAAAATCTGCAATTTCTTGATTCCAAAACGGAGTTCCTTCCTGGCCGGCATCTGCCCAATCCCATTGTGGCTCGTTAAACGGACTAACATAATCTATCGATAGTCCCTTTTTTTCTAAACCAATTATAGCATTGGTTAAATACGTTGCAAAATTTTGAAACTGACTTTTTTCCAAATTTGAAGCCTTACCAGAAGAGCTGTAGGCCTTGCTGTTTTTAGTAAATTTTACTGGCGGACTATTTGAAAATAATAATAGTTGATCTACCCCAAGCTCTTTGGCTTTTTGTGCAAACCAAACCTGGCCTTTTTGTTTCTCGAAATTATAAGAACCATCTTCCTGAAGAAAAGATTCTGCTCTACGCCATTCGTCTTTAATATCACTTTGTGCTCCCTGGGCACTACTTCCTGCCCCTAAATTAAATCGCCAAAGTGAGAGGCCAATTCCTTTAGGTTTACCATCTAAATCTACCTCCTTACTAAAAAGTAAGGAGGCGATTTTTTCTTTTTTCTCTTTTGGCCAAAGTCCTACAAACTGGCAGGACCAAGCATCTGAAGCTCCAAAGTTGTCTATATTTTGGTAAACCACAGAAGTATCTATGTTAATTTGCTCAACACTACTTGCAGCGTTTTCAAAACTAGATTGCCCAAAAGATGAAAACCCGACCAATAAAAGGATTATTAAAATCCTATAAATCGATCTGTTGTGCATTGGTATAAATTAACTCGTTAGCCATAGAAGATCGGGCACCAACTCTAACATACAAATATCCCTCTCCTCTTAAAGATTCTGGTATTTCTATATCTATAGAATTACTTGTACCAAACTCAAAATCTTCAAGTTCTATAACTTCGTTAAAGTCATTTATATTTCGGTCTAAAAGAATATTTCTACTAAGCATTATACTTACTTCCTGAACATTAGTGTCCTCTACGATTTGATCGATCTGGAAACTGGCACTTAAAGTTTGCCCGTTAACCTGAAAACTTTCGTTAGAGATATTTATATACGGCGTTACCGGAATATCCACCTGAGTTGTTCCATCTACCTGTACAACAATTGTATCGTTTAATTGTGGCAACCAAGGATCTCCCCCACGACGAACCAATTTATATTCACCCGCAAACAGTGATACAGAATATGTACCATCTTGAGCGATAAATACCGGAATAAATTCATCTAAAGCATAACCATCCTGCCAAATCTGAAACTCGGCACTATTAGATCTTACCGATATAGGCTCTCCCTGATAAGTTACCTGCCCTTCTAACATTGCGTTAGGTGCATCAAAATTATCTTTTTCACAACCTGCCAGCATCAAACTAATGGACACAAGGCTATATATGATATATTTTTTCATTACAAATAAATTTTTGTTAGTGGTAAAATTCTAGTGATAAGGATTTCTTACCAATTTTGGGTTATTATTTAGAACCCCTTGATCTATTGAAGCATAATAATTACCAAGTCTAAACAGGCGTGCTCTTCTAAATCTGGTTGGTCTCATCCTACTATAGATATAATGGTTATCATCTGGATGCCCAGGACGCACTATTCTATACGGATACAAACCATAAACAACTGCCTGCTCACTATTTTCGTCTCCATCCCAAATTTCGTGTGCAATTCTCCAGCGTCTTAGATCGAAGAAACGGTGATCTTCAAAAGCCAGTTCTACACGACGTTCGTTACGAATATCTTCCATCGTAACACTTGCAATACTATTTGCAGGGAAACCTGCACGTTCTCTTAGCGTATTAATGTAACCTGTGGCAGTTTCAGCTTGTCCTAATTCGAAGGCTGCTTCTGCTCCATTTAAATAGATTTCACCTAAACGGAACCAAGGCCACCAGTTCTCTGAAGCTACTCCTCGAAGACTTGCTCCTGATGCATTACTTAAAAACTTACGAATATAGAAACCCGTATTACTCACAAACTGTGCGTTATCCTGTGGACCATCTGCGCCTGTCCATAATCCTCCATCTTCGTAAGTACTACCTAAATTTTGAGAAGTTTCATAAGAATAATCTGAGCCATTCCAAACTGCAACACCAGCCTGTAAGCCAACAGGTGTACTTCTAAAAGTAGTTCCTGGATAAATTACCGTTCCGTATAAACGGGCGTCTTTATTAGCAAAGATATCGGTAAGCTCGTCGTAAACTATAGGTGTTCCATTAGCATCTGTAATTCTTAATTCACCATCGCTACCATCTAAATAATCAAAGCTTTCTACCAGATTTAATGAAGGTGTAAGATTAGTAGGATATTCGTTATCCTCGGTTAAGCTTCTTGGGATATTCTCGTAAGTAAAACCATGTGTTTTTAAGCTATTCTGAAAATCTTTTGCAAAAATTACTTCGTTACTGGTTTTATCCATTAGCATTTCATAGAAATTCATCCCCCTATCTGGATTTTCATCATAAAGAGAATAATTTCCATTTTGTAAAATTTCCTGAGTTGCCGCTAAAGATCTAGTATAAAATTCATTTGCTCTTCCTGCAGGGATTCCTACTTCTCCACCAGGTAAAGTAATTGGATTGTCCATTAAATTATTATATCTGGCTAAAGAACCTGCATATAACATCGCACGACTTTCTAAGGCTAAAGCGGTATAATAATTAGCTCTTGTTTGGCTACCATTATTCCCAGCAAGATCATCTTTTATAGCTTCTAATTCAGTATAAATAAAATCGTAAACCTCAGCTTCTGTAGATCTTGGTATTTGTAGATACTCTGGATTACCGCTATAATCGTAAATAAGCTGCTCGGTTACTAATGGAACTCCTCCCATACGTTTAACCATTTCGAAGTAAACAAAAGTTCTAATAAATCTAAGTTCAGCTCCAAAAAGGTTTCTTTCTTCTACGTCTATTTCAGTACTAAATTCTTCAAGATTATCTAGAGCTAAGTTAATGTCTCTTATAAAACCATAATCCCAGTAACGACCATAGTCGTATCCATACTGAAAGTCGTTTCTCCAGTTTTGATCGTTATGACCAGACCACATAGCGTCGTCGATCTCTGTCATTCCACCAACATTAAACACCCCATGTAAACTTGGTAACCTGTCGTAATAGTTAGCCAATAGAGATTGAATTAAATCTGGATCATTCCATAATTGTTCATCACCAATTATATTTTGAGGTTGGCGCTCTAGGTATGCATCATTATCACAGCCAATAACGCCTATAAAACATGCAACTAATAAGATGCGTAAGATTGTATATTTCATAATAATATTTTAAAAACTACTATTAAAGTGAAAGATTTAAGCCGACAACAATTGTTCTTTGTTGTGGATAAACAACTGAACCACTTGCTGATATTTCTGGATCGATCTCGAAACCATTAACATTATCGAAAGAAGCCAGGTTAGAACCAGTTACATAAAAACGAAGTCTATCTATATTTACTTTAGACATCCATTCTTTTGGCAAAGTGTATCCTAATTCGATATTTCTTAGCCTTAAGAACCATACGTTGGTTAACCAGAAGTCACTATTAAGATAATTTGGACCAACATTACCATTACGTATTGCAGGGTATCTTCCAGGAATCCATTCACTTTCTGGGTCGTAAGGATCTGCTCTATGCCAACGATCTTCTAATAAATAAGCTGGCGAGTTTCCTCCTGCATGAAATGGGTTTCTTAACTCGTAATCCTGAAACCAGGATTGCATACTACCACCGGCAAGATCTACTGTAAGATCAACATTTTTCCAGTTCATAGCGATTGTACCACCATAGGAAATTATAGGCGACCAACTATTTGGGTAACCAATAGGACGTTCGTCCATCCAGTTGATCACGCCATCTTCATTCACATCCTTATACATAAAATCCCCTGGCAACAAAGTTCTGTTGTTTTGACCGTCAATATTAATAGGGTGATTTCTAATTTGCTCTTCATTTTCAAATCTTCCAACTACCTGATATCCCCACCAGATACCGCCCCAACGGCCTTCTGAAGAATTTCTGTACTCTGCCCAGGAATTTCCGAAACGAGGTTTATAGGATGAAATGTTTTTATATCTGGAATATGTGAAGTTACCACTAACAGAGTAGTTAAAGTCGTTAATCGAACCTTTATAAGTAATTATACCTTCTGCACCATTATACCCATTTTCATTAAGGTTTTCGTTAGGTAAAGTATATCCTACCTCACTTGGCAGTAATACATCATATCGTGGTGCAGGCACACCTGTTCTTCTTATTCTAAAAAGATCTGCAGTAACACTAAGTTTATTATTAAACATTGTAAGATCTATACCAATGTTAGAATTTGTATTTGTTACCCAGGATAAATTTCTAATTGGTAATCCCCTTGGGCGCAAACCTGTAGTATAGTTTCCATCTAATACTGCACTACCATTATTCCAGGTATAACCACCTATATAATCAAACATTCCAACGCCTTGTTCTTGCCCAGTTTCCCCGGTAGAAGCTCTAATTTTAAGATCGTCGATAATACCGGTAAGTGGTTCGAAAAATTTCTCATCAGAAATTCTCCATCCTAAAGAAATACCAGGGAAGAATCCCCAGCGATCATCCTCTGGATATAAGTAAGAAGCATCATATCGGCCTAATAATTCAATTAGGTATTTATCATCAAAACTATAGTTTATCTTACCAATATAACCTGCTCTTGCCTGGTAACTCCAACCATCTGAAAAAGAATTTAATTGATCAAATTCTAGTAATGGCAGATAATTATTAGAAGGATTTGTTCCCATTTGCTGGTAATCCTGTTCAAAATCAGATCGCTCGTAAGCAGCCATAATAGTAAACGAATGCTTATCTATCTTTTTGGCATAATCTAATTTGATCTGAGAGAATGTACTTATATCTTCTCGCTCTGTCTGGTATCTCCAACCACCATCTGCTCCACCTGTTGGGTTATAAACGTCATTAGCTTCGTCGTATGTAAAAACATCGTAAGTGTACTGGAAGCCGTCAAATTTATTATTACTGAAGTTATAAGAATACGTTCCTCTCGCTTTTAATCCAAAGTCAAACTCATATTCAGCATATAAATTTACATTCAGGTTTCTTCCAAAATTATCTTTATACCCTACGATATCTCTATCAAACAAAGCTGGGTTTCTGGAATAATCCCTGGTATGGTTAGGATACTCTGGATTGTTATTTGCATAAGGTGGTGAAGTAGGTAAGTTACTAAACAATCCTAATATTGCTGAGAAATAACCATCTCCTCCCGGCAAACCAACATCATTGGTTTCTTCTATTCTACCACTAATTTGTGTACCTACTTTTAATCTTTTTGCTATTTGTGATTCGATATTAGCCTGTAGGTTTGTTCTTTCGTATCCAAAATCATCTAATAAAGCCTCCTGATTGGTATTGGCTAGAGATAAATAATAATTGGTTTTATCTGTTCCTCCAGAAACACTTGCATTTACGTGATACTGCGGAACATTATCTCGCATAATAAAGTCGTAATAATCATAGCTTTGATAACCAGGTAAAGTTCCTTCCTGCCATCTTTGTAACTCCTCTGGTGTAAAAACAGTATTGGGATCACGCCCTTCATTTTGTGCTGCTTCTACAAGACCTCTTGTATATTGCGCAGCGTTTGCTAGATCTGGAAATCTAGTAAGGTTTTGCCAACCGGTATATCCATTAATATTAATTTTTGGCTGGTCTGAATTTTTTCCCTTTTTAGTAGTTACCAAAACTACCCCATTTGCAGCTCTCATTCCATAAACAGCTGCAGAAGCATCTTTAAGGATCGTAATACTTTCTATATCTTCAGGGTTTATCGAGTTAAACATATCGTTACCCGAGTTTCCTGTAGATTGTACCCAGTCACGACCATTATCACCTCCATAAGGAACCCCATCGATTACATAAAGTGGATTTCCCATATTTCTAATTTCTAATGCCGCACCACGACCTGGTCTCGCATCCTGCGCTCTAACAGAAACCCCCTGAATTTTTCCAGCTAAAGCACCTGCGGTAGTAGTTGAAGTTGTACGCGCAATATCTTCAGATTTAATTGTACTAATTGCACCGGTTACATCTTTTTCTCTTTTAGTACCATAACCTACAACTACAACTTCATCTAAAGCTTCCTCGTTAGCCTGAAGAGTAATCTCATAATTAGTTTCAGAAGTTAAAACAACTTCCTTTTCTAGAAATCCTATATAGGAAATTAAAAGAACCTGTTCATCATCGCTATCCTGAACAACGATTTCAAATTCTCCATCAAAATTAGTCACTACTCCGTTAGAAGTACCCTTTAATAATACAGATGCTCCCGGTAAAGGTAAACCTGCATTATCTAACACAACTCCAGAAATTTCCCTTTCCTGAGCCATGATTACATGTGATAAAAGCGCAAAGAATAAAAAGCAGCAAACTTTGAGCTTTTGCGATTGTTGTAAAATTTTATACATATAGCTAAAAATTTAATTAAAAACGGTTTGTTATATTTTTAATAACATTACAGAAACGAAGAAATCGATTTCGGTAATTATCCTTTACAATATTCTTTATTTTTAGCCTTTTTTAAAGGATAAAATCTGTCCAGATAAGGGGTGTTTTTAAGCACATTTTGTTAATTTATGAAGCTTAAGGGGTTATAATCTAAAATTCATAAACCGAATAGAAGAAAAAATTGCAATTCAGCAAAAACCTAAAATATTAAGAAAAGAGAAATCCTACTTTGGTTAATTTTTACTAAAAAATGAAGGGAGAAACTAAGGGGCTTCCGCCCCTTCCCTTTGAATTCATCTAGAAAAGAACTTTCTATTGGTTAGAAAAATCTTTCAGATTTCATGCTTTTTGAACCATATTTATGTAAAAGAATCTCAAAATCACAACTAAAAATCATCAAAAAACGCTTATGCCTATTGCATGTTAAATTTCAATCATATTTTTGTACTCATAGGGACATTTATTGATTTTTATTACGGCACTTTCTGTTCAGATTATACGATTTTGAGGAAGATTTTTTAAAAACAGGATTAAGACTAAACTAAATCGAGGTTTTATACCCATTGGCGGTGCCAATAAAAATATAAAACCTCAAAGCCGGAATTTTCCTGAGATTCTCATTAAAATTATAAGTGTTTTTTATACATTTAAAGCAAAATTTTACTTTAAAACGTATATCTTTTAACCTCCAAAAAGAAAACGATTTCGAAGACACCTGAAAAGCCATGATTATGAAGATGATACTTACTATTTTTTGCTTCCTTTCTATTTTGGGTGGTCATCTTTTTGCTCAGGATTCTTTAGAAGAGCAAGCTCAACAAGAATTAAATTTTCATCTCTTAAATGTCGAAAATGGACTTTCCAGCAACTCGATTAACGATATTGCTCAGGATTCTTTAGGTTTTATATGGATTGCTACTGAAGATGGTTTAAATAGATATGATGGATCTGAATTTTTAAAATTCAGAGAAAATGCCAACTTAAAGGAAAATAGAATTGCCAACAATTCTGTACAACGACTTGTCTTTAATAATCCAGAAGAACTATTAATTGGTACAGATGAAGGTCTTAATGTTTATAATATCAGAACTGGCCAAATGAAATTGATAAGCCAAAAAGATGGCTTACTTAATAATAGTATCAGTTCGATTTCTTTGACTTCTTCAGGATCTTTTATTGTTGGTACGTATCGCGGCGGAATTCAATTGATTGATAAAAACCTACAATTTCAGAAAAAATATATTGATTATAGCTCGATGACTTCCACAGAAATTTCGGCGACGCTTATACAGCAAGATTCGATTCTTTGGGTGGGAACTTTTAATAAAGGATTAAATAAAATAGATTTTAAATCTGGAAAAGTTGTAAAAAAATACCAGGCATCAAACAGTTTTTTAAATTCCTCTATTATCAATTGTCTTTACGAAGATAAACAGGCTAATCTTTGGATAGGAACGCGATCTGGAGTTTCAGTAATTACCAACAATGGAAAGAAAATAAGTTTTAAAGAGCATTTAAGTGATATCGATATTTTATCCTTTCAGGAAGATTATAAGGGTAATATATGGATAGGAACCAGAAATGGTGGTTTAAATATTATAAATAAAACTTCATTTTTAAATCATCCTGAAAAGACCATCGTTCAAAAATTTTTACCGGCAAATGACGGAACCAGCGTATTTAACCGCTCTATCCACAAAATGACAGTCGATACCAATGGAAAAGTTTGGATAGGCACTTCTACCGGTCTTAATTATGTAAATCCCGAAGGAGAAATTGTACACACATTACAGCAAAAAGAACAGGACGAAAACTCATTAATTCACAATCGTATTGGGACTTTGGCAAATGCCTCTAACGCCAATGTATGGATAGGAACAGATGGCGGTGGTTTAGATCTTTACGATCCCATTTCAAAAAAATTCACTCATTTTACCCATAACAATCTTGATTCCAATAGCTTAAGCAATAATTATATTCTATCGATTCTTGAAGATACTAATAACCGGGTTTGGGTAGGCACTTATCTGGGTGGCTTAAATAAACTGGATAAAAACACAGGTAATTTTAAGCACTACTTAACAGGAAAACCAGGCGACGGCAGTGATGTGAGAGCTATCTTTCAGGCAAATAATGGGAACATCTGGGTTGGCACAAACCAAGGTGGTTTATACCTGTTTGATGAAAAACAAGATCAATTTAAATACATTGAAAATCTTGGTAAAATAGACATTAGAGATATTGAAGAGGATAAGCTTGGCAATCTTTGGTTAGGTACATTTGGTACAGGCATCATTAAATACAATCCTAAAACAAATATATCAGAGTCCTTTAATTCTTCAAATATTGAAGGAATGACCAGCAATATTGTCTTTGCTATTCATCCAATTTCAGCAAATAAAATAATGGCCGGCACCAGATACGGCGGCCTAATTTTACTGAATCCTGAAGCTAAAAAAATCAATACCTATACTGAAGAAAATGGGCTTAGCAATAACACCATTACCGATATTGTACAAGAAAACGACGAATTTATCTGGCTCTCTACATACAACGGTATTAACAGATACAGTCTCGAAAATGAAGAAATACTGGATATTTCGAGCTTAAATAATATTCAGAAAGGTGGATTTGGTGTTGGATGCCTGTTAATTTCTGAAGCAGGAAGTATTTATGCGGGTGGTACTAATGGAATAAATTATTTTGATCCTCAAGAATTCTCTAAACAACAAAAAACCTATCCCCTTATTCTTAAAGATCTTATTGTATTAAACAAAAAAGTAATGATAAGGGATAATAAAGATGCTATTTTAAATTCTGCCTTGCCTTATCAATCTTCAGTTGTTCTGGATCACGATGAAAATACATTTTCAATAGACTTTGCAGCCTTAAAATTTCCTGAGGCCAATAATATCGAATATCTCTATCAATTAAAAGGTCACAATGAATTTTGGGTAAAAACCCAGGGTGTAGGAACGGCAAATTTCACCAATGTCCCACCAGGAGAATACGAACTAGAAATTAAAACAGATTCTCCTTATAGTGCAAATACGTCTAAAGTTTTAGCCATTAGCATTCTTCCTCCATTTTGGGCAACTTTCCCAGCGTATGTACTTTATATTCTAGCTTTTGGGCTAATATTGTTTATAATTGGCAAGTATTATTCAGAGCGATTAAAACTGAATAACTCTTTAGTTTTTGAGAAAAAACAACGAAAGTTAGAGCATGATCTTAACGAAGAACGATTACGCTTTTTTACCGCTTTCTCACACGAGTTAAAAACACCTCTTACCCTAATTATGGCGCCTGTAGAAAGTTTATTAGGCAAAGTAAGTAAACAGGAAACGATAGAGAATCTAAATTTTATTAAACGAAATGCCCAAAATCTGTACGGCCGTATAGATCGCCTATTGGAATTTAGAAAAGCCGAAGAAGGTCTTAGCCAATTAGTAGTAGGGCAACACGATCTTGAAAAGCACATCGAGCAATGGACAAAGAATTACAAGCCACTGGCTAAAGACAAGAAAATTAAACTCTCCCTGGCTATTTTAACCCAATTAGAAAATTTTAATTGTGATTTAAGCAAACTCGAAATTATTTATAACAACCTGTTATCCAATGCGATTAAATATTCTAAATGGCAGGGAAAAGTAACTATCGAAGTTTTTACTGAAAATAAGATGCTTCAAATAAAAGTTAGCAACCAGGGCATTGGCATTAAAGAAGAAGATATTAATCAAATATTCGACTGGTATTATCGTGCAGATAATAGCCTTAGAAAAAAAGGATCTGGTATTGGGTTAGCACTCTCAAAACGTTTTGCTGAACTTCATCAGGGAACTATCAATGTAAAAAGTGAAAGCAATGGTATTACCCAGTTTACCCTTAGCATTCCGGTTAATCTAAGTGCCAATAACCTGGAAACTTTAACCGAAGAAAAAGATCTTGAAAACGCCCTGGCTAAAGAAAGTTTTACACAAACAACGATTATAGATAAAAAAGAAAAACAATTAGCAGGTAAAAAAGGTAAAGAAATAGTGCTAATTGTAGACGATAATCCAGAAATCCTAATGTTTTTGGATAACATCCTAAAGGACGATTTTGATCTTATACATTCTCGTGATGGTGAAGACGGCGTAAAAAAAGCATTAAAATATGTCCCAGATTTAATAATTTCAGACGTAATGATGCCAAAATTAGATGGTATTCAGTTATGCAATGAATTAAAGACACATCATATCACCAGCCATATCCCAATCATATTATTAACAGCCAAAAGTAATACCGAAAGTATTTCTTCAGGATTTTCTAAAGGAGCAGATGATTATGTGACCAAACCATTTCATCCTACATTATTAAAAACCAGGATTAAAGCGATACTCGAAAATCGTAAAAAATTACGTGAATTTTTACTGAATGAAAACCCCAACAATCAGGAACATACTTTCTCTGAAAAAGCTTCTGGAATTATCGATTCTGAAAAGAAATTTTTACTGAAAACCGAAGAACTTATCTTAAAAGGCTGCCCTGAAGTTAAAGTAAATACAGATTATCTGGTAAAAGAGCTTGGTATGAGCAGAACATCTTTATATCGAAAAATAAAAGCCATTACCGGCCAAAGTATTAACGAATTTATTAGAGATACTAAGCTTAAAAAGGCAGCTAAACTAATTTACCAGGAAGAATACTCGGTTACTGAAGCTTCTTTTGAAGTTGGTTTTAGCAGCATCAAATATTTTAGAAAAGTATTCAAAGAAAAATACGGTTACAACCCATCTGAATTTAAATCTGGCGCAGCACAACTTTAAAATCTTCTTCAAAAAAGCTCTCAAATTCATCGAATATTGGCCTAGTATAAAAGCCTCCCGAATAATTTACGGGAGGCTTTTTCAGTATAAATTATATTCTTAGTCTATAATTCTAAGCTTATAAACTTCCTAATATTTGTGCACAGATAATGATGGTAACTAAAGCAAAAGGATATACTGTGGCGTAAGCAACCTGTGGGCCTTCTGTACTCGTCATAGAATCTACAGCAGTTAAGCCAGGTGTACTTGTCATTCCGCCAGTTAAGGCTCCTAAAAGAGAAAGGAAATTAACCTTAAAGATTAATCTGCCAATAATAACAACAATGATCATAGGCACTAAGGTGATTATTGCACCTATTCCAAAAAGATTAAGTCCATATTCGTTAATTGTAGGTGCAATTTTACTTCCCGCAGCTAAACCTACAGGGGTAAGAAAAAGCAATAAACCAAATTGCCTTAAAATTTGATTTCCTACTACGGGCAAATTCCAAATTATTGGTCCGGTTTTACCAATCCTACTTAAAACCAAAGCAGCAATTAAAACACCTCCCGTAATTCCCAAAGAGAAAGAACTACCACCAGGAAGCGGAATTTCTATAGCCCCTAAAAGTAAGCCAACCACACAGCCCAAAGCTACAGGCAAGAAACTTGTGGTTTCTACTTCTTTCATACTGTCTCCCAAAATATGGGAAAGAGCAGCCACATTCCCTTTACTAGAAGAAATTAATAATCGGTCTCCATATCGCAGTTTTAAAGTAGGCCTTGCAGATAAATCTATTCCTGCTCGTCGAACTCTGGTTACCGTTGCTTTAAAATTTCGTTTTACGTTGAGTTCTTTAAGTGATTTATTAACCACGTTTCGTCTGGAAACCACGTACCATTTTATTTCCATCAAGCCACTGGCTGGTATTTCAACTTCCGTAGAATGGCCTAATAAAACCTCAACTCTTTTTAAAGCTTCTTCAGTTCCAACTGCTTTTACCACATCGCCTTTATGTAAAACAGCTTCCGCAGTGGGAGCAACAGACATGGTATTAGGGCTCATAATTCTAGAAATATTGGCTTTGGTCATCATCCTAATATCAAGATCTTTTATGGTACGCCCTTCGATATTATCATTTGTAATTTCGAAATTCCTATTAGTAACTTCTGGAATCTTGCTTTGAGCTTCCCGAACGTAATTCTCTTCCTCTTTTGAAATCTTAGCTCCAAAAAGCTTCGGGGATAGCTTTACAAATAAAATAACCCCAATTACACCAAAAGGATACGCAATACCATATCCTATAGATGCCAATGGAGAATTAGAAGCCTCGATAGCTGCTGCCAGACCTGGTGTACTGGTAAGTGCTCCTGTTAATAAGCCTACTGAAATTTTATAATCTACATCAAATCCAATAGATAACAATGCGGTAGTAATCGTACCTATTACCACACTTAATACTGCCAGGATAATTAGTTTTGCACCCTGACTTTTAAATACTTCAAAGAAAGACGGTCCCGCTTGCATACCAATGGTAAAAATGAAAAGCAAAAGACCTATTTTCTGAATAATTTCCGGGAGTTTAAAATCTACTCCCTGAATGTTGAGCCAGTAGCCGTAAAAAATAGCTACAAAAATAACTGCGGAAGAATCAAAGGATACCCCTTTAATTTTAATTCCGCCTAAAAAAATACCAATACCGATAATAATGAAAAGTGCGATGTAATCTGTACCTAAAAAATCTAACAAAAATTCCATAATTAGATGATTTAATTGACTTTCTACTCTAGTTGAAGATTGGGATAAAATCGAGTATAAAGATACATGAGAATTAAAGTGAGGAAACTGATGATTATCATGTTTTTGAGAACTTCTAGAGATAATTTTTTGGAAACTTATCGAATAGAAACAAAAGGGTTTTTTACCGAGAAATTAGAAAACACATTTATAAACCAACCCATGACGACAAATCTATAAAAGCTCAAATTTTTTTAGAAAAGTGACCTCGAAGTATCTTTTGGGGTAAAAAAATAAAAGCCTCTCAAAAAAATGAGAGGCTTTTCGGTGGTCCCACCTGGGCTCGAACCAGGGACCCCTTGATTATGAGCTGCTTTCTAAGCAAATTAAGCAGTCGTAAATATCAACATAATTAATTGAAAAACAATGATTTACATATTTTTTGATATCATTTGATATCATCTGAAATCAAAGAAAAAAGGCAATCTGCGTGCAAATTACGTGCAAATTTTTTCACTAAATTTATAAGACCTGAACTCGTGCCTTAGCCTATTAAATAAGGATTTTTATCATCACCTAAAGTATAAATCTTATGAAAACCAGTCTAATTTTAACACTAGATAAACGTCGAAAAACACAAGATCATCAATATCCAATAAAAATACGGCTTAGTCATTTCTCTAAATCTACCTCAATTGCCACCGGACACAAAGTACCTATTAACAGCTGGGATGAGAATCGAAGACGTATTAAATCCTCCTATAAAGGTACCTCAAAGTTAGGACAATTAAATAATTTATTGGCTAAAATTATCGTTGAATATCAGGACATTCTGAACGAACTGCACGATTCGGGAGAACTAGATTACCTCTCTATTAAACAGGTAAAAGCTAAACTAACCGGACAAACAACTTATGATTCATTCTATCAATTTGGTGATGCAAAAGTGGAGGAGCTTCGTGCTTTAGGTAGATATGGAACAGCAAAGAACTATGAACATTTATTAAATGTCCTTAGAACATTCACGCGCGGTGCAGAAGTAAAATTCAACGAAGTTAACTATCAATTTTTAAAAGATTTTGAGCGCTATCACTTATCTAAAAAAGGCAATAGCATTAACGGAATTGCCTCTTATATGCGTACTCTGAGAGCTATCTATAACAAGGGAATCAAAGAAGGCCTTATTAAAAGAGAGGCATACCCATTTTATAATTATCAAATTAAAACGGTTCCTACCGCAAAAAGAGCTATTAAGCTAGAATCTATACAGAAGATATTAGCTCTAACCGTTCCAGAGACCGATTTCATGTTCCACTACAGAAACTATTTTTTACTTTCATATATGTTATTTGGTTTATCTTTTATTGATTTAGCTTTCTTAAAAATCGAAAACATAGTAGATGGTAGAATTCGATTTCAACGCAAAAAGACCAGTAAGGTTTATGATATAAAAATCACTAAACCTATTGAGGAGATTTTAAACTATTATACGAAAGGAAAGACTAGCAATGATTTTATTTTGCCAATAATAAAAAGAGAGGAACCTGAACTTCAATATAAAGACGCCAAAGATGCCTTGCATCGATATAATGCAGGTTTAAAAAGAATGGCGAAATTATGTGACATCGAAGAAAAGTTAACTTCTTATGTTTCAAGACATAGTTTTGCTACTCATGCATTATTAAAAAATGTTCCACTAATGGCAATCTCATCTATGTTGGGTCATTCAAAAATTAATACAACTCAGATATACTTAAAGTCTTTACCTACAAATATTTTAGATCAGTACCAGGAGGAAATGAACAAGGTCTTTTCATAATTGGGTTGAAAATATACTATCATTAAATGAAATTTTAATAGAAGATAATAAATTCAAGTTTTACTAAATTGAATAAAAATTTTCATGCATAAATTTGTACTATTTTCATTGGTTTTAATTTCTCTAGCCTCGTGTACTAAAACCAATAAAGACAAGTATTATCCTGCAAGTTCTAGCAACTTTCAATATCAAGGACGTATTAAGAAACTAAACGACTCGACTATTACATTAATTGGTTCAGCCTCTAATATACACTTTGCAGTTGAAGGCGATAGCTGTCAACTCTTTTTCAGTGGTGTTAACCAAAGTGATTACGTGAGTTTAGAATTGAATAGTAAGTATATCGGCCGATTTAATATTAAAAATTCTCCAATCCAAATTGGCCTGAAAGATTCTTTAAACGACATAAAAATTTATAAGGCAACCGAAGCATCTACAGGAGATATTTTTTTTAATGGTGTAAAAGCTGAAAAAATCTCAAAAGCAATTTCTAAACCACGAAAGAAAATTGAATTCATAGGGAATTCTATAACGTGTGGCATGGGAGCGGATATGGATTCCATAGATTGCGGATCTGAAAACTGGTTTGATCAACACAATTCTTATTTAGCATATGGGCCAAGAATAGCGAGAATTTTGGATGTAGATTTCGAATTAAGTTGTGTATCGGGAATGGGCATGTATCGAAACTGGAATGATGAAGATCAACCTGTAATGCCAGATGTATATGATTTTAAAAATCTAAGTGATGACGGAGAAAGAAGAACAAAACCGGAACATTCACCGGATATCATAAGTGTAGCATTAGGTACTAATGATTTATCCAAAGGAGATGGAATTAAAGAGAGATCTGAATTTAATCATAAAAAGTTTGAGCGTAACTACATCAAATTTTTAAACCATCTTCATAAAATATACCCGCAGGCTAAATTTACTCTTTTGACAAGCCCAATGGTGGATCCCGAATCCAAAGAAGGTAAGGAACTACTGGAATCGTTACGTTCTATTAAATCAAAACTTAATGATGAACTAACCATTGAAATTTTTGAATTTAAACTTATGCAACCCGAGGGTTGTGCCTATCATCCTTCATCACAAGATCATAAGATCCTTGCTCAACAACTAGTTCCATTTTTTAAAAATATTCTAAGTTCTAAATCATGAAAAAAATTTTAATTACCTTACTAATAGGCTTAGTGAGTATGGATTTCTTCGCCAATATTGAACTCCCATCCATATTTTCAGATAATATGGTTTTACAAAGAAATAGTAAAATTAAGATTTGGGGCTGGGGAAATCCAGGAGAGAAAATTAATATCGTTGCGTCCTGGAATAAAAATGATACAATTTCTACCAAAGTAGATCGACATTCAAATTGGAGCGTTGAAATTAAAACCAATGATAATAAAAATCCGCAGCGATTAGACTTGTATGGCTATAATCACATAAAGGTCGAAAATATATTATTTGGAGAGGTCTGGTTGGCTTCTGGACAGTCAAATATGGAATGGAATGCTGCTGCTGGTATTACTAAGGGTGAGGAAGCAATTGAAAATGCTGCGAATAAAAAAATAAGATTTTTTCAAATTCCAAAACGTTCTTCCAAATTTCCACAGCAGGAATTAACTGCTAATTGGAGGATTAATAGTCCCGAAACGATGCAAGAGTTTAGTGCAATCGCTTATTTTTTTGCTAACAAACTTTCAAAAGATTTGGGAGACATACCTATAGGAATAATCGGTTCGTACTGGGGTGGAACACCTGCAGAAATATGGATTCCGAAAAATAAATTTAAGAAAGACTCCATTCTTCAAAAGGCTGTTACTAAATTACCTAAGGAACCATGGGGACCTAATGAGCCTGCTTATGCATTTAATGCTATGATTCATCCTATTACAAATTATAAGATAGCAGGTGTAGTTTGGTATCAGGGAGAAAGTAATACCTCAAATGCAGAATATTATCAAAATACGTTTAAAGAATTAATTTATTCCTGGAGAGAAGTTTTTAATACTAATTTTCCATTTTATTATGCTCAAATAGCGCCCTACGATTATGGGCAAGATAATTTTAACGGGGTACTAGTTAGAGAGGCTCAACGAAAATCACTAAACATTCCGAATACTGGAATGGTTTTCACCGGCGATGTAGGAAACCCAAAAGATATCCATCCAAGAAATAAGAAACCTGTAGGAGAAAGGTTTGCCAATCTAGCATTGAACCTACACTATAATAAAATAGATAAAGAATATTATGGGCCACTTTTTTCACAATCATATTCAAAAAGTGATAGCTTAATTGTCGAGTTCTCCCATGCTAAAGAACTACATTTTATAAATAATCAATCATTATTCGAAGTTGCCGGACATGATAGTATTTTTTATCCTGCTGAAGCAGTTATAAAAAATACGAAAGTTATACTTAGCTCTAATAAAGTTAATAATCCCTTATGGGTTAGATATGCATGGAAAAATGACGCCGAACCAAACTTAATGAATGAAGAAAATCTGCCAGCTTCTGGGTTTTTAGAAAAAATAGAATAATTTAATAAGTTAATTTAGATTACTATTATATTTTTCAATCAGTTGAAGCGTAGTTTTATCTCCAGCATAAACTGAATTTAAGCCTTGGGGTTCTTGTGGAGGGTCTGCAGTGAAATCATCACCTTCTCTCCATTTTTCAGGATTATTTGATTGCTTTGCATATCCTGCAAATCCCCAAAAATTTACTCCGCCCATGAAACCATCCGACTGAGCACTTTCCAAAAGCTGTTGAAAAACTGATTCATAAAATTCATCACGGTAACCTGTATTTGATTTAAGTTTAAGACTTTCAGAGTTTCTAGGAAAACCAAATTCAGAAATCACGATGGGTTTATTTAATTCTTTTGCTACATCAATATGCTCTTTTATATATGATCTTGCATTCGAAATTGATTCATTTAATGATTTTGTTTCATCAGATACCTTATACCATCCCAATTTTTAGGCCACATATGAGCCGTTAAATAATCTATTTTAGGGTTTGCATGTAATACTTTATACGTATCAATATTCTGCAAATAACTCGCTTTGCCTTCGGCACCTGTAGAAATTAAAATTTTTGGTGCTAATGAATCTAACACTCTAACTGTTTTATCTAAAAATGATTTGAATGGCACTTTGTCGGATTCTGAAAAAATTCTGGGTTCATTCGCTACCTGCCAGGACATTATCGTTTTATCACTAGAATATTTTTCGCCATTATAATTATTTTTTCTTCCCAATATAAATGCTATATGCTTATAAAATGAATCCAAACATGGTTGACATGTGTGGAATTGCTCTGTATAATTCATGTATTCTTCCCAGGTATATTTCTCTAAAAAAGGATTGGGAACATTCCCATATCCATTCCAGTTCAAATAGGTGGACATACCGCCGGACCAGATCCAATTATTGTTTAAATATAATACAGCATACATTTTTCTTTTGCGCATTTCATTTAGCAAAAAATCTAACCCATCCAGAAGATCCTCATTATATTTCCCTTGTTCATATTGAAGCGCAGGCTTCACCTGAAAATCTTCTTTACCTCCCTCAGCACCAACTAGTATTCTCAAATTATCGATCCCAAGGCTATCCATTAGATCGAGTTCTTTTATCAATCGGGTTCTATTTCCTGACTTTTCTGATGCTATTATAGGTCCGTACCAGTAATTTGCTCCTATAAAGTAATATGGTTCATTTCCTTTTTTAAAATGACCGTCTACAATACTAATACGCTTAACTCCAGTACAAGAAAATAAAGTACCTATCAAAATTAATATAAATGCTTTCTTCATATTGAATATTATAACATCTGAATTAGTTTAACCAGAGCCCGGGAATTATGATATGGACACTTCCACATACCAATTTTATTTTCAGATTCATAAGGTTTACCTTCTTTGTTAATTCTGAAAAACCATTCTCCATAGTTCTTATCAATAATATAAGTTTTTACAAACTGCCAAATATCTATTAAAGCATCATGGTATGATTGTTTAGCTTCTATTTTGGAAACAAAGGCAAGTCCAAGCATTGCTTCTACCTGAGGCCACCAATGACGATCTTCATCAACAACCCCTTCCTTTTTTTCATTTATAATACCAAATGACTTTACGTAGGCTTCTTTTAAAAAGATATCACTTATTTGTATTGCCAAAGATTCCACTTTCTGAAGCAAACTTTTATCTTCCACAATGTGAGCTGCTTCTATTAATAACCATGCGGCCTCAATATCATGTCCATATGAAATAATATCCGTTTGGTTATTCCAGTGATCATCAAAAAATAGATAAAAATGTTTAGTACTTGAATTTAGGAATTTTTCTAAATGTAAATGAATCAAGTTATCTAATGCATTCTTAACTTTAAAGTTTCCTGATACAGCATATAATGATGTATAAGCTTCTAACAAATGCAAATGAGTATTCATTGTTTTTGAAGCATTGAGATCCTTTTCACTCAATCGCATATCCTCAATAGTATCCCAGTCATTTTTAAATGCTTCAAAGTATCCTCCGTTATTTAGGTCCTTAGCCCTATCTTCTATCAAATCAAAAACCTCAAGTGCCCAATTAAGTACATTTTGATCACCTGTGAGTTTATAGTATTCTGAGAGAGCATAAATTAAAAAAGCTTGAGCATAGATTTGTTTTCTGGAATTGGTTACCTCTCCCTTAAAACTTAAACTCCAAAAAACCCCTCCATAACGATTATCTTTAAAATTCGCTTTCAAATACCGGTATGCTCTGTCGGCCTCTGCTTTGCAAGAAAATGAACTATCAAAATTTTCTACAAATGAAAATGTCCATAACAGTCTTGTATTAAGAATAATCCCTTTATCCTGATTTATTCTAATATTATTATCATGATCTCTGGCTCCTATAAAACCTCCATTGACCTCATCCAGACTATTAGATTTCCAATAAGAAATAATATTTAGAAGTTCTATTCGAAATTCTTTTTTTAGAGTTTCTTTATTGGAGATCATAAACGGAATTTCTATTTATCAAATCTATAATAGACATCACAGATGCTCCTGAAGTATATTGATCCTGGGGTGTGTTTTTTACATAGTCTACAAGCTTATCCACAGTGCTTGTAGCTACATGAGATCTAGTATCTGAAGAAGCATAATATATATAAACAGTATTATCTTCATCTTTTATCCATCCATTAGCAAATAATACATTTGGAACATCTCCCACTGTTTCTTTATAATTTGGCGCCATAAAATATCCTGCAGGCTGAAAGATAACTTTTGAAATATCTTCCAAAGATGTCATAAACATATATAGTGTATATCTTAATCCTCCTGCAGTATTTCTTACACCGTGAGCGAGATGTAGCCATCCTTCTTTGGTTTTAATAGGAGCAGGTCCAAGCCCATTTTTCATTTCATAAATGGTATGATATACTTTTTGATTAATAATACATTCTTCTTCTAAAACTGGATTAGTAATATCTGTAACATACCCTAAGCCAATTCCTCCGCCTTTTCCTACTTCAATAAAACCATCCTGAGGTCGTGTATATAAGGCGTATTTACCTTTAACAAATTCTGGATGCATTACCACATTTCTTTGCTGTCCAGAATTCGATATTAAGTCTGGGAGACGTTCCCAATTCATCAGGTCTTTAGTTCTAACGATACCCGCATTAGCAACAGCTGCAGTAGTATCTTCAAAACGAGATTTGTCTTTTCGTTCCGTACAAAAAACACCATAGATCCAGCCATCTTCATGCTGGGTTAAACGCATATCATAAACATTTGTATCAGGCTCCCCATATGTAGGAAGTTCAATAGGTTTTTTCCAAAACTCGAATTGATCAATTCCGTTTGAGCTCTCGGCGATAGCAAAAAAAGATTTTCTATCATTACCCTCTACTCTTACTGCTAAAACATATCTTTCATTCCATTTAATTGCTCCCGGATTGAAAGTAGCATTAATACCTATTCTTTCTAAGCCATTTGGATTTGTTTCAGGGTTTAAGTCAAACCTCCACTCTATAGGCGCATGTTCACCAGTAACTACAGGGTTTTCATATCTCTGATAAATACCATTAGAATATTCTAATGCTTTATTTTGCTTTTTTATGAGGCTAACATGACTTGCGATCAGCTTTTCAAAATTGGGGATCGTTTTCATAAAGATTAATTTTTTAATTTATTCGTTTTATTAATTATCAGAGCGATATTTAATATCTTCTTTTTTTATTCTGTCCCACCAAGAAAATTTGAGAACAACTATTGATATGATTAGCATACCTGTTGTAATCATAAGCAATGAAGTTTCTCTTAGAATGATATACAATGGGATAACGACTAGAAGTGTTTGTGCCAGCGTCCCTAGAACTACATTAAACATATCCCATTTAAAATTTTTATTCTCCACGGAATCATGTTGTTCGACACTTAGCTTCTTTGCAATTGGGGACCAAAACCCCCATGGTTTAGTCTTTTTATAAAAGTTTTGTAAAACGTGCTCGTTTGTAGGGGGTGCACTATATGTTCCAATAATACTTCCTGCGAGTGAAATCAATAAAATAATGGGAAAATAATATAGATCTAATGTATCAAGAAAAACAGGAAAAATTAAAGCTGGAATAATTCCTGAAAGCATTCCCCAAAAATAGCCTTCGCCATTGAACCTCCACCAATGCCATTTAAGAACATTGGAAATCACATAACTACCAAATAATGCAGATACAATCCATTGAAGGATCGAGTTTACATCCTGAACAAAAAAACCAAGTATTATACTTATTATAACCACTACAATTCCACTCCCATAATTCATTTTTTTAATTGTCTTAGAAGAGGCATCAGGCTCATAATGCTTTAGATAAATATCGTTTACCAAATACGCCTGAGCTGCATTTAGTGTTCCGGCAAAAGTGGACATGAAAGCAGCTAGTAAGCCTGCTAATAAGAGACCCAGTAAACCTACAGGTACAAACTGTTCAATAGCAGCAGGAAGTATTTTTTCAAAATCCAAAACTCCTGCAGTTTTTAAATCTAATTTATCGTAGAATAACAGTGCTAAAACCGAAAAACCACCTACCATCAGATACCTAGTTGGAATTAGAGCTCCTAAAGAAAAAGCACTCATTTTTGCTGCTTCAAGAGGAGATTTAGTAGACAGTATTTTTTGCATATCGTAATTTGGAGCTGGCCCGGCAATACTTGAGAGTATCCCTTTAAAGACCATAAGCATAAAAAATATCCCAAACATGGTATAGCCATCTTCTTCAATTTTCGTATTTACCTCAGCTATAATATTAGACCAATCCATATGTAATTCCCAGTCAAAAAAGGGGTTCATCCAACCTTCAGGAACATCCATTGCGTTTGCTCCATATGCCTGCCAGGCAATAACGGCAATGGCAATTGATGAAACAGTCATTATACCATATTGTAATACGTCGGTCCAGACTATGCCCGACATACCTCCCAAAACGGAATAAAAAACTGCAAATAGTGTAAAAATTATACCATAGAAGTGAGGAATATAGGCAACAGGAATATCAAATGGGATATATACCGAAATGATCTCCCAAGGAATAAAAATTTCAACAAATTTTCCTAAACCAATAAATCCATAGGCAAGGAAACCAAGACAACTTAATATAGCGAAGATTACGATTATAGTATGTGAGCGCCTTCCTCCTTTTCCATTGTCAAATCGAAATAATATCCATTCTGCTCCTGTTGTAACGTTAGACCTTCTTAACCACATTGAGAGATAAACCATTAAAAATACCTGATTGAACACAGGCCAAAGCCAAGGAATCCATATACTTTTAAAACCATATACAAAAGTCAAAGTAACAAGCCACATAGTTCCAGAGATGTCGAACATCCCGGAAGCATTTGAGAGCCCCAACATATACCAGGGAAGACTTTTACCTCCCATCAAATAGTCATCCTTACTTTTTTGCGCTTTTTTTCTTAGGGATAAGCCTATAAGAATTGTCCCCACTAAGTAGGCAAGAATAATAAGTATATCTATAGTTTGCAGCATATTGTTTTATTTTATGTTCAATGAAGATCAGAAAGCATTAAAACATCCGGATAATTCGTGAATTTTTTAAAATTCGGAGCTGACTTCTCCCCGGGAAAAGTACCAAAGTAATGATCCCTTCTGGCATTTCGCCACACTAGAACCCAGGTAATGCCACTATTATGCAAGGCTGGATATAAAGTTTCGGTCCACCAAGAGCTGTCAGAGCCCATTCGCATATTACCCGTCTCTGTTAAAGCAAATGGCATATCCTTTTCCTCCGATTTTCTTTTTAATATTGAAAGATTCATATTTAAAGACTCTATGAACCTAGTATTTCCACTATGATTATAAATATCCACCCCTAGAATATCCACGTAATCATCCCCGGGATAATAATCATCAAAATCCTTTACATCATTCATTGTATTTGGAGAGAACGCATAAATTAAATTTTGAACACCGTGATATTTAAATCTTTCTACTGTATATCGCCAAAGTTCCACATAGTCTTCTTTAGTACAGTTCTTCTTGCCCCACCAAAACCAAGAGCCGTTCATTTCATGAAAAGGTCTAAAAATTACTGGGATGAATTGATTGTCATCATCTTTAAGAGATTTAAAGAATATACTTAAACGTTCAATCCATAAATTAAATTTATTTTTAATTCGCTCGTCATATAAGATATCATGAACTGCTTCAGTAGTATCCCAGGAGCTTCCTTTACTTACAGGATTGTCCGCATGCCAACTATAACTTACAATACCTCCAAGTCTATTAATTTCAATGGTTTGTTGTTTAATTAAGGCAAATGCTACTGTATCTAAATTATATATATTATCATGTTCTAGATGTCCTAAATCAAAACCAATAACAGCAGGTAGTTTTCCTGTTACTTTTTTTAGATCACTATTTAATCCTACTGATCCATCGTTTAAATACCAGTTTAATCCATAGGCGGTTCCATCCTGTTGCCCAAATGCAAATCCCGCTTTCGAAATTGTACTCAAACGTTCTAGTAATTTGGAATTAATACTATGCGGCTCTTTACTAATTTGATTTCTGGTAATTTTAGAAGAATTACAAGATATTCCGCTTAATGATATTATTAGGATACAAATTATGACAAAATATTTCATGTAATATGCAAATATTAAGTTACCTTGAAAATTAATGAGTAATTCTATTAGATAAATGAAAAAATAAAACTTCAAAATTATATTTATTCACTTTTAAGGTCTCTATTTTAGAGATTATCAAATTTAGTTTCAGACCGAACATTTTATTAATAGAATTTTATCATTTAATAATTGAATTTTTTCTTTTTATACAAATATGCTTAATACAACCGTACATAGAGAAATTACCCCCTTAGCACCTGAAGATAGTTTCTTAGTTTTTGACAGAATAAAAGATCAATTTGATTTTCCAATTCATTTTCATCCCGAATATGAACTTAACTTTATTGCCAATGGAAAAGGTGTGAGAAGAGTTGTTGGTGACTCTATGGAAGTTATTGAGAATATCGAATTAGTATTAGTAGGCCCTAACTTACAGCACGGTTGGGAAATGCACGAGTGCTCAAATTCCGAAATACACGAAATCACTTTACAATTTCATGAGGATTTATTCGACGACAAACTTTTAGCTAGACGAATTATGAAGCCGATAAAAGATATGTTTGACAGATCTACACATGGTATTTTATTTTCTGAGAAAATTAGTGATGAAATATCACCTCGAATCATGCAACTCTCTAAAATTGACAGTATCGATTATTTTTTAGAACTTATTTCAATACTACATGATCTCGCTACCTCAAGGAATCAGCGACTACTTTCTACCTATACTTCTGATTTCAAAAACTTTGAAAACAGTGACAAGCTAAAAACGATTTACGAATATATTCAACTAAACTATCAAAATAAAATCAGTCTTAGCGAAGTTGCTGAACTGGTGAATATGAGTCAGGTATCTTTCAATCGATTCATCAAGAAAAGAACAGGAAAAACATTAATCGAATATGTTAATGATACACGAATAGGTTATGCCGCCAGATGGTTAATTGAAAGAGACCTTAGTATAGCCGAAATTGCATTTAAATGTGGATTCAATAATATTGCAAATTTTAATAGAGTCTTTAAAAAAACTAAAAACTGCACTCCAAGTAAATACAGAGATGACTTTAGTGGTATAAAAAGAGTACTTTAAATTTGACTAGTTGATTAGAATAGATATAACTATCCGCATTAAAACTATCGAAATAACTTTACTTTTTATAACTCCTCATCTTTTTCTTAAAGTATTCTCCCTGTCGGCTTGGGGTAAATTCCCTGTCTTTATACATTCTGGGAGCCCAATCCATATCAAAAACCCAAATCACGTAAGAGATATTATTTATATCTGCATAGTTAGAAATCGCATCGCCATAGCTTTCATCGCTAATCACTGGAACATGAGCCCCAGGCGAAGATTCATCACAAAAACCAATTTCTGTTAAAATCACAGGATACTTCTCTTTTACAAACCCCCAATCTTCGGTCCATTTTGGTTCCCATGGTTTTTCACGTTTTTGCGGGTAAGGATGGGCTACATAGCCTATATTTTCTGCGTCTATCGGCTGTTCTTTTACCGGGCCAAGGTCGTATGCCCAGTTAAATCCTGCGACCAGTGGAATTCCTTCTCCTCCGTTAGCTCTAATAATGATGATAATTTCTTCCATTATAGACTTCCATTCTTTCCATTTTAAGGTCCCAAACCGTTGGTTATAAACTGTAGGCTCGTTAAATAACTCGTAAAATGCAACACTAGGGCGATCACCGTAACGTACAGCCATCAATTTCCAAAAAGCAAAAGTTTCTGGCAAAGTGGTGTAATACATATCGTCCAGATAAAGTTGATTCTTAAGATTTCCTATACTATGCCAGTCTAAAATAACATACATACTATATTTTTCAGCCCATTCGATTCCTTTATCCAAAAGCTTCAGGTATTCTTTTTCACCACGTTCCCTCCAGGCTTCAGGATGAATAGGAAACCTTACAATCGTAGCTCCCCAATCTTTTATTTCCTTAAAATAATTTTCATTCCACAGATCATCTTTCTCTAATTTATCAGGATCACTGGTATTGACTCCGCGAAAAACCATAATCTCTCCCTCTTCGTTTACAAACTCATTTTGATTAACCGAAAGCCTGTCCATAGGCTTTTGAGCATAGATAGCTGCACTTATTAGAACCAGCAATAGACTTAAATCTAACTTGAATTTCATTTTATTAAGATTTAGGGGTTAACTTAAGCATCAATACATCATGTACCCCAATAGAGGTTTGCAAATTTTTACTGGTATCTCCTACCTCTTCGTGCAGAAAAAGATCTCTAAGCTGATAAGTGGTATTCTCGACTTGCAGACTTCTCTGGCTTAGGTCGTCAGAAAGCTGATGTCTTCTCCAATCAAAATCGATGTCTACAGGAGTATCATTTCTGTTTACGAAGGTTATCGCCCATTTTTCATTTTTTAAAGGTTTTGCCCAAATTTCAACATTATTTTCGTTGTTAAAACGAAAAGCGGGTATCGCAAGGGGATCTTTATTAACCGCAATCACTTCTTTATTGGTTAAAGTTTTAAGGGTTTCTTTGGAAACCTCCCTAAGATCATTTCCCATCATTAAAGGAGAATTCAAAATATTCCACATAGCAAAATGGCTGCGATCTTCAGCATTGGTCATTCCATTTCCTACCTCCATCATATCATAATCATTCCAATGACCCGGCCCAGCCGCTTGTCTAATCTTTTCCTTATTTCTTAGCTCGATAACTTTCCATATTCCGAAAGAGGCCCATGACCCATGTCCCACTTCGCAATCCCAACAATTGATAATATCACCCGTAATACGCCACATATGCCCAACATCACCTGCCCATTCCCAGGGTTGATAGGTACCCCATTCACAAATACTAAATAAAACTGGTCTGCCGGCTTCGTAAAGGGCATCTCTCATAGTAATGTAGGATTCACGCGCATTTAAATTACCTGTATCACACCAATCGTATTTCAAAAAATCTACCCCCCAGGAAGCATATAATTTAGCATCCTGATACTGGTGACCCCTACTACCGGGGTAACCCGCACAGGTCTTTCCACCTGCACAATTATACAAACCGAATTTTAATCCTTTAGAATGTACATAATCCACTACGGCCTTAATGCCATTGGGAAATTTTTTGGGATCGGCAACAAGATTGCCATTACTATCACGTTCTCTGGACATCCATCCATCGTCTAAAACTATATATTCGTAACCTGCATCTTTAAGCCCTAATTCTATAAATTTATCGGCAATATTTCTTACGAGTTGCTCATTGATATCGGTTTCGAAAGTATTCCAGCTGTTCCAACCCATGGGCGGTGTTTGGGCAAGATCTTCAAATTTTTGTGCCCCAGCTGTAAGACTGATACTTATCATTAAGAGTATCGCTAATAATCTTTTCATTTTCATTATATATTATATATCTCTAAAATTCCTCGCTCGCTTTATTTTTTTATGCAAGGGATCTGACATAATTTAAATATTTGGCATTTTATTAGATAAAACGCTTTTTAGTAATTTAAACCGAATTTTTCATCGTAACGGGACCTTTAACCTTAAAACAGGTCTTGTAAATTTTATGAGTATACCTAATTTTTCTAGTTCAACACAAAAAAAGGACCGTTAGATATTAATTCCCGGCCCTTTAAATTGAACTAAATAGTCTATATCAAACCTATGTCATCTATATAAATAACTACAGGGGCATTACCGCTAATCTCTTGAACTACTATTTCATTGATAGTACCCGATGGTGAGCCAAGCTCTTCGAAAGGAACGGTAATATTTGTCCATTCTCCCTCAGTAAGCGTTATCACATAAGGTGCATCATAGTTACTATTAATAACCAACTGAACATTTTGTCCGGCAGATGTTCCATAAATGGACATCTTAATAGCCTGGTAATCGCTAACCGATAATTCCCCGGTACCATTTCCAATTTGGAAACCTGAATAAGCACCTGTATAGGTTCTTTTAATCGCAAAGTCTCCCCTGCGTACCTGTTCGGTATTTGCAAAATCCTGGGTACCGTCCCAGCCGCCTATCCACCAGCTATTGTCCAGGGCATCGTCATAAATGAGATATTTAAATCCAAATGTTTGAGTGGCCTGGGTAATCCCTCCTTCTGTCTCCACAAATATAGGGGCTTGCACCACGCCTTCAGGCACTCTTACTTTAATTTCTGTAGTAGTAGAAGAAACCACTTCCGCAGGAATATCTCCAAACCGCACTTCAATTAAATCGTCAAACACCTCTCCCTCTATGGTAACAATATCTCCTGCTCCGCCGGCTACAGGATTAAAGCCTGTAATGCTTGGTGGCGGTGCACCTATAGGAAATTCATAAGTAACAGAATTATTACTGGTTTGTAAAACAAGATTATTATTCTCTCCTCTAAAAGGTGTACCATCTGCTATAGTTACAAAAATTACCTGATCGGTCACTAAAGTGGGATTAAAATAGGTGTCGGTCTCGTTAAAATAAATATTTCTTAAATCACTGAAACCTTCCCCTCTAATGATGTACATATTATTAGCATACCCAGTACTTACCAGAGAGTCGTTTTCAGCAAAACTGATACTATCCACTCTTAATTCAGAAGAGCCGGTACTATCATCCTCATCATCGCAGGAAGTTAACATTAATCCGGCAACAAGAGCCAGTATGGTTATTTTATATAAAATTTTTATATGTTTCATAATAAGATGATTTTAATCAAAATTATAAGGTATTGGATCCTCTCCTAGTTTAGGATTTAAAATAAGTTCTGAAGAAGGGTAAGGAAGAATAAAATCGGTTGGTCTAGGATCTGCATATTCTGGATTGTCCTCATCTCCGCGATTTTGTGCAGCAACAATCTCTACCGCTTTTTGAGGAGAAATCCTACCAAGATCAAACCAGTAGTCTCCTTCAAAAGCAAGTTCGATCCTACGTTCGTGTAATAAATCATCGAATGTGAATGAATTTACCGGCTGCAAGCCCGCCCTTTCTCTTATTGTATTGTAAGATTCCAGCGCTGCCGGGTTAGCTGTACTTTGCGCTCCCGCGAGTATGGCTTCAGCATGTATTAAAAACAGCTCTCCGTAACGCATGATATAGGTATTGTTAGGACTTCCTCCGTTACCATCCGTTATCCCGTTTTTACCTACTACATATTTTTTGATACCAGCTCCGGCATTTTGCGGATCAATATCTTCCGGAACTGTAAAATCCGGACCGTTAGCAGATGGCAAATCGGGATAATAATCCCCTGGAAGCATCACTGTTTGTTTTCGTCTTAAGTCACCTGGCTCGAAAGCATTTAGTAAATCCTGAGAAGGTGCAAAAGTACCACCGTAAGTCGAATTATTAATTATGGAGGAATAAGCAAACATTGTGTTTAGATAATTTCCTGTAAAGTAATTACCCAAAGTCCATTGCCAGGCAACAATAGATTCTTCGTTATTATTATTTTCAATTTTATAGAGATTCCCGAAAGATTCATTTGGAAGCTGTTCGCCCCCAAATAATTTGAATTCACCACTGTTAATTACCTGTTCAGCCATCGCTCTGGCTTCGTCATATTTCTCCTGATATAATAAAACCTTCGCCATTAAAGCTCTTGCAGAACCTTTGGATACATGACCATTAGCCTCATAATTGCTACCTCTGGTTTTTGCATACAAATTATCAATAGCATAATTAAGATCGGATTCTATAAAACGATAAATATCCTCCTGAGGATTAGTATTTAATTGCGGATCATTTACATGCTCTGCATTATTTTCAATAATAGGCACGGCTCTCCATAGACGTACTAAATAAAAATAGGCCAATGCACGCATAAAGTGTGCTTCACCCAATGTGTTATTTAATACCTCCTGATCCACTTCATCACCTACTCTAGACGGTAATAAGTTGATTAAGGAATTTGATTGTGCCACGGTGGCGAAACAAGATTTCCAGGCGTCTGTTAAAACAGGATCTGTAGAGGTAATATTCAACAACCTTAATCCATTCACATCACTGGAGTAGGTAAAAGCGTTACCGCCGCCCACTTCAGCAATCGCATAGAGGGTTTTGTTATGTAGGAAAAACCATGTTTTCCCATATAGTGCATTGGTACTAGCTTCTACCTGTTCGTCTGTACTATAAAACTCGTCTAGACTGTATGTATCTTCTGGGGGTCTTTCTAAAAAGTCATCAGAACAGGATAAAAATCCTAATAACATTACTGCTATGATAATCTTATAATCGATATAAAACTTTTTCATACTCTCATTATTAAAATTCAACATTTAATCCCAGTGTAATTGTTCGGGGGGTAGGATATCTTCCATTATCGACTCCGTTTAGTAAGGCATCCTGGTTAAATGCGCCTACCTCTGGATCGTAACCGCTGTAATCTGTAAAGGTCAACAGGTTTTGAGCACTGGTGTAGACCCTTAATTTTGACAGGTAAAATTTGTTTACGACTTCAGTGGGTAGAGTATACCCGAAAGTAAGATTCTGAATACGCAAATAAGTACCGTCCTCAACATACCGGTCGGACACCCTGATGTTGGGATGACCCAGCGAACCTACAGGTCTTGGAAGTTTACCATCTGTATTATCCGGACTCCAGAAATCTATAGCTTCAGCAAGTTGATTTTGATATAGATTGGTATTTAAGGTTGTTGCTCTGCGCGTTAGATTTAAGATTTCGTTACCTACCGATCCCTGTAAAAAAACAGAAAGTTCGAATCCCATATAATTAAATTTATTAGTAAAACCGTAGGTGAAATCTGGGTTAGGGTTTCCTATAAAAGTTAAGTCAGAATCATCGATAAAACCGTCCCCGTTTTGATCTACATATTCAATATCCCCTAGCTGGGAAGTTTGAGCTGAAGTTCCAAAGAATGTTTGCGGTGCCTGGGCTAGTTCCTCCTCGGTCCTGATAATTCGTCTGGTTTCAAGACCATAAAACTGACCGATGGGTCTTCCTGAAGTCGTATTTGTCACAATACCAGTTGTATAATCATTAAAGGCTACCGTTTTTTGAATACTTGCCCCACTATATACGGACACAACCTCATTATTATATTTAGATAAGATTAGAGAAGAGTTCCAACTGAAATCATCGATATTCTTATTGTACTTTAAGGTAACATCAATCCCTTTATTCTCCATTTCTCCAATATTGATATAGGGCGCAGCAACACCTCCTTCATAGCCCTGCCCACCTGTTAAGTACAAAGGCAGTGGTGCCTGGTATAAAAAGTTTTCTGAGGTTTTATTATACACTTCGACAGTAGCAGACAAACTATTATTAAAAAGAGAAAAATCCAGTCCTATATTAGTCTGACGGGATGTTTCCCATTGAAGATCAGGATTATCTATATTACTTACCAGGAATCCCTGTCCTAAGCCGGTAGGTACAGCGTTAATAGTAGAACCGTAAAGATAATTTCCTATCTGCTGATTTCCTGTTTCCCCGTAGCCCACTTTTATTCGAAGATTATTTACGTATTCATTAATATTCTCCATAAAATCTTCATTTGCAATATTCCAGGATCCTGATACGGCTGGGAAATATCCCCATTTATTCTCTTTTGCAAATTTGGAAGAACCGTCTGCCCTAAATGAAGCAGTGAGACTATATCTACTATCAAAATCATAAATAAGTCTGGTAAAATAGGAATATAGCGACTGACTTCCTTTATATTGATCCTGATAGATAAACTCATCAGGGTCTGATACACTTAATTCCGGTAGATTGTTACTCACAAAACCTGCTCCCTGTACACTTAAACCTTTCCAGTGCGCATCGTTCGCTTCCTGGCCTAATAATACGGTGACATTATGCTTATCAAAGCTTCTGGAATAAGTAAGCAAATTTTTAACATTTAAGGAATAGGAATCCTGGTTACGTACATCCAGTGTTGCCCTGTCGTTAATAGCACTTCCCCACTGGTAGGTTGGATTGAATTGTTTGTTATCTGTAAAGCTCGCATTTCCGCCCAGTTCGAATCTATACTTAAGTCCTTTGAATAAATTAATTTCAGCAAAAACATTCCCATAGAAATTTTTCGTATCCAGTTGGTTAGTTCTTAAAAGTGCTGAGGCTACCGGGTTAATAAAAGATCCCAGATTACCATCTTCCGGTGGACCTGCATAAGAGCCGTCCAGATTTCTCACCGCAACGTCTGGTGTACTTAATAAAGAAGTGCTAATAATACCGTTTTGCTGACCATTTAAAGTAATATCCTGGTTAGTAAAACCGGTATTGATATTTACCCCCACTTTTAACCAGTCTTTTAATTTTGCATCCAAATTGGTTAAAAAAGTATATCGTTTAAAAGCCGAACCGATAACGGTCCCTTCCTGATCAGTATATCCTCCTGAAATATAGTAATTCACATTTTCCTTCCCCCCACCAAATGATACCTGATAATTTTCAAACATCGCGGTCTGGTAAATTTCATCCTGCCAGTTAGTACCATCTCCTAACAATTGTGGTCTGGCAAATTCTATACGTGGGCTTATTCCATAAGTTGCTGCAAGTTCATTCTGTAGAATGGCATATTCCCGCAGATTCATAACATCTAAAAATTTGCTTTGCTCTTGAAAAGAAACATATGAATCCAGCGTTAGACGACCTTTCCCACTTTTTCCTGATTTTGTAGTGATAATAACCACCCCATTAGCACCTCGTGATCCATAGATTGCAGTAGCTGAAGCATCCTTTAGAATATCTATAGATTCAATATCATTAGGATTTATTGAAGACAGAGGACTAACAGCAATATTACCTGCATTGCTAAAATTACCTCCCGCTACAGGACGTCCACTGGTGCTTTGATTCGTAGCATCCCCAGAAATAGGCACACCATCGATTACATACAGCGGCTCATTAGTTCCCGAAAGAGAAGAAGTACCTCTAATTTTTACGGATACCGCACTACCAGGTTGACCAGAATTATTAGTAACGGTTACACCTGCTGCTTTTCCTTGTAGCATCTGATCCACTGAAACCTGAGATAGATCCTGAATATCCTCTGCTTTAACCGAAGATACCGAAGAGTTCACATTACTTAACTTCTGAACCCCATAGCCAATAACAACCACCTCTTCCAGGCTCTCCCGATCCTCCGATAAGCTAACATTCACTTCCTCCTTATCGAGTACCAAGACCTCTTTAGTTTCAAAACCTAAAAAACTAAAAACCAGCACGGTTTGATCCTGTACATCAATAGTGTAATTCCCATTAAAATCCGTTGTCACTCCATTAGATGTATTTTTTTCAATCACATTTACACCCATTAGGACGCTGCCATTAGCATCAGTAACCGTTCCGGACACTGTCTTCTGTGCCGAGGCCACCAGACTAAACAATATGCAACCAATAATGCAAAAATGTTTAGAATTAAAATGCTGAAAGCTTTTAAACATTAGTAAAAATTTATTCATATCACGATAACGTTTTAGTTGATGAATTCTTTAATTAAAGAAGTTTTATTAAAAAAATAACAATAACAAGGTAGGTTTAATGCGTATTTAAAAATAATACTATTTACTCAATTGATAGTAAAATTTTATCAGTGCAAGATTATCCAAAAATTGAAATTATGAATATCTCAAAGCTTATAAATTAAAGCAGCCGGAATAATCAAGAATATTTGAACATCTTCTATTATAAAACAACCATTTTCTACCAGCTAATTCATTAATTTATAATTCAGAGCCATATTAGTTTATAAAGCAGTAGCAATTACGATCGTACTACTTGAAATCAACTGCCCATCAGGCTATTATTATGGTATGGAGCTACTAAGCTACTATTATTCAAATAAGAAACATGATCAAAGGATACCACTACTTTTTCCGAAACTCCGTTTTTATTTTCTATAATAATCACTTCAGCGTTTTCTCTCCTCCCATAAATAGCAGCAGCAGAAGCATCTATAAAAACAGAGATACTTTCAATATCATAAGGGTTTAAAAAGGAAATATCCTGACTTGGAAACCCATCAACAACATATAGTGGATGATTCCTTCCAAATGATGCAACCCCACATACATTAATACTTATGGTTGAGCCGGGGCTGCCCAAATTTTGAGTCAACTGAAGCCCTAACAATTTACTCTGGATAGTCTGATTTACGTCTGTAGGAGGAAAGGTTTCCATATCTTCCATTGACGCTGTGCTTATAGCTCCAGTGAAATCTCTTTTGGTTGCCGTTCTATAAGCTATAATTACAAAATCATCCAAATTGTTGGCTCCATTCTGAAGAACGACATCAATAGCGGTTTGTTCCCCTATTAAAAATGATTTTTGCTCCGTTCCGACAAAACTAAAAAACAGATAATCCTCGGGATGCACCTTTTCAATTCGATAATTACCATCAAAATCGGTTACAACACCGTTATCCGTTTCTTGTAGAATTACATTAAGACTTGGTAAAAGCATGCCGTTTGCATCTGTAACGCTTCCCGTAATAGTCTTTTGACCAAATACTCCGAAACTGAGAAACAAGAAAAAAAGATACAAACTTTCTCTTATTTGATTCATAAAATATAGTTTTACTGATACATTGTTTTATTTAAAAGCCACTACAACCTTTTCGATATAGAATATAAATTATTGGGAATAGAAGCGCTTAAATATTATCAAGATCAAATTTATACCGAGTTTCTTCAAAGAATTAATATTATTTTGTCAAATCATTATCAAAAAATAAAATTGAATGATAAATCATCGGATTATTTTACGTCAGCTTTATTTTTTATTCGATTTTAGTATTATCACTAATTCTTTTTATTATGAAATCCAGCTTTTGTAACTGTTTTGTGTTACTATTCTTATCTATTTTTCTTAGCGGATGCACACGAGATAAAAATCCCGATACTTCTAATATTCTACCGCTTAATGGAAATTGGCAATTTTCATTAGACACTGCGCAAGTAGGAATTCAAAAAGAATGGTTTTTGAAAACACTGAATGATAAGATTGAATTACCTGGAACAACGGATCTAAGGAAAAAAGGAATAATTAATAACGATACAACCACTTTACACTTAAACAGACCTAACAAATATGAAGGAGCTGCGTGGTATCGCAGAAAAATAAATATTCCTGCAAATTTTAAAGGCAAGCAAATAGAATTATTCCTAGAAAGAACTAAGGTCTCAAAAATTTGGATTGACAGCTTATACATTGGAAAATCACATCTTTTACAATCACCTCAAAAATTCAATATAACAGACTATGCTACCCCAGGCGATCATTATATAACTGTCATGGTGAATAATGATTTAGATTTGACACCATATGGGAATGTTCACATCTACTCTGATGATACACAAACCAATTGGAATGGAATACTAGGAGATATGCACTTGGAAGCCTTTAATAATTTGAGAATTAATTCTATAAAAATACATCCGGATATACAGGCAAAAAGGATTACTGTTGATTTAGAAATAGACAATGATACTGATTTTAAAGATTTTGAAATCATTCTGAAGTTGAATAAAAATGTGGAATCTCAGAGAGATGAAATTTCTTCAAAGAAATATAAAGTTAAAGATCAACCCAAAATTCAATTAACATTTGAATTTAAAAATGATATAAAACTTTGGGATGAATTCGATCAACCATTATATGAACTTGAAGCCACCGTATATAAGGATAGCATCAAAAGTACTATTATTGAAGAATTTGGAATGCGTGAGTTTCAAGCAAAGGGAAGAAAATTTACTATCAATGGTCTTACCACATTTCTAAGAGGGAAGCACGATGCAGCAGTATTTCCCATAACAGGTTACCCTCCTATGACTACTGAAGAATGGAAAAAAGTATATAGAATTGCAAAATCATATGGCATTAATCATTATCGTTTTCATACCTATTGTCCTCCAGAAGCAGCCTTCAAAGCAGCTGACGAATTAGGTATTTATCTTCAGGTAGAGCTTCCTTTTTGGGGGGGTATGGATTCCGATTCCATCGCAAAAATGCAATTCGAAGAAGGTAAAGCAATGTTAGATGAATACGGCAATCATCCTTCTTTTGTTTTATTTTCTCCTGGAAATGAAATTTGGAGTGGTCATGACCGGGTTGCTAAGTATATAAAAAAGCTTAAAGCTTATGACAATCGTCCTCTTTATACCATGGGTTCCAATAATAATATTGGATATTTAAAGCCAGGAGATTATGTAGATTTTTTCGTTGGATCCAGAACACCTTCAGCAAGTGATAATATAGAAACACATACGCGTTTAACCCATGCTTATGCCGACAGTCAAGAGGGAGGCATTCTGAATACAAAATATCCTTCAACCACCAGAACCTTCGATGATGCTGTATCGAGACTCTCAATTCCTGTAATAAGCCATGAAATTGGACAATACCAAATTTACCCTGACTACGAAGAAATTCATAAATACACCGGAGTATTGAAACCATGGAACTTAATATCATTTCAAAAAAATCTAGAGAAATCCGGTATGGCAGAGATGGACAGTATTTTCCAAAAAGCCTCAGGGGCATGGGCTGCACTTTGTTATAAAGCAGAAATGGAAACTGCTCTCAGAACAGATAGCCTTGCAGGATTTCAGTTGTTGGATCTACAGGATTTCCCTGGACAAGGTACCGCATTAGTAGGTATTTTAGATGCATTTATGGATAGTAAAAATGTTATTTCAAAAGAAAAATGGAAGCAATCTTGTAGTGACATCACACTTCTTGCTGAATTTTCTAAGTATTGCTGGACCACCGATGAAAAATTTCAAGCAGACATTATTGTATCAAATTATGGTAAAAGCTCAATAAATGAACCTTTACAATGGAGTATCACTTCGAAAGATAGAGATACCATTGCAAAAGGCCAATTTCAATCGAAAGAATCATCACAGGGGGGCAATACTTATATCGGTACTATTCAAGCAGATTTAAACCTATCCGAAAAGGCAGGTAAGCTTAATTTTCATTTAGAACTCAATAATTCTCTTAGCGCTAATGATTATTCAATATGGGTTTATGAGCCTAAGTCGCCAGTCGTTGCTAAAGAAATTTTAGTCAAGCATAATTTAGACAATGAGTTATTCGATCGACTAAATGCCGGTGGCAAAGTGCTATTATTTCCAGATCCGGAAATTATAAAAAACAATAGTTTTCCAGGTCATTTCCCACCTGAATTCTGGAACTATGGAATGTTTAAATCCATAAGTGAAAATGTAAATAAACCAGTATCTCCAGGAACCCTGGGACTATTAATAGATTCACAACATCCAATCTTTGAAAAATTCCCTACCGACAATCATACAAACTGGCAATGGTTTTCAATTATAAAAGCGAGCAATGCAATGATTATTGATCAACTACCCAATGCACTCAAACCGATAGTTCAGGTAATTGATAATCTTGAACGTAATCATAAACTAGGGATGATATATGAGTTGAAAATAGGCAAAGGAAAGTTATTAATATGCACTTCTCAACTTCCGAAAATCTTTGATCAACCAGAGGCAGTTCTACTTTATAACTCAATCATTAAATATATGGAGTCCGAGAATTTCAATCCAAAGGTTGGTATTTCGAAAATGGAAATGGAAAATTTTTTCTAAAAAAATTTATGGTATGAAATCATACATTGATTTCGGGATATCTCTATAATATTTCTGAATTTAAAATCACTTCTCCAACCTCAGGAAAAACAATTATACGTTATCGCAAATATTCCTTAGAATTAAAAAGATAGGAGACTTTAAAAAAAACAATTTCAACAATAAATATTAAGGATATGAGATTTCAAAACATACGATGCGCATTGACTTTAATCGCTTTCGAATTATACTCAGTATTATAATCAAAAGAAGATCAATTTTAAACTCGCCAGTTATACATATGAGCCAAATAAATACATTATTCACATCAAATATATAGGTTTTTTGAGCCGAATAATTAAAATAATCGGCTCATACTTCTTTATAAGCAGCTGAAAATTAATGAAGAACCTAAAATATATTCCCTCTAAAACCACACTATAATGTGATTTTACAGGGAAAATCAAATAAGTTATTCGAAAAAACTGAAAATACCACACTATAATGTGATTTTTCATGTATTTTTATATTGTTCAGTAATAACTGGATTGATATCCATCATAAAGTGTGATAAAAAGGGTATGAAGGAAAATAAAGAAAATATTTCAAGTAATATGACATCCATAAAAAACATTGGGCAAGCTTTACAAGAGCGACGTCATCATATGCATATTACTCAAAAACAATTAGCAGATATGGCAGATATTGGGATCAATACCCTTTATAAGATTGAAACGGGCCAGGCTAATCCTACAATTGAAAGTTTACAAAAAATAGCAGATGTTCTAGGTATGGAAATAAGTCTTCAGGTCAAGAAAATATAAATCTTAAATGAGAAAGGCAAGGGTATTATATAAAGGCAAAGAAGCAGGAATTTTAACACAACAAGATAATGGTGATTTTAGCTTTCATTATCACGATAGCTGGTTAGCCGATCCTGCAAATCCGTCCATAAGTCTGACCTTACCACGCACCCAGAAAGAATATCACGCAGAGCATTTATTTCCTTTTTTCTATCATATGCTTCCTGAAGGAGCAAATCGTCAAATGGTATGTACTATGAACCGTTTAGATTCTGATGATTACTTTGGAATCCTGCTAAATACTGCGAGATATGATACCGTAGGAGCCGTCACTATTCATAAAATAACAGCAGAATAATGAAAATTAATCATTGCCCGGGAACCCTGGCTCCAGGATATCATACCTACAGCAGGAACTGTTTAAAACGTGTATTTGATGGACGTAAAGTTTCTCATATACTTCCTTATGACGCACCAAATTCCGATCAACCTAGTGATCAATTATTTCAGGATAATCAAAAGAGAATTTCAATATCTGGCGTGCAGGAGAAGTTTTCCGTACTCTTAGAAAAAAATAAATTGAGACTAATTCATGAGGGAGAACAGGGCACTTATATTTTAAAACCCATCCCAATGCTTGGAAAAAAACGTGATCAAATGCCAGCAAATGAACACCTGACGATGCAAATTGCCCGGCAGGTATATGGTATTGAGACCGCAGAGAATGCGCTTATATTTTTTAAAAATGAAGCTCCGGCTTATATCACCAGGCGTTTTGATATAAATGCCGATGGTTCAAAAAAAGCAAAAGAAGATTTTGCGACCCTTGCTGGCAAAACACCACAAACTCATGGAGAGCATTATAAATATGAAGGCTATTATCTAGAGCTCTTTGACCTGATGAAAAAATTTTTACCAGCATATCGAGTTGAAGTTCCAAAACTCTTTAAGCTGTTAGTTTTCAATTATCTGTTTTCAAATGGAGACGCTCATTTAAAAAACTTTGCTGTTTTGGAAACACCATTGGGCGATCACCTCTTAAGTCCAGCCTATGATTTACTCAATACACGAATACATGTAGAGGATAGTGACTTTGCACTAGAAGATGGGCTGTTACCCAAACATTTAGCACAAACAACTACAGCCAATCAATTTAAAATATTAGCGCAGCAAGTAGAGCTAACAGATAAGCAATTTCATACGATCATGGAAGAGATGCTCAAAAATTCAGACAAGGTTATTACTTTAACGAAATCATCATTTCTATCTGAAGCTACGCAAAGAAACTATATTCAGGATTACCAATATAGATTAAAGCAATTACAAAAAATCTAAACATAAGCTACATTTTAAAATAAGATAGTGTCACAACAAAAAAAGTCTCACAAAAATGCAAGACTTTAAAAACTGAGTTTAGAATTTTTGAAAATCAATCCATATTCCAAATAGCTAAAAAACGCTCTTTAAATGCTAACGCTTCCGTTTTAGAACTACAATCTTCAATATATAACTTCATTGACGAGATTCTTTTTTGTCCACTGGGGTGTGAGAAAACTTCTCCTCCAAATATCTCCTGAAGTTTTTCAAAATCACCTTGAATCAATTTGAATTTTTCCGTCTTTTTAAGATGAATCAAATGAATTGCGATCAGGTCTGCCAGATACTCGGCTTTTTGATAATCATTGGTGCTATTCCCCTCTGGAATAGCCGCTGGAAGATTAAAAATTTTAGCCTGCGGTAGCGTAGCCATATGAGCTACTTCATGAGCCAGGGCAAAGAGCTGAATGGCTTCATTCTCTAAATCAATCAATCCCTGACTCACCTCTAAATAATCAAAAGCAGCACCCGCATCAATATTTAAATCTTCAGCGTTAATATGAATTTCTTGTGGAGGATTCACATCAGGAATATCCTTAAACAGCGGGATGACAGAATCTTTGTACAAACTTACCAGCTTTTCTTCTTTGGTTTCCGATTGGAACTCCGGGTTGGATAAGTCCTCATCATTGCTCTGATTTTCGGAATGATGCTCATCACAAGAGCATAAGATTCCAAGAAGGAGAAGCAAAAAATATTTATTCATTCTTTCTATTTTAAAAAAAAGCAAGCATTCCAGAGGAATACTTGCTTTTTTTGCTATGGCTAATCTTAATTATTCTGCGTAGTAAGTAAATGTCTTATCAACTGTAGCTAGATTATCAAAATAAGTATATGAAGCACTAACAGGATAACCATCTTCATTATACTCGTAAGTAACTGCATCATCAGCTAATGTTCCACTAATTGGATTATTCTGATTTACTGATTGAATACCTACATTAATTGCAGCATAAGCAGAAGGATATAATTCGATGAAAGGATTATTTTGATCATCATACTCAGCAGTATAAATCTCTCCATATCGGTTTTCTTGAGTTACATTTCCGTTCTCAATAACAAATGTAATTTCATCAATCGCATTTTCATTTGTATGATCTGTACGCTTTTCTGATGTAAGATCCCCAGCCTCATTATAAGTATACTCATAAGTGAAATCGATCTCACCATCTATAGTATGCTCTGCGCTTACAATTCTACCATCTTCATAAGAATAGGTAGTTTCTTCATTTGTAGCTTCTACCTGACGTGCAATGATTTGATTTTTATCATCATAAACAAAAGTAGAAACAGTAGTAGTGATTGTACCCCAATCATCAGTTTCTTTTGAAATCTCAGAAACAAAATTTGCATCATTATAAGAATAAGTACTTACTGAATTTTCACCATATAAATCAGCAATGGTATAAGTTTCTAATCTTGTACCACTACCCACTTCTCCACGTACATTTACGGTTACGGTATATTCTTTTACAGAACCATCTTCAGCAGTAACGGTAAAAGTTTTAGCTTCACCATCAACGAAATCCACCTGCTCTCCAGATGCAGGAGTAATCGTTGCTCCTTCAGAAATCGCAATATTCGGAATGATATCTTCTAAGGATGTTCCAAAAGGAACGCTTACAGTGATATTGGTCCCAAGATCATAGTTAATATCGCTTTCATTCACATTATTAAACGTAAGACTGAAATCTGTAATTTCAGCCAATGAAGAAGGCTGTACCGCATTATCATCATCGCTTGAACAGGAGGTTAAGGCTATGGCGATAAAAGCAAAAATAATTGAAAATGTTTTTTTCATGATTAAATGTTTAAGGTGTTTTTTAAGTTATCTTAGGTTTATATACTTAGGTAAGCTGCAAGATAAAATCAGTCCCACCCAAAAGCTTTTCAGATTATAAATCAGGGTTATTAATGATGGCATCATTGGGAAGCAAAAGCGTATACCGCTCATCTCCTTCTTCTAGCGTATAGCTATTACCATTATATGTTTTTGTTATTTCAGGTTGTGTGGTTCTTCTTAGGTCATTCCATCGATGCCCTTCAATGGCAAATTCTCTTCTACGCTCTTTTAAAATTTCGGTCAACAGGCTTTCATTATCCAGCGTATTTACAAAATCCTGATATGCTGAAAATCCAGAAGGGGTATATCTGTTCTCTGCAAAATCAAGAAGTGTCTCTTTGGCGCTATCCGTTTGATTTAAATGAGCGAGAGATTCAGCTATAATAAAGTATAGCTCGGATGTCCTGTAGCTCACTTTAAATTTATTTTGAGCACTTTTCTTAGAGTGATATCGGCCATCATTATACTGTTCATAATAAAGTGTAAATCTCAAATCTGATTCCGGATCATAAGCTGCTATCAAATCATCAGATATACTTGATTTCGTTACAAGATCCAGATCAGCTACATTTTCCAGGGCTAAAATGGATTCCACTGAGTTATATTCTGACGGCATTATGGATGCATTATCGTTAAGATTTTGAATATCAGATCTTATACTTAATGCCTCTTCCGAAAAGGCTATCGCTTGTTCCCAGTCTTGTTGATACAGGGCTACCCGGGCCTGAAATGCCAGAACTGCTATTTTCGAAAACCTATAATTTAGCCCTTCGTCCTGTTGGTTTACATTCACTAAAGCTTGTGCTTCTTCAAGATCACTTAGAATTTGAGAATATACCTCCTCAAGAGATTTTTTTGGATAGGCTTTTTCTGCATCATACACGGTAACTATGGGTACTGCCGGTTCATCGTTTGTAGCATTATTATCATAAGGCTTTGCATATAAATTAACCAGTTCAAAATATTGCATAGCTCTAAGTGCATAAGCCTCTCCCACTAACTGGTCAATACTGTTTTGATCGCCTTCAATGTTATTCTGATTTTCTATAATATGATTACAGTAGAAAATAATACTATAAAAACTGGCATAAGGAAAAGCTCTGGTAAGCGGACTAGCATTGCTATCATTCCATATAAAAATGTCTTCATATTGCTCAATTCCGGAAGCATTTGTATTTAATCGAAGTTCATCACTGCGATAGCTGGTTAAAATCTTACCAATATTAGTAATCGAATATGCAGAAGTTAGAAAACTTCTATAATCTTCTACGGTTTTTGGAATGACCTGACCAACAGGTTCTACTTCCAAATAATCATTACAGGAAGTAAGGCCAATTATTAATGTAAAAAAGTAAAGTAGCTTTTTCATAGTACGTTTTATAATCAGTATTATAAAGAGAGATTAAATCCTGCCGAGATAATTTTCGGAATAGGTTGTGCGTATAAGCTGCCATAAGTTTCAGGATCAAAGTACCCGTCGTAATCGGTTCCGATCACAAACATGTTTCGGGCTTCCAGGTTAAAATTTAAACCTGAAATCCTTAGTCTTTCCAGTTGCTTCTTAGGTAGCGCATAGCTTAAACGAATACTACTAATTCGTATATAGGAAATATCCTTAAGCCATATATCCAAATCCCGATAGGTATTTCCTGCATCGTAGGTATTGTACCAACTATACAGGAGATTGGTATTGAATCCTGGAGAATTAGCACCAATTAGCGCAGGATACTTTCCTGTACCGGCTTTTAAAATATCCGTATTATAATTAGATCCCGGTTGAGCCTGAGTAGGGTTGTAGGTTGGCTCAGCTCTTACGGTTTGTTTAATATTAAAGTTGGTTAAAACCCGAAGATCAAATTGTTTGTATGCAAAGGTATTTCTAAAACCACCGGTAAACTTTGGCATCCCATCACCCGCATAGGTATATAAGTTTCTGTGATCCTCTCGTGATAACTGACTTCCATCTACTCCTTCTTCCAGGTTATAAAACTCTACCGCAGTTACTTTTCTTCCGTTTTGCCAGAATAACGGTAGTCCATTACTATCCAGTCCGGCTGTTTTAAGCGCAAAAATAGCATTAACACTATAGCCTTTTAAAGAAGGTTTCAGGTTGTTTTCCGGTATTTCAATATCTTCAACCACGCTTTTATTATGGGAAATATTTAATCCACTTGTCCATCTAAAGTTCGGGGTGTTGATATTGGTGGTATTAATCGATAATTCATATCCCTTATTACTTACCGTAGCCCAGTTCGTACTTATAAAGTTATAACCGTTCTCCAGGGGAATCGATCGTAACCCTATTAGATCTGTACTTTTTCTGGAGTAATAATCTCCGGTAAGAAAAACACGATTATTAAACAAGCTCATGTCAAAACCGATGTTAGACGAAGTAGTTTTTTCCCATCTCAGGTTAGGGTTAGGTGCATTGGTTGCTCGTATAACTTCTTCATTGGTTCCCGGAAGTATCGAGACATTATCATATATACCAACAACAAAAGGAGAAGTAGATTTATCGATATTTCCCTGCACCCCGTAAGAAGCTCTAAGTTTAAATACATCTATAGCAGGAATATTTGCCATAAAATCCTCCTTATCTAAATTCCATGAACCCGCAAAAGACCATATTGGGAGGTATCTATATTTAGGATTTACACCAAATAAGTTAGAGCCATCATATCTTAAACTCCCAAACACGGTATATTTTCTGTCTAGGGTATACGATGCAGTTCCATAGAATGATGCAAACACATTCTCATTATAGGTCTTTTTATAGGTATCAAATAACGAATTCTCCAAAGCCAATTCATTAGTAATTGGAATGGTAGTGAGCGTATTGGAATTAAAACCGAATCCTTTGGTATGAATTTCAGTATTCTTGTTTTGTCTGAACTCGGTTCCCAACATTAGATCCAGCTCATGCCTTTTATTAAAAGTAGTGTTATAATTAGCAGTTGTTTTCCAGTTATACTGAAACACATCGGCGTTCCAATTTTGGATTATCCCACCTTCAGGCATAAAATAATCATAGCCTCCAGTTACACTGTATTGTGATCTTTGACGATATTTCCTGGTATAATAACTGTTTCTGTCACTGATTTTCTCCGTACTATTAAAATCCAACTGAAGCCCTAATTGGGTAGAAAACTTCAAATCATCATTAAAATCATAATCAATATTAAAAATTGATTTTAGAGAATTCGCTTTATACTCATGATCTGTATTTCTTCTTTCTTCAAGAACATTATAATTAAGATTTAGATCTGAGCGCTCTACCAGATCGGGATCGTAAACATAGTTTCCATTCGCATCGGTTAATTGAAGATATGGATTTGCATGTCTGGCGTAATATGCTGGGTTTGTATAGGCATCAGCCCCTGTGATATAAGAAGAGGTTCTGTTTTGGCTTCCAAATAAAGCCACCCCAACCTTTAATTTATCGGTAATCGAAAAATTATCTTTAAGAGTTATATTAAAACGCTTTTGGCCAGTACCAATGGTTGTTCCCTGTTCATCAAAAAGACCTGCAGAGAAGTAATAATCATTATTTTCACTACCTCCAGAGATACTAAGTGTATATTGCTGATTTACGGCCATTTGGTATAACTCCTTTCCCCAGTTGGTATTCACATTTCTAAGCTCGTTAATGGCGTTTTGAGCCGCTGAGGAAATGGCGTCAAACCCATTATCCTGAAAAATATCGTACTGATTATAATTATTTAAAATTCGGGCAACCGCTCCCCTGTTTTGCTGATAGGTAAGATCCGATCTTCCAGCCAGGTACAGTTCAAAATCTACTTTTTGAGAAGAATCCATTAAATTCAGTTTACTGAAATCCGGTCGCTGCGTAACAAATACATTGGCATTGGTATTAATTCGCATGGCTCCCTTCTTACCTTTCTTACTGGTAATGACAATTACACCATTTGCTGCACGGGCTCCATAAATGGAAGTAGCCGAGGCATCTTTCAAAACAGTTATGCTTTCTATATCTCCCGGATTCAGTCCGGCGATAGGCGAAGATTGAAGATTGTCAATATTATCTTTATCTCTAAAATCTTCCGGGATATCATCACCCTGCAATGGAATTCCGTCAAGCACCCATAACGGATCTGACGAACCATTTAAAGTGGCGATACCACGTATAGATATTTTTGAAGGAGCACCCGGAGCACCTGTTGTAGGTTGTACCATCACCCCTGGTAATTGTCCGGTTAACATTTGATCCACAGTCGCTACCCCCGCTTGCTCAATCTCAGATACATCAATTTTCGCATAAGACGATGTCGCCTTCCGTTTTTCAATTTTCTGATATCCCGTAATAATCACCTCATCAAGATTCTCTGAACTTTCCTTTAGGTTAATCTTTAAGTTTTGGGTATTATTCCCAAGTTGAATAGTTTTAGATTCAAACCCCATATATGAAATCACCAGAGATTTAATATTAGGATCGACCCTCAGTTCAAAATTTCCATCAAAATCGGTGGTCGTCCCCAGCATGGCTCCCTGAAGAATACCTTTCTCGTCCGTTTGATTGCCAATCATAGAGGAGGAAACATAGACAGAAGCTCCGACAACCGGCATTCCATCTTTATCTCCCACTACGGTACCAGAAACCAGAACCTGATCCTGAGCCATAAGTGCCAATGGCATAAATATTAACAAGTAGATTAATCTTTTCATTTTCTAATTATTAAGATTGTATTCTATTCGAGATATTAAATCCCTATAGTGTGCTTTAGTTATTTCATCTCCCTTATTTTTTTTCTTTTTAAGGAGCTTTAGTATTTTTTCAAGGGAATATCTTTTACTGGTACTCGCATCAGACACCCTTGGTATATAGGAGAAATGAACATTTTTAAAATTTCTAGAATCCTTTGAAACTGTGTTTTCTTTTGTTTTCTTCAGCAGTTCATTTCGATCAACTGTTAGTACATCCACATAATTCTTCTGGGTCATTCTATCGAATCTATTCAGCTCTTTATTTCTTGCTGTTTTTTTGAAAATGGCTTCAAAAAGCTGATTAAAGAGATATTCCTCGGTAAACACCTCTGTTTCCTTCTTCGCAAGAATTTCATTTTCCGTGATTCTCATCAACCGATCTGTTTTCAACAACGCGTAGATCATATTAGTCTGATAGATCCGCTGCATGGAAACGGGTGAATAATAACGTTCTCCATCAGGCGCGTCCCTCACCGCAAATACTTTATCAATCATATCAGGTGTAAATAACCATTCCTGAGGAAGTATGGCATTTTCTACCAAATATTGCAGTGCTTCTTTTTGCAGTTGGGCAGGTACCGGCTGATAAGCTTCCTTTCCATCCCCATATACGGTATTATTGAGGTAGATACCACCAATATTTGCCATCACATGTTTATTATAAAGTTCCCATTGATCTATGACTGCCTTATATAATTTCGAAGCTTTATAATAATCCTGTCCCTCTTCTCTTGTCCATTCCAGAATATTAGGCATTATCCGTTTAAGATTTTTTAGCCCATATTCACTAGCTTTTACAGCATTATCACCAAGATCTTCACTTTGTGATCTTGGATCAACAATACTCATTTGTTGGGCTCCATAGAAATACAACGGGTCATTTTCATGTTTACGGATCCATTTATTGGTAAGAGCCAACTCTTTATGTGCTGTTTCGGTTCCTGTCCATCTATATCCCCAATCAATTGCATACTTATCATAGACTCCGATCTTAGGAGTTATATCTACGACACTATCCTCCGGTTGTGCTACATAATTAAAACGTGCATAATCCATAATGGAAGGAGCTGTCCCTCCCATTCTTGAGGTAAAACTTTTAGATCGTAATGAATCCACCGGATAACTATAAGAAGCCCCCATATTATGTTTAAGGCCAAAGGTATGTCCTACCTCATGAGAAGAAACAAAGCGTATCGCTTCTCCCATATGTTTTTCTGAAAAAGTATTTGCCCTGGCCGCAGCATCGATCACCCCAGTCTGTACACGAATCCAGGAATGAAGTCCTTTCATCAGGTTATGCCACCAAATAATATCAGACTCTAAAATTTCTCCACTTCTGGGATCAACTACTGAAGGTCCCATAGCATTTTGCTGTTCAGAAGCCGCATAGGTAATCACGGAATAACGCACATCATCAATATCGAAGTCTTTATCTTCTGCAGAAGGGATTTTCACCTGAACGGCATTTTTAAACCCGGCTTCTTCAAAAGCTACATTCCAGTCCAAAACACCTTGCTCAATGAAGGGAACCCATTGTTTTGGAGTAGAAGGATCTACATAGTAAATGATAGGCTTTTTAGGTTCTACAAGAATCCCTTGCTTATACTTCTGTATATCTTCCTCCCTGGGTTCCAATCGCCATCGGGTAATAAGCTTTCTGGATTCTACTTCCTGTTGCGTATCGGAAAAATATTCCATTGGGGTGGAAAAATATCCAATTCGCTTATCTCCGAATCGAGGTTTCATCACTTCTTTCGGCAGCAATACTATATTTGTTGTAACTCCTATAGAAAGTGGTAAAGCGGGACCACCACCTTCACTAACCGAGGTTGTAAGTAAAGATTTGGCAACGATATTTTTTGGAAAAGTCTTGACTGTTTCGATAAGGGATAAATTCGTTTTAATACTTCCGCCCAGACCGGTATTTGCCAGGACATCACTAAAACTTTTTTCTTTTCCACTAAAAATTTTATTGACTTTAAAAATACTGGAGGTTGAATCCGTATTTTGTGTGGTTATATCGAACTCCTCTATGATAGACTCACTGAAGTTATCTTTAACCGATAAGCTTATTGCGGCATTCTTTGGCGATTGCACTCTAGGGTTTATAGTTTTGACCCAGACTTTATTTCGGGTAGTATCTTTATAAAATCTAACCAGTTTGGTTTCAAAAGCCATCCCTTTATTAAGTCCGTGACCATTTAAAGCATAAGGAACACTGGAGATTTTATTTACAATGAGTAAATCCTGGGACATTAAGCTATCAGGTATTTCAAAATAATACTCATCTTCTATAGTATATATATTAAATAATCCTTTTCGCTGCTTTCCTTCCTTAAGAAACTTCTGATAATTAAGTTCATCACTATCCAGCTTTGTGGAATCTTCACTAGTTTCTTTAATCTCTTTTTTCTCCTTATTTTCCTTTTTTTCTTCCTGCGCATGAGCTCTTATTCCCGTACTTAAAAAAGCTACCAGTGTAATTACCGCCCATTGATGAATGTTTAAATTCAATAAGAATTTTTTCATGAAATAGATTATTTAAAGTTTAAATATCTATTTGCTTAAGTGTTAATAAAAACCAAATGGAGTGAACTCTTAAAAAAAAGGAGTGAAGTTTAGTATTAGGATAACAGAGGAAGTATGCAAATAAATTTATCTTCTACAATTTTTGTTTTAAAGCTATCAACTTCGTAATAATTATAAATATTCTTTAAATAAGTTAAGCCAATTTTATGACCTTCAATATTTTTTTTCTTTTTAGGCGCATAGCTATTAGCTACTATTACATATGTGGCATGAATTTCAACTTCTATATCTAAAGGCTTATTTTTTGTGATTTCATTATGCTTTATTGCATTTTCCACTAAGGTCTCCAAAGCTAGTACGGGAATTTTTTTATATAAAATCAGGTCATCACCGCTATGATCTGAAATCTTAATATTCAAACTATTTTTAAATCGAATTTTATGTAGAAAAATATACTGTTTCAAAAAAGCTAATTCCTTCTTCAGGCTGGTTAGATTATCATCTCTATTCTCCAATAAATAGCGATAAACATCAGCAAGTTGCAGTACGAATTTCTGAGACAGGTTTGGTTTGGTCTCAATAAGGTAATGCAATGAGTTCAGCGTATTAAAGAGAAAATGTGGGTTCATCTTCTTTTTGAGCTGACTAAGCTGCAATAGCGCATTTTCCCGTTGATAGTTTTCGTTTGCGGTAGCCAAATGTTCTTTTTCTTTTAGCACCCGTAAATTCTCTCTATACTCTTTTTTCAATTGAAACCTAGCAATAAGCAAAAGCAATATGAAAGTAATAAAAGCTAAAAAGCTAATCCAGGAAAAATACTGCTGTATTTCCCCGGTTGTATCCTGAAGATCGAAGTACATAAAATTAGCGACCACGATCAAGGCCTGATCCCCAATAATCACTTCGTCAAAATAGCGTACGATGTCCAATCCTAGATATTGCGAAAATCCATTATCTATCAGCACCTCGCTATCAGGCTGGTTAAAGATGTCTGAAATAGCAAAGGAATCAAAATACGAGGGTATTTTGATTCCAATATTTTCAACTTCGGGATGCAGCAGACATATCCCATTTTTATTAAAAACGCTGGTATAGGAAGTACGTCCCTGATATTTTTCTGAGTAATATTTCCAAAAGGCCTTTAAGTCAACATCATATCCAACAATGATAGTAGTATCTTTATTTCTCTGAAAAACATACGCCTTACGGTTAAGCACTTTGTCACCAGTATTGATTATGGTATCTAAAGTTCCTTTAGGAGCTTGTAGCAATATTTTTTTGTACGGAACCGACTCCTCACCGAGTTTTTCATCTGGTCTTAAATGTTCCGTTTTTTGAATCCCGTCCGGCGTGATGGTATATATATAACTACTGGTATTTACCGCGTTCGATAAAGCTAAATCACTTACAAAATTCAGTTTGTTGATTAAGCTACTTAGAGGAACATCTGAAGAGTCTTCAATAATATTTTTGGAATAGTTTAAAAAACTGTTCAATTGTAAAAACTCAGAAGCTATATTATTCTTTTTAGAATACAGGTCTGCCAGTCTTACATCTTCCATCAGATCGGAAGCCACAGAAGTTATTTTTGGGGTAATTAAAGAGCTTCCTATAAAAAATGCTATAATAATCAGAACGCTTAGATAGAAATACTTTTGATGTTTTCTAAAGCGTCTTAAATAATTAATAAGTTCCATTTTAATGATTTAACCACTCTTTAAAAGCGTTGATATTCATTGAGCTTATTAAAATAGGGTCATTACTACCGGGAGATGGATTTAATTCAATTTTCAGTCGATTTTGACTGTATTTCACAATTGATTTAATGGCGTTATGACTAATAATAAATTTCCTGTTGATCTTAAAAAATTCTTTTGGCGCCAGTTTATCTTCCAAATTTGAAATCGTACTATCATAAAGATAAACTTGATGCTCCCTTGTAAACAAAAACAAAGATTTATTCTCTGCCATAAAATAGGCAATTTCTTCGCTTTTAATCGATATTAATTCTTCACCCTGAGAAACCAGGAAACGATTTTGAATTTTCGGGGATTGAAAATCCGGCAAAGTTGTTTGAATTCGTTCCAATAAACTCTCCACTTTATCGGATTCCCTCTTATCTCCAACAAAGTTCATATATTTTTCAAGGGCTTTATCGAGTTTCTGTCTATTGTAAGGTTTAAGAAGGTAATCAATAGCAAAAAACTGGAAAGACTGCACCGCGAAATGATCAAAAGCAGTGGTAAAAATGATGGGGATTTTAATATTTAATGCATTGAATATTTCAAAACTTTCTCCATCACCAAGGCTAATATCACTAAAAATCAGATCACATGAATGATTTGCAAACCATTCTTTAGCCTGTTTAATATTCTCTAACCTGGCCGCAATTGTAATGTCATATTTTGACTTCAACAATAAACTCTCTAAGGAATCTGCGGCTAAATCTTCATCTTCAATAATAACGACTTTCATTGTAGGGGTGGTAAGCGTTTTAAATATTGTCAAATATCGTGTTAAGTGTTGATTCCTAAATATCTATTCGCATTAAAAGCTTGGCAATATTACTAAAAACTCATGTGTATCAGTGGTTTTAAAACTTGAAATTTCTGAATTTTAAGAATATCCCCCATTGAACCAACTAATATTCCGAATTTTTCAATACTTCTCTCAGCGAAATTGTTTTCAAATTCTAATTTCCAAATGCAGATGATGTAATGATAAGCTCTAAAGCGTATTTAATTTCCCTTAAGTAATGCCTATTATTTTCTTTTAGAAATTGAATACTAGATATTCCTACTTATATTAAGCTTGTTCATCTATGGGACACTGCTTTAAAGTTTCAGCTGTTTTTATTTCACCCGCAAAAAAAATTTAAAAAAATAAAAAAGTTCCTGTTTTGGATTGTTTTATTAGTTTATAATTCTCCCATACTACTTCATCGAAGTTAGAGCAATATTGATTTTGAACAATATCTATTTCATAGCACAGTACCACTACTTGTCCACTGCCTGTCCATATATGGGACATGTTTATAAAAGGTTTATTTATTGTTTATTATTAAAGTTTAATAAAAGAGACCAATTTTTGAACAACAGCTGTCCAGAATTTGATCATTCCCAGTTCAATTTTTGATCAGGAAGTGTATCAAATCTGAACATGTTCACTACTGATCCTATTTTCGGACTACTAGAGGGATGGTATTGGAGATACCCCCAATGTTTAAGCTCCCGAACCAACTTATGATACGTTGTCCGGGAGCGTATTTTAGCCAATCCCATCACCTGCTGACTATTGACCATCAAATTCCTGGGAAAATGCTTTTGATTCCACAGCTCAAAAAAGGCCAGATAGAGGCTACGATGGGATACCGCGATGCGATCATCTTTTGCAAATTTCCGGAGCACGGCATTAAGATGTCGTATATAATTTACCTCACTCATTTCTTCTGAATTTCTGTGGCGATAATCGTTTTCACTTCCCGGTATATTTTCTGAAAATTCGATTCCAGTTCTTCCGGTGTCACTTCATGTTTAGGCGTAGGCAGTTCTTTTGACCATTGGGGTGCTGCGAATTTCACCTTTCGATCTTTCCCATCTGAGAAGGTCACGAACTGTCCAGGTTTTAATCGAAAGAAAAGATCTGCCCTGATCTTAGCCACTTCACGTTCACTTTTGGTAGTTCGGGTATCAAAATTCAGGTTATCACTTTTACTTACGCTAATACTTTTACGCTTTACGATCTCAAAGAAACTTTCGTAGTATTTTGCGGTTTCCGGATCGTTCACCTTTCCGAAGAACTGGTAAGACAAATTACTCAAAATGGCTTTTCCTGCTTCCCTACCGTATAGGATATCATTCTGGATCTTATCCTGAATGACATAAACTGTCGAAATATTATAGCTTCTTAAGGTAGCCGGAATACGCTGCATATTCAATAGTCGGATCGTAGAAGCCTCTTCCATAAGAATAAAAGAACCCAGGCGATCATGCACACTCATTTGTTTGGTGATGCTATGAATAACGGTGGCGATGATAGGAGAATAGGCCGATTCGAATTTTGGATTATTCACTACGGAGATCACTCCCGGATTTTCTGCATTATTAATATCCAGTGGAATCTCATCTTCAGAAAGCACCATAAAGATCCGTTGGGTACTAATCTTTTTAAAAGCATTAGAAAGAGTACTTTTAACCGCTGCGGTTTGGCGTTCCGATTCCACCCCATTGATAAAAGCATTGGCCATCGCCTTTGAGGTGAAATTAGAACTCAACAATTCCACCAGTTCATAGGTCGTACATTGTTGGAATATGGCAATCATATGAGGAAGCGTACAATAATGAGGATAATCTGTTTTCAATTTCCAGATCAGTCCCCCGATAATACCTTCCGCAGCATCATTAAAAAACTTCGAACTTCCCGAAAAGGAACTTTCTTTCTTTTCCAGCAGATTTTCCAGCAGTACCCTTGAAATTTCGTTTACACTCTCTTCATCCAGCATATAACGTGGAGCAATGGGATTCACTTTATGAAATACCCGATCAAAAGAAATCAGGTAAAAAGGGAGCTTACTCTCTTTAAATAAGGGATAGGCAATCCTGGAGAGTTCAAAATTTTTATAGTCATGGATAATCCCACTAAAGCTATGACGGCTAAAATGTCTTAGAAATTGCGCCACGACACTTTCGGTCTTTCCACTTCCTGCCGCACCGATAATGGACACCCCGCGCCGGATATCTTTTAGTTTCATGGAACCCGAAGAAAGGGGCATCCGAAAGACATATTGTTTTTCCGGTTTACCTTTCCCAACATGGAATAATAATTCATACATAATTGCATTAATGATCATAAGGGGCATCACTAAACGCGTCCCCACCAGCACGAACATATCAAAATCAAAACCTTTTGAAAAGCTGATTAATAAGAGGGTAAAAATATAGCCGAGATTAATGGCATTTCCCCAGGTCGATACTTTAAGGCTGAAGTAGAAGATAATCACTGATACAGTGATAAAAAAAGTAAGAATATACAAATTGCTAAACATAACTGATAGGTTTTAATAGCCGATAGAGCTAGCTTTAATACCGGCTTCGATTATTTTTTTAAGTTGTTTATACGCAAACCCCACTTTACTTTGGGGCAGGTGTAAAGCAGGCAATTGCATTCCTGCTTGTCGGATCATTTTAAAGGCAAGTTTTTTCTCATTAACTCCGAGACTCCTTAAGGACATAAAATATTGTTTAGGGTTTTTACTCAGGAGTTTTCTCGCTGAGTAGCTTTCCACATAGTTGCGATTGTATTGGAACATTTTATCAAAAGCCTTTTCCGAATGCTGAAAAAACCGATCCCGTTCAAAACCCCGTTTCACCAGTTTCCCATGCATCTTCACTTCGGAAGCCTTATACTTACTTCCCGGAGACAGGCTATAGGAGTTGGAGGCATCTTTACGGCTTACGATAATATGGATATGACTTTGCAGGCCTTCCTTTTTCATTCCCGGTTCCACCATCTGACCCCTAATTTTGTATGGTGCCTCGCGGATCAGCTTTTGAATTTCATTCTCTATTTTTTGAGAGTTTCCGGGCACCTCTCCTCGAGCTACTTTTCGAAGCTCATTTTTGAGATGTGCTATTTGTTTCGAATAGGGCTTATTTTCCCGGATAGCGATATCATTAGTCTTATAAGATCGCTCCTGTTCAATTTTCGCGAAATACTTAATATCATCAATAGAAACCGGCCGACCGCTTATTTCCCGATGAAAGGAACTCGCATATTCCTTCATCGCCTCCCGAACAAAAGCTTTAAGTTTTTCAGGATTGTTTTGAATATGTTGTAATTCATAACGGCTGGGATTAATAGTGATCGAATAATATTTAGGTTCTTTCAATTTCAGTCGATCCGTATTCCCATCAATCTCTTTGATCACCTGGAAAGGTTTGATTCCATCCTCCTGTTGATTAAAGAAAAATTCCTTTTCCGAGGGATCTTTCCCCTGGTTTTCTTTTTCCAGATAGTTCACAAAATCCCCTGCACTTTGCGAAAAAGCGCCACCAAGCTTTTGAGGGGAGATCGTGATATACATCTTAAGTTTTATTAAGTTTTACGTTTTATCGCAATTTTAAACTGCTCGAATTCGGTTCTGGGAATATTCAGTTTCAGGTAATCCGCTCCAAAGGCATTCCCTTTAATTTCCACCTGTTGAAGCAGGTATTCCAAATCCTTTTGGGTAGCTTTTAAGGTCTCCTGCAATCGCGCAATTTCCAATTCCAGTTGTTCTCGGCTTTGCTCACCCGGTACAGCTTTTTGATTTTTTTCTTTAATCGATGCCGTCGGCAGGTTGCGACCTTCCAGTAATAATTCCAGCATCAGGAATCCCGGTTTTGTTTGCGTCTTTTCAATATTTTTCAGAATAGCGATCACCGCATCAATTCTTTTTTTGATAAGCTGCTCTAGGCTCACTTTGGAGGGCACCAGGCTTTCAAAAGGCGAGAGGTTATTTTTCTCAAAAAAGTCCAGGATCAGATCCAAAGTTTGGGACTGATTCGAATTGTTTTTCTTTGAAAACTCCCGAAACCTATTAGCGGTATGAGCTTTCACCTGAAGTCTTGATTTTGCGGTCATGGCTAGTCTTTTTAGTTTTAGTGGCTATTCTCTTCCTGTATTTTCGGGGGTTTTTAGAGCATTGTATCCATCCGGGTGGCTACTTTTCTGCCTAAAAATTTTAAAACACACCGAAAAACGGGGCTTTAGACGCCTAAGAAATCGAACAACACCGTGAAACGTGTTACCCTCTTGCTATTCGATTTCGTCCCGAACACGGGACAAAATTTTCATACGTATTGGTTTACACCAAGCGCATTATTAGAATAGGATTGAAAAATTCCCCGGACAATTATGATCCGGGGAATCAAAAAAAGTGAAAGTCAAATACGGTGATTAATACGGCATATAAATAGCAATACATCAACACTTTAATTTACAAAATATATAAATTCATATAACATGAATTCAACATTTGATTTGCTATGAATTGCTGCTATTTGTAGTAAAAACGGGGAAATCTGAGAAATTCAAAAAATTACGACGGCAGATTTTCAGTGTTCACCATGTAAAAGTCGATCAAAAATTGAACACCAATTCCATCCATCTCAGCCTACAGACACTCACTACATATTCAAATCAATTAATAATAATTTCAATGATGTCTTGTCGGCTTAAATTTTATGTTGAGTATATGCAAGTAACTACTTCTTGCTGTGATAAAAAGTATTTTCAACCAGCATTCTAACAACATAACTTTAGTAAAACTTCCAATACTTTTTAATTACAGCGAACTACTTAATAATTGATTTAATTCTATCCTTTTTAAAAAAGGATCTGTAAGCTTGTCCATCACTAAGAAGGATAATTTTTATTTAATTATATTTAAACTGATTCAGTAAATGAATCCTTGGTACACCTCTTTAGAAGGTATCTTTCTAAAAGAAAAGAGTATTTATAAATTATTTGATGGATTTTAATGTTGATCCCGATACCTGGTTTGTGTTTAGCATCCTCTTCATTAGTGGACTGGGACTATTTATGTTAGGTTTCATAGTAGTTCCATATCTATTAAGAAAAAAACAGCTCAAGCGATTACACTTCAAGTTTGAAAGAAAGAGCGATCGCTATGAAATGATAGAACAAAAGATATCATCTCGTAAGGAGGTTCTTTTGGAGAAGAACAATCAGCAATTAAAAGCTGACCTGAAAGTATCACTAAAATCACTATTAAAAAGCAAAGGCTCCACAACAGAAGTTCTTAGTTTTTATTCAGATTTCGAGAAAATATATCCACATTTCACGTCTAGTCTTCAAAAGAACATCCCCAATATTACATCCAATGAACTTAAGCTCTGTGCCCTACTACGAATGAATTTGAGCGCCAAAGAAGTGGGTGAATTGTTGAACATCACCCCAGAAAGCGTGAATAAAGCACGGTATAGATTAAGAAAAAAAATAGGCCTATCCCCTAAGGATGACTTAGATATTTTTATTTTAAACATTTAAATTTCAGTCAGTTAAAATCCTGTCTATTATTTGTCCATCATAGTTTTTATCATAATTCACGAGCATCTCTATAGGTTTGTTCAAAACATAAGCCATGAGACTTTTCGAAATCATTTTATTAGTAAGTGCAAGTATTTTCCCTTTCCTATTTTTATTTAAACGAGGAATTGCGAACAAGAAGTTTATCTTCATTTTAGTTGGTATAATTTTCATTCTACATCTTTTGCTGGAAGGATTACGATGGCAAATGTTCCTATGCTATATCCTGATCCTTATAACTTTGATGCTATGGAAAAAAGCAAAGTCAAAACCATGGAATCTCTTTATAAAGATTCTTATGACAAGTAGCTACATTGTTGTTTTAGTATTGAGTTGGTCGTTACCAATGCTCTTACCGGTGTTTACATTGCCGGCACCTACAGGAAAATTTAAGATCGGCACAAAATACATTCATATTAAAACCGACCGTCCGGAATTAATCACCCAGGACCAAAAAGATCAAAGGGAATTGATGCTTAAAGTCTGGTATCCTGCCCAGATTACAGAAGAAGGTTTGGAAGACTACCTGGATAAAGGAAGCAGACTTGGCTTTGCAACAAAATATGGTTTACCGGCTTGGTCAATGAACTACCTGGACTTTATTAAAACCCATACCTATATACAGCCAGCAATCGCAAAAGGAAAATTTCCGGTTTTAATTTTTTCCCATGGTCACTATTCAAATGCATTTGGGTATTATTCCCTTCTTGAAGAAATTGTAAGCCAGGGATATATTGTTATAAACATTAATCATACCTATGAAAGCACCGGCTCCATATTTCCAAACGGAGAAATAAAGCTATACAATACCACCTACGATAGCCTTAGTAATAATTCGGAACAAGCGGAAATGGTCTGGAATGCTACTCAGCAATTTCAACAGGCAGAAAATACAGAAGAAGAATATCAGGCGATTAAAGATATATTAACCGATTACGTTGCCGCTAAAAGTATTCAACGTTGGAGCAATGATATATCCTCAGTAATAGATCATTTGGAAAATGATAAGCAATTGTCTTTCATAGCAACACATATGAAGAAATCAGGCATTGGAGTTTTTGGTCATTCGCACGGTGGAGCGGCAGCGGGGCAAGCTTTACTTGACGATAAACGAATAGAAGCAGCGATCAATATCGACGGCACGCAGTGGGGAGATATGATCAATAGCACATTGAATAAAGCTTTTGCCAGTATATCTTCAGCATGGCCAGAAGAACATCCCAATTTTAATAACCAAGCATTTCGAAATAAAAGCAATGCGGATTTTTATAACATTAGAATAAACAACACAGGGCATTCCAATTTTATGGATATTCCGCTCATGGTCAATGTACCAGCTATTAATGAAGCCGGAGATATGGCTCCATTCAAAGCCTATGAGATAACAAACTCACTTATACTTAAGTTTTTCAATAAATATCTCTTGAATAAACAAAACAACATCTATGCAATAGAGAATAAATTTGAAGAAGTAAGCATTCAAACGGTATTCTAGCACTGCGCCCAACAGCTTTTAATGTTATGAATAAAAATAACGCAGTTTTATGAAAACAGTTTAGCCTCGATAATTTCTATAGATGTTTTAATATCCGAGAAGTACATACACGAGAAATCTTGGATTATGAATAAATCGGGAGTGCTTATATATGTTCCGTGCACTTGACGAGTGCTTTTAAAAGCCCTCTCATCAATTCCTATAATTAAGGATAAATATCGACTTATACTTTTTCCAGAAGATTTATTTCCTATAGGGCCATCTCTAAGCCGATTTTAACACCCTTCTTTTCAATGTACAGGTGGTAAGTTTAAAAAGTGATGGCTTCAGAAGTGTAAGATCCTTATCGATAAATCATCAAAATTTCCTTTGGAGAGAAGATCTATAAAGAAATAGAATTTTGATTAGGCGGACGTCATCGAAAAATTTCGAATGCAATGAAGCCTTCCGATTTTTCATCGGTGCGTGTAATGGAGGTCTAAATTTCTTCGATGGTGTCCAAGACTTTTATCGTGAAGCGCTTTTCCCGAAATGAAGCTTTTGCGAAATATAGTGGGAATGTGCTGAACCCCTCCAGGTTTATTGTTTTAGTAGACACAAGCATTAGAACTAAAAACCTAGTCATTTTAACAGTAAACCTTAGGTCTATTAAAACTAAACTTTTAGTTTTGTCGCACCTAATCATTATTTCGTTAATTTGTGTTAGCCTACAAAAATGGAATAATACAAAAAGGGAGCTTTAGGGCTCCCTTTATTTTTCTTAAGTAATTAAGTATTATAAAATTCCTTCATCGGCAAAGCTCAGGTAATTTCCTTCGCTATTGATGATCAGGTGATCTAGTAGTTTAATATCCATAAAATCACAGGCCTTTTGAATCTTGGAGGTTAGTTTTTTATCGAC